>NZ_JAENRR010000080.1 GCF_016612505.1 Carboxylicivirga marina
CCCATGAAAAAGTGGCTTAAAAACTTGTAATTAATTAGAGTATATGAAAAGATAAAAACAAATAAAAGATTTGGCTCAGAGAGTATTTGGAGGTAAGATTTATTAAATGGCCATTCGCTTCATCTAGCCAAACGTTGGCAAGCATGCAAAAAAAATCGCACAATGACACAAAGTTCATTTAAGGAAAATATTAATGTGATTAAGGAAATCTATCCTGGTGTTTATCAAGTGATTTTAGATTTTGCGTCTAAGAACTTTATAGAGTTAATTCTTAATGACCAATATGATTTTTTGTGGTTTCATAATTATAACGCAAAGAATAGTATTGGCTGGAAAGAATGTGAAATGCCAATCTCAACACATTTGACCAAGAAAGTAATAGCAAGACAAATAAGCTATGATTTTATTATACCGACAAAGGAATATAATGAAATAAAGGACGAAATTCCCAATGGTGTTACCATTATTCAAATAAGAAAGAGCCCACCAGATTTTCTCGACTTGAAAAGACTAAAAGGAAAAACACGGTATGACCTATTGAAAAAAGAATGTGATTTTTTGTTTGAAATTGATTTGCCAAATTCTGTAGACTATGGAACCTTGGTTAGTAAGGACTTGGATTTTTTAAAAGGTTTGCTAAATAATGAAAACATAAATTGGGAAGACTTACCATAAAAAGCACGACTTGCCAACAAACCGCTATAATGCATAAAGGGCAATGTGCAATTTGGTTGGCTCGTAGCTTGGGCCACCACCGCCAAATCGCAGATTTGGCTTTGAAAATGAAAACTTAAAACAAAATATGCGCTTTGGCTCTGCTCAATATGAAAGTGTGTAAGGTTAACTTCCTTTACGCATCATGCGGCAGGCCGTTGGCAATAATTAACAAATACAACAAAACCGTCACAACAACTTATAGTACGTATTTCAGAAGTAAAATAAAGACAAATAAATCTTGCATAAGAAGTTACAGTAAAACATGAGTGAAAAAGAAAGATTGAATTTAATTTGGCAAGGAAAACCTGAATTTATACCCTACATTATAAAAAGTGTACTGGAATTATTGGGATATTTTGTTTTTATCAGTATTCCATATTCGTTGATTGGATATTTTAAATCTAAAGGTGAATCCATAAATGATCCAGTATATATTAATGGAATTTTAATCATTATCGGAGGAATAGGAATATATCACTTTATTAAAAGGCTTGTTGAGTTTAAAAAGATTCAATACAGCCTAACCTATGATTCAATTGTGATAGAATCAGGAATTTTTAGTTCTAAAAAGAAAATTATCAATCGTGATAAAATCCAATTTGTTGAAAGAAATAGTAATATGATTGAAAAATATTTTAAAGTAAACACAATCAAATTCTATTCTGGAAAAGAAACTAGAGATAATGAAGATAGAGTCAAAAAAGAGTTTGATAAGTTTGAATCTATCAAGGATACAATAAGTATAATGACGTTTTTTAAAAAATAAAACTATTGCCAACAAACCGCAATAAAGAATGCCTTGCCGAGGCTGATTTAGAAGGTTTGGCTCCCGCGCGAGCAAAGGCGAAATTAGGAACGCGAATATACCACACGCAGCGGCACACTTCATGCGGCAAGACGTTGGCAGCCATACGAAGAACAATAGTGCAAGAAAATAACATTTAGATGAAAGATAAGCTACAAATAATATACAAACCTGCTATACTGACATTGATAGTATTAGTAATTGGTTACACTTCTCTACATTGGTTGATTTTTATTGAGCTTGAGCTATTCTCCTTAAAAAAGATGATTCTTGATTTTGGAATACCAATAACATTGGCTGGATTAGTAGCTTGGATTTATATCAGACCTAAACTAAAGATACTTGACCTTGAGATTAGTACTGGAAGTATGATTGATTTTTGTACAATGCTTGTTTGGATGGGGATTACCGCTCCGATGATTATAGCACAAAACTACATTCAAACTTCAACTGGAAAATTAACAGAATTAACCTCAATAAATGAAATAAATAACTACGAGGAAACTAAATATTACACTTTAGATCATTATTATATTGATAAAAGTAATATTGGAGTATATCACGATTATGAGGTTGTTACGACTAAGTCCAGTAGTAAATTACATATGATGTTATACGTTGCTATGCCAATTTATGAATCAGAGGATAATGTAAACTTAAAATCACCAATTGGTTGGTTAGGCCATGAATATCGTGAAACCATAAGTAATAGACTTAGTTCTGAACAAAAGGAAACAAAAAACAAAGAATTTACAGAAGAAAGTCAGACAGATTTCAATGATAGGGAATTTTCAAAATTTAATTACTTTGATAGGTTGGGAAACTCTAAAGAATTTGATGGTTTTAGTAATGCCATTAAAGCAAATAAGAGGTTTAAACGCACAGATGTTATTCTTGTTGGAGAAAATGAACCATTTTCTGAAAGGAATGGGAATCGACTATTTTGGATTTTTGGTTCTTCATTGATTAGTTGTGTCGTATGGTTAATTATGATTTTAATTCCTAGTTACGATACCCGAGAACTTAATAGAATAAAGGCAGGGAAACCAGACAGAGAAGCTCAACAAGATTTAAAGGATTTCCTTGGATATATAACCTTTAAAGATGGATATGTTATTACGCCACTTATACTCTATGGTATTGTCCTTATGTATTTAATAATGACCTTTGGCGGATATGGATTCTTATCATTTAAAGGGCAAGACCTTATTAAATTTGGAGCGAATTATGGACCAATTACTAAAGGTGGTGAGTGGTGGCGGCTTTTAACGTGTGTATTTCTTCATGGAGGTATCATGCATTTGATATTGAATATTTCAGGATTAGTTTTTGTTTCATTTGTCCTTGAGCCATTTTTAGGGCAAGTAAAGTACCTATTATTATTTCTGGTAACAGGGATTTTAGCAAGTGTAACAAGTTTGTGGTGGCATGATTCGACAATAAGTATTGGTGCATCAGGAGCAATATTCGGACTTTACGGAGCATTTATATCCTTAATGCTTACAAAATCAATATCCGATGAAATTGGAGGTTTCTTTTTAACTTTCTCGTTGATTTTTATTGGGATTAATCTATTGTTTGGATTGTCAGGAGGCATTGATAATGCTGCCCACATTGGTGGACTTTTAAGTGGCTTTATTTGCGGACTTATTTTATATCCGATAATATTAATTGAGAAGAAAACTAAAGAAAGTACGGCTGCCAACAATGGCTCATAAAGCATAGGCTTGCCGCAGGCGCAACACAAGCCAACGCTTCATAGCCGAGACGTTAGCTGCAAGCAAAAACGATTAACATGACAAAAAGAACTATTAAGACATATCTTCTTGTTGGAATCTTAGGATTAATAATTCTCACTAAGTTTATAGTGTTATTAAGCAATATACTTGAAGTACGGACAATGATGGGGAGAATTGCTCTTCATTTGGAAATAGCAAACTATACAGAATTGATAGTGTTATCGTTTGGTATAGCTGGACTTTTTATTAGGAATCGTATTGGTGTTGGATTAATATTACTATATCCGTTTGTATCAGTATTACATGTATTTGTATTTCGTATTCTAACAACGAGTTTTTCAGAATTAAACAGCTTAATACTTTTATTAATACCCTCCCTGATTTTGCTTCTCACTATTGCAATTGTTCGACTGGATTATTTTAAGGAATATCGGTTTAGAAGATATAAGAATGATGTTTGGGTGGTAGGTTTCATGAGTATTATTGTTTCACTAATTATGAATTATACATATATTATTTAATAAAAATGCCAGCAGCTAACAATGGCTTATAAAGCAAAAGTGAGCCGACTAGTTTTGGGAGGTTCATAGCTTCGGCAACCACCGCCAAATCGTTGATTTGGCTTTTGAAAAGTATAAGATTAAATCAAAACCAACGCTTTGGCTACTTAGCATTTTGAAAGGTTAATTTGGTGACAAATCACTTTCGCTTCATAGCCTCGTCCGTTATGGCCTATTAAATGAAAATTTATGAAACTAGTATTGAGTATCTTTCTTTTATCTTTTTTAATATCTAAATCGTATTCACAAGATTTAATTAGAGTTTCAATACCATATCAAATATCTGAATCCGAAATTTATGAATCTGTAAAATGGAAGAATCTCAATTCAACAATTGATTATAACAACATTGATGAAATCACAGATTCAATATATTACGACGATATGCTGGATGAAAAGCATATGTTTATAAGTACAGAAATTGGATTGAAATATTTCGATTTAGATATTAATGAGAATCTCATATTATTTGATGAATTAGGTAAAATAACTGGAGAAGTAAAGTTTGACCATTTTGAGTACCTAGAAAATATGATTGAAGGTGGTTTCTATGCTATTTATAAATCAATAAATGAAGGGACAGACTTTTCGGACTGTACATATTCATTATCCAAATCAAGTTTAAAGTTGATTGATAAAGCGTATAATATAAATCAAAAACAAATTAAAAACTTCAACACCGACCTCTACTATTCATATGAAACTCAAGATTATGAATATGAAGATCAGAAATATCAGTTAACACTATTAAGTTCAGAAAAAGAACCAATAGACTATAATAACAGAATTTTTGATTCGATGTTGTTAAGGTCCTATAATGGCAGAAATGATACGCTTTTAAGTATTGCAAAGCAATATGTCTTACTAGGTTTATATACAGTCCCAATAAATATTAATGACTTCCCTATATTTTTATTTAAAATTGGAGTTCCTGACACTGATTATATTGATTTTGTCACAGTTTATAATGACGAAGAATTTCAAATATCATCTGGAGTCATAAAAAAAATAAATAACAGGCCATAACACGCTAGTATAAAGCAATTGGCGTTCGAGAGCACTTGGAAGTTAGATTGAGTAATCAAACACCGCCAAATCTTTGATTTGGCTTTAGAAATGAAAAGGTATAAACAAATAAAAGATTTGGCTCAGTGTAGTTTTGGAAGGTTTGGTTCGTTAAATCGCCATACGCTTCATCTAGCCAAACGTTGTACGCAATAGAGATTAGTAGCAATCAAATTTGAAGAGTAATAGATATGTTGAATACAGAAAAATATAGAGAACCTAATTATAAGAGTATAACCTACATTTGCTCCCTGATATTGATTATTGGACTATTTGTTCAGTTTGACAATCCAACAAAGAATGCTACTTATGATTTATTTGATGGTTTAATAGCAATTACCACTTTTACTTTTGCATATCTGTGGCTAAAAAGGAGGATTTTATTATTTGGACTCGCTTTTTATGCAGTAAGCTGGAATATTGAATTAATGACAAATCCATTAATTGTGATTGAAAACCAAAGCCTGCTAAGTTATAACTTGGTAATTGCTGGATTAATTCTTCATGTATTGGCTGTTATTTGTTTAGTTGTGGGGTTTATAGACAAAATAAAGATTGAGTATCTTACAAAAAGAATTGAGCTTAATATTAGGGTTATACTAGGACTAGTTTTAGGAATATCGGGATTAATCCAAATACTTACTAGAATAATATAACTACTGCGTACAACACGCTGCATAGCGCATTTCGGGATTCGAGCATTTTGGAAAGTCTTTAGCTTCGGCAACCAACGCCAAATCGCTGATTTGGCTTAAAAATGAAAAGTTAAAACAAATACAACGCTTTGGCTCAGTTCAACTTGGAAAGATTGTAAGGTTAAATACCCTCACGACGCCATGCACCGGGACCGTTAGCACCTATTAAAACAAAAACGAGAAACCTTTATGGAAGATTATTTATTGCAAATTACTCATATCATTTTAGGAATAGTATTATTTTTCATCATCAACTGGATTGGAAAGCATTCATTTTCTGTTGGGTATATGCAGATTTCAGTATTTGTTAAAGATGATAACGCACCTGCTTTTAACGTTTTAGTGCGGATTCTTTCACCTGTTGTTTACATTCTCATAATTTCTGTAATACTTTACAAACTGAATCTGGATTCATTCGTGAAGAATATTTATATGATTTCCATATATTATCTTGTTTTCCGTTTAGTTTTCAACCTTATTACTAATCGAGGACTTCTTATAAATTGGGGACGCCAAATATTCTATTGGTGTTCAATTGTACTCTCTTCGTTTTACGTATACAAGGAACTTATTATAGAAAAGAAAAACCTATTTCCAGACCTTTCTACATGGACTAATCAAATATGGATTATAGTTTTAATTTTTATTTATAGTGTATTTAATAGAATTAGTCTTTCTCAAAAAGGGACAATTCGCAGAAAAAATAGATATCTGGAGAATAGATACGGAAAGTTTAATACCAAATATGGGATATATATTGACGAAAATATTGATAATATTAAACTTAAAATGATTGCTTATGCAATAATGATATACGAAGATTTTAATCGTCCTAGAATAGTTCGATTTTTAGAGAATATTGCTCATCTAATTACTAGAAAAGAACATACACTAGGTCTAATGCAAGTTAAAACAAAGAGTTTAATTAAAGATAAACAAAGCGTTGAACTTGGGATTAGAAAGATTGTAAATAAATATTTGGAGCTCATTGAATACCAAAAAGTTAAGACAGTAGAAAATGAAGAGGAAAGAAAAGAAAGAAAGAATAAATTATTTGTAGAATCAGGAATTGTAATACCAGAGAGCTCTTATAAATATGAGCCTTCAGATTGGGAAGTATCAGAGGGAATAATTAAAGATTATAATCCTGATTATAATTACATAAATGAAGTACAGGAATTATCGGAAATTTTAATAAAAAAGTACTATCCAGATTCTGAAACTACATTGATAGAATAAATAACAGGTGCTAACAATGGCTCATAAATCATACTTTATTGCCGCAGGCGCAACACAAAAAAGTACGCTTCATAGCCGCGTCCGTTGGTAGCTATTGAAAAAACGCAATGCACTTAATTTTTTATAAGCGCATCAGAAAATATGACATGACATTTAAGGTATTGAGAATTATTCTAGAATCGTAACAAAAAGATTTGGGAACTTACACTATGAATTTGCAAATGCTAATCAGTAAAATGGCTTCTCAGTGTATCGGACTGACCGCGCAATGAATTTTCCTGTTCGCTCAGTCGATTGTACCGGTTGCGCAATCAATTGTAACGACGCCGCAATGGATTTCCCCGACTGCGCAATGCATTTCCCCAAGCTCTCAATCAATTTCCCCGACCTCTCAGTGGATTTCCCCGACCTCTCAGTGGATTTCCCCGACCTCTCAGTGGATTTTCCCGCTTGCGCATAGTATTGTTACAGATGCGCTATAATATGTAACGGTGGAAAAATTGAATTTGACAGTAAAATATAGAAAAGTAAGATCTATAGTGGTTTGGGGAGTGCATCTATAATTACGCTGACTGAGAAATGGAGACAATAAGTCAATAAAAATATAAACAACAGCTACCAACAATGGCTTATAAAGCAAAAGTGAGCCGGCACATTTAGGTCGATTCGTAGCTCCGGCAACCACCGCCAAATCGTTGATTTGGCTTTTGAAAAGTATAAGATAAAAACAAAATACAACGCTTTGGCTACTTAGCATTTTGAAAGGTCGATTTGGCAACAAATCACTTTCGCTTCATAGCCTGACCGTTGGTAGCTATTGAAAAAAACGCAATGCAGTTAATATTTAAACGTATCAAAAAATAGACATGACATTTGAGGAATAGGGAATTATTAAAGCAGCGTAATTGAAAGAATTGAGAATTACTATTATGAATTTGAAAATGTTATCCAGGAAACAGGCTTCTCAGTGTATCGGACTGACTGCGCAACGTAATATCCCGACCGCGCAATGGATTTTCCTGTTCGCTCAGTCGATTGTAACAGTTGCGCAATCAATTGTAACGACGCCGCAATGGATTTCCCCGACTGCGCAATGCATTTCCCCAAGCTCTCAATCAATTTCCCCGACCTCTCAGTGGATTTTCCCGCTTGCGCATAGTATTGTTACAGATGCGCTATAATATGTAACGGTGGAAAAATTGAATTTGACAGTAAAATATAGAAAAGCAAGATCTATAGTGGTTTGGGGAGTGCATTTATAATTACGCTGACTGAGAAATGGAGACAATAAGTCAATAAAAATATAAACAACAGCTACCAACAATGGCTTATAAAGCAAAAGTGAGCCGGCACATTTAGGTCGATTCGTAGCTCCGGCAACCACCGCCAAATCGTTGATTTGGCTTTTGAAAAGTATAAGATAAAAACAAAATACAACGCTTTGGCTACTTAGCATTTTGAAAGGTCGATTTGGCAACAAATCACTTTAGCTTCATAGCCTGACCGTTGGCTATAAGTTTACAAACAAACGCAAAAATTAAACATGGAATTTGAAATTACACAGCAAAAGAAAAACATATTTATTGTATCAACAGTAATATTAATCGTTAATCACTTAATAAATAGTATTCAATCATTTATACCAATAACTGACAAGCATGTTAATATAATTTCGATTGGTATAACATTAATTGCTTATATAGTTATTTACATAACTTTAATAAAGTTCTTTCGTCATTATTCCCGTAAAACATTAATTATTAGTACAATAATATTAGCAATATTAATAGTCGGAAATCAGTCTTTACACTTTCTAGAAAATATGATATTACTATTCGGTTACGAATATCAAGATTTAAGTCATGACTTTATAGGAATACTGACTATGGCAGTATATTTGGTATGGACTATTTTTCTATTTAAGGAAAAGCTAATAAATAAAAAGATAATAAGACCACTTCGAATATTTTCAATTAGCATATTAATTAGTAATGCATTAGGACTTATTTTATTTGTTTTCATGTATCAAACTGGAAATATAAGAGTCGTAAACTTTGTATCACTATTTATGGGAATAACATTCTTTATAATGTTGAATTTTATTAAAAACGTTGATAAAAAACCAATAGCCAACAATGGCTAATAAAGCATTGGGGATTCAGTGTAATTTGGTAAGCTTCTGCAAAGGCGACCACCGCCAAATCGCTGATTTGGCTTTTAAAAAGAAAAGTTAAAAACAAAATACACCGCTTTGGCTACTCGGCATTTTGAAGGGAAACTGGCAACAATTCCCCAACGCTTCATAGCCGGGCCGTTAGCACACATAAAAAAACTGAATTACAAACCATTAAATATTCAACCAATGAAATTCACTTCTCTTATTTTACTTTTATTAGTATTCCTTTCATGTGATAGCACCAATACCGTTACAATTACCGGTACAGTTACTAATCCAGTTGATTACTCACTTATCTTGAATCTTCCTTGCTCTCAAGATACTATTACAATTATGTCTGACGGTTCCTTTAGGGTGTCTTTCTCATTGGATAACCCAAGCAGAGTTACTATACAAGGAGGTAAAGGCTGGATAGGTTTATATTTGATTCCAGGTTCAGAACTCAACATTAATTTTGATGGTAAAGAGCTGAACAAATATAATTGTGAAAAGGTAAATATCACAGGTAACGATGTTGAAGCATCACAGTTTTTACTTGATAGTCGAAAAGAACTAAATGCAAATCGTCCATCTATAAATAGATATGAGCTATCTGCAAAGGAGTTTGATAAAATACAAACACAATACATTGAAGAATTAAATCAAAGTATCGATAAATTCGAAGCTACAAATCCTGACCTCAAAGAATTTATTGATATGGAACGTATGCAAGTTCGGTTAATTCAGTGGCAGAATTACGATTTCTATTCAAGAAGAATTAATACCAAGCAACAGGATACAATTCCTCTTCTTACAAAATTTAAGTCTTATGCAAATACGATACCACTTGATAATTACGAAATGTTCACAAAATTAGGTAATTATAAATTCTTTGTAACAAGCCAATATGAGAGAGAGTTTAATTCAATATTAAATGCAGAAGGGCTTCATTACGGTACACCAGAATTTACCAGCAAGAAGATTGATTTAATCAAAAAATTAGATGTACCACAAATAGTTAAAGATGAGTTAGGATATAAAATGATTGAAGTATTCCCTGGGTATAACAATGATATCTTTGCTATCAATGAACCTGATAGTAGTAGTTTGGAGATAATAAAGACTCGTTATTCAGAAATAATTAATAATGAGAAATACATAAAAGAATTCGAGAAATATCTTTCTAAAAATTAATAAAATACGTGTGCTAACACGCTAGTATAAAGCATTTGGCATTCATGACCACTTGGTAGTTAGGTTGGGTAATCGAACACCGCCAAATCTTTGATTTGGCTTTAGAAACAAAAAGGTAAAAACAAATAAAAGATTTGGCTCCGAGGCATTTTGAAGAGGTTGCTCGTTAAATTGCCAAACGCTTCATCTAGCCCACCGTTGGTAAGCATTTTGAAAAAGGCAAGAGACACTATAAGTTGCATTTGAATTAAGACTATGACAAGATTAGCAAAAAGGCTTACATTAATAAGTGTTATAACCATTAGTTTATTACTACTCATAATATCATTATTTAGATTGATAAAACTAAAGATTGAATTAAAAGAGAATAATGGGAATATCGAAGCAAAATATGTTTTACGCAATAAAATTCTATTTGATGATGTAATAGAATACTTTCCAAATGAAAGATACAAGGAGGTCAAATTCATTTTCTTGAATTCAAATGACACTATTTCATTTAAAACTGATGCTTTTAAGCTTCAAAAATATAGCGATAACGACTATCAATTTGCTGTTCCAGTTAATTGGACGATGAATAGAAATGATAGTACGGTTGCATATGTAGACCATTACTATTTGACTCAGAAAAACCATAAAGTAAAATATAAGTGGGTTTTGACGAAAGATAGTTTAATGACTCAGAAGAACTCAATGAGTAAAATAATAAACTTGAAAAAAGAGGTTTCAGATATTAATGATCATATTTTCAATGAAGTATTTGATTTAAGTTTAGGCATCTATTCTGTATTATATAGCTATAAATCAAATGGTATTAATTATATAAGATACATATCGGCAAACACTGACAATGACAATACTGTGTTCCTAGTCACATTTGAAACCAAAGAATTGTATTTTCATCTTTTTAAGAACATGATTGAGGAAATGGATTTAAATACATTTGTATACTCACCATAGATTGTACTTGATGTAAGCGAATGAAAAAAACGCTTACCAACAATGGCTTATAAAGCAAAAGTTAGCCGACTAGTTTTGATTGGTTCGTAGCTTCGGCAAACACCGCCAAATCGTTGATTTGGCTTTTGAAAAGTATAAGATAAAAACAAAATCAACGATTTGGCTACTTAGCATTTTAAAAGGCAGATTTGACAACAAATAACTTTCGCTTCATAGCCTGACCGTTATGGCTCATTCTCGACCCATTTGAGACATTGAGATAATTTATCGTCATTTTTGAAACAGATCAATTATGACTGGTAAAATTAAATTCAAAATATTGACAAATAGTTATTAGCCTTTATGTTAGTTGGGATTTGATAAGGTTTAATTAAAATATTATAACATTATCCTATTATGAAAACAAAACTTATAAATTTAGCTTTATTGACATGTGTCCTGGTTATCTTATTCTCATGTGAGAATGAAATCAATGAAATCAAAGACATTCAGATAACAGGAATTAATTTATTAGAAACTAATGTAATTTTAGAAGTAGATTCTTCATTAGCTTTAAACATAAATATTGAACCTGAGAATTATTCAAAGTCACAAATTAATTGGATTTCTACAGACACAACAGTTGCGAAAGTTAGCAATGTTGGAGTAGTTCACGGTATTCAACCAGGTGTTTTATCGATAATTGTTAAGTCAGAGCAAGGATATAGTGATACTTGCAAAGTAAATGTAGTAAGGATAAGTATTTATGAAACAAATGACGATATTGATTTTGGTGGTGAATGTATTGCGCTAGATAAAAAGAATAATATTTGGTATGGTGGTCGTGGTTTATATAAAATGGAATCTGAAAGTTGGGAGCAGGTGCAGTTTCCATACGAAACATTTGTAACCGCAATGGACTTTGATTCTGAAAATAATTTATGGGCAGCAACAGGTATTGGATTATTGAAATTTGACGGCCAGATGTGGTACAACTATAATACGGACTATTCTGATATATCTTTATACGGGCTTAATTCAATTGCAATAGACAATGATGATAATGTTTGGGTAGGGATAAACAAAGACTTTGGTGGTAGGGGTGTTGCAAAATTTGATGGTTTAACATGGCAAATTTATAATACGGAAGACGGATTAATCCATGGTCTTGTATTTAATATGGTGAGTGATCAAACAAATAACATTTGGTTTGCTACTCCAGAAGGTGTATCAATGTTTGATGGAACGACCTGGACTTCATATGCAACAGGTGAAGCATTAGATATTGAAATTGACCTAGATAACAATGTTTGGTTTACTTCGGTATGGGCTGGGGTTTATAAAAGCAATACCAATATGATTAATTATAACACCTCAAATAGTTCAATTATTTCAGATGTAATTCAATCAATTGGAATAGATGTAAATGGAGACATATTGTTTGCCTATCCAAGAGGTTTGACAAAATTAAGTGGAAATGAGTGGATCAATTATTCTTACGATGACGTTGGTCTTCATAATATTAGATCAATAGCCGTTGATAATAAAGGTACTAAATGGTTAGGAAGTCCATCTAGAATATTCAAACTAGAGGATTAAAAAACGAGCCATAACACGCTAGTATAAAGCATTTGGCGTTCGTGACCTTTAGGAAGTTAAGTTGGTAATCGACCACCGCCAAATCTTTGATTTGGCTTTAGAAATGAAAAGATAAAAACAAATAAAAGATTTGGCTCAGTGAAGTTTTGGAAGGTTGGTTCGTTAAATCGCCATACGCTTCATCTAGCCACCGTTGTGTGTAATAGAAATAACCACCGTAAAACCCAAAAACATGAGATTATTAATATTTGCATTAATTATATTTTTACTTACAGCAAATTGCAGCCAAAGATATTCACAAAACAATTCCCCCATAAGGAACTTTGATTTCTTCTGGAATGAATTTGATAAACATTATGCACAGTTTCAAATTAAAGGGATACATTGGGATTCAATTTATAATGCTTATCGGCCTAAAATTGACAAAAACACTTCTGATACTTTATTATTCCAATATTTATCTGAAATCGTATCTTTTATAGATGATGGACATGTTAACCTTTATAGCCCATTGGGAAATGCTAGTTGGAATAGAAATTTCGATAATTATTATTCAATGAAATTAATTAATCCCAGAAAATATATTGAATTTGGGCCTCGCCAATCACACTCAAGACTAATGGAATATAGAAACTTGGTTGGCGAAAATATAGGAATATTGTTTCTTAAAAGCTTCAAAGGGCAAGCAAAAGATTACTTGATAATTGATAAGATAATAAATGAATTCAAAGACAAAGATGGGATAATAATTGACCTTCGCAGGAATGGCGGAGGAAGAAGTTCCAATTCGTGGCTAGTTGCATCAAGATTTGCAGACAAAAAACGGTTGTGTTACACGTACTATGAAAAAAATGGAAAAGGTAAAAATGACTTTACTGACTGGAGAGAAAAAAGAGTGGCACCTGATGGAAATTCTCAATTCACAAAACCTGTAGTCATTTTAACCAGTCAATATACTTTTAGCAGTGCAGAAGTATTTGTTATGTGCATGCAATCTTTTCCACAAGTATCAATTGTTGGTGACATAACAGCTGGTGGAGTTGGTAATCCAATTAATAGAGAATTACCTAATGGATGGAGATTTAGATTATCCACAAAAGTTGCAGCAACGAGAAGTAAAAATATTATTGAGGGGAAAGGAATTCAACCTGACTGCCTAATCATAAATACAGAAGAGGATTTTGAATCAGGAAATGATAGAATTATTGAAAAAGCAGTTGAAATTATAAACATGGCAAGCTGATTAACTACTACACACAACACGCTAGTATAAAGCAATTGGCGTTCGTGTGGGCTTGGAAGTTAGGTTGGGGAATCGAACACCGCCAAATCTTTGATTTGGCTTTAGAATTGGAAAGTAAAAACAAATAAAAGATTTGGCTCAGTTGAGTTTTGGAGGTTTCATTTCGTTAAATTGCCAATCAGCTTCATCTAGCCAACCGTTAGACCTCATTCGGGACACAAAAACGCAAGATTTAAAATAACAGCAATCATTGGCTGTTGGGTGAACCGCCTCAGCCCATCAGCGTTAAGAAAATTTTGACCTGGGAGCGTAACAAACCAAAGCTGTCTGAGTCCGTTGAAAACGGATGAGTTCTTTGGTTTTAGCGGACAGAAGAAATTTTTAGCAAGATGGGGTGCAGCGGAGATTTTTTGTTTCCTTTTTCATGGTTGGAAAAAGGAAAAGCCCGTCTGGCTTGAAGACAATGAAACGCGTAGGCATTGACTCAAACACTGAAAAAGCTGACACGGAAATTAAAGGGAAGCTATTGATTCACTGCATAATTGAGTATTAGCTTTTTCAAGTTCGGACTAAATGACGACATAATCCAGTGATTCAGCAACTTATGGATTGAAAAATTGATAAAGACAAGAATAAGATTGATGAAACGCGAATTTAGCAGCGACTGAGCTGGTTTAGAATTCGATGAATCATTTATCTTTAGAATTAAAACGAGGTCTAACAAACCGCTATAATGCATAAAGGGCAATGTGCAATTTGGTTGGTTCGTAGCTTCGGCCACCACCGCCAAATCGCAGATTTGGCTTTGAAAATAAAAACTTAAAACAAAATATGCGCTTTGGCTCTGCTCAATATGAAAGTGTGTTGGGTTAACTTCCTTTACGCATCATGCGGCAGGCCGTTGGCACCAATTTAAAATTACGCAATGCTTAAAGGAAAAAGAATAGTTTGGACATCTATAAGTGTTTTAGCATTTGCCATATTTATTTTCTCATTTTTAATGACAGAGTTTAATTCTAAAAATGAGTTTTATTATTCTCTTTTTAACCTCATGTGGACTTCAGGACAATTGGCTGGATTTAGTGTGATTCTTGCGACTTTAAAGTATAAGGACTTCATTACTAATAAAATAATATTAACAGGATTAATATCTGGAATTACAGCAATAATTTTGAAATTCATGCATCTACCATGGAATGACTATGCATTAATGATAAGTGCATTAATTCTCATTGTTGGTGTTATATCTAGACTTTTAAAAAAGCAACGGAAAGAATCATTGAATTATTTAAAGGTAATTTGGTTTGTTATTTTTCTAATCGGGATTGTGTTTAAAATGAATCATTATCCAGGGGTAAATAAAATCTTAATTGTGTCATTATTTATACTTTGGATTATCATTATCATCCAAGCATACAGATTTGAAAATAATAAAACTGGTGCCAACACGCTAGAATAAAGCATTTGGCGTTCGTGAATATTTGGAAAGCAAATCGCTTCGATGACCACCGCCAAATCTTTGATTTGGCTTTACAAATGAAAAGATAAAAACAAATAAAAGATTTGGCTCAGCGGAGTTTTGGTAGGTTTAGTTAGGTAAATCGCCATACGCTTCATCTAGCCAACCGTTGTGTGTAATTCCCCACATCTCGCACAAAAAGGCAAGATTAAATTCTTAGCTAATGTGCAAATTTATAGGGGATTGT
This sequence comes from Carboxylicivirga marina, assembly GCF_016612505.1. Taxonomy (GTDB): domain Bacteria; phylum Bacteroidota; class Bacteroidia; order Bacteroidales; family Marinilabiliaceae; genus Carboxylicivirga; species Carboxylicivirga marina. The sequence goes on from NZ_JAENRR010000080.1 coordinate 15,657, forward strand.
GAAATTTAAAATTTGACGTTAGTCACAATTCGTATTGCTAACCTGTAATGTTGATTTAAAATTCGATAACCAAGGTGTTTGATGGACAATTTATTTCTAAAGCGAACGTAAGATATTAGAATTAGGTTTTATAAACATGGTAAGATTTATAGAGATTGAATTATTAACGTGAAAATAAAATAGACATTATATGAGCAAAATATTAAAATTAAATCGATGGGTTTTAATCGGATTAACCTTTTTGTTTCCAATGGTTTGGAATATTATATTTGGATTTGACTATCCACATGTTGAATTGGGAATTTCTATATTTTGGATAACTACTCTAATTATTTGGTTCTGTTCTGTTGATATTTTTTTACAATTATACTTTGAATCCAAAAATGTAAATAATCTGATTATACTTAAATATATTTTTCTTTTTATATATCCGATAACTTTCAGGATTTTGTCATTTCCATATACAGTGATTAATGCGGACTCTCCTTTGTTTTATTACATTCTGCCCCTTCAGTTATTGTATCTTTTTGTTTATTTATCAACAGTTTTAAAAATTAGTAGGCATATATTAAAGCATTTCTCTATTTCTAATGGATTCTGGAAATTACTTTTTTTTCCATTAGGAATTTACCTAATTCAACCTGTTTTGAATAATGCGGTCAAAACTAAACATAGTGAAAAAATAACTACACACAACACTCTAGTATAAAGCAATTGGCGTTCGTGAGCACTTGGTAGTTAAGTTGGGTAATTGACCACCTCCAAATCTTTGATTTGGCTTTAGGATTGAAAAGATAAATACAAATAAAAGATTTGGCTCAGTTGAATTTTGGAGGTTTCGTTTCGTTAAATTGCCAATCAGCTTCATCTAGCCAAACGTTGTGCTCAATTAGGTATAGCCATTGAGAGAAATTGATAATTATAACAATATAACATTTCTATATATGAAAAAAATATTATTCATTATAGGTATAATTGGGATTGTTAGTTTTACAAACCACAAAACCAATTACACATCTTTTGTTGGGAAATGGAGAAATACGTGGGATAAGGAATCATGTTATGAATTTACTGAAGATGGCAAAATTATTGAGCAGTTTACTGGTCATTACTATACTTCGGAGGGGAAGCAAGATATACCTGTAACACGCCATTTTTTTTATAAAGTGGAAACATATAAAGAAGGGTGGCTACTAAAAATATATAATGCGGAGAATAACAAGTTTATCCATGATAAGTATATCCATTTTGAGAACGACACAATGATATTAACCTCTTTTAAAACTAAAAAAGGGATTCATGCTGAAATTGATGAAGTAGGAGTACTTGTAAAGCCAGATAATAAATTAGGCTCTAAAAAAAGAAATATCAATATAAGTAAATCTATTTTCTATCTTCCAGATAATTACATTGGCTTATTTCATGTTTTGCATAATAATTCGGATAGAAAAAAAGAGTTTGAAGAAAATAATCGAATTTATAGAATTCCAGATAATGGAGTATTAAGAACTGCATACGAAGCAAGACCTAAAGACCTTGTTTTAAAAAGAGAGCTATTTTATAGAGGAAAAGGAAACATACGACTAACTACTGTTTCTTCAAGCACATTACAGCAATTTAAATCTACTGGAGTTGAACCTCCTTATCGTTTAGATTCGGTTTACGTATTACCATTAGGCTTCAATCAAATAGAGGGAAAACGTCGGGCAAAAGTTACGGATAATGTGTTTGTGAAAAATATAGAGAGTTTTAAAATTGATACATTAAAAAACTTAATTAGCAAAAGAGTTTTTCCTAAGGAATATTGAATGTCATTTTAAATGAACCATTACTGGAAAAATTAAATAACTGAGCACAACACGCTTCAATAGGGCATAAGGGATTCGACTCAATTTGTCGTGCCTCTGCAAAGGTAACCACCGCCAAAGGTTGATTTGGCTTTTGAAATGAGAAGATAAAACAAAATACAACGCTTTGGCTCTGCTCAATTTGGTAGGTTAGTAAGTTTAAATCCCCTTACAGCCCCATGCAGCGAGACCGTTGTGGGTAACCTAAACTACATACTCCTATATGAAACCCATAAAAATAAATGACGAAGATGGTTCTGGATTCACTCGAATATTCGCCCATGAAAATTTTGAGTTTGTAAATCCAACAGATCATTATACTGGAATGCAGATACAGTCACGTTCAACAATGTATAAAGACATTCTGAAAGAAAAGAATGCTGAATTAGCAGATAAAGTGGATGACAGTTTTTTTGTGAAAAAAGCTTTAAAATCTTGGTTGCCTGAATTAGAAAAGGCAAAGAAAGGTTACGTACCTGAAAATTTCATAAAGCTTCTATGTTCGGAGTCAAAAAAAGAACAAACGAAATTGCTTAAAGGACAAGGTTTAAATCCAAGTGAATTATTTTCATTTATTATTAAAGCTTATGATGATTTCGGATTTACACATAGCAAATATAAATTCGAGCATCTTCAAAAGGGTTTAGACAAATCGGACTTGCCATCACTTGTGGAAAAAAAGGAAAATTCAATCAGAAAGGTTGGTAAGACAAGTCTAACGGATGGACAGTTAAAGCAATCCATAGAACAGAGAAAAGTTGTTGTGTCTAATTTTTTTGACAAAGAAGACACTTGGCATTGTATTTTCATCACATACAATAGCATTGGAGGTAAAGAAAATTGGAAAGATGGCAAACCTCATTTTCATTATTTTTCGGACAAATGGGGACTTTCAAGACAAGAAGTTTTGGACAGATTTTCGAGTGGTCGATATCCTTCAACGTCGGTTCATATAGAGTTAAATGAATATGGAGGAAAATAAAAGGCAACCCACAACAAACCGCAATAGTGTATAAGGCGTGTCATGCATTTGGGAAGGTTCGTAGCCTTGGCAAACAACGCCAAATCGCTGATTTGGCTTACAAAAAATGAAAAGTTAAAAACAAATACAACGCTTTGGCTCCGCTTAATTTGGAAAGTCTGTAAGGTTAAATCGCCTTACAACACCATGCGGCAGGCCGTTGCCTGCAATTAAAAAATAAATCTTAGAAATGAATATAGTTCAAGTATTTTTTGCAATCCTATTGATAGGACCA
>NZ_JAENRR010000081.1 GCF_016612505.1 Carboxylicivirga marina
TTAAGTTTTTTTGTCGAAACAAAAATATAGGATTCTGAGGGCTATTTAAAATTCCGACTTTCGGAGGCTAGTGACCTTTTTTATCTAAACCGCCATAGATTGGTTCGAACCAGCTTTTGTTACCCTGAGTAAGATGTACTCTCATTTCGTCGTTGGTATATACGGCTGAGCTATAAGCTGCACAAGCACCAAAAATATCAGGATGCTTGATAGCGAATACTAAGGAACCATTGCCTCCCATAGATAAACCAGAAACAGCCCGGTAATCTCTTGATGATCGAATTCTATATCTGTTTTCTACCTGAGGGATAAACTCTTCAAAAAACATGTCTTCGAAAAGATTGGTACCTGAAGCATTGTTTACATACCAGGTTACTTTAGCATCGGGCATTATTATAATCATTGGTGGAATTTCACCTGCTTCAATGGCTTTGTCAGCAGTGTGATTTACTTCACCAAATTGCACCCAGGCTGTTTCATTATCGGTGTATCCGTGTAAGAGGTAAAGAACCGGGTAAGCGCGTTGTGACGTTTCGTAACAAGGTGGTAGGTAAATCGAATAATTAACATCGTAACCAGTGATTTTACTTGAGATGGAAAGGCCTTCAATGACTTTTCCCTTTTGTGTTTGAGCTGAAACAGTAAATGTTATTAGCAGGGTTAGAAGTGATAACAGTTTCTTCATATTGTTTGGATTTAGAATTTCTAAGATATAAAAAAGGCGCTTATCGAATGATAAACGCCTGCAATTTATTGTTTTGTTTTTTTTACCAAAGTTTCTTAGGGTAAACACCATCAGAAATTAGAGTATTTAATTTTTCCTGTACCAATGGTTTGTCCTCCTGGTAAGTTACACCAAACCATTTGGCATCGGTGCGAATCACTTTAGTGCTGGCTTCACCTTTTTTAATCATGGCATCAACCACAGCATTAAAGTAGAATTCTGACTTCATCTCAGTTCCTTTTTCTTTCAGAAAATCCACAAATGCAGTTTCTAAGTGCTGAAAGTATTCTGGCTTAAAGGCCCAGAAGTTCATCGAAACAGCTTCTTTGCCTGTTAATTCGGTTTTACTGTCTTCTTCGTAATAGAATACTTTATCACCTTCGTAGCCTATTTTGGTACGTTCGGTAATATTCACAAGGTTGCCTTTTTCATTAGCCTCACAAACCCCGCGCGACACAGTTCCATGCTCAGAAAGTGTATTATTAAGCGCATAACCAACCATCGCATATTCGTTGGTAGCTTTACTTTCATCTACAAAATCAAATACTTGCTTATAGGCTTCGCGACCGTAAAAATCATCAGCATTAATTATTGCAAATGGCTCTTTAATAGCTTCTTTGGCCATTAGGATGGCATGTCCTGTTCCCCAGGGTTTCTCGCGACCCTCAGGTACAGTATAACCTTCAGGTAAGTCATTTAAATCCTGAAAAACGTATTCGGTTTTGATTTTACCTGCTAATCGAGGTTCGAAACGCTCCTTAAAAGCCTCAGCAAAATCCTCGCGGATAACAAAAACGACTTTTTCAAAGCCCGACTGGATAGCATCATAAACGGAATAGTCAATGATTGATTCGCCATGCGGACCTAGTTCATCCATCTGTTTAAGGCCACCATAGCGGCTGCCCATACCGGCTGCTAATATTAAAAGTGTTGGTTTCATCAGTATTGGTGTGTTTTATAGTGTATTTAATTGAAAAATATCGAAAGCTCAAAAATAAGGATTATTTCTTATTTTTTCTTTCAAAGTCTTTCTTTATTCCATCGTAAAGCCAGTTTGCCAATGCTTGTCGATTATCTGATTTTACGAATCGCTGTTGATCGCGAAAGTTTTGGATGTTGCCAAGCTCAACAAATACTGAAACTGGCGTGGTATTTCTGAGAACGTATAAATTACGATCGCTAACTGTACCTGAAAAACCACGCGATGGCTGATGACGCTTGTATTTTTCATCAAAAGTATCGCGTAATTGATAAGCCAGCTTTTTGCCACTTTTGCTTTTTTTATGATGATAAAAGAACACATCAATCTGTTTCCGTTTGCTACGGCTGTCGAGGTGAATAATGAGGCAGCGACGGTAAGTTTCGGTGTCCTGCTTATATAATTTGTTGACTTCAAGAGCTCGTTGCTTTAATCGTTTGTTCTGATCCAAAGGAATCTGTTTGTTGCCACAAGTTTCATGATTGTCGTAGCGCAATATTTGATTGTCGCGAATACCATCATCTTCATCCTGAATGACAAGGTGTACTTTTGCACCATTCTCCTGAAGCTTTTTAGCTAGTCGTAGCGTGATGTCGTAAGCATATTCATCTTCATGAAGTTCGTGGTTACCGTACTTTCCAATAGCTCCCGGATCGGGTCCGCCATGGCCAGTAACCAGGTAAAATGACGAACCTTTTAATTTGCTTGATTCCAAGGGGAATCGTTCTCGTTCACGACCATATAAGGGTTCGTATAGTTCAACTTCGGTATTGGGTATTAAATATGAATGGTGGGCTAACAAAGAGTTGTTTTTACCAAACTTACCCTTGTTGAGTTCTATAAACACCGATTGATGTTCTTTGGGTGCTAAATCGTGGCGAATTAAAAAACTATGTAAGCCTTCACCAGCCTTAGGCTTCGATGACTTGTAGTCAGAACTTACTTGCGAAAAAAGGAATGCATGCATCATCACAAACACGCCTAAAAATATATGTCGTTTGCTAATAATCGTACTCATCGCCTACAAAAATAATTTTTTTTGGATTTCAGACATCAATAAAAGAAGCCATGCTCTCAAATATTTATGAACGTCGTTCTTAATATTGTGAATATTCCGATTCTGATGATTACTTTTGGGTATCAAACACGATTATCATGGAAGAAACTTACTTGAAAGAAAAAAAGGAAGTAGCCAAGTGGATGCGCCGACTTTATAAAAAGGGATTAACAACTTCATTGGGTGGAAACATCAGTAGGCGAATTGATGATAATCATATTGCAATTACAGCATCGGAGACCGATAAAGGGAATATAAAAGCTTCTCAAATTGCTGTTGTAGCGCTTAATGGTAGCGTTGTTTCGGCATCGTTACAAGTAAGTGTGGAAACAGGGATGCATCTGGCCATCTATAATCAACGAAGAGAAGTAAATTGCATCGTACATGCACATTCGCCGTTTGGTAGCTTATTTGCAGCAACTAATAAAGCTGTAAATGTGTCATTGTTAGCTGAAGCATCTACCATACTCGGAAATCCCGTTGTAGCAAGATATGCGGCACCTGGTTCAGAACTATTGGCTAAAAATGTGGCTGCGGCAGCCATTGAATCTAATGTTATTATTATGCAAAACCACGGTGTATTAGCTGTTGGTGAATCGATGCTAAAGGCTTTTGATAGGATAGAAGTTCTTGAAAATGCGTCTAAAATGACTGTGCTGACTTCTATGTTAGATGATAAAAAGGAACTTAAGCCGGAGCAGATATCTGAATTACAACGTTTATTTGCTTTGTGAGTATTTTTTTCTGTACTAAAACTGTGAATATATAAAGGATTGATAGTTGGTGATTACTCCTCACAACTAAAAATTTCGTTCGATAACGAAAAAAATAGTTGATAAAACGAATTGAATAGTTATATTTGTTTCGTCAATACATTCATGGTACACTTTTATTAATGTCAATAAGATGATTACAAAACGATTAACTAAGCGCGAAGAAGATGTGATGAAAATATTGTGGGAAGCCGGCAAAGGTTTTGTAAAGGACTTGCTTAAACAGCACCCCGAACCAAAACCGCATTACAATACTTTTAGCACTATCATTCGGGGCCTTGAAGAGAAAGGCTATGTGGCGCATAATTCTTATGGGAATTCACATGAGTATTTTCCGGCAGTCACCAAAGAAGAGTATCGTAAGTTGTTTATCAAAAATGTGGTGTCTGATTATTTTGAATCGTCCTACAAAAATGTGGTTTCGTTTTTTGTGAACGAAGACAAATTAAATGTGGAAGATTTAAAAGAATTGATTGACATTATAGAGAAGAAAAAGCAAGACTGATGGACACATTTATCGAACTACAATTAAAAACAGGCGGAATCATAGCTGTTTCTGTGCTGTTATTTGTAATGCTTTTAGCAAAAGACCATTTTTTCAATCGAAACAGAGCATGGTTAGTGGCCACACTCATTGTACCATGGATAGTGCCAATACTAGCAATGCCTGCGTGGTTGAAATCTATACTCTATAAACCGGAAGCTGCTGCCGAAACACTTGTATTCAATATGGATGTGCCAATTACTTATGGAGAATCCATCGTTGTACCGGAATCTATAAATTGGCTGCAGGTTGCTGTGAGTATTTACATGGTTGTTTGTTTATTGCTTGTAGTTCGTTTGCTATGGGGATATGTATTTATCCATCGATTAAAAAAGAAAGGCCGACATCTAAGCTATAAGGGTTACGATGTTGTTTTGCTGAAAAATAAGGATGTAAATCCGTTTTCATTTTTCCGAACCATATATCTGCCAGAACATTTGGAGAGAGACCTTAACAGGCAGATGATTCTTGAACACGAGCGCAGTCATTGTGCTCAATTGCATTCAATTGATATTTCGCTGGCCGAATGGCTACTGATAATTCAATGGTGGAATCCGTTTGTGTGGTGGCTTCGTAAGCTAATTGCTCAAAACCATGAATATTGTGTTGACAACGCGATGGTGCAAATCACAAACGAACCACAAATGTATCAGTATTCATTATTGAATTTATTACAAGGCCATAAGCGAATGCAGTTGGTGAATAACTTCAACCAAAGTTTAACAAAAAAGAGACTTGTAATGATGAATAAAAAACATACTAACAAAATAATCGGATGGGCTAAAGGTTTAATCGTATTGCCACTTGTTGTGGCTGCTTTGCTGGCATTTACCAATCCGGCTAAAACAATTGTTAAAGCAAGTGTTAATGCTGAAATTAACAGTGAGCAAGACTTGCGTAAGCACTTTGCCAAACGGATAAAGTATCCATTAGATGCACGAAATGCTGGTGTCGAAAGTACGGTTACTGTTAATTTTAAAGTCAACAAAAAAGGTAAAGTAAGTAATATTGGCATCGGAGCAAAAGCAGATGCTACTGTATTGGATAATGTGGTAGTAGTGTCATATACATCTGACAATGGCACAGCCCGGGTTGGTGATAATTCACAAGAGGAATTTATTTCACTGTTGGAAGAAGAAGCAAAGAGAGTAGTGGAAGAAATGCCCACTGTAAATGATGAATTACTTAAAAACAAATTATTACAAATTGACTTTGAATTTATGCTTCAAGATGAAAAGGCAACTTTAGAAATGCATCCATCACCTTTGATTATGGTTAATGGAGAAAAGTACTTAAGTGGTTTAGAGACTATTCCACCAGATGATATAGCAGAACTAGATGTACTCAAAGATGAAGCTGCGATTCATAAATATGGCAAAAAAGCCAAAGATGGTGCCATTGAAATAATAACTAAATCAGCTCAAAAAGAAGAAGTTTTACTAAAGTCGTCAAATAAAGTAAAAGTTGAATCGTATAGTATTAATGGCAATAGTAAGGCATCTCCAATGTTTATTGTAGATGGTGAAAAACGAGCTGTTAATGATGTAAATTCCGAAGATATTGAAACAGTTACCGTTTTAAAAGACCCGGAAATGACGAAATTATACGGTGAAGGAGCCGAAAATGGCGTGGTTTTGGTAACAACAAAGCGTAAGGATGAAAAAGTTTTATTTCAGACTACAAACGACGCTCAGGTAAGTATCTCAGATTTTAGTGTAAAAGGTTCAAATGGAAAATCACCGCTATTTATTGTCGATGGCGTTAAACAAACAGAGGCGAAGGTTGATGCTGAAGACATCGATAATGTTACTGTACTTAAAGGAGAGACGGCTATTGAGAAATATGGCAAAGATGGTGAAAATGGTGTTGTGTTGATTCAAACGAAAGCAAATACTAAGGTTGATGAGGTTGTTGTAGTTGGTTACGGAAAGATGAATGAATTTGATTCAAACAATATTCTTGTTCGTCGTGGTGAGAAGGCGGAGAATGTTCGAATAAATGGGTTTGCCGGAGAAAATAAACCCTATGTAATTTTAGATGGCGAAGAGTTTAGTGGCTCACTAGATGATCTTGATGCCAATAGTATTAAATCTATCAGTGTATTAAAAGATAAATCTGCCACAGATTTGTATGGAGACAAAGCTGAATATGGTGTTATTATTATCGAATCGAAAATTCAATAAACTATAATAGAAGCCGCTAGAACCTAGATTCTAGCAGCTTTTTATCTATTCGTCTTCAACCTGAACGGTTTGCTGGTCGTATGACCAGGCCCGGAAATAGCCTAATACATCTTTCCCAAAATTTGAACCGGGGTTAAATGGAGTGGAGCTGCCACCGCCTTGTTGGTCAATTATTTCATCCAGTTCAGAGTAATAATCATAAGTGCCTTCATCAATTGAATAGGCTTTAACAGTTACTACATCGTCTTTAGTAAAAGAGAAACGCAAAGGAGTAAATTCAATGGTTTCTTCATTCGGAAAATATTCATTCGACCAAAGGCTATAGGTATCTTCTTTTTCAGAGCCATTAATAAAGTACTTCACCATGTAATAGTTATCTTCCTCGGTATTATTGGTTAAAGTTATAACAATGTTGTATTCTGGTTCATCTTGAGAACCGCCAAAACCATCAAACTCAGTATAGCCTAGTTTTACAATTTGCGTAGGCGTTAATATCTTGCTCTTGCCCTTGTGTGTTTTATCATCAATTGTAATTGAAAGTGAGTATTCAAGTCCTGGTTTTCCTCGTAATAAAGCACCGGTGTAAATGCCATTTTCAATGTATGATAAGTTTTCGCTATTGTTTTCTGAATCGGTAATGGTGATAGATGCATTTTCTTCATAAGCTGCTTCGTCATCAGAAAAGTAGTCGCTGGTATAACTAATTCGAACTGTAGCAGGTTCCCCAATAACTATTTGTCCATCAATCACTAATTTAGGAGCGGCATCATTAAGATCGATATCAATCACTTCTTCGCACGATTGCAGCAAACCACCAAGTAGAGCAGATAAGGATAAGAAAAACATAGCTTTGTGAAATATATATCGTTTCATATTTAGGGTTTTTAAAATTTGAAATTCCAGGTAACAGATGGTATAATACCAAATAAACTCAACTTAACGGCCTCAGTTACATTTGGATTGGTTTCATTCTCGCGAAAGTTGATGGTATATGCGTTCATTTGATTGTAGAGATTGTATAAGGAGAAATCCCAGCTCGAATTGATACGCTTATTTCCCTTACCTTCCAAATGGATGTTTAAATCCAAACGATGATAATCGGGCATGCGATAACCATTACGCTCGGTATAATAAGGTACCTGATTGCCATCGAATTCGTACTTACCACTTGGGAAGGTAACCGCATTACCTGTATAAAAAATCCAATTGGCCGAAATAGAAACGCGCTCAGTAAACTGGTAGCTTGTAACAATTGAAACATCATGTGTTTTATCATATGACGAGTCGTACCAATCGCCATTGTTGATGCCTTCAATTTTATTATTGGTATTTGATAAAGTATAACTCACCCAGCCTGTAAAGTCGCCATATTTCTTTTTTAGGTATAACTCCAAACCATAGCTACGGCCTTCACCTTGTAACACGTAAGACTCAATATTTTCATTTAACATCACTTGTGTGCCATCCTTGTAGTCACTAATGTTATTCAAGGTTTTGTAATACGTTTCAGCCGAAAATTCAAATGCATTATCCATAAAATTACGAAAGAAACCCACTGAGTATTGGTTAACGATTGTTGGCTCAATATTAAAGGAACTTGGCATCCAGGTATCAGTTGGCTGGCCCGATGTACTGTTCGACATCAAATGAAGGTATTGCACCATTCGATTGTACGACGCTTTAAAGGAACTTTTAGTATTAAAGCGATAGTTTAATCCCAGTCGTGGTTCAACGCCATAGAAGGTTTGCATCACGTCACCTTTGTCAAAATACGCTTTGTCGATAATGTTGTTATCATCATCGTAGGTGATGTTTTCACCCGGTCCAAACTGATTAAACATGGAAGCTCTTACGCCATAATCAAGAGTGAGTTTAGTGCCAATTTTCTGTTCATTACTAATATATAATGAAGATTCTAAAGCTTGCTTCTCAGGTACTTTTATATCCGATATAGAGTTGTCTTCAAATAAGAACTCGCCCGGATAAAAAGTATGATAAGTTGCATTAAGCCCATACTTCATTGTGTTTTGAGGATTGGCATACCAGGTGAAATCTTGCTTGAGGCTAACGTCTTTAATACCGGATGACATGCTTCCACGATCGCCAAAATTAAATCCATAATCATATTCGCTGTATAAAGCTGTAGTGTTTGAAAACAATTGCGAGCTGAACAGGTGATTCCAGCGAAGAGTTGCTGTTGTATTTCCCCAGTCCATTCCCATGTCTTCAAAGCCAAAATCATCTTTTCCAAAATAGCCCGAAAGAAACAAACGGTTGTTATCATTAATTTTCCAGTTGAGTTTGGCATTTAAATCATAGAAGTACATTTGAGTCCCATCATCAATTTGGTTGGCACCCTTGGCGATGAGGTCGGCATAACTGCGTCGTCCTGATACGATAAACGACATTTTATCCTCTATAATAGGTCCTTCTAATGTAAGTCGCGATGCCAGCAAGCCAATGCCGCCAGAACCCTGGAACTTTTTCATGTTGCCATCGCGCATGGTAATATCAAGTACCGATGCCGCTCGTCCACCATAATTGGCTGGTATGCCACTTTTATAAACGGTCATGCCTTTTATGGCATCGGCATTAAAAACAGAGAAAAATCCCATTAAGTGAGAGGCACTGTATACTGGCGCTTCATCTAATAGAATCAGGTTTTGGTCAATAGAACCACCACGTACGCTAAAGCCATTGCCACCCTCCGAAACCGTGCTAATACCAGGTAGTAATTGGATGGTTTTAAGTACATCGCGTTCGCCAAACAGGACAGGGAGTTTATCAATGGTTTTCATATCCAGTTTTTCTCCTGTCATCTGTGTAGCAGCAATGTTTTTATCTTTTTTTTCGGCACTAACTACAACTTCATTTAAGGCTGTTTCGTTAACTGCTAATTGTATTTTTATGCTTTGATTTGCTGTTAGCTTAATGTCTCGTTGTTGTGTTTGGTAGCCAACAAAACTATAAAGTACTGTTTGTTCACCTTCAGGTAAGGTTAACGAATAAAAACCATAGGTATTGGTCATGGTACCCACCGTTTTATCTGCTGTGTAAATGGTAACACCAATGAGTGCTTCTCCTGTTTCGGCATCGGTTACTTCTCCGCTAATTGTAAACTTGTTTTGAGCGTAAGAACTAGCGCTAATAAGTAGGAGGTAGGCTATTAGTGGCCACTTTTTTAGTATAAAATTCATTGAAAAGATATAGGTTGAAAATGTATAGATTATTAAGTGTAGTAGTTTACACCACTAATCTCTAGGTGCTTAGTGTTTTTTCTCTCCAAAGGCAAATGTAAGGTAAAATTGATACATAACTATTCGATTAAGGATGAATTGGGAAAGAAGAGGAATGAAAAAGGATGTAAAGATGTTCGGTAAGGTATTGTGATGTGAGATTGAGCTGTATTTAAATAATCATATTCTTTGTTTCTAAATGATTCAGACTTGATGACAAATACAGAAGTAAGTTCATTACTTTTAAAAGAAATTGGAGGACTATTCAAGAGTGTTTGATTCACACAAGCCATTGTTAGTGCTTCACATCCTCAAAGCCTAATATCCGATATCTCAAGTCAAAACATACCTATAGTTCTGCCCATATTCTAGCTAAAGAAAATCCTGGAGCATCGATTTTTAAATCCAGAAAATAGCCAAAAGGTGTTTGCGCTACTTCGTAGTCAACGTTTTCTAATCTGGTTTGTGCATCATCAAACAGTTGTTTTGTAAAATCGATCGATGCTTTAGAATCGGATAAATGAGCGAATGAATGCAAAACAATCTTCTTAGTGTTGTTTTTACGAGCTGCCCACTTTAAGTGGTTGGCCAGCTTCTTTTCACGGCTTCTTAGGCCTTTCTCTTCATCTGCTTCTTCAATTTGAATAAAAGCTAATAAGCACTTATTGTATGACTTGGCACAGCCGGGGTCGGGTGCATTATCAATATTTTTTTCAGATGGGGTGTAAGAAAATTGTCTGGTATAAAAAATAAGTACTTTCACGCTGACAGATATGTTTTTTTATAAAAGTAAATAGATTTTTAATCACGACAATAAGACCATACGCTTTTTGTTATGCACTAGCTTAGTTGGTAGAACAATGGCAGGAAATGTGATTAATATGTTTTAACCTGAGTTCGATTTAAATTTTAAAACTCAGTTTGCAATAAAAAGCTGATATACAAGGAATAATTTTAGAAGAATAGTGAACTATTGTGATAAAATTTGACGCTGTAGAACAGTTTTTTATTCAAAGCGTAGCAATTCCACTTACCAACAGCAATTTTCTTCGTGTAATCGACTCAAAATAGCCCGCTATTCTTTCGTCAATGCACACTTGAAACTCACTATTTGTAAGCGTTCTGAGTTCAAAATTTCACGTCGAACTCAGGTTTTTAATGCTACATGCATTACTTTGAAGATGCTTGTAATTAGAAGAAAGCATGTTAAAAATGAAAGTGTTAAGCTCTAGTTGGCCAGTGGGAGATAAAAGCTAAGACAGGTGCCCTTATTGGGCGAGCTTTCAACCATTAACTCTGAACCGTGTTTTTCGATACACTCTTTGCATAATATCAGTCCTAATCCGTGGCCAGATTCACCTGAAATACCTCTGGTTGAATTTAATTTATCTAGTTTAAACAGTTGCTGAATTTGCTCTGGTTGCATACCAATTCCGGTATCACTTATTTTTATCTTTACAGATTCTTCATTTTTAAGGTGAGTGCCTTCTATGTTGATATTACCGTCTTGTGGCGTGTATTTTAATGAGTTTGTAAGCATGTTTCTAAAAACAAGAGCCAGCATGTTTTTGTCGGCGACTACATTAAAATCATGGTGGTTAAATTGAGAATTAATTCGGATGCTTTTCTGAGTTGAAATATGCTTTACAAGTTCTATTTGTTCGTTTAAAATATCATTAACCGAATAACAGGCAGGTTCAAATGAAGTTCTGTCTGTTTGCAATGACGACCATTTTAATAAATCTTCAAGAAAGCTATAATAGTTATTGCATTGTTCATTAATGCTTGTAAGCAACTCTTTGTTTTTATCAACTGTTCGACTATCAAAGTTTTTTTTGAGCAACTCATTGAGTCCTAAGATACCTTGAAACGGACTGCGTAAGTCATGAGCAATAATTGAGAAAAACCGATCCTTTGTATGGTTTAGCTGTTGTAATAATTGATTTCGTTGCTTAATGTAATTTTCGTTCTTCTTTCGTTTTGTGATATCTCGGATAATATCCAGAGAGCCAGATTCAATCTTCTTATTCGAAAAGGAAGTTGAGTTAACTTGAATCCAGATGGTTGATTGATCCTTACGAATGACGCGTCCTTCAAATTTCGAATAAAAACCATCTGAATGCAATTTCTTGAAGAAAGACTTCGAATTCACTAGGTCTTCAGGGTGAAGTAATTGGGATACATTCATGCCAACTAACTCATCAATTGGGTACTTAAATATTTCACATAACGAATTATTGGCATCAATAATCTTTTTGTTTTTATCCAGCACACAAATGCCATCTACTGAATTATCGAATAAGGCTTTGTATTTTAGATCTTGTTCCCTGTTACGCTTGTTTTGAAGCTTCACAATATTGATGCTTATCAATAATAATATGGAGAATAAAAAGAGAATATGTATATCTGTTGAGAAGAAATCTGCATTGATTAATCCATAAGTGATTTGTGGTACATATAAAAGAGATAGGAAACCAATGCTTAGTATCAGGTTCTTTCTCCAGTTAATCCATATAAGTGGAAGTACCAATAGTAAATTCACCAGAAAGCGAAAGTAATCAGGTAATACCCAAACACTAAGTATGGCTACTAAGTAGGTTAAGTACACTAATTGCCAATTGCTAGTATGTTTTGATGTAGAATGCAGGTGTTTAAACTTTATTGGATTTCTTCTTTATCATTAAGCTCATATACTTGCCTAGTACAATAAGGTTACATTTATTTTTCTGATTATCAAGTTAAAAAGTACATTCAAGTATAGAGGCCATATTTTGAATTAATCAAACAGGGAACAGATAGGTAATAATAACAGTTTGATAATTAATAATAATCATGCGATATTGAATCTTGAACAAAAAACGATTAGCATGTTAAAACCAATTACCACCCAACAATTACAAGAGATAATGTATGATGATAATGTCAGAGTCATTGATATTCGACCCATAGATGCTTATAATGGATGGACCTTACAAAACGAGCCTAATGGAGGTCATATTCCTGGTGCCAAATCATTACCCTTTAAGTGGACCAATTATATGGATTGGATTGAAATTGTACGACATAAAGGTATTGGCACCTATCACACCTTGGTTATTTACGGTTATGAATTAAAACAAATTCAAGAGGTGGCCGATTTATTTATTAAGGCTGGTTATGAGGATGTGTTTGTTTATGAATATTTTATAAGTGAATGGTCGTCAGGTATTCTGCCTCTCGAACGCCTCGAACGATATCGTTCGCTTGTTTTTCCAGAGTGGATAAATGCGGTTTTAAATGCAGAGTTACCAGATGATCATCCGGGAGGAGATACGGTTATTGTTCATGCCCATTATCGTAATCGCCAGGCCTACTTAAGTGGTCATATCCCCGGAGCTATTGATATGGATACATTGGCATTGGAATCACCTGAAACATGGAACAGGCGCTCACCCAAAGAACTTAAAATAGCCCTGGAATCACATGGTATTACAGCAGATACTACTGTTGTTCTCTATGGTAAATTCATGCATCCCGATAATGCATCTGATTTTCCAGGAAGTGCAGCAGGTCATCTAGGAGCTATTCGTTGCGCTGCCATCATGCTATATGCTGGAGTTAAAGATGTTCGTATTTTAAATGGAGGATTTCAAAGTTGGAAAGATGCCGGCTTTGAAATTGCCAGTAATGATGTGCCTAAACAAGCTGTTATTGATTTTGGAGTTGAAATTCCTCAAAAACCTGAATTGTTCGTCGATATAGATGAAGCAATAAACATTCTGACATCGAAGGATGCTGAATTAGTATCAGTACGTTCTTGGGCCGAATATATAGGAGAAGTAAGTGGCTATAATTACATCGAAAAGAAAGGGCGCATACCAGGTTCTGTATTCGGTAATTGCGGTTCCGATGCTTATCACATGGAAAATTATAGAAATGTCGATCATACCGTTAGAGAAGCTCAGGAGGTGATGGAGATTTGGCAAGGTGTTGGTTTGACATCCGATAAGCATCTGGCATTTTATTGTGGTACCGGGTGGCGAGGGAGTGAAGCTTTTATTAATGCCTGGCTGATGGGCTGGCCACGCGTCTCGGTATTTGATGGAGGTTGGTTCGAATGGAGTAATGATCCTATGAATAAATATGAAATTGGAGAACCGATGGTCAAAGTATGAGTTTTAAATCGTGATTATGGCAGTAAAGTGTCATTTTAGAATAAAACATCAGAATAGTCGTATTTATTTCGGCTTATTATTTAAATTTAAGCTGTAAAAAGTCGAAACCTAACAGCTTGAAATATAATAAGATTGGCCTGTTTATACTTGCTTTGTTGATGTTGGCAGGCTGTAAAGATGTTGAAAAACCTCACCACCCTGCTGTTGTAATTGCACCAGTGTAAAAGGCTGATATTAAATTGTGGTGAATTCGTAGGACGAATACGTGCTTACCGTTATGTTGAGGTTCGTGCAAGAGTAGAGGGCTACCTACAAAAAATGATGTTTGCTGAAGGAAAACATGTTGAACAAGGCGAAGTATTGTTTTTGATTGATCAGTCACAATACAAAGCCCAGCTCGACAAGGCAAAAGCCCAGCTTAAAAGCGATATCGCAACCTTTAACAAAGCCAATCGCGATTTATAACGTATTGAGCCTTTATTTATGGGCAATGCGGCCAGTGAATTGGATTTAGATAATGCCAAAGCTGCTCAGGAGATCGCGATAGCCAAGGTAGCCATGAGTGAGGCAGACTTGGCACAACATCAATTGGAATTTGATTTTACAACTGTTCGCTCGCCTTTAAAGGGTAAGATTAGTGAACGATATGTTGATATTGGGGCCTTAGTAGGTCCTGGAAATAATTCTTTATGGCCACTGTGGTGCAAAGTGATACAGTGTTGGTCGATTTTAAAATGACAGCATTGGACTATTTGAGGAGTAAGGAACGTAATGTGGCTATTGGGCAAACCGATAGTACGCGTTCGTGGCAACCTACTGTTAAAGTCACTTTGGCTGACAACAGCGAATATCCACTTGAAGGGGTAGTCGATTTTGCTGACCCTCAGGTGGAACCAAAAACAGGCACTTTTGGCGTTCGAGCAGAGTTAGCCAATCCGAATCAGGTATTGTTACCCGGACAGTTCACAAAGGTTAGTTTCTTATTAGATGTGATTGAAGATGCCATTGTGGTTCCGCGCAAATCTCTAATTATTGAAAAAGGAGGGAGCTTTATATATGTGATGCGTCGCGACAGTATTGCTGAAAAAAGATTTGTAGAAACAGGTCCGGAAATAGATAATTCTATTGTAATTGAAAGAGGATTAGGGATGTTCAGTTGTTTAAGGTTTATGTATTCTATAAAAAGTATAATATGCATTTGTTTAACTCTATGCACACGCGTAAGGTTGAACGAATTAAAATGATTGTACGTTCTCCTCGTTTTTAAAAAGACTTAGTTTTAAATAAAAGATTCATAAGCTATTGAATTCTTATTTTTGTTCAAGTACCGAACTTATTCTTCCATATAGCTTAGAAAGGTATACCTAAAACATCAAAAGATGATGTACAAAGCCAATGCTTCTTTATAACTTTTTAAGAGATTATCTGTTGTTATATACAGTCGGATAAAAAGTTGGTGCTATGACACACTTTGGAAATCAATTTGATGCAGATGATTATCTAAAATCCTTTAAGGAGAAAGAACAATTCTTTGATGCGCTCAAAGAGGCGCTGACATTAGATGTATATTCATTAATAAGCAAGCATCACAGTCATAGTAAATACAACAAATCAATGGAGAATGCTATCGCTACTTATGCCAATGATATTATAAATACTACAGAGTCAGTTATTGATAAAGATGAACATTACCCGGAGTATCGTAAGCAAAAAGAACTGAATAGTATTACTAAGCTATTGAATAAAGTACTCAGTGAGGTTGATGAAGATGATTTTTTAGAACAAATGCACTTGTGTTGTAAGAAGTTAATAAGCCAGTACTATCCTGGTATTCTACATTTGAGTAATTATGGTTTCCGATTGCTCGAACGTAATTCAAAAATGTATACAGCCAGTTTTATTCTTAGTCTAAAGCAGAAACAGTTAATTGATGTCGAGTAAAGATTTTAGTATAGGTAATGTATGTAGTAATTAGGTATAAGAAAGGTTGAGGATAATTGTAACTCTATATCGAAAATCCAAAATGTATATGTTTTAGTGTCCAAGTTTCGTTTTATCACTGGTATAGCTTCTTATTCAGGCTGACTTAAATTAGTGTAAATCTTACCGGATGGATTTTTTTAAATAACAACCTATAACATACCAACTCTCAGTGAGAAAGAGCACAAATATTGTTTCAGTTAGTGCTTGTTATAATATGTATAAAACAAGAAAAGCCCCTATAAAGGAGCTTTTATCTTGAGTGACTCAGCAGGGATTCGAACCCTGGACCCACGCCTTAAAAGGGCGTTGCTCTACCAGCTGAGCTACTGAGTCAATCCAATACCGAGTATCTCGGTTTTCAAAAAAAATAGACCTTCGTTTAAGGTCCAAAATAATAGTGACTCAGCAGGGATTCGAACCCTGGACCCACGCCTTAAAAGGGCGTTGCTCTACCAGCTGAGCTACTGAGTCAATCCAATACCGAGTATCTCGGTTTTCAAAAAAATAGACCTTACGTTTTAAGGTCTAAAAGGTTGTGACTCAGCAGGGATTCGAACCCTGGACCCACGCCTTAAAAGGGCGTTGCTCTACCAGCTGAGCTACTGAGTCATCCTTGTTTTTCTCAATTGCGGTGCAAAGATAGATGCTTTTCTTTTTATTGCAAATTTTGAGATGAAAAAAGTTGGAAAATTATTCTTGCAATGGTAGATGAAAATCGCGCCTCTTCTGTTTTGTATTGATATTCATTACTTGAACTAAAACGCTTATTTAAGATAAAAGTTGAAAATAATGATTTTAATGATGTGTCGCTTGAATGGTTTATTTCGAATAGTCCTTAGCAAGTTGAATAAAGGGTAATCCGCCTGCCGAAAATTTGCAAGTCGATATGACATATGTGGCTAATGTATTTCTAACATCAAGGCTATACCATTGCTAGTTACAGCTAGAATATCAAACGTTAAGAAACGATCCTACTGGAGTGCCTCTTCTACTTCAAATCAAATCTACTTCTCGCAAAAACACAGATTCTACAACGTGCACTTTTAAACTGTTTAACCTGATTTGTGCGTTAGAACTTGGTAATAAGCATTGAAAGGGCGAAAAAAACAAGGACTTTCTGAAACGAGGCATTGCATCGTTCTGTTGAGTGAAAGAACGTTAGTGAAATGACCTGTTTTGAAGCAATTTCAATTTGCAATAGACTTGCAAATGCATAATTCGGGTTTAATAACGGTAATGCTGACGAAGCTTTAATTATAAAAGTTTCGACCGAGTCAAGTATTCTTATTGAAAACTGTAAAGGGCAATTGATTAACGAATACAGTATTGCCACAAGGCATGCGCGAAGTGAAGTTTCATTTACCATCGGCATTGGCTAAAGGGAAGTACAGTATATTAGGAGTTATCGATTATGGTAGCGATACCGATTTGGCAGGTGTCGAATTGGAGTTAGAAATTAAGTAATAGATTGTGATAAATTGAGGGATTTATACCTATTAATGTGTAAATTCCAACACGACATCATGAAAAAAATAAAGCGAGGTAAAAAAAATACTTCGCTTTTCTTATTATTTCAAAGGATGAAGTCCTTATACCCTGCAAAATTGAAAGCAGTTCTCCTGATTTGATTTTATGATTGAAAGTTAGCCGTGAATTTCTTGCTGAGAGCCTTGTTATCAGGACGGTTTCTACAGGTAAAAGCTTTATTTTTGTGGCTCACAACATTTAACCATGCAAGGATTTATTAAACCAAATAGAAAGGTAAACTATGGCCTGGATATAAACCGGGTAACCATCGGTCAGGAAATAGTAAGCCACTTTAATATCACTGTCGATGAATCGGTTCATAGCTTATGGAGCGGACTGATGCCAACATCGTCATATCCTGAAAATAGTCGTGAGTTTGCAGGTATACTTGGCTTTCACGAGATGTTTTTGCCATATGGTTTTCTCATGAATTTAACATTGAGCCTTGGCGTTGAGAATTTTGCACACTCAAGTCTGTTACACTTAGAGATAAGAAATGCTTTGTATCTTAATCCAGCTTTTGCAGGTGATACTTTTTCATGCGTCATTAAGGTTAAAGACATCAATGATACTTCAAACGGTAACTATTCTACCGTTGTGTCAGAACATGTATTATCGAACCAAAAGGGTGAAGCAGTTTTTTCATTGGAAAGAGTGACCTTGTTTCCGCGAATTAATGTGATACATAATCAGGATAGTAATGGGGTGGAACCACTAAAGAATCATCATTTTAAAGAGAAAATTCTGGCTCGTGTTCGCGGCATCTCTATTGAGAATAAGATTGATGATTTTAATGAAGGGGATTTATTACTACATCCCTTTGTACGACCAGTAGGAAAAAGTGAAAACTTATTCTGGGCCACTTATTTTAAAAATACACACCCCATCCATTATAACTATCAGCGTTACAAGCCTGGCGAAATTATTATCTCAGGTGGTATTGTATTATCAATGGTATTAGGTATCTCAGGTCGGGAGTTTCGTCAGTTGCTATTGCCGCAAGTTGACAAGGCCTTTCATGTGGTTCCTGTTGTGGCGGAAGACCGTGTAGGGGCTTTCAGTTATATTAAAAACAGCACACATCTAATGCCGGGCTTTGAAGAGATTGAAGTGCGTACTTTTGGTTTACGCAACGTAGATACCGAACCCGAGCTTTCGGATGCTGATTTTCCATTAGAATTATTCAATGGCCTGCAACGCCCTGCTGATGTTGAGCGCATTCTGGAAGAAAAGTGCCCGGCTTTAAAAGGTAAAATATGCCTGGTGGCCGATTGGAAAGCCCTTCGAAAAGTTGAGTAAGTTATATTCAAATGATATCATTTCTAGCCTGTCAAAATATTTTTGATGGGCTTTTTATTTGCCAGTTCTTGGTACATCGATAAATAGTGTCTGTATTACTTAGTACTTGTGGGTTATTTGTGTTTCTTTCGTATGATTATGATTGCATAATAGGGGTGCAGATCTTTCATTACGCAAATTTGATCAAAAATTGCTCCCGCCTGTTAGTATGTAAACAACTAAATATTAAC
>NZ_JAENRR010000082.1 GCF_016612505.1 Carboxylicivirga marina
TTGATTGACACTGCCTCAAATTGATTGATCAATCTAATGAGTTGTTTTTTTTATATCGGTAATGCGGAGACCTTTACCCTTTGGCTATGTGCTGCTTTTATGCAGGCTCAGCAAAAATATGTTATTGGTTCTCCAATTTCATCACAGCCAATAAATTACCATAATTCAAATGGTGAAAATATGACATTGTTTCCTGCCGGAGATAATGTGTTTAATTATCTGCTTAGTGCAGAAAATCTGCCTTGTATTAAAAAAGGCAATGTCTATTATTATTGTATTTATAGAAATGGAGGACCAGTTGCTACGCCATACGAAGTAGGGACAAATATTCCTCATTCAGTAATTAACGTGAGTTCGATGTAAGAAATTGATTTATAGGAAAAAAGAAACAAGTATTTTTAGTATATTTAAGTATCTGACATTTAAATATATAACCCAAAAACATCTCGTTTCTTATAGAAGATAAAGTTATCGAAATTTACTATTTAGTCGATGAATTTTGCAAAGAATTTGAACTTGCCAAGTCTGGACATATTCTAACTGAAAACACTTCAAAGAAGAGCAGAAACAGGAAGTTTAAGATGTCAGACAGCGAGGTTATTACAATTCTGATTCTTTTTCATTTAGGCCAATTTAGAAACTTAAAACACTTTTATATCAACTACGTGCAAAAGCATATGCAAGATGATTTTCCATCAACGGTATCATACAATCGCTTCACAGAACTTCAACAAAAAGCATTGATGCCAATGACTGTTTTTCTTCAAGTTTGCTGCCTGGGCAAGTGCACTGGTATTTCATTCATTGACTCAACTCCAATTAGGGTTTGTCACATCAGAAGGGAAAAGCAACATAAGGTATTTAAGGGGCTTGCTCAGAAAGGAAAATGCTCAATGGGCTGGTTCTTTGGATTTAAGCTGCATATAGTGATTAATGACAAAGGAGAAATCCTTGATTTTCTGTTCACCCATGGAAATGTTGACGACAGACAGCCACTTAAAAACAAGGATTTTCATGATAAAATATTTGGGAAGCTAATTGCCGATAAAGGCTACATAAGTCAATCATTATTTGAGCAACTGTTTATTGATGACATTCACCTTATTACCAAGCTTAAGAAGAACATGAAGAACTCTTTAATCCTTATGAATGATCATATCCTTCTTCGAAAAAGAGCTCTTGTTGAAACAGTCAATGATGAACTTAAAAACATCTGTCACATTGAACATACCAGGCATCGGTGTTTCAATAATTTTCTTTCAAACCTGATTGCAGGACTAGCGGCATATCATTTCCTTCCTAAGAAGCCATCAATTAATATTGATGTAATTGATGAAGATCGTGTTAATAAAAAGGCTGCTTAGGTCGAACTCACGTTAATTAAGAAGATTCAACGCCAGTTTAAAAAGCAAGTAGAGTTAATGAAACGCATTGGCAGGCAGCTTAAAGCCATGCAATTAAAGCCATCGGTGCAGTCAAGCGGAGAAATTAATATATTATTACTGCTAGTCGAATTCTCAGATATTAAGCACCGCTCATCTAAAGCTGATATTGAAATGCTATTTAATGGCGAAAGCACTGCTGATAAGGCAAGTTTTAAGCCTTTTTATAAGAATGCATCACACGAACTTTTAAACGTGAATATCGATGTGTTGGAGTGGTATAATTGTCAAGCAGCTCATAGTGATTTCTCTGAATCTAAAGGGATGTATTTAACAGGTAATCTTGTTCGAAAAGCTATTGATAATGCTGAAGAAGAAGGGCTCGATTTTTCAAAATACGATAATGATGGGGATGGGAAGGCAGATGCCATTATGGTGATGCATGCCGGACTAGGAGCCGACCATCGCGGTGAAGAGCAGTATATTTGGCCACATTCCTGGTCCTTGTCATCTACGGTAAACAAAGCTGTGTCTTACGATGGTGTAACTATTGATAGTTATGTGATCGCATGCGAACGTCGTGTTTATAATGGTGAAAACAGAGCGGCTGGAATTGGTACATTTGCCCATGAATTTGGGCATGCATTAGGCTTACCCGATATGTACGATGGAACAGGTAAATCCAATGGTTTAGGTCATTGGGCACTTATGTCTGCTGGCTCATGGCTCGATGGAGGCTATCAGCCTTCTAATTTTTGTGCCTGGTCGCGTTGTAAATTGGGCTGGGAGGAGCCTGTCATCATAAATTATACCGATAAAGGAGCCTACAAACTGTCATCGATGAATAAGCATCAAGATCAGGTACTGAGAATCAATACTAAAAGTGACGATCAATATTTTTTATTGGAGAATAGGCAGGCAGAGTTAAATGACATTAAACAACTAGGTTCAGGCTTGGCTATCTATCAGATATCAAAAAACAAAATAGCACTGGAACGAGGCATAAACGATAATCGTGACTTTCCGGCCATTCGCATGTTAGAGGCGGATTTTAACAAAACATCGGGCTTATATGCAGCCAAAGACAGAGGTGTTGCAGGTGACTTGTTTGATGGTAATAATGAGATGTTGAAATTGGGCGCAAACAACTGTTCCTTCCACTAATTTATTTTCAGGTAATTCCTCAGGGGTTGAATTGGCAGACTTTTTACAGGATAATGACAATGTTTTTTCATTGACAGTAAAAGGTCCAACACCCATGTTAATCTGGAAGGAAACGATTTTTCAAGAGTCTCCCATGGATGATGGCTCCATTGAAAAAGCCATAAGCATTGATTTAGAGGGGGATGAATTTGCCTGGACAGATGATGTCTTAACCGATAATAGTTATAAAGTACACAATCTTCCGGAAGGCTTGCAGCTTAGTATGGATAAAATAGGACCGTCTTCATTAAGCTTAGCGCTACATGGAAAGGTGACCAAGCATGAAACCATTGATGATATTAGCAATTTAGGTCTCACTTTTAATGATAATGCATTTAAAACCATAAACGCTGCAAATATTCAGCAATCCGAAATCTTAACACTTCAAATAAACTATTATGACGAAAAAGAAGGCATACGCTTGTTTGCAGAGGATTTTGAAGATACTTTGCCACCTGCCTTACCTCTTGGGTGGGAAGTTCCAGATGGAAGTAATGGTTCAGTGAACTTGTGGGAAACAGTGGTAGGCTCTAATCATACACAGGGTGGCTATAACGGCATTCAATTCTACAATAAAAACAGTAATAATGAGTCGTTTTGGTTGATATCGCCAGCAATTGATTTGATGGATTTTAATGACTTATCATTATCCTTTTGGCAAAAATACGACCTGAATGGTGATGCTAAAAATAAAGTCGCAATATCAATTGATAAGCAAAACTGGACAGTTATTTATGATGATCATCCTAAAGAAAGTGACGTTTGGGAAGAAGCTAAGGCGAAAATTCCTGAACAGTTTCTGGGAAAGACCGTTTATCTTGGATTTTGTATTTATGAAGAGCAGGCCTGGGGCTGGTTTTGGGATGATGTTAGCTTATTGGTTAATGATTTTAATGCTATTCATGAGCTTAGGGCCGAAAAGGATGTTAAACTCCATTATGATGATGTCTTGCAAACCATGAGAGTTGAGTCTGCCCATGAAGTATTCAGCATAAGCATTTATGATATGCTTGGTCGTGAGGTCGCCAGTAATACGGGCGTAAGGCATATATCCACCAATCATTTAAGTCACAATATATATATCGTTCGGATACAATTAAATGATGGAACAATATCTACTTTGAAATTTAAAAAGTAAATATAACTAGAGGTGTTGGCGATTTGAATTAGGACAATAAAAATCAAATAGT
Organism: Carboxylicivirga marina; assembly: GCF_016612505.1. Lineage (GTDB taxonomy): Bacteria > Bacteroidota > Bacteroidia > Bacteroidales > Marinilabiliaceae > Carboxylicivirga > Carboxylicivirga marina. The sequence goes on from NZ_JAENRR010000082.1 coordinate 3,776, forward strand.
TAACAGAGAGGGGGCTGATGCTCCCTCTTTTAGTGTCAATGACTATTTACTACCTTCAATTAATTTGTATTCCAATATTACTTCACCCTCTTTTTCAAGCGAGAGCGTATTTCCTTTGATACGATATTTTAAAGGCTGTTGTATCAGCTGGAAAAACTCATATTCGGGCACTCCCTGACAGAACATTTTAGTAGATATCACTTTGCCCAGTGTAATGGTGTCACCTTCAATAATGGCTTCACCACCAAAAGAATTGCAACCGCTATTGCCACCTGCTCGCTGCTCAGCCAAATTAATGACTAAAGTTGGTATTTTATTAATAAAGCCAACATCGGCAGGTTGCTTACCCATGTATGTGCTTAGTTCCCATATATTACTTTCAATAAACAAGCTTTCTATGTCAGGCTCTTGCAATGCCCCTTCAGTTGAGGCCGATGCTTTTTCTGTTGTTTTACAGCTAATTAATAATAAAATTGAAAAGGCTGCTATAAATACTTTCTTCATCGTGATTATTTTTTGTTTTCGATTGGCTAAATTAGGCAATAAATATCATGCCAATTATTCATGCAATTTAAACAAATACTAATATGGATTCAATAGATATAAAAGTAGGTACAACCGTTGAACACCCAAGATATGGTGAAGGTATTATCGCTAAAATAACCTTAGGAGCTTATATTGTGTACTTTGAGGATGGTGGTAAAATGGAAATTCCAAAGACCAGCACAAACCTTAATGTTGTTGAGAGTCCGGATGAAGGTAAACCGGAAACAATAACTGTGCGTGATTTACGGTTTGCCATTGCTTCAGTCCTGGATGAGTATGGATCATTACCTGCCGAAGTTGAGTTGGGCCAGAAATGGATAGGAGGTAAGGTCATGTTGCAACCTGCTGACGAATCATTACAAGCAAAAGAAATCCCTATGGATGTGTTCTTTAAGAAGATTGTGATGGTACGCGATCGTCTTCGTGTGCTTGAGCAGAACATTAACTCCTCATCAACACTCAATGATGAAGAAAAAGTTCATATCCAGCAATACATCACACGTGCCTATGGTAGTTTAACCACTTTTAATGTACTTTTCTCAGAGAAAGAGGATTATTTTAAAGGAAGCGGAAAGAAGTAAAGAAGATCTAATAAAATAGACTAAAGAGAATAAAAGAAGGGTTGTTTACTACAAAATATGTGAGCTTTTTACCTTAGTTCTCTTGTCTTGTATCTTTTTTCTATAAGCTGTTTAAATGTTAATAACTTCTAAGTCGTCAAATTGGGAAGGGCTTAAAGAAATTATATATTTGTCACGCAATTAAAAATAGTTGCATTAGATTCTGAAGGTGTGAAAGCAACAATCTTCAGGCTAAATGACTACTGATTAGTTAATATGGAATACATTGTTTCAGCAAGAAAATACAGACCGGCCACTTTTCGTTCGGTCGTAGGGCAGGGCAACATTACCACGACGCTTAAGAATGCAATTAAAAGCAGTCATTTAGCGCATGCGTATTTGTTCTGTGGCTCGCGTGGTGTGGGTAAAACCACTTGTGCGCGTATTTTTGCCAAAACAATTAACTGTTCCAACATTTCAGAAGATTTTGAGGCTTGTAATGAGTGTGAGTCTTGCTTGTCATTCAACGATAACCGTTCGTATAATATTCATGAACTGGATGCTGCCAGTAATAACTCGGTAGATGATATCCGTAGTTTGATTGATAAAGTGCGTGTTCCACCTCAATTAGGAAGCTATTCGGTTTATATCATTGACGAGGTTCACATGTTGTCTCAGGCAGCTTTTAATGCCTTTCTGAAAACATTGGAAGAGCCTCCACGTCATGCCATTTTTATATTGGCAACTACCGAGAAACATAAAATTTTGCCGACGATTTTGTCACGCTGTCAAATTTTTGATTTTAACCGCATCACAATTGCTGATGCAGTGGGACATCTTAAATACGTTTCAGAAAGTGAAGGTGTGAATATCGAAGAAGAAGGTTTGGCTGTAGTTGCTCAAAAAGCTGACGGTGCCATGCGAGATGCGCTTTCGATCTTTGATCAAATAGTGGCATTTTCAGGTAAAGAAATCAGCTATCAGCAAGTTATTGAGAACTTAAATGTACTCGATTACGACTATTACTTTAAGCTGACCGATGCTTTTTTAGCAGAAGATTACAAACAAGGCTTATTAATCTTCAATGAAATATTATTGAAAGGTTTCGATGCGCAACATTTTATGGCTGGATTAAATAGTCACATGCGTGATTTGCTAATGTGTCGCGATGCCTCTACAGCCAGTTTACTGGAAGTTGGGCAAAGCACGAAAGATAAATACCAGCAACAAGCTGCTCAATGCTCAGTTGACTTTTTATACGAAGCACTGAAAATTATTAACGACAGCGAACAACAGTATCGTGCAGCTAAGAATAAGCGATTACACATTGAGTTTGCACTCATACGTCTGGCACGTATCGTTACCGAAAAAAAAAAGTAGAGCCGTCTGATGAAATCCCCATCATTACGGTAGGTAAGGTACAAGCGAAAGTCCCGACAACAAAGACTCCCCAGCATAATACAGGTCAAAAAACAAGTGTAAAAGTTCCACCTCCTCCGGGAATGGGTGGTGCAAAGAGTAGTGGACTAAAATCCATCTCTCTTAAGAATCTGGCTCAAAAAGTACAGCAGCCAGTTACGCAAAAGGTTAAGCAGGTAGAGAAAAAACAAGAAGAACCCATTGACATGTCCTGGAACGATGCATTCGATCAGGATAAATTGGATGAAGCATGGAGGCGTTTTACCAGGCAGCACGAAACACAGCCGCGTATACACACCATCTATAAAAATCATCCGCCAAAGTTGGTAAATGAAAACTCCTTAAAAGTACTCTTGCGCAATAAAACACAGGAGTATGAGCTGAATAAGGAGCGCTCAAACATTGTTTCCTACCTAAGAAGATGTCTTAGAAATGCTAAGATATCGCTAGAATTTGAAATTAGTCTGGTTGAAGATAAAGGTCCTCAAAAGGCATTTACAGTAGCAGATAAATTTAAAGTGATGATGGAGAAAAATCCATCCTTAGCCATATTTAAGAAGGAGTTTAATCTCGATCTGGAGTAATAAAATAGTTATACAGTAATCAAGAATGGTTTAATTGTTGGCTGATAAAGTCCGTGTAATATGAGATAAATCAGTGGCTATTTGCTTAAATACAGTAGATTTGTACTAACAATAAACCTTTAGTTATAATAGTAGCGATTTGTATGTTGATGATTTAAACACATCGTCCCATGAAACGTTACTATAGGCACGTATTCATTTAAGAACTGATTAAAATGAGAACACAGACCCCTAAGATTATTTACACCAAAACAGACGAAGCACCGGCTTTAGCAACCTATTCGTTGTTACCAATTGTTGAAGCATATACCAAGTCGGCTGGCGTTGAAGTGGAGACACGTGATATTTCACTAGCCGGACGTATAATCGCTAATTTCTCTGATTACCTGACCAAAGAGCAAGGTATCTCTGATGCATTAGCTGAGTTAGGAGATTTGGCCAAAACTCCCGAGGCTAACATTATCAAACTACCCAATATTAGTGCCTCCATACCACAGATGCAGTCGGCCATTAAAGAATTACAAAATAAAGGCTATGCATTACCTGATTACCCTGAGGAACCTAAAAATGAAAAGGAAGAGGCAATTAAAGGCCGTTATGATAAGATAAAAGGAAGTGCCGTTAATCCTGTTTTGCGAGAAGGTAACTCAGATCGACGTGCACCACGAGCTGTAAAGAACTATGCTAAAAAGAACCCACACTCAATGGGTGAATGGCAAAGTAGCTCAAAGTCAAATGTACTAAGCATGCCCGAAGGTGATTTCTTTGCTAGTGAGCAATCGACTACTATTGAAAAAGAAGGTTATGTGCGCATTGAATATAGTAATGCCAATGGTGAGGTGTCTGTATTAAAAGAAAAGGTGGCCCTTCAGGCAGGTGAAATCATTGATGCATCGGTGATGAATAAAAAAGCCTTAAGAAGCTTTATTGAAACAGCCATCAAACGAGCTAAAGATGATGATGTGTTGTTTTCAGTACATTTAAAAGCCACCATGATGAAGGTATCTGATCCAATAATTTTTGGTCAGGTTGTAGAAGTATTCTTTAGCGAAGTATTTGAAAAATACGCTAATGTTTTTCAGGAGCTAGGTATTTCTGCCAATAATGGTTTGGGTGATTTATTTGCCAAATTGGAGAAGTTACCTGCAACGCAAAAAGAAGAAATTGAAGCAGCTATTCAGGCTTGTTACGAAAAACGACCTGCTTTGGCCATGGTTAACTCCGATAAAGGGATAAGCAACCTGCATGTGCCGAGTGATGTGATTATCGATGCATCTATGCCGGCTGCAATTCGTACTTCCGGAATGATGTGGGGACCAGATGGTAAAGCCAAAGATGCCATTTATACCATTCCTGATCGCTCATACGCTGGTGTTTATCAGGAGACTATGGATTTCTGTAAGAAACATGGAGCTTTTGATCCAACCACTATGGGTAGTGTGTCTAATGTTGGTTTAATGGCTCAAAAAGCCGAAGAGTATGGTTCACACGATAAAACATTCCAGATTCCTGCTGATGGTAAGGTTAGCGTCATCGATCAGGATGGTGTAGCTTTGTTAGAACATAGCGTTGAAACGGGCGATATCTGGCGTATGTGCCAGGTTAAGGATGCGCCGATACAAGATTGGGTGAAGCTGGCCGTTAATCGTGCCAAGGCCACAGGAGTACCAGCTGTATTTTGGTTGAATGAAGACAGAGCTCATGATTGTCAATTGATCATGAAAGTGAATCAGTATTTGCCTAATCACGATACTACAGGGCTTACAATCCATATATTATCACCTGTTGAAGCCACGCGTTTCTCATTGGAACGCATCATCAAAGGGGAAGATACCATATCGGTGACAGGTAATGTATTACGCGATTATTTGACGGATTTATTTCCTATTCTGGAATTAGGTACCAGTGCCAAAATGCTATCCATTGTGCCATTAATGAATGGAGGTGGGCTATTTGAAACAGGTGCAGGTGGCTCAGCTCCTAAACACGTTCAGCAATTTGAGCAGGAGGGACACTTACGATGGGATTCATTGGGTGAGTTCCTGGCATTGGCTGTATCATTGGAGCACTTAAGCAACAATAGTAATAATCCAAAAGCTAAAATACTGGGTGAAACATTGGATGAAGCCACCGGCAAACTGTTAGATGAAAGGAAATCACCATCGCGCAAAGTTAATGAGCTAGATAACCGCGGAAGTCATTTTTATCTGGCCATGTATTGGGCGCAGGCACTTGCCAAGCAAGGCAAAGATGAGAGCTTGAAACAGGCTTTTACTCCAATTGCCAAAGCGATGGAAGACAATGAAACAAAAATTGTAAATGAGTTAAATGCTGCGCAAGGAGAATCCGTTGATGTGGGTGGTTATTATGCTCCGGTATTTGAATTAGTATCGAAGGCTATGCGCCCAAGTGAGACATTGAATTCGATTATCGACAAACTATAGAGTTAAGTGACTTAATATATTGAAAGCGACATTAGATGAACTTCTAATGTCGCTTTTTTTAAACAAGATAAGCACGATGTCTGTTTCACTAGCATAAAATCATAACATCATGAAAAAAATAGCTATTGAACTCAAGTGGGGTATCATCTTTTTTGCCATTGTTTTATTATGGACTGTCTTTGAAAAATCTATTGGCTTACACGATGAAAAAATAGACAAGCATTATATTTTAACCAATTTTTTTGCTATTCCGGCTATCATCATTTATGTAATGGCATTATTAGACAAGCGCAAATCTTTAGGCGGCATAATGACCTGGTCGCAAGGCTTTGTTAGTGGTTTGATCATTGCAGTTATTGTATCTCTGTTAAGCCCTGTGGGCCAATATCTGACACATGTTTATTTATCGCCCGAGTATTTCCCAAATGTGATTGCCTTATCAGTTGAGCAAGGTAAACTAACTCAAGAACAGGCCGAACAGTTTTTTACGCTTAAAAGCTATATTAAACAAGCCATGATTGGCGCTGTTATGATGGGGGCTATCACATCAGCCATCGTTGCTTTTTTCACAAAAAAGAAATAGAATATTACTGCAGACCTAAAGGTTTTATAGCCTTTAGGTCTTATTTATCAATCCGAATAAAGGTTGATGCTTAAAGACTAACAAACACAAAGTTTTCCTCATTTAATTCACCTTCGCCATTGTATCTATAGGCTGCCAGACGGCCTGTACCTGTCACACAGGAATCAACACAACAGATGTTTTTTGATGGAATCATAGGTCCATGTCCCATGCAATAGTGGCCAATAAAAACAATAGGATCGGTCTTCGGATAAATCGTATAATCGCTAATGATTTCTAACGGGATAGTATAATCGGGTAATTCAAACTTATTGCCATAACTCATTTTCTTAAAAGTTTTCCCTTTAGGCTTTCTCCACCATTTAATTCTGAAATTCTCACGTTTGACATTTTGTGAATCCTTTATCACCAAATCTTTCGGCATGGCAAGTTCGATTCCTTTTAATGTTTCAAATAGGGGTTTGTGCCATTCAGAAGATGGCTCCATGGCGGCTTTTAATGAGCGTTTTTTTAATTTGCCACCTTCATACAGAGAGTCCAGCTTCGACAGGTTTTCGTCGTTCCAGTAGGCATGTACCACTCTAATGCCGTTGATTGTGAGGTGTAAAGGCAGCGTGCGTAGCCATTTAATGTCTCGTTTTAATACTTCCTTATGGCCATTATATTCATTCGCAAAACGTTCCAGTAAGCGCAGGTTATTATTGCCTGGCAATCGAATTGGTTCATCATTAAATTGCGTAAAATAAAGAATGGCATTTAGTTCGTGATTTCCCAATATGGCCAAAGCTGTACCGGCATTTACCATGTCTTTTATCAGGTGAATAACCCCTTTGCTATTGGAGCCCCGATTGATAAAGTCACCTACAAAAACAGCCGTTCTGTAGGCATGTGACCAAACACCATTCACCATCGAATACTCTAGTTTGATCAGTAACTTTTGTAACTCCGTTAAATGACCATGGACATCGCCAATGATGTCGTAGAAATGTTCATCTTGGTGTGCATCTTTCAACTTATGGGTCATTCTTAGCCTATTTTCGTTACATTTGGTTTAATGCATTCAAAAATAAAACTTTTGTAGGATGCATCAATCTATAATTTGAAAAACTAACAGGAAAATCCGACTTAATATTCTATTAAATGAGTTCACGTAGAAAATTCTTAAAGCAAACAGGACTTGCAACATTAGGTGTTGTGGCGGCGAGTAATCAAGCTTGTCAGGCTGCTGACACAAAGCATAAAAGCACAAACATCACCAAACCCTTGGCTATTTCTACCTGGAAAAATGGGATGCAAGCCAATGAAGCTGCATGGCAGGTGCTTAATAATGGAGGAAGAGCATTGGATGCGGTTGAGCAAGGTGTAAAAGTAGTTGAAGCAGATCCGAATGATATGAGTGTGGGTTATGGTGGACGTCCTGACAGAGATGGCATTGTAACTCTTGATGCTTGCATTATGGATGAAACGGGAAATGCAGGTTCGGTTTGTGCCCTTGAAAACATCAAACATCCAATTTCGGTGGCTCGCAGAGTGATGGAAAAGACGCCTCATGTGATGCTGGCTGGTGACGGGGCTTTGCAATTTGCCAAAGAGGAAGGGTTTGTAGAAGAAAACATACTAAGCGAGAAAGCCAAGCAGCAATGGATCGAGTGGAGAAAGACCTCAGAGTATAAACCACTGATAAATATTGAAAATCATGACACTATTGGTATGTTGGCCTTGGATGCTAAAGGCGATATTTCGGGCGCCTGTACCACAAGTGGACTAGCCTATAAAATGCATGGTCGGGTAGGTGATAGTCCTATTATAGGTGCAGGTATGTATTGCGACAATGAAGTGGGAGGCGCGGTAGCGACAGGTATGGGAGAGCTTGTTATGAAAACATTGGGCTCATTTTTAGTTGTTGAATTAATGAATCAGGGATACAGTCCGCAACAAGCTGTTGAAGAGGCGATTGATCGTATCGTTAAAAAAATACCTGGTTATCAGGATTTTCAAATAGGTTATTTAGCCATCAATAAATCAGGTGAGGTAGGCGCTTATAGTTTGCATAAAGGTTTTAATTATGCCTTGTATGCTAATAACACCAATAACTTAATCGACTCAGGTTACTATTTGAAATAGGTACATGGCTATCGTGATGGACTAAACTTATTCTAATCGATTACTGAGTGTTTCGTTTTAAAAACAGATAAAGAAATTGTTAATCCTGGTATAATAGAGTCCTAAACGTTTTATTCCATTCCTTGAAACGAATTGTTACGAAAGGGACTCAGCTGGTGAGCCATAAAACAAGGTTGTTTGACACTTAAAAATCGTTTTCTGTGTGAGCGAAGCGAGTTTAAACGATTTCAGTCAAAGAACCGTAGTTTTTGAGTGAAGCAGGTGCAGCCTTGATGCTTTTTCCTTAGTTTTTGTCATCAAGAACATCGTAACGATAAAGAATTGAATATTCTTAATCGTTTCAGTTTTAAGTCGGGTTTGGGCTGAAAGCCCAATTGGTAAAAATAATTAGGACAATATTGATCCTGGTATTAACACAAAACATATCTTTTCGTTTCAAAATAGCTTAACTTACTGCTTTGAAATAATTCGAATTATGCTGAAGCGTATCAAATGGGGCATCATTGGATGTGGAAATGTGACTGAGGTTAAAAGCGGGCCAGCTTTTAATAAAGTATCTGGTAGTCAATTACAAATTATAATGCGAAGGGATGCTAGTTTGGCTGAATCATATGCTAATCGCCATGGTGTTCCAGAGTGGAGTAACAAGGCTGAGGACATTATTAATCATCCGGATGTTAATGCTGTATACATTGCAACACCACCGGGGTCACATGCCGAATATGCTATAAAAGCTATGAAGGCTGGTAAAGCGGTTTATGTAGAGAAGCCTATGGCAGCTAATTATGAACAGGCTTTGCAAATGCTTAAGGTGAGTGAGGAAACCAGTATTCCTCTATTTGTAGCTTATTATCGACGTACGTTACCTGGTTTTTTAAAAGTCAAAGGCTTGATCGAAGAAGGAGCTATTGGGCAGACTTTATATGTCAACATGCGCTTGATTAGACCGGCCAAACCATATGAGATGACGAGTATCGAAAATATATGGCGACTACAGGCCGAACATTCTGGAGGCGGTATCTTTTATGATCTGGCTTCACATCAGCTTGATTTTATGGATTACCTGTTTGGGCCTGTTAAAGCCGTTTTTGGTGTGGCGGCCAACAGGGGTGGTTATTACGAAGTGGAAGATACAGTGAGTGCTTCCATGCAATTCGAAAATGGAGTAGTTGGTAATGGCATTTGGTCTTTTGTGAGCCCCGATATGGTGGAAGAGGATACTATTGAAATCGTTGGTACCAAAGGTAAGATTCAGTTTTCAGGCTTTAAACATGAAGCTATTGTTTTATATAAAGATGGTGATGTGATTGATTATCCATATTTAAATCCTGAGAACATCCAATATAACCTTATAAAGCAGGTTGTAGAGTCATTACAAGGGATTGGTGAATGTGTCAGTACGGGTCAAACGGCCATTCGCACTAATAAAGTGATGCATAAGATTGTCAAAGATTTTTACCAGCAATAGGCATTTGTATATCATCGTGTTGTCATTCTGCATTTTGATCGTCCTTTCATGATTGCGAATAAACTTATAGCTTGTAAGGTGTTCACAAAACAAGTCGCTAATTAAAACGATTCAGACAATTTAAAATACACATTGGCACTTCCATCTCGACCAAAGGCTACATCAAGACCAAGGTTAATTTTGAATGTTGGAAATATCCGATACCTCACGCCTGTGCCAATAGAGGGCAACGAGATGTTATCTTCTATATTACGAGGCTCATCGAATAACCATCCATAGCCTGCAAAGCCAACAGCTCCCCAGCGCTCGTTAAACATCCATCTTAATTCTGATTGCACAGAAATCATCGAGGAATTCAAGTAATTACCGGTGATATACCCCCTTAATATTGGTGAGGCGCCGGGAGAGGCCATCTCATGCAATGGTAATTTTCCAATACCAGCCTGACCAAAAAAACGTGTGGCAATCAGTTTACTTTTATCTTTGCTTATGATTTGGTAGTTTGATATACCAAGTATTATTTTATCGAAATTATAGCTATAACTAGGGTTATGTATTAAGGTTTCGTATGATAGAGAGCTAAACCAACCTGATTCAGGATAAAACAAATTATCCCTGCTGTCATAACTAACTTTTAAGCCAGGCACATGATACCAATAGAAGTTGTCATTATCACCAGAGCTGCCAAATTGCTCAGATAATTCCTCCAGCAGATAACTATTACTCATAATTGGTCCAAGAAAAAAATGTTCTTTTACCTTAAATGCAAAGGATACATTAGAGACAAAACCCTTAAACTGTACTGTTTCTTTCTTATCGGATCCTTTTATATAGTTTTCGAAGGTCATTGAAGCGTACCCAACATAGGCATCCAGCCAAAATTTATTTCTATTGAAGTAAAGCGTTTGTTTGGCACCTGCCAGAAAGGAGCCTGTAAAATTAAAAAACAAGATACCTTGTGAAGTTGAGGGGTTGGTCTCGGGGTGAGTACCTTTTATACGATAGACATACACCGGTAAAACGGCAATTCCTGTTCCCATGGTTGGATTAAACATAGGAGCCGGTACAATACCGCCTTCCGAACTCAGTGATTCCGTGACAAGGGAATCTATATTGTGTAAGGTTTTTACAAACACATTAGTTGTATCCTGACTACTGACATGCGTGCTTGCAGTTAGCAGAAGAAAACAAGTCATAGCTTTTAGTAAAGCATGATATTTATTGAGTAATTGATTCACCATTGCTCGATTTTAAGCCTTACAATAATATCAATTTTTGATCAAAAAGTAGGTGGTTCATATAAGGATTTATAGGGTAGTGTTAATGGTTAATCTGTAATATTTTGATAGTTTTTACAAGGTTTTTAAATATCTCGCATGTATCTAAGTGTAAGGTGTACAGCGTTGTATGGGTATGCTCTTAACTAATTACACTAGGTAGTTTAGCGCTTAAAATAAAAAAGGGTATCAATAAGATACCCTTTTAAATACTAAAGAAGATACCTTACTTCACCACTTGCATGATAGAGTTAAAAATATCCTTGTTTTCTTCAATTTTGGTATCGCTACCATACACACAGTAGATGTCTTTAGTTAATACATCATTAACCATTTTATTCATGCCTTTTATATCTTCAGCAGATGTTGACAATATGGCTGTACGCTCGGCTTTTAGCTCTTCAAGCGATGTTTTACTAAAGTAACGCGAAAAGGCTGTATTTCCTTTCTGAGATACAGTCATTGGACCATCCAGACGAGAGATTGTTCCAATAATAAAACGTGTCATTTCAGTATCATCAGCACTAAACTCATTTAGAAAATCTGGGGTTGCATCATAATTCTCCAATGTCTCTGTTAAGTTAGGATCGCGATAAGATGCAAAATAAACATTACCTGTCGCTGAGAAGCCGCTGAATCCACCATAAGCACCACCAACTACGCGAATTTGCGTTTGCAGGTAATCGCGCGATAAAATTTGGTTTAAAACACGCATCTTACCATTGTAATCATAACCTAATTCTTTGAAATTATAGCCTTTCACCACATATTGTACTTTGGATGATGACTTAAGTCCTTCATTTTTAGCTACAGGCTCAAATTTCCAGCTGGCCTGTTTCAAAGGCATATCTGATAGTTGAGCAGTAAAACCTTCTAAACCATTAATAAATGCCGGATAATTAGCTTCTGAACAGGTTACTGCGGCTGTTAGATTATTGCGGTTAAATAATAACTCAGCTGTCATTTGTAGCTTTTCTATAATCTCCTCTTTATTAGCATCGTAATTATCAGTCAATTCGGTAATGAACTGATAATAGTCCAGGCCGCTGGTCATCTCATTATAGACACCTGCTGGAGAGTAGTATGAACCTAAGCGCGTTAAAGCAACGTTAATTCCCCTGTTTTTGATATAGGACTCAGTACCTGCCTGATGACGCGTCAATAATGATTTTAAACGCTCTTCATCATCGTATTTAGTGGTGGTCAGAATCTCAGTAATTAGCTCAAACATCTTTTCACTTTTGGCCTCTGTAGCTTTGGCTGTCACTGCATATTTAGGCGTCATCTGGTGAATGTTATTCTCTTCAATATAGTTATTCAGACTGGTATGGAAACCACCGGTATGAATATTCAGTTGGTTATCCAATTCACCATAGGTATAGCTGGCAGTATTTAACTTACCCAATAAAGCCGTTTGTAGCTTTGCATACGGAATCAAATCCTGTGGCAATGCTGATAAATCGAAATACAACTTGCTGTATAAGATGTTACTGCTAAATTCATTGTAGTGAAGTACCGGAACCGATTCAGCTTGTTTTTCCTCAATAGGATACCATTCAACTTCGGGTGAGATATCGGCCAGTGTCAACATCGGAATAGTCGCTAAAGCTTCCGGAGAATCTTCTTCTTTCTGATAAGCAATTAATGCCTTCGTATCATCAACAAGCTTTTGCTTGTCATCTATAGCTAAGGATGCTTTATAATCAGCTAATTCTTGATTGACTTTTGCATCAATTTTATCCTGTAATCCTGGTTCTGGTTTTAAGGTTATTAATAGAGCATGCGGGTTATCCAGAATGTGTTTCTGACAAAGCTCTTCGAGCATATTGCTGGTCAGAGATTCTTTTACATGAGCAAGTGGCGCTTCGTATTCCAGACCTAAGAATGGATCATCAGCAAAGAACCAACCTTGATAGTTTGAGAAAGCAATCATTATACCTTTTTGAGGAGTATCGCCTTCGCGCATTCTGAACTCCATGCGATTGATGATGCCTTCCAGTGTTTCTTTATCGAACCCTTCAGATATGACCTTTTTAATCGTGCTGAACACTACTTCTTTAAAGCGGGCCTGATCTTCCGGATTGGCATTTTGTACCTGAATTTCCATGATGTTTTGCTTCGACTCAGCAAAGTAACAGCTCACATCTTTACCAATACCGGCTTCTTGTAAAGCTAATCGCACAGGTGCAGATTCATGCTCAACCAAAGCCTCCGTAATAACGTTAAATGCCAGACAAAGATCAACATCAGTACTTTGTCCAATTACAAAGTTTAGGCTTAAGTATGATTTATCTTCGGTATCGGCTCCAACTGGCACCGGATAACTTTTTTCGGCCACCTTCATGGCATCAAAAGGTTTCTGTAGTGGTATCTCAACTTTCTTATCTGATTTATCGTAATTTATGAGGTACTGCTCATTGATGAAGGCCATTTCCTTATCCAGATTAGCATCGCCATATAATAGGATGTAGGAGTTTGATGGGTGATAAAACTTCTTGTGAAAATTGATGAAATACTCGTAGGTTAGTTTAGGTATCTCGGTTGGGTAACCACCTGAAGATACGCCATACGTATTGTCGGGAAATAATATTTTACTGGCCTGATAGTCGAGTTCGCGGGTAGGAGATGAGAAAGCACCTTTCATCTCATTGTATACCACTCCTTTGTATACGACTTCACCATTTACATCATCCATCTCGTGGTGCCAGCCTTCTTGCTGAAGAATGCGTGGGTCATCATAGATACGTGTGTTGAATACTGCATCAAGATATACATGCATCAGGTTAAAATAATCTTTGTCATTCATGCTGGCTACAGGGTATGTCGTAATGTCTGAGCCAGTCATGGCATTTAGAAATGTGTTTAAGGAACCTTTGGTAAGTACATCAAACGGACTCTTCACCGGAAAATTAGTAGAGCCATTTAATACCGAGTGCTCCATAATATGAGGAGTTCCATAATCATGTTCAGGCACAGTTTTAAAAGCAATATTGAACAATTTGTTAGGGTCGTCGGCTGCCACCTTAAAGAGACGAGCTCCACTTTTTTCGTGCATGAAATACAAGCACTCAGCGTTTACCTCCTTTACAAAACGTTTCTCGATAAGTTTAAAACCGTTGTAAACCTGATCAACCTGGTATTTACTACCCTGCTGCATACAGCCTACCAGGCCTATGAGTACCGTTAAGACTAAAGGAATAAATGTTTTTTTCATGAGTTGTGATTTTGACTACCTAACCACAAAAGTTGAGCGATTTGGGTAGTTGGTTAATAATTAAGTTAACTAAGATAGTAAAATAAGTATTCCTGATGCTTATAAGGTGGTAAAATATTACATTACACTCATTGTTAAATCTCTTGGATAGTATAGTGGGATAGGTGTATCACGCTTAATTAGTTAGTGTAAAATATTTGATAGAACGGAAACATTGTTCGCATTCTGTTTTTAACCGCTTTAAAAACTGGACCACTTTGTAGCACATGAAAAGTGAAACAAAATGGTAGAAGAAATCATTA
>NZ_JAENRR010000083.1 GCF_016612505.1 Carboxylicivirga marina
TTGGACACCTTGAAAATACTGATATTTCAGAAGATTCAAGGAACACTTATCCCTTTTTTATGAATAATTCAGGCTAAACATTGGGCTTCTACTATGTTTTTGTACGTTTTATTAAAACTTTCGGAGGCTAGTGAAAAAAAGTTAATTATTCTTTAGGGTATTGGACTCTGTAGGCATATAGTGTGTAAAGTTGTTAATAATGGAAGATTTAAAAGCTAAAATTTTATTAGGTCGTGCGAGTGAAAAGGAACGACTCCTTTTTTACAGGCATTTAAATGCAGATGCTAAAGAAGAAAAGGCTTTTATTGAGCTTAAAAATATGTTAGCCATTCATCGGGTAAGCAATAGAAAATCATTTCCATTAGATAAAAAGAGAAGGTTAAATGCTATTTGGGAGAAGATTGAAAATAAACAATCAACAGGGATTTGGACAAAAATTGCAGCCATTGCAGCGATAGTCATGCTTACCCTTGCCGGTAGCTATTTGTTGAATGTCCTGATAAATATAAATACCCTTGAATCAAACCGCATTGTTACTATCACAACCTCACCCAAAAGTATCAATCAATTTGAATTAGCTGATGGAACGAAGGTGACTTTAAATGCTAACTCGCAAATCAGAATACTGTCCGAAGAATCCGATGAAGTTGTATTGGGTTTAAAGGGACAGGCCTATTTTGATGTTATTCACAATGAATACAGGAAATTTGTGGTAAAAGCCGGGGGTGTTGATATTGTGGATCGGGGAACCGCTTTTAGTGTAAAGGCTGATGATAATCAGGTAGTAGCTACTTTGTTTGAAGGGAATATTGATGTGGTGTCAGTCAGCAAAGAAATTCATTCTTTGGAGCCGGGAGAACAATTTATTTTGGACCAGGAAGGTGTTCGTATTATATCTCATGAGCAGTCAGAACCTTCATCAACATGGATGACAGGGAAGTTTATTTTTAGAAAAATAAAATTGTTCGAAATAGCTGATGAAATTGAGCAGTGGTACGGGGTTGAAGTGCACTTTGAGAATATGGATGCCGGGAATTACAATTTTTCAGGAACAATAGACCGGTCAATCACACTTGAAGAATTAATGCGTTTGTTAAGTTATTCAACATCTGTGAAATATGAAATAATAAATAATTCAAAAGGAAATAAAATTGTGCTAATTAAATAAAAAAAACCGGATTGTTATTCCCGTAACAATCCGGTCTTAACATGTAAACGAAACTGCGTCAACAGTTTCATAAAATTAATGTAAGAATTGTAAATTTATGAAAAAAAAACGAGTTATTCCGTGGCAATTAAAATTCAATTGCCAGAAACTATTCAGGGTTATGAAAATTTCATTCGTTATTCTTCTGGCCTGCAGCTTGTCATTATCGGCAACTGGTCTAAGTCAGAACAATAAAGTCAGCGTAATAGCAAAAAATGCCACTTTGCTTGAAATATTTGAGCAAATTGAAGCGTCTTCTGACTATGGCTTTTTATTTGAAGACGATCAAATTGATTTATTGAAGACCTACTCAATCGATGTGACAGATGAAGCTATAACAGAAGTGTTAAATAAGCTATTGGATGAAAAAGAGTATCGCTTTACAGTTGTTGAAAACAATATAGTGATACGTAAAGTTATTGAATCTACTGCTTCAGCTAATCAGCAGGAAAATATCACAGTAGCAGGAACTGTTACCGATCACGTTGGTGAACCTTTACCCGGTGTTTCCATCGTAATTAAAGGAACAGCTACAGGTACCATTACCAGCATTGATGGTTCATACAAATTGCCAAATATTGAAGAGGGAACAACTTTAGTATTTTCGTTTATCGGCTTTGAATCTCAGGAGGTGCAGGTAGCTGGCAGAGCAAACATTAACATCACCATGGTTGAAGAAACAACCGGCCTGGATGAAGTGGTTGTTGTAGGTTACGGATCTTCAGTAAAGAGAAAAGTTGTTTCTTCGGTATCAACAATCGCAACAGAAGATATCGAAAATATTCCGGTAACTACGATTGTTGACGGGCTTGCCGGCCGTGCAACTGGACTTTTTGTGAATGCTTCAGGTGGCGAACCTGGTTCTGTTCCTAGTATTTCCATTCGAGGAGGCGGACAGCCTACCTATGTAATTGATGGGATACAACAGGGTGTAAATGTGTTTCAGGCACTAAATCCGGATGATATCGCATCTATTACAGTATTAAAAGATGCAGGGGCAACTGCGGTTTATGGTGTTAAAGGTGCAAATGGTATTATTCTTGTGACGACTAAAAGTGGAGAAAGCGGGGATTTCAAGGTTTCTTACAATAATAATTTTGGCTGGTCTCAATCAACCGTTAAACCGGAACGTCCCGATGCCTATACCTATGCCCAAATGATGAATGGTCTTGATAAATCGATGGGCAGACCTGAAAGATATACCCCTGATGTTATGGAGAAAATCAGAACAGGTTCAGATCCAGATGTGTATCCGGATAATGATTGGTATAATGAAGTTGTACGTGAATTTGCTCCTCAGCAAACACATAACCTATCTCTTTCCGGTGGTAATGAAATATCAAAATTCTATATGGGACTTGGGGCTTTTTCTCAAGGGAGTACATATAAAAACGATGCTACCACATTTGATCGATATAATTATCGATTAAATGTTTCATCTTCCTTTGAAAAAGTTGGTCTAACAGTTGCAGCTGGTTTAGATGGATACTTAACAAAGAAAGACGGTATGCCTTACAGTGCTTATACCGTATGGAGTCATATGTCGGGCCATACTCCTCTAGAGAATATTTACAATCCTGATGGAACACTGGCTGCGACAAGTGACCACCCATTAGCTGAAATACTATCACCGGGATACAATAGAAATGATCAACACTTTATGAACGGTAACTTAAGATTTGTATGGGAAGTTCCGAATGTGAAGGGATTGAGTTTTACCGCACTTGGAAATTATAGTAAACTAAACAACAATACTAAGACCTTCACTGTTCTGGCTGATCAATTTGATGCGAACGGAAACCTGATGGCTAAAACATCCCCTTCTTTACATCAAAATACACATCAGCATTCTACTGTTGATATGGAGGGACATATAAACTATATACGTTCCTTTGGAGACCATAATGTAGAATTTACCGGAGTTTATAGTCAAAGTGAAGCTAGTGGCTATCAGTTTTGGGCTTCACGACGTAATTATATGTCAGTTGTAGTAGATCAGCTTTTTGCAGGTGATAGTGACACAAAGGATAACTCAGGAGGAGGTTCTGAAAGTTCCAGAATGGGGTATGTCGGAAGAGTAAAATATGACTATAAAGGAAAATATATCGTTGAGTTTTCAGGTCGGTACGATGGCAGCTATAAGTTTGACGATGGTCATCGTTGGGGATTCTTCCCTTCAGGATCCGCCGGATGGATCATATCTGACGAAAGTTTTATGCAAAGCTTAAAAGACAAACACATCCTTGATCTTTTCAAATTAAGGTATTCCTATGGTATCGTTGGTTCGGATGCAGTAGCTGAATTTGCTTATTTGCCAACATATAGCTTAATTGGTTCACGCTATATGATTGATGGAAAACTTGTAAATGGATACAGAGAAGGAGAGCTTACAGGAAATGCATATTCATGGTTTGAGCAGGAATCGCATGATATAGGGTTTGATTATGCTACGATGAATAATAAGCTGAGCGGGACATTTGCGTACTTTTATTACAGAAAAACAGGATATGTTCAGGATCCTAAAGAACAATACGTTACGCCTCTGGGTAAAAGTTTGCCTAAAATAAATTCTGATGCAGCCTCTAGAAAGGATGGAATCGAAATTTCAGCAGCTTATAAGAACAGCTATGGAGATTTTAAATATGAAATAGGTGGTAATGTATCGTCTTTCAGAACAATGTGGGAAAAGGCGAACGAAAGCGAAACCGCTCTAATGAATCCAAATACCAGAAGTACTCAACGTGTAAATGATGCATGGGGAAGAGGTTATACAAGTAATGGTTTATATCAAACGAATATGGATATTCTTAATAACCAGAGAAGGCTTTCAGCCAATGCTTTACGCCCTGGAGATCTGATGTATCAAGATTTAAATGGTGATGGAAAAATAGATGATGAGGACATTAGTTACATAGGCTCTGCAAAAACTCCTCAGCTTACGTATGGTGTTTTCTTGAATGCCTCGTATAAAGGCTTATCATTAAGTGCTCTTATCCAGGGATCAGGAAAAAGAAATATGCTTCTGGGCTGGCATGCAAGAAATGACCAGTTTAGGTATGATCATCAGAAAGATTTCTGGACGCCCGACAACACAGGAGCGTTATTTCCAAGGCCAACACTTGATGGAATGAATAATAGTAATAACAGCCAGACATCAACCCATTATTTGTTAGATGCTCAATATGTAAGACTTAAGAGTTTATCGATTTCTTACGATCTTAAGAAAGAAGTGTTGAAATCAGCAGATTGGTTAAATTCTTGTTCTGTATTTGTTTCTGGCTATAATCTATTGACATCTAGTAAGGCATCTGATTTCGTTGATCCTGAAACAGCTCATGAAAGTAATTTTGGGTATCCTGTAAACAGAACATACTCATTAGGTTTGAAAGTAGCATTCTAAAATTTAAGTATTATGAATAAAATATATTTAATATTAATAGCAGTTTTGTTTTTATCCGTATCGTGTAATGACGATATTCTGGATTTAAAACCTTTGGATAAATATTCGGAAAAGGATGTATGGTCTGATGTCGTAATGGCTGAAGCATTTATCTATGATGTTTATGCCAATACTGTACCTAGGTACGCATGGTCCAATCATTACGAACAATTAAGCGATAATTATGTGGTATTACCTTGGGCTGGTACTAACAATATTAAAGCCAATAACTATGATCGCAACTATGATGCTGGATGGAACAGGTATGGAGCCATTCGTATGTGTAATTTAGCAATAGAAAAAATTTCTGAATCTGATTTTTCTAAAAATAAGAAAGATCAATTATTAGGTGAAGCAAAATTTCTAAGAGCACTAGTGTATTTTGAACAAGTACAGAAATTTGGCGGGGTGATGCTGGTTGATAAAGTTTATTCAGCGGATGAAGAAGACTTTCAATTACCTCGTGCTACTGAAAAGCAGTGCTACGATTTTATTCTTAATGACTTGTCTGATGCATCAACACTTTTACCAGAAGCGGCTCAACGCGGACGAGCAAGCAAAGGTGCAGCATATGCTATGTCAATGAGAGTTGCATTACGAGCTGCAGCATATCTTAACGATGATTCATATTGTAATACCGTTATAGCCGAAGGAGATAAACTATTTGCTCTTGGCAAATATAGCCTGGTTGATGATTATTCGAACTTGTTTAATCAATATTCAACAGCCGTTAACAATAGTGAGAGTATTTTAATTCTTGATAAAAGTGAGGATAATACAAGGATTGTTAATACTCCTATGATAAGTTTAGTACCTAACGTGAATGAGCATAGTAAGATTCTTGATAGTAATAATGGGACAAAAGAACCTCGTCATCCACTCTCAAATGGTAATATGGAGGCTTGGCCAAACCTAAGCCCTACACAAGATTTGGTTGATGATTATTTAGTGGAAGATGTGGATGGTGTTGCAAAAAAATGGAATGAAACGGACTATTTCACCAATGGTCTTAATGTTTATGAAAAAATGTACATTAACCGTGATGCAAGGTTTTATGCATCTTTGGGGCATGATTCAACGATATATTGTGGTAATTTGATATTTACTAGGGAATTAGGGAATATTGCACAGTCTAACACAAAAAATGGTCATGGTACGCCAACGGGATATATTACTCGTAAAGGTGTATATGAGGATTTACGTATTTTTTACAGTGATAACACAAGCTATTGCTATCAGATTCTTAGACTTGGTGAAGCATATCTAAACTATGCAGAAGCAGCTCTTGTTCTTGGAGATGAAGCTACAGCCAGAGAATATATGTCTAAAACATTCAAATCTCATGGTAAGTTTGTTTCAGATATTACAGCCAGTGGAACGGATTTATGGGATGCCTACAAAAGAGAACGCAGAGTTGAGATGTTTTCAGAAGGTAGCGATCGATTTTGGTCCTTGTTGCGCTGGGGAAAATTTGAAAACAAAGAGGTGGTAAGTGAATTGAACCAAGTTCTTCATGGAATAGAAATTTCTGAAGATGGTCAATCGTATTCTATAATCGAAACAAAAGATAATGGAGGTCAGGATCCAGCATTTGTTAATAGAAGATACTATTATCCTATTCCTCATGGAGAAAGACAGGCGAATCCTAACCTGGAACAAAATCCGGGTTGGTAATATGGTTAATTTTTAAAATGAGAAAAATGAAGAAAATATTGCTATTGAATATCGTTTTTGTAGGGCTATTGTTTACATCATGCTTAAAGCACGATTTAGAAGATTTGCCTGCATTTGGAGATACTGAGATTATTAGTTTTGATTTTGAATATCGCTGGATCGAAAGCGATACGATCAAGGATGGTAATACTGTTATTGAAGTCAGAGATCAGGTTAAAGTTGAAAAAATGAACTATGAGGATTATTCTATGGATACAGAAAATGGGACTATCAATGTAGTACTGTCAGCACCTTCCTCAATTCCTTCTGAAGTTGCAGAAAACATTGAACTAACTATGATTTGGGGGTATGCTGATATTTCTACAGCTGCTAAAATTAAACCAATTGGAGATGCTCCTGTCCTTGGAAAACCAGGCGATTATTCTGTTGAGCGCGAATATTTAGTGACTGCAGCCAATGGTGCAACTCAAAAGTGGACAATAAATACTACTCTTTCCAATAAATATGTGTTAGATAAATCGGGATGGGCCATCGTTGACGCGTCACCTTTTGTAGGTGATTCTCCGGTTACAAATGTTATTGATGGTAATTTGGGCACATTTTGGCACACCCCATGGAATGCGTCACAAGTTCCTGGCGGTGAAGTTCCTGACCATCCTCACTATTTTACAATCGACATGGGAGAATTAAAAACTGTAGTAGGCGTTACGTTATTTAAGAGGCAAACTGAAAACAATGGATCTGACTCGCATGAAGTTTGGGTGAGTGCAGATAATGAGGTGTTTACACTCGTCGCAGCATATGACAAACAGATTCCTGACAATAATGGTGTACTACTGCCAATTACGATACAGGATGTGAGATATGTGAAGTATATTGCAGTTTCCGGACCACAGGTATTCACACATTTAGGTGAATTGGACGTTATTGGATTGAAGTAATGTGATGTTATCCAAACAATGCATTCAGAATACATAAAAAACTCTAATGCAGATCAATATTACAAGCTTTCAAGTCCCAAGGTTTAAGAGGATTTATGGATTTCAAGTTTTGGGCTATTAATATCTAATGCTTGAGCTACATTGTGACCTTTATGAGTTCATTAGTGTAGCTCAAGTTTCGTATTATTCATTTACATTGTAATCGTCAAATCAAACCTGAAGAAAATGACCACCGCTACTGGTATGTCCGCTATGATGATGAGAAATGGCATAACTACGAAATTTGTAAATCGGGTAGCTGGTTTCCACAAACCCCTGAGGTAAGCGAGAGCCCGAACCTAACTATTTTGGTAATATGACAGTGCATCCTGATAATTCTAAGGTGATATATGTGTCGCGACAAATTAACGGGATATTCGAAATTGAACGTATGGAAACCAAAGGTGGTGGTAAAACATGGGAAACCGAAGCAGTAACTTAAAATGTAAGCTATGATAATGTACGTCCTTATATTCCAAGAGGATTAGAAAAGAAGGACAAGGAAATTGTGCTATGGATAGAGAATCAAAAGTATATTCACTACACCGACTATAAAACCTCACTGAAGTATTTTATATGATAAGTTTTTAGGAGCTACTTTAACACAATTATACCATGAGCATAACTAAAAAACTGCTTTTAATACTTCTTCGGTTTGGTAATGTATTGATGCTAAGAGGACAAACAGAGGAATCATACGAAAAAGTAATATTCAGCTCCCAGAAGAAGAAAACAAAATTGAGCATCAATAAATATGGAGAATTAGTAGTAAACATACCTCTAATAAGTGCCTATAAACTGTTAGCCAAAGGTTATATCAGCTATAGCGACTATGGAGCGGTGGGCGATGGAATAACCAATGATATAAATGCCATAGGGGCAACGCATGCCTTCGATAATAAACACGGATTACCTGTAAAAGCAAATCAAGATGCTACTTATTATATTGGTAGAGATGAACGTACGGCAATTATACAGACTGATTACGATATCATCCTTAGCAGGGCGCTGAATGTTTCATTTGTGAACTGTCGTCAAACGAATGATATTAATGACGGAAAATTCTGGGGAATAATGGGTTCCAATTACTGCAAAAACCTGCTATACGACAATTGTGTTTTGTCTCGATTCGATGCGCATAAAGGAGTGGCCAATGCCACCATCCGTAATTCAAAACCGGGACACAGCGGTATTGCTGCTAATGGTACCGGGAAGTTACTAATCGATAATTCCATCATTTATAGTTGTGTACTTGTCAACCTTCGCTCCGATTATGGTAGCTCCTGGCAAGGTGAATGCATTATCCGGAACTGTACTTTTGTGCAGATAGGAGGTAATGCCTGGATGGATGAAGAGGATAAACCTAAAAAAAAGGCGCATTTTAATAAAGAGGGCGCACTGAATCTAACAAAGCACAAACAAATAGTACGGATATATTTTCGAACAGAAAAAACAGGTACTTTACAACTCGGACTAAGGGCTAAAGCTTCTGCCGGAAGTTCGACAATTAAAGTTTCTTTTGAAGGAAAAAACCACGGTGTTTCAATAAGCGATACAACTTGGCAAGACATTAATGCAGGGATTTATAAGATTAAAAAGCCAGGATATCATTGTGTTGAACTGCATGGAATAAAGAAGGCGGATGAGTCATTTGGTTTGTTTAAAGACCTGTTGTTGGGAGGTGATGCATGCGTGGATTCCGTCTATTATGTGAAAGATGAATTATACTGGGGCAGACGTGGACCTTCTGTTCATTTAACTTATCAGGTGCCTAAGGAGGCCGGTGATATCGTGTACTTCTATAATGAAATTACGGTTCCTGAAGGTGAGGACGTGTTAGGTTCTTATTTCATGACGAATGGCTTTGCAGAAGGTTATTTTGGTATCCAGGTCAACTCACCCACAGAGCGTCGTATGTTATTTTCGGTTTGGAGCCCATATCATACGGATAATCCAAATGAGATTCCTGAAGAACAGCGAATCAAAATGCTAAAGAAAGGCAAAGATGTTTACACAGGTAAATTCGGAAATGAAGGTTCCGGGGGCCAGAGTTATTTGAAATACAACTGGAAGGCAGGTACAACCTATGGCTTCTTGCTTAAGGCCCACCCTTCAGAGAATAGCAGTACCGATTATACAGCCTGGTTTATGGACCCTGAAGTCAATGAATGGCAACTCATCGCCAGTTTCCGACGCCCACAGACGACCACTTATATCAAACGTCCGCACTCGTTTTTAGAAGACTTTTATACCCAAATGGGTAATACCAGCCGAATGGCATACTATACCAACCAATGGGTTCGTAATACTGAAGGAAAGTGGGATGAACTGACAAAAGCCAAATTTACAGCCGATGCAACGGCTCGCAAAGATTCGCGCCTGGATTATGCAGGAGGTATTCATGATGGCAAATTCTTTATGAAAAACTGTGGCTTCTTCAGTGAGCGTGTGGCTTATGACCAGTATTTTGAACGAGAGGATAAGGGCATGCAGCCAAAAATTGATTTTAGTCAATTGAAGTAAAATGAATGTCTTTTATGGCGCATAATAGAATAAACACAGAGACACAAAGGCACAGAGTAATTTTCCTGACTAAATAAGACTTAAATTAAGAAATCATGTTAACAAACAGAAGACCATTTTTTAGAAAACACTATAGCGAATTATTTATGAAAAGAGTAATTTATTTTTTCTTCAGCCTGTTAATGATTGCTTGTAATAATACAGGCATAAGTACTTCATGTATAGGTGTTGTTTATCCTAATGCAGATGAACGCACTGCTTCAAAAGAAGAAGTCAGCTATTATATCGATCCCGTAAAAGGTAATGATGCTAATAGTGGCACCCAAAAAGATGCTCCCTGGAAGACCTTTCGGCGTGTCAATCAATTACGCCTTAGCAAAGGAAATAAAATTGAAATATTGGCACCGGGGGCATTTAGAGAATCCTTGTTTTTTATCGGGCAGGGTACCGCAGAGCAGCCCATTGAAATTAATTTTGCAAAGGGGCAATATGATTTTTACCCTGAAAAAGCTTATAGAAGTAAGTTTCATATTTCGAATACCAATGATGCTCCCGATTCATTGAAAGCTGTGGCCTTTTATTTTTTAGATGCTGAAAATGTTAAAGTAAACGGTAATGATGCAGAGATTATTTTTAGAGGTAAAACCATTGAAACCAGTTTAAACAATTGTAAGCATGTTAGTATCGAAGGCATAGGCTTTAATTATAAACGGCCAACCGTTTCAGAAATCGAAGTGATTACTGTGAATGAGCGTTATGCCGATGTTCAGATTCACAAGGACTCAAAATACCAAATAGCAGATAGTATGCTGGTGTGGATTGGAGAAGGATGGAAGCATCAGGTAAAACCTTTGTGGCAGGAATTTAATCCGGAAGCGAGTAAGGTGAGCAGGAAGTGGCTTTCCTTAAAGAACATACGTTTTTCAGCCTTACAAGCCAATCAGATACGTATACACTATGATAAAAACCCGGGATTAAAAAAAGGATTAATTTATCAAAACCGTAACACATTCAGGGATTATGCCGGGATATTTATCCAGAAGAGTAAAGACATCACGTTGAAAAACGTCAATATCCATTTCATGCACGGCATGGGCGTGGTGAGTCAATACTGTGAAAATGTGACCATGGATGGCGTATCGGTCCGTCCTAAAGAAAATTCCGGAAGAACCTGTGCTGCCTGGGCTGATATCCTTCATTTTTCAGGATGCAAAGGAAACCTGGAAATAATGAATTGCTATTTGTCGGCCGCCAATGACGATGCAATTAATATCCATGGTACTCACCTACGTATCGTTGATGTTGTGTCGAGTCGAAGAATAAAGGTTCGTTTCATGCATAAGCAATCCTATGGCTTTGAAGCGTTCTTTGCAGGAGATAGTATTGAGTTCATAAGTGCTAAAACACTACTGCCTTATGCTCAAAATAAGGTGGTCAGCGCAAATACACTGAATGAGAAGGAAATTGAATTAACGCTTCACCGGGATATCCCGAATGATATACAGCCCAAAGACGTGATTGAAAATATTACCTGCACTGCCAATGTTCTTATTCGTAATAATAAAATAATTCATATACCAACACGTGGTATCTTGGTTACCACACGAGGAAAGGTGGTAATTGAAAACAATGAGCTTTTTAAAACCCAAATGAGTGGAATTTTAATTGCCGATGATGCCAATAGCTGGTATGAATCCGGTTACGTTAAGGATGTAACGATTCGTACTAACAAATTTATTGAGTGCGAACAACCGGTCATTAATATCCATCCTGAAAATTCGGAGATGGTTGATGAATATCCTGTACATAGCAACATCCGGATAAGCGATAATCAATTTATCTTAAAGAACGCTGTTGTATTAGCTGCAAAAAGCACTGGGAATATTGATTTTGTTAACAATAAGATCGTTTCGGCCGGTGAACTCAAGGTGCAAGATATCATCAGACTTAAAGGATGTTCCAATATGAAAATGGAAGGCAATGAATTAAATAATAAAGTGGTTGAGTTTTAATAAATAGTATAAAATTATTGAGGTGAATTTAATTTTATCCAATGCGATAGTGAAATTTATTTTGACTATAAATTTGAGGCAGGTGCATTATAGTATGAAACCAATTAGTGAGTTCTTAAATGTTTCTGCCTGGCATAATATTAAGTAGTTGCCGTTGCTTAAAAAGATTAAATTATTAAGAAAATGAAAGTAAGACTTTTAGTACAGATAATTATTTTTTGTATTTCAGTACATGCTTATGGGGCTTTATTGTCTTTTACTAATTGTGGATCTGATACTATAGAAGCTGTAAATTCTTCAGATCAACATGCCAAATATTCACAGGGACTTACAGTTTGGTTTGATGAGCCTGCAAGCAACAGTGGTAAGGAATCGTGGTTGAAAGTAAGCAAACCCAATTATGGGCCACATGCTAATCCTGATAGAGCTTGGGATAAATATGCCTTACCCATTGGTAATGGTCATATCGGGGGAATGGTATATGGACATATTACCGAGGAGCGCATCCAATTTAATGAGAAAACCTTGTGGACAGGTGGTCCGGGAACAAAAGGTTACAATAATCCAAATGTGGAAGATGCTTATCAACAATTACCACGTATTAGAGAGTTGGTACTGGAAGGTAGAATTGGTGATGCTGAACAGTTAGCAAAGAATACCTTAAAAGGAATATGGAAAGGAAATGACATTCGCTTTGGCAAGTACCAGACTTTTGGCGAAGTGCAAATTAAGACAGGTATTAGTGCCAGTGGAATTAAGAACTACCAAAGAGCTTTATCACTGGATTCCTCACTTGTAACCATTTCTTTTGCCAAAAGTGATACCGTTTATAAACGCCGTTACTTTTGCTCCTATCCGCACAACGTGATGGTGATGCGTTTTGAATGTAACAAGCCTAAAGCACAAAACCTGGCCTTTACGATTAAAAGTCCGCACAATCATATCATAAAGAACACCAAAAATGGGATTGTTTTAAGCGGGCGAGTGAAAGATAATGATCTGGGCATTGCTGCAAGGGTGCACGTAACTGCTAAAGATGGGCAAGTTAATATTGAGGGGGATCAAATCATAGTGAGCCATGCGAGTACGGTGACTTTTTTGTTAACCGCGGATACTGATTATCAAATGAATTATCCGAGTTACCGGGGTGAAGATGCATTAAAGAATACCTTGCATACCATTAAAAAGGCAAAACGACTTTCTTACAAAACTTTAAAGGAAACCCATGTTGCTGATTACAAGGGGCTATTCGATAGGGTGCAATTAGAGATTAATAACTCATCGTTGTTAACAAATATACCTACCGATGAGCGAATAAGAGTCTACAAAAAGGATCCAACAGATAATGGTCTGGAAGTATTATATTATCAATTCGGACGTTATTTGTTAATTTCATCTTCACGAAAAGGCAATTTACCAGCTAATCTTCAAGGGGTATGGAACAATGAACTTTATCCACCCTGGTTATCGGACTATCACATTAATATAAATTTACAGATGAATTATTGGGGAGCAGGTAATAGTAACTTAAGTGAATGTAATTTACCACTGATAGATTATATAGATAACTTAAGAGAACCTGGAGCTATAACCGCAAAAAGTTATCATAATGCTCGTGGATGGACGACGAATATGCATTCTAATGCCTGGGGATTCACAGCACCCGATAATTATGGAGTTTTATTCTGGCAGTATTTTCCCTTGAGTGGAGCATGGTTATGCCAGCATGTGTGGGAGCATTATGATTTTACGAGAGATAATCAATATTTAGAGAAGACAGCTTATCCGATTTTGAAATCACAAGCTGAATTTGTTGAAGATTACTTATATAAGCTTGGGGACTCTATTTATGTCTCTTTCCCTTCCTGGTCGCCTGAGCATGGAAGTGTTTCAATTGGCACAACTACCGATCATGCTATGGCTTGGGATTTATTAAATAATGTCGTCGAAGCTGCTACAATACTTGATGTAGATCTGCAAGACAGAAAGAAATGGGCCGGCATAAGAGATAGCATTTGTTCGCCCAAGATAGGCCACTGGGGGCAGTTGCAAGAGTGGTTTGAGGATAGGGATAATGAAAACGATCAACACCGTCATGTGAATCATCTGTTTGGTCTGTATCCGGGACGTCAAATATCTCCTATTACTACTCCCGGCTTAGCACAGGCAGCTCACACCAGTCTTTTGGCACGAGGTGATGGTGCAACTGGTTGGAGTATGGGGTGGAAGATTAACTTTTGGGCCCGCTTGCTCGATGGAGATCATGCTTATAAGTTGGTTCAGAACTTGTTAAAACATGGTACTTCCACCAATTTATTTGATTTGCATCCCCCATTTCAGATTGATGGTAATCTTGGGGGTATGGCTGGTATTGCTGAGATGTTATTGCAAAGTCATGCCGGTTTTATTCATTTATTACCAGCACTGCCCAGCGCATGGAAAAATGGTAAAGTAAATGGGCTGTTGGCGCGAGGTGCTTTTGAAATTGATATGCAATGGAATGATGAGCAATCGGTAAAAGGTCAGCTCTATTCAAAGAAGGGAGGACCATGCATCCTGAAATTTAAATCAGAAACCATTAAAATAAATACCGAGGCCGGGAAGTCTTATGATTTTGAATTTCCGGAAAAACAGAATTAGTCTATCAAAACTATAAATCAAAATATCATGTCAACAAACAGACGATCATTTTTAAAAAATATGGCATTGGGAGCAGGTGTAGCAGCTGCCGCTCCAGTGGCCGGGTGTAACACCCGCTCAAAAGAAAAAGAAGCAGTGGCTTATATCCGCGAAAATGCGGAGTGCGTGCCAAAGATGGAATTCAACATGTGTGGTTATGCAGCCCCAAAGCTGGATAAAGTACGTGTCGGTTTTGTGGGAATCGGCGACAGAGGTATCGGTGCGGTAGACCGCATGGGTTTTATCGAGGGTGTTGAAGTCACCGCTATTTGTGATACGCGCCAGGCTGCGCTTGATGGTGCCCAGGCTTCGCTGGCCAAGGCAGGTTTGCCAAAAGCCAAAGAGTTCACAGGAAGCGATACCGCTTTTAAAGCTTTATGCGATAGCGGACTGGTTGATTTGGTGTATATCGCAACGCCATGGGAATGGCACGTGCCAGTGGCTATAGCAGCTATGCGTGGTGGTAGCCATGCCGCCGTTGAAGTATCAACAGCCAAAACCATGGATGAATGCTGGGAAATGGTGGAAGTATCAGAACAGACGAAGAAGCACTGCGTGATTCTGGAGAACTGCTGTTACGATTTCTTCGAGTTGTTAACCTTAAATATGGCTCGTCAGGGGGCATTTGGTGATTTAGTGCATGGTGAAGGTGCTTATATCCATGATTTGGATTACTGGCATTTCAACAAGCCACAAGACGATAAACCACGCGGAGATGGTGCTTACGACAAGCTTTGGCGTTTGCATGAGAACACACGTAAGGCCAATGTATACCCAACGCATGGCTTAGGTCCTATCTGTCAGGCCATGGATATTAACCGTGGCGACCGCATGGATTATCTGACCGCCATGATGTCAGATGATTTTACTCTAAAACACCGCATCAAAGAGCTGGCGCCTGATCGTCCGGACTTGCAGCAGTTCATCGGTAAAGAGATGCGTGGTAATATGGATATGCAGATGATTCGTACCGTTAAAGGTCGTACTATGATGATTCAGCACGATATTAGCTCGCCGCGTCCATACTCACGTATCCACATGTTAAGTGGAACGAAGTGTTTTGCTCAGAAGTGGCCTTTACAACACATTGCCTTTGGACACTCTAAGGCGGATGATGCAAAAATGAAAGAATTACAAGAGAAGTATACGCCGGAAATCGTGCGTCGTATAGGTGAAATGGCCAAACAGGTAGGTGGTCATGGCGGAATGGACTTTATGATGGACTGGCGTTTGATTGACTGTCTGCGTAATGGCCTGCCAATGGATATGGATGTGTATGATGCAGCATCTTGGTCGTGTATTACACCATTAAGTGAATGGTCAATATTAAATGGCTCAAAGCCAATTGCTGTTCCTGATTTTACACGTGGTAAATGGAAGACTAATAAACCTGTAGAATTAACACTTAAAGGAGGTGGAACAACTGGTGTTCGCAACTTAAAAGAAGCCGATTCAGATAAGCAGTTAAATGTTCATTAATAGATAGGATAATGTGCGGATGATTATAATGGTCATCCGCCATTCTTAAAAACTAGCCAAAAGCTTTAGCTTATGAAACTCTATCAAAAATATATAGTTCTAATATTTCTAGTGCTTGCTACAGGTTTTCAGGCTTGTACAAATAAAAATGGGATCGTCATAAATGTTGAGGAGTATGGCATTAAAGCCGATACTCAAGAATGCATTGTTGCTCAAATCAATCAGTTGATTGAAAATCTGGATGAGCAACCCACTACTATTGTTTTCCCCAAAGGGCGATATGATTTTTACCCCGATTCCAATTACTTGCGACCTTATTTTGAAACCAATACCTACGATGTAAATCCGAAGCGTCTGGGCATTCTGTTGGATAAAAAATCAAATATTACCATTGACGGACAAGGTTCTGAATTTATCTATCATGGCCACATACAACCATTCACTCTCGATCACTCAAGCAATATCACACTTAAAAACATCAATATTGATTGGGATATTCCATTAACAGCCGAGTCGGAAGTGATGGAGGCTTCATCATCTCATCTTTTATTAAAAATAGACACGAAGCAATTTCCTTTTGAGCTTAGCTCTCAACAAGGTATTGACTTTGTTGGTGAAGACTGGAAAGAGAATTGGCAATTGTCGCAAGGCTCATGGTTAATTGAAATTGATCAAAACCATATTATACCGGCTTATACTGGTGGCCATGGTAGTGTAAAATACAAAGGTGACAAGGAACTGAAATATACACTGGTTGATGATGGTTTATTAAAGATTGAAGGGCAATTTACCAAAACACCTACTGTCGGCAATCGTTTGATTATGCGCCATAGTACGCGCGATCATGCTGGCATATTTTTATTTCATAGTAAAGATTTGTTATTGGAAAATATTAACGTCTATCACACTTCTGGCTTGGGAATCTTATCTCAATACTGTGAGAATATTGAGATGAGGCAGGTGCATATGATTCCTAATCCTGCTAAAAATCGTTTTTTAAGTGGTCATGATGATGGACTTCATTTTATGGGCTGTAAAGGCGGCATTGTGATAGATAGTTGCAAAGCTCAAGGTCTGATGGATGACCCAATTAATATACATGGAACCTGTGTGCCGGTAGTGGAGAAGATAGATGCTACTACCGTCAGATGTCGATTTGCACACGGCATGAGTACAGGTTTAATATGGGCTCAGCCAGGTGATTCGCTGAGTTTTATCCATAAAAAATCTATGAAATCGATTGGTTTAGGAACTATTTCCAGCTTTGAACCTGAAAGTAAAGATGTTTTTGTCTTGAAGTTTAAAGAGGAGGTTCCTTCAAAGCTGGATGCAAACTATTCAATTGAAAACTTGTCGTGGATACCCAATGTGAAAATTACCAATTGTTTTGCGGGAAGTTGCAGAGCCAGAGGTTACCTGATATCAACACCTGGCGAAGTTGTTATTGAAAACAATGTGTTTGAAACCAGTGGTTCGGCCATCTTAATTGCTGGTGATGCCAATTACTGGTACGAGAGCGGAGCAGTTAGGGATGTAACGATTCGAAATAATGAATTCAGGTGGCCATGCAATTCATCGCATTATCAGTTCTGCAATGCCATTATTAGTATTTATCCCGAGGTTCCTGAACCAGATTCTGAACAGCCATTTCATCAGAATATTACAATAGAGCATAACCATTTCAACCCATCTGATTACCTGGTTTTATATGCCTTGTCTGTTGATGGATTGAGCTTTAAGAATAATACGATTTCACGCACTTACAATTATCAGCCATGGCATTTTCAAAAGCATACTTTTTTATTGGATGCTTGTAAGAATGTCGAAATTAGCAGAAACATAATTGAGGATGATGTGCTGGGCAAAAATATCTTACTAAAGCGGATGAGCCAGGATGAATTAAGGCTTGGAAACGCGGAGCTGACTGTTGAGGTGAAAGATGCTGATTAATCATAGAACCTGTTGCGACAATGCTATTGATAATAATAGAGGATTTGAGGATAGCTTAAAGTAAAAATAGTATTAGTGATTCTAAAACAATTTCATTTTTTATTGTCAGCCATCGTCATATAGGTTCAACTCCTCTGGAGTTGCTATGTAACGCTTAGA
>NZ_JAENRR010000084.1 GCF_016612505.1 Carboxylicivirga marina
AACCTAGCAGTATTTCTCCATCATAAACATATAAATTGTAAAAGTATCAACAAACTAATCTAGCTGCGGATTTAAGGGAGAAGTAAATACCGTTCAAAATAGAGCTAATTCTCATGGTTCAGATTTAAAATATTACAAGACTACAGAAAATAGGAATTAATGACAGACAAACAACTAAATTCATATTTGACATTTCGTTTAAAGGGTGAACTTTTTGCCATCGGCGTTGAAAAAGTACTAGAAATAATTGAAACTACAGAAGACCATACCATCACAAATCTACCCAAAGCACCAGATGCTGTTGAAGGGGTAGTAAACTTCAGAGGAAATGTGATTCCAGTGGTTAATACACGCCAAAAGTTTGATCTTGAAAATTATCAGGAACAGGAGCGATTTGTAGTCATGGTGTTAAACTTAACACTAGGAGGAGAGGAGCATATTGTTGGAGCTATGTCTGATAAAGTTGTGGATGTTATTGAAATCGTAGAGAAGGAAATTCAACCCGTACCGGAAGTTGGTAAAGGTTATAATTCAGATTATGTGTCTGGCGTTGTTTATCGTAAGGGGGAGTTTGTGATGGTGCTAGATATAGAAGCCGCCATTGAATCAGATGAAATTATACAACTTAGAGAAGAGGAAGTAGAGGAGTCCAATGAGCAGGATGGGCTAATAGCTGAATAGAACGTATATAGCACAATTTTAATATTCATATAATACCCACCTTTTTTAGGTTCTGTATTACCCTACGGCCTTGGCTGGTAAGCCATAAAACAAGGTTGTATATCCCATTTTATTTGACATATGACAAACTTAACAGTTGTGTGTTGAGTTGTCGTTGTATTCAGGATATGGAACGTATTGAGGTTAATTTGGGTATTGATATTTGGTAGTCAATTATTTTATAGAGGAAACTCCTTGGAAACGAATAGCTTTCGGCTTGTTTGCTGGAATATAAATAATGCAATAAAGTTAACCCTAGAAAAGTTGCCTTAATGTATTGTAGCATCTTGTAGACGAATTATAAGATAAGAACGCACAATGAAAACTGAAAATGCAAAAGGTAATCAAAACGGTCTACTTCATATATACTAAAAAGTTAAAGCAACAAGATTGAGAAAACCAATATGCATTTGCTTTAAAAGTTTCATAGCCTATAGTGAGGCATTTAATTATAGAAATAATAAATAATCTTAACAATCAACAATTCGCACAATTATGAATCTAAAAATTACACAGAAACTACTATTAGGAGTGGTGGGCCAGTTAGTTTTTATTGGTTTGCTTTTAACCTTTGCCTTGGTATTCAATTCAAAACTCAGCACGATTCTAGATGATACCAATGAAGGTATGGAGAACTTAAATGACTTGGGAGAATTACATACTGAAATTATTAACTACTTGAATGAAGAAAAGACTTTATCTGAAGTTAAGGGGCACTTGTCGCAAGCAAAAAGTAGCGTTGATGATAAAGAGTTGCTTTTATTGGTAAATAGTATTGTATCAGAACTGGAACGTGTAGAACGAAACAGAATCAACAATATCCAAATTGAAAAAGATTTTTATGATGCCACAAATAGTTCAAAAGTACAGTCAGATGGTTACATTGAATTAGTAACCAATCGATTAATAGGTGAGTCAACCAGGAGTGGTGTTTCGACTCTCGAGCGCAATGTGTTGATAGGGGCTAAGAGTGCATCAGATTTAAATTTTCAATTGCAATTACTTTTTGAAAAACTAAAAGATGATATTAGAGCTAAATCGGAGTTACTGGGAGTGCTTGAACAGTTTAAAGCCAATGTAGCAAGGGATTATGAGGCTTTAAAAAATACGCCGTTTGTAGATATGGTGCTACAGGCCGGAGAATCCAATAAGGTGCTGATGGATTTGGCAAACCATTACATCGATAATGTAGAGGAGATTGACGACATTAAAAGTAAGCTGGAAGGAGAGATGGAAAGCTTTGAAGTGCGTGTAGGTGAAGAAAGTGTGAATACCATGGCTGGAGCATTTGGTGATTTGCGTTCGTCGATAACTACCTTGTTCACAATTTTATTGATTATTTCTATTGTATTGATCCTTGTTAATTTCACCACAACACGTTTAATGGGTTTTGTATTTAAGCAGCTAAATATCGATTTACGACGCATTGCAGATGGTGATTTAACTTTGGCAATACCAGAAGGGTTTGATACACGAAAAGACGAAATAGGTGATTTTGCTCGTTCTGTAGGCAGTATCCTTAAGAATTTAACCAATATTGTAGGCTCTTTTAAAACAGGTGCTAATAACTTTCGAACAGCCAGTACACAGTTAAGTGCCAATGCTAATGAGATATCAAGTGGAGTAAATGAGCAGGCTGCCTCTACTGAAGAGGTGAGCTCATCAATGGAGGAGATGGCGGCCAATATTCAGCAGAATACAGAAAATGCTGATATGACACGTCAAATTTCACGAGAAACAACCACAGCCATGGAGGAAGTGTCTGTTGCCTCTGATGAAAGCGCACAATCTGTTCGAAATATTAATTCACGCATTAAGGTTGTAGTTGATATTGCAGAGAAAACAGATTTATTAGCCATTAATGCTGCTGTTGAGGCTGCCCGCGCAGGTGATCAGGGTAAAGGGTTTGCTGTGGTGGCTGCTGAAGTACGCAAATTAGCAGAACGGAGTCAGGTAGCCGCTCAGGAGATCGTAGATTTAACTCAGAAAGGTACAGAAGCAACTGAAATATCAAACGAGCAGTTGAAAGCCCTCTTACCAAAAATAAGAAAGACTACGCAATTGGTAGAAGAGATTTCAACCGCTAGCCAGGAGCAACAAGTCGGTGTAGGGCAGGTCAATAATGCCATGCAGCAATTAAGTATGGTAACGCAGAAGCATACATCAGCGGCTGAGGAAATGGCCAGTAGCTCAGAAGAAATGGCACGTCAGGCGGTAGAGCTTAATGAAGTGACTACTTTTTTTAAAATGAATGAAAAGAACAGTCCGAAAAGTTCTTTTACAAAAACGCACCTAAATCCTGGAGTGGCAAGTCCAACATTTACTCGAAAAAAACAACCACTTATTGATTTGGATTTGGATGAAAAAGTGTTAGAAAACGAGTATGAGAATATATAAAAAGTAATTACCTCAGAAGGATGGGCGGCTATTTTAATAGTCGCCTTTTTTATACATCAATAATCGCAGTGATATAGGGTATATACTATGGTAAAAGTAGTAAATTATTGCGATCGAATTAGGTGTTTATATTCGATCTAATAGATGGAAGTTGGTATTTTTGTATTCCCATAGAAACATAAGCAATCACGGATTTACTGATAATCCCTAAAGCTATCTTTATTAGTAATAGAACTCTTTCCCGATAATTTAGATTCCCTATTCTAAATTAAAACAAGTTCTATTGAGAGTAAAACTGCCTGCATCAGTAGGCAGTTTTTTTTATACCTTACAAAAACTAATAGTAAGGGTGAAATGAATATCATTATAATACTTTAGGACGACGCACAGAATGCACGAAAAAGCCCATGAACATTATGAGTCCATGGGCTATATTTATTGAAAGTGTATGTATTCCTGCTTTTAGGACAATCTGAAAAAAGAAATCATATTTCTTAATTGATGAGCCTGTTTTTCCAGATCATAAGCATGCTTAGCTAGTTCCTCTGATGAAGAAGCATTCTGCTGTGTTAAAGCATTCAATTGCTGAACAGCAACATTAACCTGGTTGGTGCCATTCGACTGTTCGTGACTGGCTGTTACAATTTCCTGAACTAAATCTGACGTTTTTTCAACATTAGGTATGGTTGTATCCATTACTTCAACAGCTTCAGTAATGGTTTTATACCCAATCTGACTCATGGCAATTATTTCATCGGCAGCCTTTTTGCTTGTTTCAGCCAGTTTTCTGACTTCACCAGCTACAATCGCAAACCCTCTTCCATGTTCGCCGGCCCTGGCCGCTTCAACAGCCGCATTAATGGCTAGCAAATCAGTACGATCAGCTATCGAATTAATGATCTCAATGCGTTGTTTAATGGTAGCATTTGTTTTAACCGCCTCTTTTGACTTGGTGGACACCTCTTTAATTCCAGTATTGGCATCCTTTGATATGTTGCCAGTCTGAGTGGC
This sequence comes from Carboxylicivirga marina, assembly GCF_016612505.1. GTDB lineage: Bacteria > Bacteroidota > Bacteroidia > Bacteroidales > Marinilabiliaceae > Carboxylicivirga > Carboxylicivirga marina. Next base: position 4,129 of record NZ_JAENRR010000084.1, read on the forward strand.
ATTGTGGCTATTCTGACGAATGTTAGCCGCAATTTCTTCCAATGTAGCTGCCATTTCTTCTACAGAGGCAGCTTGCTCTTTTGCAGCATTGGATAGTTGTTCAGACGTGCTGCTTGTTTTGTTACTGGCTGTCAACATCGTTTCAATACCCTGTCGAACATCCATAATAACGGTATGGAGCTTATGACTAAGTTCATTGGTAGCGCGCAACATTTCGCTTATTTCATCAGTGCCATATTTATGGCTCTCATCATTGGTGATTTTAAAATCACCTTCTGAGAGTCTTTTTAATCGCTGATTGATTGTGCCAATTGATTGAATCAAAGAATTTGATAGTATGTAGGAAATAACTAAAACAATAGATAGGCTTACAAGCAAAGTGATGAGAACCACACGCATCGATTGTATTGAATTATCTTCAGTAGTTTTAAATGCAATATTGGCTTTAAATTTACCATCCTTTATTAATTCGTCGAGTTGAGTCTTTATCTTATTAAACGATTCAACCATTTCTTGTATGTCAGCACTCAATTCCTCTGTGAATTCACCACGTATCATGGCTTCTGTAGTGCGGTAGGCCAATTTAAAGTAGTTTTCAAACGCTCGTTCAAGCTGATTAACATCGTCGCTTCCTTTAGCAACTATATTTTCAGAAGCTGTTGATAAGTAGCCCTTAATCTCATTAAACTTGTCTCTTGAGCTAGCTAATTTATCCTCATCAGATGCCGCAACAGCATCTTGAAAAATACGCTGAAGGTTTATTAGTTCATAACCTAATGTATTGGCTGTTTCTACATATGGGAAATAGCCTTCCTGAATATTGTGTTGCAGCCGTTTTGATTGACTATTATAAGATTGAAAAACGACAAGAATAATAATCGTAACCAGCACAAAAAGTGCTGGAAAGATTATTATTTTATGTTTAAACTTAAGATTACTAAACATACAAGTTTATTGAATGGTGATTACCTTAGTTCCATCTGTATTAGCAGAGCTTGCTACATAACCTATCGCACCTGGATGGCTTTTTATAAAGGCTACTACCTCTGCATCTGTCTTTTTTTCAAGAGGTGGCGTGCCGGTTCCTGCAAATACATATTGCTGCCAGTAACTTTTAATGGCACCAACTGACTTGCCTAAAACATCGTTTGAAAATTGTTTGCGAGTTTCTGATCGGGAGCTTTGGTCTATGACTGTTACTTTTGTGCCATCATCCCATTTCTTATCTTTTTTCAGGAAATATTTACTTAGCTGCGATTTACTGATACTCGTAACAGTGGAGCTTGAATGAACAATGACTTTGTAATCTTGAGCATTACTGATAAATCCTAGGAGTATGAATGCGATTAATAAGGTGTATAGTTTCATTTTATTTAGTCGTTATTGTGTAACACAATTAGAAAGAAAGTACGAATGATAATTGGATGTGGTCGTAATCATTGTCTTGTGACAATTGATTTTCAAAATCGGTTATCTCAGTAGCAAAGATGCGCTTATATTCCAGTTTTAATAAGGTCTCAAAACGAGGGCGAACGGCTAAACCTACTGTAGCTGCACTGGTTGGCAGTCCAATTCCATTGACGTTTATGTCTTCAATAAAGTCATAACGGGCAAATGGTTTAACAACATCACGGTCGTAAATGATTTCAGCATAGTAGCCTACGTAATCGTTTTTAATATATTCATACTTTATTTGACCATCAGGTTGAGGAACAGGTATCTCATCATTTGTTTTTTGTTGACCGCCCCAATATTCGGCATTAACTTTCAGGTTATTAATATGTAGGTGCGCATCAAAACCATAAGTGTATTTTGTTGAAGGGTAGTATTGATATTCTTCAAATTCGTCTTGGGCAAACTGCTGAGCATCTGCTAAAAACAAGTTGGCACCAATAGTTAATACATCGTTAAAGTTGGCATAAGCACGACCGGTACCACATAGGTAGTTGTTTATTTTATCTAACTCTGTATCATAATAACCAAATGTCGGGTATGAGTCTTCCTGTGCTTGTATGCCTAGAATACCTGATTCAAAGTGGTTGATGTAAGCATAACTTCCAATTGAAGCATTATAACCAAACTTGCTTGATGAGCCTAACTCAAATTCACCTGCAATCTGAAATCCGCTGATACTTTGTGGAAACAAAAAATGATGAGAAACAAGCATAGGAACAACACCGCTTGGGTTTAATGGTGCATAAAAGTATTGATTGATAGGGCTTAGTGGTGTTAAAAAACGTCCTAGACCTAATTTAAAACCATCTGAAAAGCTATACATTCCATAGACTTCAACCAATAATTGACTAACATGAAACATGTAGTGAGAATAGACACCCGTAGCTTTTAATTCTAATTCAGGTAATGGTTGGTAAGTCACCAATAAACCCACTTCTGATAAACCAACGCCGAAGTTTTTGTTTAAATTATCCTGATTCGAATATTCAGCAATGGTATTAATATAACCTGTAATGTGCTTACGAGGTGTCCAATCATCTTGCCCTAAGGATTGATGATTAAAGATCAATGCAAAAGCTGCTATCAGCCCAAGTGTCACTGTTTTTTTGAAATTCATTTTTTTGGATTTTGTGTGTTTTATACATTTGTTTACAAAAGTAGATGAACGAAACGGGCTGTGAAACGGGATAATCAGGTGGATTATACCCCCCTAAAAGTATGGTTTTGGAAGAGTGAATGCCTAATTGGGGTATTTGATACCCTATGCTAAGCATGAAAAAGCCTATTATTACATAGAACCTAGTTGGTTTTAATTCACACAAGGCTGCCTTGTAATTGCAATTGTAAAAAGAACAGCTCGGGTTAAATTGATGAAACCAGCAAAAGGAGCGACGAATTACTGCAGGGAGCTCAATCCAAAAACTGAATTAACTATTAAGCTAGAATTATGGTAGTAATGATGATGTTTAAGAATTAAATTAAATCTCTCTCTCTCTCTCTCTCTCTTAATTATTTGAAGGTCAGTTAGGTGATGTGGAAAATGTGTCTTTTAGCAGGTAATAGGTGCACTTGTATGATCGGACGGTATTAATCAACAGAAACCACACCTTTACCTGCTAATAGTATTACTAATTTTTAGAGATTATTAAGTTGATATATTAGTAATAAAGACTTTTGTGCTGCAAATGTAATTGTTAGACTTGAAAAACGATTGCTAAATGCCTAATTATGATTAAAAACGGTCATAAAAGGGGGTGTTTTATGGGGTATTTATGTTAGTACTAACACTTATATTTTTAGCAATTTTACATTTTATAATGTGACGTCTAACAAGGGATAAATAGTGATTTGTAACTAGCATTTATAAATCAAATATTAAAGATCATGGTTGTCCAATCCCTTTTTGCAAACTAAGAATTTTTTTATGACAGAAACAAAGGCAATTAGGAATGACATACCGAGGCAAGAACAGTTTACACTGTTACAGCGAGTTTTCTTTTGGACTTCAGGTGTAAATATTGAAATCCTTAAACAGGTGCCATTAGAGAAAAATAAGTTTTTTGGAATCGGAGGTACCATTTTATTTACAGCATTAATGGCGTTTATGGCAGGAGGTTATGCATGTTATGCGGTATTTCAATCCTATGGCTTGTCCATTGTTTTTGGCCTATTCTGGGGCGCATTAATTCTTAATCTTGATCGATACATTGTCTGTACGGTTCACTTTTTTGAAAAACTGAGTTTGCGAATGATGTTCTCAAGAGTAATGCCGCGCTTGATTATGGCCATTTTTCTCGGAGTTATAATTGCAGTTCCACTGGAATTGAAGTTATTTGAGCGAGAAATAAACCATACTATAGAAAAGAGAATGCTAGCCGATTTAGCTCTACAAGAGCAGCGGGTTGATGCACTCTTTAAAGATGAAGAAAGTCGATTACTTAATGATTTGGAGGAACTTAAAAGAAATGCTGATGAACGAACAAAGCAGATAATAGAATTACAAGTTCAGGTTAATAAAGCCTATGATATTTATATGAAAGAGCTGGATGGTTCTGGTGGTTCTGGTCAGAAAGGAGTGGGGCCAATTTTTATTGAAAAGAAAAAGGAATTTGAGCGATTAAGTCAGCAACTAGATAAATACGAGGGTACAAACAAGAATGAATCATTAAAGAGCCAAGAACGAATCACTTATCTTGAGAAGCAATTAAGTCGCACGAAAAAGACAAAAGAGCAGAGGTTAGCAAATTTTAAGGTTTCTAACACAGCTAGCAATGGTTTAGCAGCTAAAATAGTGGCATTGAATGAGCTGAGTAATGAGAATAAGTCAGTAATGACTGCTAAGTGGTTGATTTCTTTGTTATTTATATTTATTGAAGTTGCTCCCATCTTATTTAAGATAATAACACCCAAAGGCCCTTACGAATATATCCTGCATCGAAAACAAACAGAAGCAGTGTTAAGTGAGAAGTGGGAGCTAAAACAATTAGAAACCCAACACTTCAATAAAATGAGCCAATATGAAACTAAAATGGCTTATGAACTCAAACAGTCTTTAGCTATATATAAGCACGATGAGGACGAATTATTGGCAGAAGAAGCTAAAGAGAAAACAACCGTAGTTCAATTGTCGGAGGGTTAAGGAAGAAAGAAACAACCCAAAAGTACTATTGCAATTTAGGATTTTGGGGTTGTGGGATGTAAGTAGTTAGCTCTTAAATTTGTACCATCAACATTAAATAAGAAATCATGAGTATTAATAAAAGTCAATCGTTTCTAACTTTTCAATTGGCAAATGAACTATTTGCCATTAGTGTACATAAAGTATTAGAGATTATTGAAACAGATGAAGAGCATAACATAACACCATTGCCAAAGGCACCTCCAACGGTTTCAGGAGTTATTAATTTTAGAGGTAATGTTATCCCGGTTATTGATACGCGCATGAAGTTTGATATGCCATTTTACCAAGAGGGAGAGCGTTTTGTTGTGATGGTACTAAATCTTCAGATTGGTGATACAAAACATCTAGTCGGGTGTAAAACAGATAAGGTGGTGGATGTAATCGAAATTGATATGGATAAGGTGGAAGATGTACCTGCGATTGCAAAGGGATATAATTCAGAATACATCGATGGTGTAGTTAATCGCAATGAACGTTTTATAATGTTATTGAACCTGGAAGAAGCTATCGGTTCGGATGATATCGTTTCTTTAAAAAAGGAGGATGTTGAATTAGAAGAGGCATCCGAGCAGACTGTTGAAAATAAGGAATAGAAACAAGTTTTGATGTTGATAGATCGAAGGGGAGGTGCGGTCGACAATTAAATCCTCCCTTTCAATTCAAAATTGTCATAGATAGGTTATAGTTAAAACATAGGTTAGGTTTGGTTATGAAATCGGGAGAATGGTATTAAGCCTGCATCCCGATTTTTAATTATACGATTTGTATTTAAACATAGTTTACATTAAAAACCGCAATTTAGAAAGCGCGAGTCAGTTGTAAAACAGACTCGTTTTATTTTATTTCCTTAGAGAAGATTTATGTGAAAAAAAGCCTAAAGAAATTCAATCCTTTAAGGGGAGTGACAGATGCAACCCAATGTTATTAACCCCTAAGAGTCGAAAAAAGTTAGTTACTTATTTCACCACATGTTGTGGATGTAAGAGTATTATTGCCTCTGGTTACAAAAAAAAGTCAAAAGTTATGCTTGCCAGAAACATGGTTAACGGAACCTAAAATGTACTAAACAGGCGTGGTGTTAAGTCATTTATAGGTTATTCAGGTGGTGCTTTGTAACTATCTGAAAATTAAATTCATAATGGCATCTAGGATTTTTGTTTTTTCTCATTTAGCTAACCTTTTAAGCATTCCCTTAAATATGAAATGGTGAAAGGGTAGTACAGAGTACCAATACAACCTACCTTTAAGTCCTTTTGGGCGAAAAGTTGCAGTTTGGGTAAGTTTACCATCTGACAATTTAAACTCAAGCCATGCTTCACCTGGTAGTTTCATTTCTGCATATAATAATAAATAGCCTTCTGATTTATCGGCATACAGCACGCGCCAGAAATCAATAACATCACCACTGTGGATCTTTGTTCTGTGAGTACGACCACGACGTAAACCAACCCCTCCATTAATGCGATCGATAAAACCTCGCAATTGCCATAACCAATTGGCAAAATGCCAGCCCGTATAACCTCCAATACGCCATATCTTTTCAAGTGTTATTGTAGGTCTCATAACATCACGGCTTCGTTCATCAGTATAACATCCGTGTGTAGGAACTTCAATGAAATCGGATAATTTAAAATCATGGTTGCTCACTACAAGGGCGTCTTTCCAGCTCGATATTATTTGTTCATCTTTAATCTCACTAAATGCTGCTTTCAATGATTTAACATACGATACTGGTGTTACTTTTAGTAGTTCGTTAATTCGACTTTTCCTGCAAATAACCTCAATTTTCATACTATTAACCAGTGCGGTAGCTAATTTGTATGAAGTGGAAGTAATAAAGTATAACCAATAGGATGAAAGCTGGGGGGTCATAACCGGAACCACATAAATATATCGTTTAAGACCACGAATTGCGGCAAACTGTAAAAGCATGTCTTTGTATGAAATTACATCAGGTCCACCAATGTCAAAATTGTTATTAAAAGTATGCACATTGCCCAGGCTGTTCATTAGAAACTGGATAACATCAGCTATAGCGATAGGTTGACATTTTGTATTTAGCCATTTCGGTGTTACCATCAATGGAAGTTTTTCAACTAAGTCGCGTATTATTTCAAACGAAGCACTACCAGCTCCAATAATGATTCCAGCCCGCAATGTGGTTAAGGCATAGTTACCTTTACCAAGTTCACGTTCAACATTTTTACGTGATTGCAAGTGCGATGAAAGTTTAGGTTCATTAATTATTCCACTTAAGTAAATGACCTGATTGGTATTGGTTTCACTAATGATTTTTCGAAAGTTGGTAGCAGAATTTAATTCTTTGACCTGGTAATCTTTGTCGCTTGACATCGAATGAACAAGGTAATAGGCTACATCTAAGTCATCGGGGATGTTCTTTATTGATGATTCATTGCTTAAGTCGCCTTCATATATCGTGACAAAAGGTAGAAAGCTCGAGGGCAAATGAAAACGATCTTTGTCGCGAACAAGACAAACAACATGATGCTCCTGCTGGATTAACATTGGGAGTAATCGTTTTCCGATATAACCTGTAGCACCTGTTAATAATACCTTCATATATATGAAAGTATTATCATTGTTATTTGTTCATTAATTTATTGTTTTTAATGAACGGTGTGCGCTATCTTGATTGTATTCGCATAATTATTGGATGTACAAACACAGCAGCCAGAATAACCAATGTGCCAATGTAGAAACCTCCAGACATAAATTCACTTTGCCCGAAAATAAAAAAGGCTAATAGGATACCATAAACAGGCTCCATATTAATAGCCAGAACAACGGTATAAGCTGAAAGAACTTTCATAACATCCACCGCCACAACAAAGGCATAAGCTGTACAGGCAATTCCTAAAATAAGTATGTAAATAACATCCATGGTGTTAGGCATTAATAAATTATGAGGTAGGATGTCTGTAAAAATAAGGAAAATACCAATGCTAATAAAGCCACTAATCATCTCATAAAAACTAATGGTGACCGGATGATGCTTATCGATAAATAGTTTATTAAGAACAGTAAATAAGCCTGCTAAAAAAGCAGATAATAAGGCTGTTATAATTCCTTTCCAAAAGCTTAATTCAAATTGAAATATTAAGTATAAACCTCCAATAATTAATAGACCTATAAAAACTTCCAGCCATTTAATTCGTTTATGAAAAATAATAGGTTCTAAAAAGCTGGCAAAAAGTGTTGTGGAAGCCATACAGCCTAAAGTAACTGACACATTGGAAATTTTTACTGCATGAAAAAATGTAATCCAATGAAAGGCAACTACTAACCCAACACCCATTATTTTGATAATACTCTGATAGCCAATTTTAATTGGTATTTTTTTTAGCCAGATAAATCCTCCTAGTACAGCAAATGCAATAAACATTCGATACCAAACCATTTGTGGTGCAGGTAGCGAAATTAATTTGCCTAAAATGGCTGTTATGCCATAGAGTAGTACAACAAAATGAAGTTTTAAATGGCTGGATAGGAGCTTGTTCATTATTTTTAGGTTGATTTGTTTTAGGTTTTAAAAATGAGAGTTTTATTATAAAACTAAAATGAGATTAATACAACAAAAAGAAGTTTTAGGTGGTTCTTTAATAGTGCATTCATGAAAGTTGATTGAAAATAAAAACTTTGTTGGCGCAAAAATAGAAATAGTTTCCATGTAAGCGCTTAAATTTGCAATTCATCATTAACCTAATGCGATTATAAGTAATCGCTACAATATTTATCTTATTTATGAAGAAAATTATTATGAAATGGCCGATATGGGTAAGCTGCATGCTTATAGTCGCAATGGTATATGGATGTTCTACGGTACCTATAACGGGTCGCAAGCAATTAAATTTGGTATCGGACAGTGAGATGATGTCGATGAGTTTTAGTCAATACGACCAGTTTTTAAAAGAAAACAAATTATCAACCAATAAGCAACAGGTTGAAATGGTGAAACGCTGTGGTAAGCGCATTGCAGCGGCTGTTGAAAAATACATGGTGGATAATGGTCACTCTAGTCACATACATGGGTTTGACTGGGAATTTAATCTGGTTGATGACGATACACCTAACGCCTGGTGTATGCCTGGAGGTAAGGTGGTATTTTACACCGGTATCTTACCATTTACCCAAAATGAAGAAGGATTGGCAGTTGTGATGGGACATGAGATTGCTCATGCAGTAGCCAAGCATGGAAACGAACGGATGAGTAATCAAATGGCTGTTCAAATGGGTGGCACTGCATTGTCAGTAGCTGTAGATGAGAAGCCGGAAGAGACCAAAGCGATTTACATGGCGGCTTTTGGTTTAGGTGCTCAATATGGTTTTATGTTACCTTACTCCAGAACACACGAAACCGAAGCTGATAAAATGGGTTTAATATTTATGGCAATGGCGGGCTATAACCCGGAAGCTGCAGTTGGCTTTTGGGAGCGTATGGCTGCATCGGGCGGTCAAAAGCCACCTGAGTTTATGAGCACGCACCCGGCTGATGATACAAGAATAAGAAACCTTAAAGCTGACATGCCCGAGGCATTGAAGTATTATAAAAAATAGATGATATTAAAAGCGTTCTGTAAGAGGAGCGCTTTTTCTTTTAGAAGTTATAGCCAATACTCACCGATGGTGCGATGAAATTTTCCAACCCGAATATAGCATTAGCACCTGCTCTAAACATCAGGCCTCCGTCTTTCTGATAGCGATACATCATTGGCAGAAAAACACCATAAGCCACAACATTATTATCCTCGAAAGTATAATTATTAAAGCTGAGAATAGCACCAGCACCAAATTCTAAATGGTGGTTTTTTAATGTAGCTGTCATCCAGTTAATCGATAAAGGAATGTTGGTTGTAGTCTCAAAGTCGGTTGAGATGCCAATTCGTATTGATAAGCGATAAAGTTTATCCAGGTAACGCTCATAATTAAGTGCAGGATATCCAAAATTGTGCTTCGAAAAGTTCATCAGAAACCCTTCTGCGTAAATGACATTACTTTTAAAACTGGTATAATCAGTAAAACTAATTTCATTATCCTGACAATGGCTGTTGATACTAATTAAGGATAGTAAGCCAATTATGAGTGATTTGATTTTCATAAAATAGGTTAGCAGACAATATTAAACACAGTAAAGTATTACTTCATAATCTGTTAAAAGTTACAATATTCATATAATTAACTACTTATTTGATTTTAGAATAAATAAGGCTGAACATACTCTTTGTGACCCATTTGAATTTGTGTAAATTGTCAATTTATAAGCAAATTGAATGTAATATGTCGAAGAATAGATGCAGTAGGTGTGAAGGTTCAGATTTATATCGTTCCTATCATGATAATGAATGGGGTAAACCCTTACACGATGATGATAAATTGTTTGAGTTTTTGATTCTTGAAGGATTTCAGGCAGGTTTAAGTTGGTCAACAATACTTAATAAACGAGAAGCCTTTAGGTTGGCTTTTGATAATTTTGATGCCAGAATAATTGCAGAATATACGGATGAAAAAGTGGCAGAATTACTTCAAAATGCTGGCATTATTCGTAATCGCTTAAAAATAAATGCAGCTATTAAAAACGCTAAAACCTTCCTTCAAATACAAAAAACATACGGCAGTTTTGGTAAGTATATTTGGCGGTTTGTCAATCATCAGCCAATTATAAATGCTTTTACTAGCGAGAGTGAAATCCCTGCCACAAACGACATTTCTGATGCAATGAGCAAGCAATTAAAAAAAGATGGTTTTTCATTTGTTGGCAGTACTATCTGTTATGCATATATGCAGGCAACCGGCATGGTTAATGACCATATTACAAGGTGTTTTCGATATAAAGAGTGTCAGAAATAAGTAGAAAGGGATTTTAAAACTGCGATTAAATAATTTGAAATTTTGCTTTCGATCAAATAAACTATCTACAGCAGATGTGTTTCTTTCAAACTATTGTTTACTTTTAAGCATCTAACTTAATTGTACAAAACATGATTATTTCAAGACTACTGGCTTGCCTTCTATTCGTTACTTCTTTTATGAATTTACAGGCCCAAGAAGCCGACAGCCTTAAAACGCAGGTTTATACCTATAAAATATTCCGCGAAATAGGTAGTACTTCGTGGATTCACACTCAGGAAGCTTTTAACGAGGCTGAGGAGATGAATGCAGATGTAATGCTACTTCATATGAATACCTATGGCGGACAGGTGGTGTTTGCTGATTCCATTCGTACTAAAATTCTGAATAGTAAAATTCCGGTACATGTTTTTATCGACAACAATGCCGCATCGGCCGGAGCACTTATCTCAATAGCCTGCGATAGCATTTATATGAGACCGGGTGCAAATATAGGGGCTGCAACGGTGGTGAATCAGAGCGGGGAGAAAATGCCTGATAAGTACCAGTCATATATGCGTTCAACCATTAGAGCTACAGCCGAAGCTCACGGTAAAGACACCATTATATCGGGACAGGATACCACCTACCAGTGGCGACGTGACCCGCATATAGCTGAAGCCATGGTGGATGAAAGTATTTATATCGAAAGTGTGATTGATACAGGAAAAATACTCACATTTACTACACTGGAGGCCATTGAGCATAACTTCTGCGAAGGCCAGGCCGATAATATTGATGACGTATTGAGTCAATTGAAAATATACGATTATGAAATTACAACCTTCAAGCCCTCATTTTACGATGGCTTAAAAGGCTTTTTAACAAGCCCTATTTTGCAAGGGATACTAATTCTCGTAATAATGGGAGGCATCTATTTTGAGCTACAAACACCAGGTGTTGGCTTTCCACTGATGGCAGCTGCTATTGCGGCAGTATTATATTTCTCACCACTCTACATTGATGGATTGGCAGCTAACTGGGAGATTATCATCTTTATCATCGGATTGGTTTTAATTGGTCTTGAAGTTTTTGTTATACCTGGTTTTGGAATGGCTGGAGTTTCTGGTATTATCCTAGTTGTTGGCGGGTTAACTTTAAGCTTATTAGATAATGATTTATTTAATTTTGATGGAGTTGGCTTTAGCAAGTTGTTGGAAGCTATGGGTATTGTTCTTTCGGGATTATTTGGTTCACTAATAGCTATTATTTACCTGAGCAAGAAGTTATTGTCATCGTCAACATTTGGTGCTAAAATTGCCTTGCAAACTGAGGAAAGTGTTGAATTGGGCTATATTGGTGTTGAGGCTTCGTTGGGTGATTTGGTAGGTAATGAAGCTATTGCATTTACCAGTCTTCGTCCATCAGGAAAAATAATGATTGATGATGAGCAATACGATGCAGTGGCTGAAACCGGTTATATTGAGAAAGATACCAAGGTGAGAGTTACTCGTTTCACACATGGGCAATTGTATGTGATGGCTCAAAAATAATTATTAAGACTTGTACGACTGATTAAAATCGCTATAATTGTAAACAAATAAAGAAAATGAGTAATCAGCTGTTTCATATGTATTGGTGGCAATATTCTACTTTTATCAAGGTGGAACAGTAGGTTAATGCTATAAAAACATTAGAAAGCCGCAGGAATTCCACCTGCGGCTTTTTTATTATAAATAATTATTAACGACCTGAAAGGGTCAATAAACTAAATTAAATGAACAAATCATTATTAGCCAATGAGGTAATGCCCAATGCAGAAGGCTTCTTTGGTAAGTATGGTGGTCGTTTTGTACCACCAATGCTTGAGCCAATTATGCAGGAGATTACCGAGGCTTACGAAAAAATTAAGGATGATCCGGTGTTTAAAGAAGAACTGTATTACTTGCAAAAACACTACACAGGCCGTCCATCACCGGTATTTCATGCCAAAAACCTTTCTGATAAATTGGGCGGAGCGCAAATTTACCTCAAGCGCGAAGATTTAAATCACACAGGAGCACATAAAATTAACCATTGTTTGGGCGAAGCACTGCTGGCCAAGAAAATGGGAAAGGCAAAAATAATAGCCGAAAGTGGAGCAGGGCAACATGGTGTTGCATTAGCAACTGCAGCTGCTTTGGTTGGCTTGGAGTGTGATATTCACATGGGTGAAGTAGATATTTATAAAGAGCATCCTAATGTGGTACGTATGCGAATATTAGGAGCCAATGTTATTCCGGCCACGCATGGATTAAAGACATTAAAAGAAGCTGTTGATTCGGCGTTTGAAGCGTATCTAACGGATCCGGTCAACCAGCTTTACGCCATTGGTTCAGTGGTTGGGCCACATCCTTTTCCAATGATGGTACGCGACTTTCAGGCAGTTATTGGACGTGAGGCTAAAGAGCAGTTTCAGGAAATGACAGGAAAGTTACCCGATAACCTTGTGGCATGTGTTGGCGGTGGTTCCAATGCCATTGGCTTGTTCACAGCTTTTCTGGATGATGCTGATGTCAATATTTATGGAGTAGAACCTGCCGGAACAAGTTTTGAAACGGGCGACCATGCAGCAACACTCAAATTGGGAAAACCTGGCATGATACACGGCTTCAAATGCTATTTGTTACAAAATGAGCAAGGCGAACCGGCACCTGTTAATACTGTGGCATCTGGCTTAGACTACCCGGGTGTGGGGCCGCAGCATTCTTACCTAAAAGATATTGAGCGTGTTAATTATGAAACAATCAATGACAAAGAGGCCATTGATGCTTTTATGAAATTGGCTCGACAAGAAGGTATTATCCCTGCTTTGGAGAGTTCACATGCTGTGGCTTATGCGCTTAAATTGGCCGCTAAATTGCCAAAAGATCAAACCATACTAGTGAATCTCTCAGGACGAGGAGATAAAGACATTGATTATGTTGTTGAGAAGTTTGGTAAAGAGTATGGCATTGAAGAATAAGCTATCTCTTATTTGATACTACAAACCTGTCAGGCATAAAAACTCTGACAGGTTTTTTTTATAACTATAATTTACTTCGGGAGTGTAAGTAATAAGCAATCATATACAAATGTTTATTGCTTCACTCCACCTTGCAATGGCTAATATTCATATGTTTATTGCTTCCCGTAATGATGCAACGGACAATAATTATATAACTGACATTTCCCATGTCTATTAGGCAGCACTTGAAAGCTGCATTTCTATTAGCCTGAAGATTTTGTTGTCT
>NZ_JAENRR010000085.1 GCF_016612505.1 Carboxylicivirga marina
TTTGATGTCATCTGATCTTGGAACACTCTTTATGGATTACAACTACGAGGTACGTGATAAAAAGACCAAGGCAGTCACAGAAAAGAAAAAGGGAGTTGCATTTGTACGTGACACCTATGACAAGGCACCAACCCCCGGGAATACAGATCATTCGGATATTGAAATATTTAATTATCAGGTGCCATTAAATACAAAAGTGAAATTGACATTTGTAGGATATCAGAATAAAACTGAACTCTACGTTGATGGTGAGCTGGTAGATACCATTAAAAAGCAGATGGTTTGTCCCTTAGAAATTCTGGGTGGCGATAAGTATACCCAATCTTTTTTGGGAATAATGCATGAAGCTGCTGTTTATGATTATGCAGATCCAACAAAGTAGTTTGTTTTGTGACACAGAAACAGATTTATGGAATCCCGTTTTTCTTAAAAACGGGATTTCAGTTATAAATATACTTTCTGTTTATGTGATTAAGTTAATTAGGTAAGGACAAAAGTTATATGGTAACAAATAGTAAGAGTGATTGCCAAGGGAATAATATTTATAAAACACCCATAGTTAGATTCTTATCGAAAAAAAGCATCAAGTATCAACAGTTGGAAAAAAGAGTTTGTTACAGAGACTCTTATCCTGCTTTTATGCATAAAGGGCACATTAACTTTTTGCAGTTGGGGCGATTTGGTTAGCATAAAGAACAAAGATACCGACAACAATTTGAATAGATCGGTATTATATGTTGGGATGAAGTAACAGACGAAAAAAGCTATAAATATAAATACTTCATCCCTCATTTATCTGAATCTTAATACAGATTTGCAATCTTCTCCATATTCTTTTGAATCAAAGCTTCTGTTGTTCTTGCATAGCGCTGAGTCATTTTGGTGCTGGAATGACCAAGTGTTTTCGATACAACCTCCAAAGGCATATTGTTTTCTAAAGCAACTGTTGTTGCAAAAGTATGTCTGGCAGTATGTGTTGATATTGGCTTATCAATGCCGCAAATGATTCCTATTTCTTTCAAAAATGCATTCATTTTTTGGTTGCTGAGAACGGGAAGAACTGCGTTTTTTTCAATAAGTTCCGGTTCGTATTCGTATTTGGCCATTAACTTTTTGGCAGCCTCAATAACAAAGATGGTACTCATCTGATTGGTTTTCTTGCGTTTTTTATGAATCCAGGTAATTCCTTTACTATCAGATGTGATGTGTTCACGTTTTAATGACTTTGCATCGGAGAAAGCCAACCCGGTAAAACAACAGAATACGAAAACATCGCGAACCTGTCTTAATCGTGCAATACTTATTTCCTTATTAATAATTGTATCCAATTCCTCTTTGGTGAGATAGACGGCATCAACAGGCTTCAGTTTGAATTTAATGGTAGCAAATGGGTCTTTCTTAATCCAACCATTGGCTAGCGCAATACGTACTATCTTTTTAAAGTTCTTCAGGTATTTGATGGTGGTATTATGAGCGCATTTACGTTTGGTTTTTAAGTAAAGCTCATAATTACGAACAAACTGATGATTTAGATCTTCCAATGCCATGTCTTCTCGTTGATACTGCCAACGAATGAAGTCTTTTGTGTGCATATAGGAAGTTTCGTAACGCTGAATAGTATCTTGTGCAAAATCAATACCGATTAATTTCCTGGCATTGTCATTATGCTCCTTAAATACTTTCAGGATGGTTCGCTTGGTTTCTTTTTTGCCGACTAATTTTTCCTGGATAATTCGAGCAGTAACTGGCTGCTTATCCAAAATCATAAAATCAATATAGGATAATATCTTCCGATGATATTGATCTATGAACTCATTCAGCTCAGCAATTTCTTGATTTCTGCCTTTGGCTCTTTCCTTTTTGTCATCCCAGTTTGAAGGGTTAACATGTTTTTTAAGGGAGAACTCTGTTCTTTCCTTGTTAATAGTGATTCTTACAAAGATTGTTGCATCTCCACTTTTGGTAAGTTTTGTTCTTTTAATGAAGAACAGGATTTTGACATTTTCAAGTCCACTCATAATGATAAATTTTAGTGTTAAAATTATTTCTATGAGTCCATTTTCAAACGATTCAAAACCGAGTAATAGAGCGCAATGCAGCGTGATTTACAACTATCAATCGAGGACTTTTTTCGAAGAAATTAAGTCCTCGATAAGTCCACCCAAAAACTGCGTTTTTTTGCATCTTTTTGCAAAATATTGCGCATTAAAAAACCCTGTAAGTATTGACTTACAGGGTTTTACTTTAAATTGCTTTCGCACTCAGCGGAGAGAGAGGGATTCGAACCCCCGGTACCTCGCGGTACAACGGTTTTCAAGACCGCCGCATTCGACCACTCTGCCATCTCTCCAATATTTTTATCTGGCCTGAAACCCTTGTGGTCTCTAGTGTTTCAGTGTTTATCTCTTTTGATAACGGTTGCAAAAGTAGGGTTTATTTTTAAACTGCAAAATAAAATATGACTAAAAAATTAAGGTGATTTCTAATTATTAATCTATCCTTTTAATTATGAGTTTAATAGTCAAATAAAAAAAATGAACATCATTTTTTCGAATTTCCCTTTTCTTCAATGACACTAAGAAGCCATGCATTTCTAAATTCAAATTCATCATTTGTTCTAAACTTATTACGAATGTGTCTGGCCTTGTCAACATCACCAACATTTTTATAAATGTATACGTAGTAGTAATCTTTCTCAGTCAGAAAACCATATTTGTTTTCATAGTCTTTAGCCCTCATTTGCTCACTGTATTGCCTGACGTTTTTCTCCGATAAAAAGGCACCCACGACCACATAATGCCCCAATGGTAATTCATCTTTATGATTGCCCTGCACGACAACGATTGATTCGTTTTCCGGAGTTTTTGCTGTTTTCTCAACTAATATTGGCACGAGGACTGTTGGTGCTGGTCCTGATTTTGCAACAGGTTCAAAGCTTTGTTCAATGACAGGTTCAGCAGCAGGCTCTTCAACCTTTGTTTTTTCTGGCTCTTTAACTTCTTCTTCCTCTTCAATTTCATCTGCCATGACAGGTGGAGGAGGTGGAGGTGTTTGATCTTCTTCGATTTGCTGAGGTTTTCTTTTTCGATTGCCCACAACAAAGTTTCTACCAACTCTGGCATCAATTAAGCCCGCGTCAGATGGCTTTAATAGATTCGTTAGACTTTCGGTGGTGGCATATACCTGCATACTGCCCAAATCGATGGTAGCACCAATTCCTAAGATGCTAAACTCGCCATTTCTCATACCATCCTTCGCAACTCCGTTAAATATACGTGCTGGTTTATAGTTAAAATAAGCGGCATATTCAGGCTGCATAATTCCTTCTATCATTCGTCCGTAGGCTTGCATACCGACATGATTATTTCTGGCAAACTCATAATTAATGCCAATATTTGCACTAGCCGTTAACGACGAACGAAACCCAACCTCTTCGAATTCTTCAGGTGTAAAGAGTGCTTAAAGACGATTTAATTGATCGCTTAGAATATCACTATCATCTTTATATATTGATCACTTGAAGCACTTCAAAACCTTCAAAAGAGTAATCTACTGGATTAAACTGATACTGCTTGGTATCAGATTTCCAATTGATATAACCCAAGTCATTGACGGCGGCTGATACCGAAAGGCGCTTGTTGATGATATAGTTAGCACCAAAATCAATTCCCCAACCCGTATTATTATTTTTACCAGGCAGCGTATTACCTAGTAATTCAACCATATCATTACCTTCTTCAAAATAGGCATTACCGGCAGTATAAACACTAAAAGCGGCGTGTTTAATTCCTATTTGGTCTTCATTTGTAATGGCAATACCATCAATAGCTTCACTTTCAGAAGCGACTATGCCCATCAGGTATTTCAAGCAAACGCCCAAGTTTATCGTTCACCAAATTCACAGGCATAAACAATAGCAAATTCATGAAATGTGTTGATGATATCACCAGAAATCCAAACATAATACCATAATCAGTTCTAAAAGCTAGGTTGAGCTGATTCGATTGCGGAACTGTATTTGTTCAGATTATATAATAAAAATTCGCATTGGACATATGTTGAAACACTTGTAACAACTGCTGCAAGCATCAGATATTTTACAGATGAATATTGGTTCTGTATGGATTAGAGTGGGTAAGCCCAAGAATTACCCTATGGCCTTGGCTGGTGAGCCATAAAACAAGGTTGTATTTGACGTTTAAGAATCGTTTTCTGTTCGAACGAAGTGAGTTTAAACGATTCCAGTCATTCAACCGTAGTTTTATGAGCTTAAGCAGGCGTAGCCAAAGATTTTTTTGCTTGCGTTTTTTCATCATGGAAAAAATGAAGTCGGGGTTTGGGGTTGAAAACCCCAGAATGATAGTAAGAATATTACCCACTAAATATCATATTGAGCCTGAATATTTTAGCCAAAGATTCATTTTTTCGGAGTTTGGAGCACAAAAAAAGAGATTTACCACAATTGATAAATCTCTTTCGTATGATATGGTCTCCTAACTATAACTTAGTTGTTTTCGCCAATTTTGATTAATTCCACTTCAAATATTAATGCTGAATAAGGAGGAATAACCTGGCCTGCACCACGTTCGCCATAGGCAAGTTCGTAAGGTATGTAAAATATATTTTTACCTCCTTCTTTCATTAATTGTAAACCTTCAGTCCAGCCCGGAATTACTCTGTTTAATGGGAATGAGATTGGTTCACCACCATGCGAACTATCAAAAACCTCACCATTGATTAATGTACCTTTATAATGCACAGTAACAACATCAGTGGCAACAGGATTTGCGCCCGTACCTTCTTCAATCACTTTGTATTGTAAACCGCTTGCTGTTGTTTCAATACCTTCTTTTTGGGCATTCTCAGCTAAGAAATCAATACCTACCTGTGCTTTACCCATTGAAATTGATTTACCAGCCTCTTCAAGCGTTACTTGTGCAGTCTCATTCATAGCTTCTCGAATACCAGCCGCAACTAACTCAGGATTTAAACCTTTTTCGTTACTTAATTCTCTGGCCATCATCACTCCATAGCTATAGCTTAAGCTATCAGCTTTACTGCTCATTTTAGCAGGACCAGCAGGTGTTGAACATGAATGTGTCAATACGATGGCCGTTAGAGCTAATGCGCCAGTTACTAAATTTCTAATTAATTTTTTCATTCGATTAATAATCTTTGATGTATATTTTTAAAAGGCACCAAAGGTATTGAAATACTTGGATAATAAAAGTTTTATCGATACTAACCAAGTATTAGAAAGATGGCCGGTCGTTTATTTATTTCTGGTAATTTACTCTTCCATTGGGCAATGGTTTTGGTTTGAATAAATTCAGTTTCTAAAGTAATGTCACAAGCAATGCACAATCGGGTTTGAGGTCGACATGCTGCCAGTATTTCTTGCAGAACCTTAATGTTACGATAGGGCGCTTCTATGAAAAGTTGTGTTTGTTTTTCTCTAATAGAACGCTCTTCGAGATGTTTGATGTGCTTACCAACTTCACCTTTTTTCAAAGGGATATACCCATTAAAAGCAAAACTCTGTCCGTTAAGGCCAGAAGCCATGACAGATAAAAGGATAGAAGAGGGGCCCACTAATGGAATGACCTGAACTTTATTTTCATGCGCTAACTTAACAACATCTGCCCCAGGATCAGCCACACCCGGACAGCCTGCTTCAGATAGCAATCCAAGCTTGTTACCATTGTAAGCTGGTTTCAAAAAACCTGGTATATCATTGGGGTTGGTATGCTTATCTAATACAAAAAATGTTAGATCATCAATATCAATATTTTTATCCACTTTCTTTAGAAACCGACGCGCCGAGCGTACATTTTCAACCACAAAGTGTTTGATCGAACGAATGATATCAATGGTATCTTGCGGTAAATTTCGTTCAATGGGGCTTTCGCCCAGTGTATTGGGTATTAAATATAGTTGACCTTTCATGAATGTAAGCAGTGAATGGTGAATATCAATTTATAGCGCCACAAAAGTAAGCAAATGAGTGCCTCTATTCCAAATGGTTTATATCATGTTTTTAATGTAGATTAATTCTAAATAAAATTTGTAAGTTTGCTGCACCTTAGTCACAATCACGTTTATAGAATTATAAAATGCATTATATCATCAATTTAGTTCGAAATCGAAATTTTGTATTAGTATTTGCGGTTATTATTGGTTTGGTTCTAGGCGATTTTGCCAATGATATCAAATCATATACAACCTATATACTGGCTATTGTGATGACTTTTTCGATGACAAATATTCGAACGTCAAGCTTATATCCCCTTAAATCATTACTGAAACCGATGCTGACAGGTGCCTTATTAAACTATTTTGCTTATGCACTTATCATGATTGGCTTGGCTTATTTTTTAATTGATGACAGGGACTTGTTTTATGGATTTGTTGTGATTGCCACCACACCACCGGGAGTTGCCATTGTTCCCTTCTCATACATTCTGCAAGGTGATGTGGAATATTCGATTAAAGGGGTGTTGGGCGCTTTTATTTGCACCGTATTTATAACGCCTTTTGCCGTTGGCTGGATTACCGGAAATGATGGTATTGATTCTCTGGACCTCTTTCTGTTAATGGTGAAAACAATCGTTATTCCATTACTTATTTCTCGTATTTTATTAATGCCTATACCCTTTAAGTTGGTGGATAAGATTAGAGGTAAAGCGGTTGACTGGGGATTTGCCTTATTGATTTTCATTGCAGTTGGCCTTAACCGACAAGTGTTTTTTAGCGAGCCAGGTATTTTATTAAAGATAGCACTCATCTTATTTTTAACACACTTTGTTCTCGGTATGGTGTACGAAAAGATTTGTACTTTATTAAATCGCAATCCTATTAAGGTAATGTCAGAAAACTTGTTGCTGACTATCAAAAGTTCTGGTTTTGCAGTTGTAACAGCTATAACACTATTTGGGCAAAAGGCGGCGATACCTACTGCCGGACTCGCCATATTTGTCCTTCTGTATTTGTTATACTTGTCGTTTAGAATGGATTTAAAAAATAAAAAGGCTCAGAAATAATATTGATAGCTATCAAATAACACTAATTCTATTTTAAAACACACTTTATCCGGCTGTGTGTTTGATATCTTCAGTATTTTATAAATGAGTATTTACATTATTTGATTATAATTGTAACAGAAATGTAACAGCATCTTAACAGATCCGTAATAATTCAGTTCTAAGTTTGCACTCGGAAAATAATATAACACTTAACCAGAAAAGTTGGGGAATGATTTTTCTGGATAATAGCAATTCTACACAAGAATAAAATGAAACGTTTTTTACTATTTAGCGCGTTAATAACGCTGGTATGCACTGCTAATATTGAAGCGCAGAAAATTGAAGAGTTGACAGCTCAAGTCGGTAAGGGGATTCAATTTAAAACCAAAGATGATCTTTTTTACTTAAAATTCAGGACGAGAATACAAACACGATGGGATTTTGAAAATACCTTAAGTGATCAATATGGTCCATCTGAATTTGAGAATAAAGCTTGGGTTAAGCGTGCTCGTTTAAAATTTGATGGTTACTTTCTTAACAAAAGTCTGGTTTATAAAATCGAGTATGACCTTGCTGGTGGATATGTACGAGATGCCATCTTTAAATACAAGAAAAACAATATTGAGCTATGGTTCGGGCAAGGTAAATTGCCTGGTAACCGCGAACGTGTAGTATCATCGGGTAACCTGCAGTTGGTTGACCGCTCAATTTTTAATAAAAACTATACCCTTGATAGGGATGCTGGTATTCAGTTCCATCATAAATTTAACATCGGTAAAGCTGTAGTTTATGATCGTTGGGCAGTTTCTTCTGGTAACGGAATCAAAGATAACTCTATGGCACCAGGCATGAGTTATACCGGTAAACTTGAAGTAATGCCATTTGGTGAGTTTAGTTCTAAAGGAGCATACGTATCAGCCGATTTAAAGCGTGAAGAAAAAGCGAAGCTGGCCATTGCTGCCTATACTAACTTCAATACTGATGCTTATAAAGATCGAGGACAATTAGGTGATGTTATTGGTGGTGAAGCTGATCTATTAAATATTGGGGGTGATTTACTTCTTAAATATCGTGGATACTCACTGATGGTTGAAGCGGCTAATCGCTCGGTAACTGATGGTAATGAATTTGTTTATGACGAAGTTGGAGACATTGAGTATGCCTATTACTCAGGGTACGGAGCCAATGTTCAAACCGGTTACCTTTTTAAAAACAACTGGGAGTTATCAGGTCGTTATGCTTTTACAAAACCTAAAGAAACAGCTTTCCATTCTGAAATTACCGACTATACGGTTTGTGTAAGCAAATACATCATCGGTCACAAGTTTAAATTTCAGGGCGATGTCACTTTCCGCGATAAGGTAGGAGGCCAGGATAAAGTTATTACCCGATTCCAGATGGAATTTCAATTTTAACCATTACCTGCTAAAGATATTTCAACCTAAGTCTCATCATTGGGCTTAGGTTTTTTTGTCTAATGTCTTTGATGATAAGGTCCTGATTTAATATTAGTTATTGCTTTGCATACTGGGGTAATCCGAAGCATTTATCATTGCTAATTGCCGAAAGAGATTAATACATATTAGAAATTGACTTACTTTAGTAAAAACTACAATTTACATGAGTAAGGATGTTAAACGGATTTTAATTGTTGACGACGAAGAGGATCTGTGCGAAATTTTGCAATTTAACCTGGAAAGTGAAGGTTACGAAACAGAAGTGGTATACTCGGCCGAAGAAGCTTTACAAAAAGATTTGAGCCGGTTTAATTTGCTGCTACTAGATGTGATGATGGGTAAGATATCGGGGTTTAAACTCATTGATATTATCCGGAAAGAACAAAAGATTAATGTGCCTGTCATTTTTCTAACGGCTAAAAGTGGAGAAAACGATTTATTGACCGGTTTTAATTTAGGTGCTGATGATTATGTTACTAAGCCCTATTCGCTTAAGGAGCTAATAGCACGTGTAAAGGTGGCGCTTAAACGGTCAGTTCCTGTTACTAATAAGGAAAAACATGCATTGGAGTTTAATCAATTGGTGCTTAATCTTGAAAGTAAAAGCCTAATAATTGAAGATGAAAAGGTTGAGTTAACACTCAAAGAATTTCAGATACTTCGATTGCTGTTTGAAAACCAAAATAAAATCTATTCACGGGACGAGATTCTGGAGAAAATTTGGGGCGACAATGTAGTGGTGACGAACCGAACGGTTGATGTTAACATTACCAGATTAAGAAAAAAATTAAAACGATATGGAGAGTATCTTAAAAACCGCCCCGGTATAGGCTACTACTTCGAAACGTTACATTAATAAGTGAGTTTATGGGGTTTAATATAAATTTTAAGCGAAAACTGTTTTTTTACTATTTCTCAATTTTTTTCATTGTCACATTAACGTTTGTAGTATTCCAATACAATAGAGAAAAACAATTTAAAATAGCTCAGCTTGAAAATACCTTAAATTCGATCACTCAACTCACGAATAACTTTCTGATAAGAAATAATATCATTGCTGATGGTGAAGTTCATTTGATGGATTCATTATTACAAATCATTCCGGCAGTTGATACCCGCATTACCATCATCGATAAAGAAGGGAATGTACTATTTGACAACTTTGTGGAAGATTTTAGGCAGATGGAAAACCATTTGCATCGTCCTGAAGTACAGAAAGCCAAATTAGCGAAAAACGGAACCGGTTCCTACATTAGAGAATCAGCTACAACAGGGCAGGCCTTCTATTATTACGCCAATTATTACCCTGATTATTATATTCGGGCAGCGGTTGTGTATAATATTGAAGTGAAGAATTTTTTAAAGGCCGAAAAACTCTATTTTGGCTTTATCGCTTTTTGGTTTCTGATTACATGGTTTATTTTGTCCTATGTCACTGGTAAAATGAGCGAAAGCATAACAAAGCTCAAAGATTTTGCTGTTCAGTTACGTCAGAATAAGCCTTTTGTGGAGGACTATCAATTTCCAAAAAATGAACTGGGCGTTATAGGTAAGCAGATTGTGTCGATGTACAAAAAACTCGATGAAACAAAGAATGCTTTGAGTCTCGAAAAAGAGAAGTTGATAAAGCACCTGTACGTACTAAATGAAGGCATTGGATTTTTTTCGAGTGAGAAAGAAACCATCTTAACCAATACACATTTTGTACAATATTTAAACTTAATAGGCGAACAATCATCGCTAAATCCGCAACAGATATTCGAGATAAAAGAATTCAAGGAACTTCAGAAATTCCTAAGGAAACACCTTGATAAAGAACAAAAAATATTGCAGAATGCTGAATTACCTCAAATAGAGTTTACACTCAAAAAGAGCGGTTACTATTTCGAAATAAAATGCATCGTATTTCAGGATAAAAGTTTTGAGGTTTACATTAATGATACCACAAAGCTTGAAAAGAGGAAATTGTTAAAGCAACAAATGACTTCTAATATAGCACATGAGCTAAAAACACCGGTTGCTTCTGTAAGTGGATACCTCGAAACAATTCTTAATAACAAAGATATTGAGCAAGAGAAAAAAGATTATTTCATTAAAAAAGCCACCAAGCAATGTAGTCGCTTGAGTTCCTTAATTGAAGATATTGTTTTACTCAACCGAATTGAAGAGGAAGGGGATTATTACGAGCGCAGTACTTTATCCGTTTATCCAATGGTGCAGGAGCTTATTGAAGATCGTGATAAGGTAGTCAAACAACAAGAGGCAACAATTATTCTGAAGGTTGATGAAACAGTCACGGTCAATGGTAATAGATCCTTGCTTAGTTCTGTTTTTCAAAACTTAATAGACAATGCTTTGGCCTATGCAGGTGAAAAAGTGACCATTATTGTAGATATGTATCATGAAGATGATGCCTATTACTATTTTTCTGTGATTGATGATGGTGTTGGCATCCCTAAAAAACACTTATCACGCATTTTTGAACGTTTCTATCGTGTTGATTCAGGTCGATCACGCAAGATGGGTGGTACGGGTTTGGGCCTGGCCATAGTGAAGCACGCCGTCAATATGCATAAAGGCGAAGTGAGCGTTAAGAATGGCGCTGAAGGTGGTGCTGAGTTCTATTTCAACCTGCCTAAGTAAATGGTAATTCTTTCTCGGGCTATTCAATCTTCTAAGGTTCATTAGTAAGTATAATCGATACTGCCTTTTTTATGCCTTAAATCGATGCAATTAAAGAGGAATTGCACCTTATTCAGAAAAGTGTCTGTGAGTGGTTTTAAACGGTACGCTAGAATGTTTTCTGATACTGTTTCAATTATGAACTATTCTTCTGATTTAAATTAAACCCGGATTATGTATTAGAACATCGAAATGAGGAATGAAAATGCAAACAATCAAGGACTTGTTGAGACGATACATAGCACCGCTATGGTGAGTTGAAGCAAGTTAGTTTACGCCTTGATTGGCAGTAGTTTCATTACGTAATAGTTTTTCTAATGCATATTGCGGATTAAATGCTATAATTTGCTATCCTAAGCAGCATATGTCATTTCTGGCGTTGAATGTGTGAGTTAATCATCAATCCGTATTAATCGAACACGGCTTATTATATATTCTATCACACATTGAAACTGCTTAATCAAAAAACACTCAATAGCATAACCTTAACTGCCAGATACGACGATTTGGCTTATTTCGATGGAGGCTTGTTCATTGCCATTTCAATGCTCATTATGAAACGCTAATGCACTATATGGTGTAAAAAAAAACCGCAAGATTTAATAGATCTTGCGGCTGATATTTATAGAGTGAATGTTATTACTTCGACTGATAATCAACAAAATCGCGTTGAGCTTTTACCAGATTTACTAAATGCAACATCAGATTTTGTGTTTCGTGTAAAGCATTTAAGTAAAGTAAGCTAACTTTTGTTCCAGCCTTCTCATTTTTGATACGCTTCAACTGCTTTTTGCGGTTTTCACGCATTAATGCAAAAATAGACTGTTGCTGTTCAATCAGCTCCTCAAGTGAACCATAATCGCCTTGAGTGATGATTTTCACTGATTTAGCCATGAAGTACTGAACGTCAGTACGGATACCATTAAGTTCTTCAAATTGCTCAGTTGAGAACACCTTGTGGTTATTATCAATGTGCTCAAAAGCTGGTTCAGTAATGTATGATAAACAGTGAGTCACTTCTCGTAAATAATCAACTACCTGAATGTAATACAAGCTCGACTCAATAGACTGCTCCTGAAGCTTCTTAACGGTTGGGTATACATTACCTTTAAGCTTCTTCGCTTTTTTGTTTATCGACTTAACTTCTTTATTAATCTCTTTAAGGCTTCGGCGGTCTTCAGCTTCGAAGTCGTGAATTGCCTGAGCATATAATTGAGATACTTTCTTTAAGATGTCGGTGACGCTGTATTTACATTTCTCAAGCACCTTTTCAGCTAAAATCTCACCATTTACTTCTTCAATTTCGAACTCTTCAATCTCAGTCTCTTCCTTATTGCTCTTCTTATGGATGATGTGCGTACGGAATACTACATATATGGCGATGGCCACTAAAACAGCTACAAACCATATTCCCAACAGGCTTATTAGCATCGACATGGTGAAGGCAACAGTGAAAGCTGATAATGCAGTGAAGAACCATCCGCCAATCACTGAAAGAACGCCGGTAATGCGATACACAGCACTTTCACGTCCCCATGCGCGGTCGGCCAACGAACTACCCATTGCCACCATAAATGTCACGTAGGTGGTTGATAATGGTAATTTCATGTTGGTAGCAATTGAAATAAGAATACTTGCAACAACCAGGTTAACCGATGCACGAAGCATATCAAATACCGGCGCTTCTTCACCAAGTTCGCGTCTTCTTTCATCATAATTAGTGGAGTCGAACTGGCGATCGATAGCTCTGTTTAGGGCACCTGGTAAAATCGACCGAACAGCGTTTGAACCGTTGATGGCCACTCTTACGATTGAACGGGCAAAATAGGATGAACCAAATCGCTCATCACCTTCTTGCTGACGACTTAAATCCAGAGAGGTTTTAACAACCGCTTTAGCCTTCTTTGAAGTCCATAGCGTAAACACCATAATGGCACCTGCAATAATTAGCATGTAGGTAGGTGTATAGACTTTACCGGCTAATGCTTCCATGCTGGTATTAATATTACCGCTCGCCGCAAAAATCTTAAAGGATTCAAAACCGGCCAATGGCACTCCAATAAAGTTAACCAAATCGTTACCCGCAAAGGCCATTGCCAATGCAAATGTTCCGGCCAGTACAATTATTTTTAAGATATCAACTTTAAATACCAATTTCAGGAACTGTAATAATACCGTCCAGGCTACCATGCTGATAGCAATAATGGTTATGCCATTATTCTTAATCCAGTCTTTGGTCGAAGGATCCATAAAAGAAGCACCTTTGGCGCCTTTAACTAAGATAAAATAGGTAATGGCTGTAATGGCAATACCTCCCCAAATAGCACCGAAATAATTCAGGCGTCTAGAATAGTCAAAAGAAAAGATTAATCGGGTAATGTACTGAACAAGAGCACCAACACTAAAGGATATAACTACCGAGAGCAGTATACCTGATATGATGGCTAAGGCTTTAGCCGTGTTGATGTATTCACTAATGTTCATTTCTGGGTTACTCGATACTTTGATGATAGCGACTGCAACCGCGGCTCCCAGTATCTCAAATACAATGGATACAGTGGTTGAAGTTGGCATTCCAAAAGTATTGAATACATCCAGCAGTATGACATCGGTTATCATCACCGCCAGAAAGATGATCATGATCTCCGAAAAGATAAAATACTGCGGATTAAAGATTCCCTTTCGGGCAACCTCCATCATGCCGCTCGAGAAGGTGGCTCCGAAGAGTATACCTAAGGCAGCAACAATCATAATGTACTTGTAAGGTGCAGCTTTTGCTCCAATTGCTGAATTAAGAAAATTAACAGCATCGTTACTAACACCAACAATTAGGTCAGAAATGGCCAAGGCAAACAAAACGATGACCAGAATTAAATAAATGTTTTCCATCAGAAAATGTTATTTGTTGTTCTTTTTCGCGAGGCAAACATACTTAGTCGATTGAACTATAGCATTGATTTAAAATTAAGCGAATGTTAAGTTTGTGTTAAATCCTGACAAGTTAATTGAATATTAATCGTAATTCAAGTTCAATTAAAATTTAGTATGATATTTTATTTCAGGTAGATACAATAAGGTGTTAGGGATTTGTTTAGTATGGTTCATACCAA
This sequence comes from Carboxylicivirga marina, assembly GCF_016612505.1. Lineage (GTDB taxonomy): Bacteria > Bacteroidota > Bacteroidia > Bacteroidales > Marinilabiliaceae > Carboxylicivirga > Carboxylicivirga marina. The sequence goes on from NZ_JAENRR010000085.1 coordinate 14,272, forward strand.
AATACAAGGGATACTTTCATTTATTATAACAGAAAAGACACATCGCTTTTATTTAATATTCAACCTTGCTTAAGGCATCTATCCAAATATTCAGAAGAGGAGGGATTTGTTTCGCTGTTATCTTTATAAAGGAGCCGTGAAGTTTAAGCTAAACTATTGGCAGGCAGTTCTATAATATCGCGCTCTTTTCTCTTCTTCATAATTCTAATGAAGTAAGATGTTTTTCAAACATAAAGGCAAGCCCCTTCATTGAATTATTAGTAGAAGAGAAAATTCACCCCACCACTGGCCTCCACTTTCCGGCACTGCCAGCGCGCCATCCAAGAACACAGTTGAATTTCCTAGGGATCTGACATCAACAACGTAGATGGGTACCTTTCAATCGAAGTGAACGAAGAATTAAAAGCTGTTTGTAGAATACTGCTGTTTTATGAGTAATACCTTCAACTCCCTCATGCCGGGAAGGCATTCCCATTTTTTAGAAAAACGGGAAACAAAAACCTTATTGAAATAGGTGATTGCTTCGCATCAGAGTTGGATTTATTGCTGCAGGCTTCCCTTCTCCTTTGTCGAAGCCACATTTGTTCATTTGTTTTTGTTTTTATGTATTCACGATTTCCACTTTGTTCCAATTCGCAATATCCACTCTTATCACGTCCTTTCAATGATTCGAAACCTTGTTTCGAGTGGTGAATGAGCTTGACCATAATTTCCAAGGGTTCTGACATCAGCAATGTAGATGGGTACCTTTCAAGCGAAGTGAGCGTAGAATTAAAAGCTGTTTGAGGCCGATAATAATCGGGTGAGTTCTTTTAATTCAGAGAATGAGATTAGAAAGGTCATCGAGTGCTGTAGTCAGCGGGGTTTTTCGTTAGTTTTTGCCCTGTAGCAAAAAGTAACTCTGGTTTGGGCGAAGCGCCAATTTTTACTTCCTTTTGCATTGACCAAAAGGAACAATTGCTCATGATTTTTGTGGATTTTAAAACTAAAACCCTACAAAATCGATGTCGGGACTAGCCGGAAAGAATAGCTTCGCGCTCTTTCTCTTCTCAATAATTCTAATGAAGTAAGATGTTTTTCAAACATAAAGGCAAGCCCCTTCATTGAATCATTATAAGAAGAGACAATTTACTCTACCACTGGCCTTCACTTTCCGGCTGGCCAACGCTCAATGCGCCCGACGATAATATTCGAGGATTCTGACATCAACAACGTAGATGGGTACCTTTCAATCGAAGTGAACGAAGAATTAAAAGCTGTTTGTAGATTACTGCTGTTTTATGAATAATACCTTCAACTCCCTCATGCCGGGAAGGCATTCCCATTTTTTTAGAAAAACGGGAAACAAAAACCTTATTGAAAGAGGTGATTGCTTCGCATCAGAGTTGGATTTATTGCTGCAGGCTTCCCTTCTCCTTTGTCGAAGCCACATTTGTTCATTTGTTTTTGTTTTTATGTATTCACGATTTCCACTTTGTTCCAATTCGCAATATCCACTCTTATCACTTCCTTTCAATGATTCGAAACCTTGTTTCGAGTGGTGAATGAGCTTGACTGTAATTTCCAATGGGTCTGACATCAGCAATACAGATAAGCAACCTAAAGTTTATATTGCTAGAAAAGCATGACTAATGGGCAGACAATATCTAGTTATTTGATATTTCTTCATTATTATCGATTCAAGCTTTACCTTATCTAAAAAGGTTTTTATAATTTTGCAACACTTTTTGAATGACAGAAAGGAGACCTGGAGTTATTGCATTTGAGTTGTGTTGACAATGTTCGGTGAAATAAGCGGGGTAATAAAAACGGATTAATGAGCATTGAAAATATATTTGATGGTATAATAATAGGTATTTCGGCTTCGATTCCACTGGGTCCAATTGGTGTATTGGTGGTACAGCGAACGCTTAATAAAGGCCACTTGTCAGGATTTGTTTCCGGGTTAGGTGCTGCCCTGTCGGATACAATTTATGCCATTATAGCTGGCTTTAGCTTATCGTTTATAGTTGGGTTTATTGAATCGCAATTATTGTGGATTCAAATATTTGGAGCAGCTATATTAATCGGTCTCGGACTTAAAATATATAACACTAACCCGGCCATTCAATTGCGCAAACAAAAGAAAAAAAGCACGAGTCTAATTCAAGATCTTTTTTCTACGTTTGCTTTAACAATCGCTAACCCTTTGGCCGTTTTTCTTTTTATGGCCTTTTTTGCCGGTTTTAGAGTGGTGGGTTCAGAAAATACAGCCATAGATAATTTATTACTGATAGGAGGGGTGTTTGCAGGGGCTGCCACCTGGTGGTTAATTTTAAGTTCCCTGGTGAACTTATTCCGCTCCAAGATTAACTTACGCCGTTTGTTCTGGCTCAATAAAATCGCCGGTAGCACCATTATCGTTTTAGTAATATTGGCTTTTAGTATCTGGATTAGTAAAGAGTATATTTTTTAGGTCGATAGGCAGATAGGTATAAGAGGCAATAGCTTGTTTGAACAAGACTAAGAGGGGAGTATGTTAATAACTTACGGAGCAATATTTAATTTAATAAATAATTAGCATCACTTTCAAAGTAGGATAAACCCCTTTGAAGCACATCTTTATTATTCATTATTCACCCCATCACACCCTTGCCAATGGAACGAGGCAACGCACTGTCAAAACAATTCACTTGATGAAGCGGAGGTTTTAAAGATTGGAGCATACTGCGGGATTCCTTAAATCTTTTCCGCAGCAAGTCAATAGTGGGGCGTTGTGTGCTGCCGTCAGGGGACCTTTTGTCTACTTTTGCGACTGCAGGGAAAAGTAGAAGCTTTCGCGGCTTGAGCGAAACGTCTTACCAGACGGGTTCTCATCCTTTTTTAAAAAAGGATTGCAAAAACTTTATTGTAAGAGGTGATTGCTGCGCACCAGAGATGGATTTATTGCTTCAGGCTTTCCTTCTCCTTTGTCGAAGCCGCCATTGCGCAATATCCACTCTTATCACTTACTTTCAATAGGTCGAAACTTTGTTTCGAGTGGCGCATGAAAAACGATAATTTACATGGTTTCTGACTTCAGCAACGTAGATGGGCACCCTTCAATTGAAGTGAGCGTAGAATTAAAAGCTGTTTGAGACCAATGACTATCGGGTGAGTTCTTTTAATTCAGCGAATGAGATTAGAAAAGGTCATCGAGTGCTGCAGTCAGCGGGGTTTTTCGTTAGTTTTTGTTCACAATAGTTTAATATTTAATGGAGTTCACGATTTCCACTTCGCTTCAATTGCCCTGTAGCAAAAACTAACTCTGGTTTGAGTGAAGCGCCAATTCTTACTTCCTTTTGCATTACCCAAAAGGAACAATCCCGCTCATGATTTTTGTGGATTTCAAAACTAAAACCCTACAAAATCGATGTTGGGACTAGTTTGGCAAAATTTCCAACGCGCTCAAACTAATTTCTATACTTCTATTAAAAGTAAAGCCTTTTATCAAAGGCAAAAGCAAGCTCCTTTTAAGAAGTATCACGAAATTAGTTTTTCACC
>NZ_JAENRR010000086.1 GCF_016612505.1 Carboxylicivirga marina
GTGTTTGGACACCTTGAAAATACTGATATTTCAGAAGATTCAAGGAACACTTATCCCTTTTTTATGAATAATTCAGGCTAAGACGGCCAATTGAAAAAATGATGCACTATTATCGAAAAAAATTTGATTATTTTTTTTTATCCATCTGCTCATCCACTTCAGAAATAAATAACTCTGCATAATTTCTTATTTTTGGATGATGGAAATACAAATTGATACCTTATATAAATCGTTATACATCTTTATAAAAAATCGCATCAACAATAATGCTGATGCACAGGACATAACTCAAGATGTTTTCTTAAAATTATCCAGCTCAAATACTGAAGAAGTAAAGAACCTTAAAAGCTGGATGTTTACAGTGGCTAAAAATTCAATCATCGATTATTACCGAAAAAACAACTATCACTATAATAGTGAAGAACTTCCTTATACTGAGGACAATGACAACAATACAGTTGCTGTAGAAGAATTAAGTACTTGTATGCTAACTTTTATAAATCAGCTACCAGCTGACTATAAAGAACTCATGCTCCTTTCCGAAATCAACAACATGCCACAAAAGGAAATTGCAGAACAACTTGGTATCAATTATGCAACTGTACGCTCAAAAGTGCAACGTGGCCGCGATAAACTAAAAAAGCTGTTTACTGACTGCTGTAACATAGAGCAAGATGCTCGCAACAGCATAATTGATTATGAAGAAAAAACTAATTCGTGCCAATCAGATCCTTATGATTGCTCTGATAAAAATGATAAATGCTAGTTACCTATTACTGATTGTTTTTTTCATTGAAATTTTCCATATCATTCAAGTGCAAGTCAAGTGCTTTAACCGAGATTTTTATTTCCCAGCCTGATAGTAATAAGGATATAATTAGTAACAACAAGCCTAATCCGAATGCATAAGCGGCAGGCATAAATACTTCGATGTAAATCAATAACATTGACAATACACAAAACATTAAGCTGGCCACTCCGAGTAACTGCATATTTTTAATCAGGTATAAACGTTTTCGCAAATTCATGATTTGGTCAAGTAAAACCTGATCGGGATTAGCTTTGAGCTTTTCGTATAATTGGCGTACTAATGCCGCATAGCCTAAAAAACGATTGGTGTAAGCTAATAATATAAGTGAAACAGCCGAAAATAATAAAGCTGGTGTTGTTAGTGTTAAAGTCTCCATGTATTAAGTTTTATTCTGAAACTTCGTTTCTGTCAGATTGTTCTCAACAGCATGCTATATTTAACAAAATTTATCAATCCAATAACATTGGCAATTCAGACACACTGCCAAGTTCAATAAATTTATTGTTAGTAATTGGCTCAGTTACAATCTCGTGTTGCCATGTTGTATGAAAAGGAATATGTACGCCCCATCCTCCAAGCTCCAAAACAGGCAATACATCTGATTTTAATGAATTACCAACCATCATTAATTCATTGGGTTTAACATCCAGGTGCTGAATCAATATTTGGTAGGCGTCGCTTGTTTTATCACTCATCACTTCAATATGATGAAAGTATTTGAGCAAACCCGATTTACGTAGTTTTCGCTCCTGATCGAGTAAATCACCTTTAGTTGCTACAATCAGCTTGTAATTTACAGCAGCTTTTTTTAACACCTCTTCAACTCCTTCGAGCAAAACAACCGGTTTATCCAGCATCTCTTTCCCTAAGTCTGTTAACTCATTTATTTGACGCGCAGAAACCTGATAACCGGATAATAAGTTTGCTGTTTCTATCAACGATAATATAAAGGCTTTAATGCCATATCCATAAATGGGCATATTGGCTATTTCAACGTCATAAAGCACTTTTAATGTTTCATTCTTTGGTGAATACTTCAACATTAATTCAGCAAATTGTTGTTCAGCTTCACGAAAAAATGTTTCATTTTCCCAAAGGGTGTCATCTGCATCAAAAGCGATGACTTTAATTCCAGTAATCTTTTCCACTTATTCTTTGATGAAGTTAAATGTTGCTCCTCTTTGATGTAAAACAAAGGAGCCCATAATAATTGAATGTAAATCCCCTTCAAACTTTATCTCCATTCCAATTGGTTCAAACCTGAACGAGCCATTTTCGTATTGGGTCAACGGGAAAGCTTCATGACCGGTTATTTGAGCATATAAACGTTCTTCCTTTAATACCAGACTAATTTTAACGGGGTATTCTGGGCAAACATAATTACCTTCTAAATTATTTAACACTTCAATTGGTATGTTTGCTAGTTTTTGACTGAATACAGGAAGTTCATACTCGAATCCATAGCATGAATTTAATGCTGTGGTGATTATTTCATTGAGTGGGTAACTCATACCGTTACCCAATACCGAAATACTTAAGCTATCATCAGGAAAGTATGATAAATGACTTTGAAAGCCATCAATATTTCCATTGTGACCCCACGCAAATCTATCTTTATAAGGATACGCAAAAACTCCACGCCCAAAACCATCATCAATGGTAACAAGGCTATCAAGTGATGCTTCGCTTATGATTCTCTTTTGAAACAAGGCCTGAGCAAAAACATTTAAATCTCTGGGAGTTGAAATAATGGCTCCAGCCCCCCTGGCAATACTCATATCAGTTTCTGATAATTGTTCCCATTGCTTGTTTCTGAATACATATGAATTTGCTTCATACATAGCGGTATTAATATCCCCACCATACCGGGTGCCTGTTAATAAAAAGGGTGTAGTAATTTTGTTTTCCAATTGTATCGAAAAACTTTCATCATTTAATCTTTCAATAATAAATCCAAGTAATAAATAATTAGTATTTGAGTACCTTGCCCTTTCACCTGGCTCAAAATCAATGGGATAATTCACTATCATCCCCATTAACTCGCCTTTATGCCAGGCTTTATTCTTAATCCCGATAAAACTTTCTTGAGTGGTATATTCATGTAAACCACTCCGATGATTAAGTAAATGAGAAATGGTAATTTTACCAGAATTTGTAATCTGTGGATAATATTCGGCTAATTTAGTATCAAGGCTTAGTCTACCTTCTTCAATCAATTGAAAAATCATAACAGCAGTGAATATCTTTGTCACTGAGCCTATTCGATATCTTGTTTGATAGTTGGCATGCCTCTCTTCCTTCACACTTGAAAGCCCAGAGTAATATTCATATAAGCGCTCATCACCTTTATAAATGGCAATACCTCCCATAAACTTGTTATTATCTTCCAAAAGTTTAAAGTAGGCATCCAGCTGACTCCAATCTTCTGAAGTCTGAGCATATAAACCAAATGATAACTTCGTTATGAAAAGGATAGTTATAAGGGTTCTCATAGTTATAGATTTGAAACTGAAAATTAATCAAAATGTGTAGCATATGCAGAAAATTGGCCATAAAAAGTAAATTGAGTTATTACATTTGTGTAAAATATACGTCGATGGCAAAAAAGAAAAAATGGAAAAATCTGGATGGCGTGGTGTTTTCTACCAATCAGGATTTTGACTATCAATACAATGATGACGCACAAGAAGAAACCCTTGAACCACAACAACAGGATTTAAGGGTGTTATTAGATAAGAAGCAACGTGGTGGCAAAAAAGTGACTTTGGTAACTGGTTTTATAGGCGTTGAGGATGATTTAAAAGACCTGGGTAAGCTATTGAAAAGCAAATGTGGCGTAGGTGGTTCTGCAAAAAATAGAGAGATTCTTATTCAGGGTGACTTCCGGGATAAGGTGGTTGATATACTTATAAAAGAAGGATATAAGGTTAAAAAGTCAGGCGGTTAATGTACTTCTTAAGACATTTACCTATCAAAATAAATACAAAAGCCACTTGCAAAAAATGTTGTGCAAGTGGCTTTTGTGTCACACTGGTATCATCAATTAATTTGAAAGGCTTTCATTTGAGCCAGATTTAATTGAAATTCCAATTCTGCATTCAAAGCATTTTCAATGGCTTCGTAATAAATGCTCAATTCCATCATGTATTCCAATATGGTTATTTGTCCGTTTTCTAAGGCTACTAATAGCAAATCAGTATTACTTAAGGCCATCAATGAATTTCGATATTGAGTAGCAACTGCCTGCATATTACTGGCACGTCCATACAAAGCTTTTAAGCCATGGTAAAGCTGTAATTGAGCATCGGCCAATTCATTTTCCTTTGCTATTGAGTTTAGCTTAGCCTGCTTAACGGTGTTTTTATTTTCCCACAATGGAATGCTCAAGCCTACATTCACTCCCCTGAATTTATCTACTGTCCCACTTTCAGAACTATATCCGCCAGTTAATTTGGGTAAACTCATTGCCTTACTTAGCTTTTCATTGTACCTACTGGCTGACAGCTCCTTTTGTCGACTCTGAATTTCTGGTATAATGTCGGAATTCTCCTTAAACCATTGTTCAAAATCAAGTGGCATAATGGCATCCGGCCAACCCTCCATGCTGAACCTCAATATTTGTCCGCCATTAATGCCTTGTAATTGCTGTAATAACAACGCTTGTTCCGATTCCAGCCTGGCTAATGCATTTTGGGCATTAAGCAAGTTTATATCTGCTTTATTACGTTCTAGCATATTGGCATCTCCTTCATCAAATTTTATATGAAAAGCTTCTGCCATTTGTTTAGCATGCTCCAGACGAACAGCATATTCTTCTAACATCGCATTTTGATAGATAAGCTTAAGAATATAAAACTGAGCATCTAGCATCACCACGTTATAGGCATTTAAATAATCACGCTCTGCCTTTTCGTTTAAGCTATTAGTCATCTGTTTACGATAACGATAGGCCGTGGGAAAATCAAAACTTTGCCTCACATGAAACTCTTGTTTGTTGCCAATTTGCTCAGTATCTCCCCATTGATAAATATACTCAACCTGAGGGTTAGCTGGATTCAATCCGATATTGTTGCCAACAATGGTTGCATCAGTTTGTGCCCTCAATGATTTTAATGTATAATTATTTTTCTCAATAGAATCGAGTAACTGAGGTATGGATGTTTGCGCTGTTATAATAGCACTTAGTAAGCACAATACACTTATCGCAGCTAGTTTCATAAACTACCTCCTTTCTTTTCGGGTTTAAAACGCTTCTTCTGAAACAAGTAATAAACAATTGGGATGACATAGATATTTAACAAGGTAGATGTCAACAATCCACCTAAAATTACTTTTGCCATGGGACTTTGAATTTCATTACCTGGCTGGCCACCTTTTAGTGCTAAAGGAATTAATGCCAAAGCCGCAGTAAGTGCAGTCATTAATATGGGATTTAATCGGTCAATTGAACCTTCAACAATAATCGCTTTTAAGTTCGCTTTATTAGCCTTCACATTTTGATAATTGGACACCAACAAAATACCATTGCGTGTTGCAATACCAAATAAAGTAATAAACCCAATAATTGCCGGAATACTAATGATACCCGAGGTTATCTTAATAGCAAATACACCACCAATTAATGCCAACGGAAGATTTAATAGTATGATACCAGCCAAGCGGGTATTTTTAAACTCATGGTAGAGTAATAAAAATATGATGCAAATGGCTAATATAGATGTCAACATCAGTGTTTGTGAGGCTTTAGCTTCGCTTTCGAACTGACCACCATATTCAATACGATAGCCATCGGGCAAGGTGATATTTGATTTTACTGCCGATTTAATATCATTCACCACACTTCTTAAATCGCGCTGCGCCACATTAGCTGACACCACTAACTTTCGCTGAACATTTTCTCGGCTAACCATACCCGGACCAGCAGTTGAAATAATGGTGGCCACTTCTTCCAAAGCCACTTTTTTACCGTCACCAGTATCAATCAAAGCTTTCTTAAGTCCTTCCATTGAATTGGTATAGTCGTGATTAAAACGCAGCAATAAGTCAAAACTTCGTTGACCTTCGTAAATATTCGCCAGTTTCTCACCCGCAAAAGCAACATCAACAAATTCGTTGAATGCGGTCATACTGATACCATAAGCAGCCAGCTTTTCCCGGTCAGCTTTAATCTGAATCTGAGGAATTTCCGTTTGCTGCTCAACATTAACATCCACCAAACCTTCAATTTTATCGACTACGGCCTTAACCTGGTTACCAAGAACAAAGAGCTGATTTAAATCTTGTCCGAAGATTTTAATAGCAATATTAGCTCGTGTGCCCGACAGCATATGATCAATACGGTGCCCCAGTGGCTGCCCAACTGTGGTTGCCACCCCAGGTACATTGGCTAACTTTTTTCTAACATCTTCGAGAAATATTTCCTGTTCTCGATCCCCCAACACAAAGTTCACATCTATCTCAGCACTATTGGTTGTTTGTGAATGTTCATCCAACTCACCTCGCCCAGTCCTGCGAGCAGTACCTGTAACTTCTGGTATTAATAAGAGTTCCGACTCAATTAAGTTACCCAACTCATTACTCTTTTCAAGTGATACCCCGGGCTGACTAACGGCTGAAATTGTTAATGCCCCTTCATTAAACTCAGGTAAGAAACTGCGGCCCATCGATGTCATTACTGCTATAGCGATAGCAAATAAAACAATACTACCAGATAAAAATCCAGTTTTATGATTTAATGTCCATGTAAGTGAGTGTTTATACATACGCTGAAGAAAACGAGTCAGGCGACTATCCTTCTCCTTTGACGATAAATATTTGTCATCTGATAATAATAAATGACACAATAATGGCGTAATGGTCATCGCCACAATTAGAGACATAAAGAGAGAAACGATATAGGCTATACCCAAAGGTTGTAGCATCCTGCCCTCCATACCCGACAAGAAAAACAAGGGAATAAACGCAACGATAATAATAAGAGTTGCATTCAATATGGAAGAACGAATCTCCTTTGAAGCCTCATAAACGACCGTTAATGTAGAAACTCGTTCTCCGGCAGGTTTATGATAATCCTGTCGTAAGCGTTTGTATACATTCTCTACATCGATTATTGCATCATCCACCAACGAACCAATGGCAATGGCCATGCCACCCAGACTCATTGTATTAATGTTTAAATCGAGATACTTAAGTGCTATAATGGCTCCTAAAAGTGACAAAGGAATTGCAATCAAAGAAATAAGAGTTGTTCGAAAACTTCCTAAAAACAAGAAAAGAATAATAACAACAAACAAACCACCCTCAATAAGTGCACGCTGCACATTACGAACCGAAGTTTCGATAAAATCGGCCTGACGAAAGATTTTGGAATCGAGCTTTACATCATCTGGAAGCGTTTCAGATAACTCTGCCAGGTTAGCCTCAATCTTCTGTGTCAGCTTTAAGGTATTGGTATTTGGCTGTTTCGAAATTGATAGAATAACTGCTGGTGTGGCATCTTGCGATGCATAACCCATTTTCACAGCAGGCTCAATTACTACTTGAGCAATATCCCGAATGTAAATAGGTAATCCTTTATTTTGCTTTATTAAGGTATTTCCTAAGACCTCTAAATCAGCACTACGACCAATTCCTCGTACCACATATTCGTTACCATATTCGCGAATAACGCCACCTGTACTATTCTGGCTGATGCCTTTACATACATCTTCAAGCTCTGATAGCTTAACATTCAGGTGCATCATCTTATGCGGATCGGCCAAAACTTTGTATTGCTTATAGTCCCCACCTATTATTGTGACTTGCGATACTCCGCCAGTAGCCAGCAACAGAGGTTTTATCTGCCAATCGGCAATTGTCCTAAGTGTCATGGCATCGGTCGTATCAGACTGAAGTCCTACAAATAGGATCTCACCCATAACGCTTGACTGAGGTGCCAACACCGGTTGTGAGATACCAATCGGCAATTGACCTGCTAAGGTAACGAGCTTTTCGCTCACTATCTGACGAGCCTTAAATACATCGGTTCCCCAATCGAATTCGACCCACACAAATGAAAATCCATGCGAGCTGGCAGAGCGTACTCGACGCACATCTGTGGCGCCATTTACTGCTGTTTCAATTGGAAATGATACTAGACGTTCAACCTCCTCAGTAGCCATCCCATGCGCATCCGTCATCACAACTACAGTAGGCGCTGTTAAGTCAGGAAATACATCAACATCCATATTTTGGGCTGTATATACGCCTCCCAAAATCAGAACGACTGATCCCAATAGAACGATTAGTTTATTATGGAGCGAGAATTTTATAATATTATTCAACATTGTTGCCCCTCCTAATGTACATGACCGGCGTGCGGATCAACTGTATTTGAAACTGCTGCTAACCTGACAAAGGTCGCGCCTCTACTCACAATTCGCTCATTAGCCTTTAAACCAGACAATACAACCGTATGAACACCATCCGATGGACCAGGAACAACTTGTCGGCGTTCGAATAATTCGGGTGTTAGTTGAATGTATGTAAAGAACAAACCCTGAATCTCCACCAAAGCAGAGTTAGGAATAATAACTGATTTTTTTTGACTTCCGGTTCTCAGATATACATTAGCAAAACCGCCACTCACCAAATCATCATGCTTATCAATCTCCAGGGTTACTGGTAATAAATAGTTATCAGTACCTGATGATTGACCAATTGAGACCAGTCTTCCGTTTAAATCACTTAGATTTATCACCTCACCATTATTCAATTCTATATTAGCATCGTATAGCGTTTTAAGTTCGGAGAATAAGCTCGGACGAACCATCCCTTTCAGAACCAAACGATCATTCTTGATAATGGTCAATAGGGGCATACCTGAATTTACATACTCGCCATTATCAACCAATAATTCGTGAATAAAACCTGGCATTTTCGCCACTACCTTTTCCCCGTTTTCCGACACTGTTTTCTGTAAATTACTCCACTGTGATTCTGCCTTTTCAAATCGAGCTTTTGACACTAACAATTGACGGTTCGAAACAATCTTTTGCTGATGCAAGCGCTTATCGCGCAAATAATCCGATTTGGCAATATCGTATTCAACCTTAGCTTCCTGAGCCCTAACAATGGTATTATTCTCAGTGAGACCTTGCCCTGATATTGTCATTAACCATTCATTATTACTCACTGCTTGTCCAATTGACAACAAACCAGAAGAGTATTGTATAAAACCACTGGATTTAGCCGCAACAATCATTTGTTCGGCGGGAGAAACATTAACACGAGCACTCACTTTTATAATACTGCCAAACTCCGCTATTTCTGGTTTATCCGTTTTGAAATCAACTTTCCACGATTGCTCTTTTGTGAAGCTAACCGCATCAGGTGAATCCGGAATTAAACTTTCGCCTAAATGTGCAGCATCATGCGCATCATCATAAACCTTAACATTATTAATAGTCACTTTTTGCTTTTGATTATTATGCAGAAGCTCAAACTCAAACCTACCTACACCAGCAGTTGAAGGTTGTATGATTACTTTAAATACGCCAGACTTGGAAGCTTCTGTACTCTTTACTCTAATACCCTTACCTCCAACTATTAACGAAACACTCACCTCATCTACCAACACTGGCTTAAAAGTTTCTAAATCAGTAAAATGTATAATCAATTGTGAATTATTAGCAACGGCTAAGGGTTGAACATCTACAAACACTTCCAGTTTATCGGAATAAGCTGTATATGGTATGGTGATGTCATCATGTGCATGTCCGCCATCATCTTGCTTAAAGTTTGAACAAGATGAAACCAGCATACCGATAACAAAATATAATATGTAACCGTAATGATTCATATGATGAAATTATTTGTAATTCAATCTGATATTTTAATGAATACTTCAGCAGAAGAGATTCTTCTGCTGAAGTATATTGGCTGAAATTTTAGTTGTGATCATGGTCGTGATCGTGCCCGTGATCATGACTGTGATCGTGTTCAGCACTTTCTTTCTTGTGGTCGTCACATTCTTCTTTAGTGGCGCAACTATCCTTGTCACAGCCCTTACAAGCATGCTCTTCTTTTACATCAAAAGATTCCTGAGCAGGCGCTTCGTGGTCATGTGCTTCGTGTACAGTTCCATCAGCATGTACATGAGTACCTTTTTTTTGTTCTGCTTTCTTTGTGCCACAAGACGATAAAATCAAGGCTGACATAGCCAAAATGAAAAGTAATTTTTGCATGATTCTTTAGATTGAATTAGTTAATAAATAGATATGTGCAGAAAGGGCGAATGCCTTCACCTAATCTGTAATTCCTTAAACACTAAATCATGCAAATACAGGCGGTGCCCTTAGCGGGACCGCCAGATTATAACCCTCGGGGAGTTTTGGTGGTGTGTAATCCGATTCATGTTTTAGCTCTTCATCATTATCAATGTGAAAGTCAAAAACACTATTAATAACTACTAAGACAAAGTGTGTATGCTCTGTTTTAGAGTTTATTGGTCTTACCTCAAAATGACAGGCTTCGTGCGAATCGTGGTCATGCTGATGATTTACTTTCTCTGAATGCTCATGGTGATGATCACAAGTATGAGAATGGTCGGAATAATGGTGATGATGGTGGTTTGCTTCATGTGCATCAAACATAGCCACCAGGTTATTCACAATATCTAAATGATGATGATGAGGAATAACATTGTGAGCAAATACAATACTGTATATCGCCAAAAGAAGAGTAGCTATATGGACTCTGATTTTAACCATCTTTGCAATTTTACAAAATATTCTGCTCATACGGCTGATATTAGGAACTAATTAACATCGTCGAGTAAAAAATCTTGCGTATACAGGAAATTTGAGTAATTATTAAGTTCAAATTTTCCCGATTTTATTTTTAAACAATTATTTTCGAAACAAATTAAGAATTATGGGGCTGCTACAATCATTAATAGAACTCGACACTGAACTTTTATTCTTTCTAAATAGTTTTCATAACGGTTTTTGGGATAACTTTTTTTGGATGTTTACCAGTAAAGAAGTCTGGCTTCCCCTTTACCTGACACTGGCCTATGTAATTTTTAAAAACCACGGACTAAAAGGATTGGTAACTATTTTGTCAATTGGTCTATTAATTGTTTTATGCGATCAAATTTCAACCAATGTATTTAAGCAGGGTTTCGAGCGCTTGAGGCCTTCAAGGGACGAAGATTTACAATTCCTTGTCCATCTAATAAATGGAAAAAGAGGTGGCATGTACGGATTTGTTTCATCTCATTCAACCAATTCATTTGGTTTGGCAATATTTACCTCATTGCTATTCAGAAACAGGACATACAGTATATTTATTTTTTCATGGGCTGCAATAAATGCCTATTCGAGAGTTTATATGGGCGTTCATTACCCAGGCGACATTATTGGCGGCATGTTACTCGGACTGATATTAGGCCGCATTGTATATGGCATTTACCTCAGAGTTCTTCCGCGTTTTGTGGTTATCTCCCATCATAATAAACGCCTACTCAAATCCGGCATTTCCGATTCATTTGGGAATGATTCTCGTTTAGTATTCTTCTCTATTATTTTAATGACTGGCACTTTATTAATGGCAGCCAAAGTGATGCTTAAAATTACCGGCTAGAACCAAAACAATACAATTACACCCAAAACGGCAATCGTTGCTCCAACCGCTTCTTTTAAAGTAACGCGCTCTTTAAATAATAAGATGGCGGGCGGTATAATTAATACCGGAACAATAGACATAATGGTAGAAGCCACGCCTGTGGTTGTATACTTTATGGCTAATAATGAAAATGAGACTCCCAAAAATGGTCCAAAAAATGCTCCTATTGAAATACGAAGCATGGCGGCACCATTGCTGAGCGCCTTTATCACCTTTGGCCAGTGACCGGTAAAAATAAATAATACGCTAAAACCGATTGTTCCAGCAATCACCCGAATCATGGTTGCTGAAGCCGGATCGTAATCACCCATCCCATATTTACTTAGTACCAGACCAAGCCCTTGTCCTGTTGCCCCACCAAAGGCCAGCAATATTCCTTTTAAAGGATATTTTACTTTTATGCGCTTTCCTTTTGAAGGCTTTCCCAATATTACAAGCGAAATACCCGACATCGTTACGGTCATTCCTAAGATATGAGCCATTGTTAACTGCTCACCCAGTAGTATCCAGCCAAATAAAGCTGCTAATGGCGGTGATAAAGACATGATCAACATAGAGATGCGTGCCCCAACGACCACAAAAGCCTGAAATAACAACATATCACCAATAACAAAACCAACCAGACCACTAATAGACAGCCAAAACCACTGGTAAGCATCAGCTCCTTCGGGGAAGAAATAGCCAAAACGAATATACTGAAGCGTTCCCAAGAGAGCAATGGCCATAAATAAGCGAATGATATTAACGGACATCGATCCCACTTTTTTACCAGCAGATTCAAATGACATCGACGTAAAAGTCCAGCATACTGCGGTAACTAATGCGGCTAATTCTCCTAAGTGTTCTGTTATGAATTGATTCATGCGATACTAATATGGGGTCAAATGTAATAACGAGAGTTCGATAAACAAAAAAAGGAGCACCAATCGGTACTCCTTATATCTATTGATAATCTTTAGTATTACTTAGTAGTAATCGGTTTTTGGTCTTCATCTTTCTTAAGCGAATACTTTAATAAGTAGAAGCCAAACAATCCTGCTACAATTGAACCAACAAAAATACCAATCTTAGCCTGATTCAACAGCTCTGCATCTCCTTTAAAACCAAGGCTGGCGATAAAGATAGACATCGTAAATCCAATACCTCCTAAGAACGCTAAGCCAAGGAAAGATAACCATGAAGAGCGCTTTGGTTTAACTGCAATTCCAAGTCTAACTGCTAACCAAGAAAAGAATGTAATGCCAAGTCCTTTTCCTACCACTAAACTAAATGCAATAGCCAATGATAAGGTTGTAAATACTTCGCTACTACCCTCGCCATGATGAATTAGAGTAACACCTGCATTAGCTAGAGCAAAAAGTGGCAAAACAAACAAACTGATAAAACCATGAAACTGGTGTTCAATATATTGCAATGGACTCTGAACTTTTTTAACACTGTACTCCACATCATTTATCGCATATAATTGGTCATCTGTCAATACGCGTTCATTTGCACTTTTAGGAACTGAATCAAAACGTGTTAAACCAGACTTAATTCGAGCTAAAAACTCATTAATATGCACCTTTGGACGAGCCGGAATGGTAAAGGCGATTAACACACCTGCAATAGTGGCGTGTAAACCTGATCCAGGCCCGTCAACACCTGATTGCAAAAACAGATACCAGATGATAAAGCCAAGGAATGTATAAATTTTCAAATCCTGAATATTACGTAAATTGGCGATGGTCAACACGATTAAAAGCAGACCTGCAACCATAAGATATGTCCAGTTTAAGTCACCACCGTAAAACAAAGCGATTACCAAAACGGCACCTAAATCATCTACAATAGCTAAGGCTGTAAGAAAGACCTTTAAGGCCAGTGGCACACGCTTGCCAAGTAACGATAAAATACCCAGTGAGAAAGCAATATCAGTAGCCATTGGAATACCCCATCCTTTGGACGCTGTTCCTTCAAAACCAAACATCATGTATAGGGCGATTGGTACAACCATACCTCCAATAGCAGCAAAAATAGGTAGTGATGCCTGTTTAAATGAACTCAGTTCACCTGCTAAGAATTCACGTTTAATCTCTAAGCCTACTACAAAAAAGAAAATGGCCATTAAACCATCATTAATCCAGTGCATCAAACCCATATTAACACTAAATATTTCAGTAGATATACCAAATGGGCTATGCCAGAAGTGGTGGTAGCTATCGTGATCTACATTGGCCCATATGACAGCAATAGCTGTTGCTATCATTAATAAAGCACTACCACTAGAGAAAAATTTAATAAACTTTTGAAACGGATCGCCTAACCTTCGTCGTCCTGTTCCACTTTGAATTTCACTCATTATACTATTTTATTTACCTGATTTATAATATTGTTCTGCTTCTTCAAGTTTTTCAATGGTGCCTACATCAAACCAAGCTTCATCCTTGCCTACATCATAACCTTTTATCTGATGATTTTTAGCCAGCTTGAGATATGCTTCAATAATTGAAAAAGGCCTAATCTCTCCCATTTCGTTTAACAGCCCGGGTTCGATAATGTGAATGCCACTAAAGGCTAAATCAACCTTATTTTCAGCTTTTATCACTTCTATCTGCTCATTGGTTTTGATGTTTTTCCATGCACATAATTGCATTTCATCATTAAAACATAAATAACGGGATGTATTACGGCTTTTAACCATTAATGTTGCATCATTTTTATTTTTGCGGTGTGAATATATGAAACTTTCTAGATTTGTAGATGTGACAATATCCACATTTCGAATAATAATTGGTTTATTTGGAATGAATAAAGATTGGGCTTTTAACAAGCCTCCACCCGTTTCGAGTAACAAATCCGATTCGTCTGAAATAAGCACTTCAGATTGCCACGTATTAGCCTGTACATACTGAATAATCTTCTCAGAAAAATGATGTACATTAACGACGATACGCTCAACGCCAATACCTTCCAGTTCTCTGATAGCATGCCACAGTAATGGTTTTCCTTGAAAAGGGGCTAAAGCCTTTGGCAATTGATTGGTTAATGGCTTAAGGCGCGTACCCAATCCTGCCGCAAAAATCATTGCATTCATTGCTTATCCAATTTAATGGGTTTGCACAACTTATTTTCTTTTTTTGAACCAATCCCACATTTCTTACAGACATAAATGTGCGTATCCTTCACTATTGGATTATTCAACTTCTCTTTATCTTTGCACTTCTTCTTTGCCATTGTTATTTTTTCTTCATGTCTTGCTCTACATGCTTTAACTCAACATTTAACTTGTATTTATGTTGAAGATGACTTGCTAAAGATTCGGCGCTGTATACTGAACGATGTTGTCCACCTGTACATCCAAAATTGACCATCAGGTTTTTAAACCCTCTCGAAATATATTTTTCGACTGATTTATCCACCATTGAATAGACATCTTTTAAGAATTCTGCCATCTCGGGCTCTTTGCCAAAAAAAGCAATCACTTCTTCATCCTTGCCGGTTTTCTCGGCATATTCAGGATATCGGCCCGGGTTATGAATCGCTCTACAGTCAAATACAAAACCACCTCCATTACCAGACACATCAACAGGAATACCTCTTTTATAAGAAAAGCTGCTTATTCGGACTGTCAAAAGCGAACTTCTCTGGCCAATGGTTTTTAGCTCTTCCGATTCGGTTACATTACGCAAGGCTGCAAACAAAGTGGGTAATTCAACACCCAGGTTGACATTATCGAGCAAATATTTAAGGTTATCGATGGCATAAGGTATACTTTTTAAGAAATGCTCCTTTTTCTCGTAAAAACCTCTAAAACCGTATGCCCCCATGGCCTGCATTATTCTTATCAATACATAGCCGTAATAATGTCGGGAGAAATCACCTTCATCCACTTTTGTGTACTGAGACAGCTCACCCATATAAAAGTTCAATAAATCTGCACGCACAGCATGTGGTATGTCAGCTTTTGCATCATATAAAAGCGATGCCAGATCGTATTGTAAGGCACCTAAGCGACCGCCCTGATAATCAATAAACCAAGGCTCATCATTCACCACCATCACATTTCTCGACTGAAAATCGCGATACAGGAAATAATCATGCTTCACTTCCAACAAGAAATTAATCAGTTTGTGGTAGTCATCTTCTAAGGCCTGTTCATCAAAAGGAACACGTGCCAGTTTTAAGAAATAGTACTTAAAGTAATGAAGATCCCATAACATGGACTGTCGATCAAAAGCCTGACGAGGATAACATTTTGTATAATCCAGGCCTTCGCCTCCATTGATCTGAAATGAAACCAACTGCGTCAGTGTTTTTTTATAGAAATTCACTAAATCTTCCGGAAACTCCTTGTCTTTTCTTAAGCCTTGCAAGAATCCATAGAGTGTGACATCGCCTAAATCTTCCTGCAGGTACACATTATTTGATTCATCAACCATGTATATCTCAGGAACTGGTAGGCCTTTGCCTTTAAAATGCTTCGAAAACTCCAGAAAAGCCACATTTTCTTTGGAATCGGAATTATAGGCGCCCATAGCCGATTTGCTTCGCCCACTTATTCGATAATATTCGCGATATGAACCTGATGGTGGCAACATGACATAAGAACGTGCTTCCTCTCCTGCCCACTTCTCGAACATTTGTATCAATAATGATTTAGTATTTGCTTCCAATGTACGTTGTTTTAATAGGTTGCTATTAGAATAATGATGATGCCCAAACCATAATGATAATGATAATTAGAGAGGGCAACATATTCATAATTCTTATCTTCTTAATTTCTAATATATTAATTCCAAGGCCAACTAATAAAATTCCACCTACAGCAGTTAATTCATTGATAATGTCGGCTGCTATAAAATCACCTAACAGATAGGCCAGTAAGGTAATTCCTCCCTGAAATATAAACAATGGAATAACCGACATACCAACACCTAATCCGAAAACAGAAGCCAGCGCTATCGATGAAAAACCATCCATAATCGCTTTGGTCATTAATATTTCAGAACCATTTCCCATACCTTCATCAATGGCACCAAGAATCGTCATGGAACCGATGCAGTATAGCAGAAATGCCGTAAGTAAGCCTTCAGAAAATTTTGGGTTTTTGAGTTTTAAGCGATTTTTGATTTTATCAGACAAGCCATCAACAGCTTTCTCAATAGACATCCACTCGCCCAATATGGTGCCTATTATCAGGCTAAAAACAATGGCCAGAAGCATCTGTCCTTTGATGGCCATATTTACCCCCAGCACCAATGTAAACAACCCAAGTGCCTGAAAGACGCCTTTCGTTATCTTCTTTGGGATTCGGTTTCCTACCACCATTCCGATAGCACTACCAACTACCACCGTAATCACATTTAATATTGTTCCGCCTAATAACATTAGTTCTTTTTAAATATTAACGTGTAAAAATAAATTAATAAACAGGAATAAGGAATATATCTAAAAGAAAAAAGGGCATTGGTAGTGATGCCCTTTAGGTTTTAATTTGTTGGAAAAATATTTCATCGACGAATTACAGCAATTGACACAAATTGTTTTCACAAAACTGGCGTGCGAGTCCGTGGGTTATTTAAAATCACGCGAAAGGATTCGCGCGATAGCGTGCGATAATAGAATTTTCTAGCAAGGCTAAAACACTGCGCCGAAGCTTCATACTTTATTTTAGGAAGCTTCGGCGCTGTTATTTTAGGCAATTAAAAATAGTATATGGGCTCAATGCCTTATGTTTGAGCTATACTTTTTAGTATATAGGGTCCTTGCCATATTTTTAAGATATACATTTTAAAATTTGTAACTACTCACGTACTATTGTATTCTTCTAGATTAAGCAAACAGCTTCATTATTATTAGCTGCATTAAGGTGTA
>NZ_JAENRR010000087.1 GCF_016612505.1 Carboxylicivirga marina
CGCCTCTCGGTACAGAGAGAATTTACAAAGATAAGAAAGCCTGGTAGTTAACTATCAGGCTTTTTTTATTTGGACAACCATTGGACAACCAAGAACTAAAAAAGCGAAATCATACCCGTTAGTAAAATTTCGCTTTGTGAATCAATTTTGCTTTTACAGCAATTTAAAGATAGTGTATTTTTCAAAAACGTTTTTTCGAAATCAAGAATTGAGATTTGATCGCATACCGATCGGAGTGCGATTGTTTGCGATCGGATACCAAACGATGCCACTGCATGCCGGCGCAAATCAAAAAATACGACTGGTTTATTTTGTACCCTTGCCAAGGGGCTTACTAAGGGGCTTGAGTAGGGGAGTGCAGGATCCCTTAATAAGGGTGTACTATTTCAACGGTTGTTGGTTTTCGTTAACGGTCGTTTAATCTTGTTGGAGGAAATCAACAAGTGTTAACATGTGTTCGTTTTGTTCAACACTTTCAACATGTGTTAGCAATTGCTAGCAAATGGTAGCAATTGCTTCAGTTTGCTTTCTTCAGAAACCAATTGCTTTTTTTGCTTTTGGGACTTCAGCTAGCTTTAATTATAAAGGGTAGGCTTTTGGTGGCTTTTCCTAGCTTTCATGCAATAGGGTAGGTTTTATAAAGGTAAACCCACTGGGATAAAAAGAAACCCAGAAAACCCACTGGGTTATTTGGGTTAATCTGGGTTTTTGCTCAATCCAAATCTGGCTTTAGTGTTCGATTAAGTTTTTGATTGGGCTCATATAAAACAAAACCCTTGCTCATTTTTGAACAAGGGTTTAAGATTCGTTGAAATCGTAACAGGTTATTTATACATACTGCCTTTTTAATCGGCTCTTTGCTTCAGGAAATAGCCTATTTGCTGCTTTGTATTTTCCGTTAAGGTCATGAATCGCCCCTTTGTTACCTCTTTTATCTTCGCGTATAAATTCGGCAACCGCTGTATTGATGGTTTTTTCATAGTCATTTTCAGGTTCAGATAACGACTTTATAAGCTCGTCCAATTCATGGTAGAGAATCCAAGCTGCATTTTTGGGGGATCCGTTAGAAGCACTTGCTATAAAGAATTGTTCCCAGGCTTCTGTAAATTCAATTCTTTTCTGAAGTTCCTTATCCTTTAAGTTTAATCCCATCAACCGAAGTATTGGACTGAGCATGTTAAAAGCGGCTGATAATTCGTTAGCTCCAGTTATGCATTCGATACTATTACTTATTCTTTTTACTTTGATGGCATTGATCAATAGGTCTACAATTGCTTTTTTAACTATTACATCCATGGTTTATATTTTAAAATGTTACTAATCTGAAAATACACTTCACTACCAAACTTGAACATCTTTCATGTTTTGGGATGGCAAATGTAAATAACATTTTAATTCAATACAAATATCTTTCATATTTTAATATAGTAAACATGAATGTTATTGGTATTTTCTATATTTGGATAAACTTAATAAGCTAATTCATGCTAAGAATAAAGGAGATTTTAAAGCAAAATGAGATGACCGGTAAGGAACTTGCAGAAAAAGTCAGCGTTACAGCATCTACTATAACAAACATTGTTCAGGGACGAAATTTTCCAAAGCCAGAATTATTAAAAGATATTGCCAGGGTGCTGGATGTTGATATTCGGGAGCTGTTTATTTCAACTAAGGATACGGCTAAAGAAACGATCTATATTAACCGGAATGGTGAGTATTTAGCTATTGGGGAGATGGATGTTGATAAGATTGGTTCGTTGAATTAATTACCTGATTCCGTCTGCATTTTTCATTGAACGCCAACGTTAAGTGCATGGGGTGTTTTAATACGCTATGCATATTGTTAGCGTTTCGTGCTTTATGCTGGCTATCCCACCCTTGCGTTGGCAAGACAAGCTCTATAGTAGGTTTTGGATGCGCCTAGCTTGTGCGACCTACTATTGTGCTTGGCCTTCTGGGCTGGCCTCTAATTTCAATAAATAATCTTGTTCATTTTTCATTTCATGACAAAAGTAATTTTTCAGCCTATCTCTATCACTTTTTAATTCACTGTAGGTAGTCAGAATCACTTGGCCATCTGAGTTTAACGTATTTTCAAACAAATCAATACTGCTAATCAATGACTTGTTGTCAAGATTCTGTTGTTTTGGTTCATCCAAAATTAGAATATTTGGAAACCTAATCTTGGTTTTATCCTTTAATTGAATTGATGTTTGTAATAAAGCCATATAATAGCTTAAAATAATCCTAACATTATCGCTTGAACTGCTTATGTTATAAATATCATATGAGTCTAGATATGGTGTGTAGTTATCAGTTGAATCTATTTTAATTTGATTTATTAAATATTCCTTTGCTTTAAATAATCCTAATTCTCTAACGTTGGATTTCAAATTATCAAGTATTGATTTTAGGATTTCAATATCGGAACTGGTTTCAAGATAATTATCAATTTTTTGTTTAAGTCTATTACTTTTAGCTTCTTTTACTTTTAGCTCAGCTCTTAAAATATCCAAATCTTTCCAACGAGATTTTATCCTTTCATATCTGTCAATTTCCTTATAAAGGCTATCAACTTTAATGACTTTTTCTCTATAGCTAGAGAGTGCTTTACCTGAAAAAGTTGAAATTTGATGCTCTAAAATCTTTTCAGTGTTATCCAATTTATCTTTTAGCCTTTGAGATACTTCAAGCTCTTTGCGATATTCGAGTTGCTTACTCCTTAAAACATTTTTAAATGACTTTTCTTCGTCTTCGAGGAAGTCAAGGTTTTGAGAAGGTGTTGAAATTTTCCTTTTTATATCGGAATGACATAATCTACATTCATTCTCTTCGTTATCACCTAGAGGTTTTTCACAAATAGGACAAATTGATACCTTTAAGTCAAGAGAAAACTCTTCAATTTTACTTAATTGCTTATTTTTATGCTTATTTAGCTTTATTCGATCAATGTAATTTTCATATCCTTTGATTTCTTTAAGTAGGCTCTTTGATTTATCAATGCTTTTCCGATATCTGTAATCTGTGTTTTTTAGTTTCTCTCGTAAACTCTCCTCATTACTTTCGGTTTTTTCTTTATTTTCTGACAAGTTTGAAATTCCAAGAGATTCAAGCTTATATTTTCTTTGTAATAGTTGAATGTATTCATCAATTGAATATTTGCCAGAATCATTATCATCAACAACTAATTTTCCTTCTTCAGATTCCCCATTACAAAGAACAAAGATATTTTCTTCCTTAGAAGAAATCCTGTCACCTTGTTTCTTTATACTTTCATCTAATTCCTTTTTTTCTAACTCTAGTAAATGAATATCAAACTTGTCAAATCCCATAAGATACTCAAATACCACCCTTTTCACATCTCTTATATTGTATCGCGTGATTTGACGAGCTTGAATTTGAGCCCAGCCAGCCCTTTGTTCAACAAAGAAAAGAGAGGCTAGATTTTCAAAATAAAGTTTTACGTTTTTTCCATCGTACGCAGGGACTTCAACAATATCAATTTCTAAAAAATTAAATAAAAAGGTTTGAAAACCTGATTCCGAAAATACACCTTCCCCCTCAATTATATATTTTTCAAAAGCAGAAGTATTTTCATAATTCTCAATATTACATTCCTTTATTGCAACAATATTGGTTTTATCACCTTTTAAATATCGAAATATTGTTATCGTCTCATCACCATTAGAAATTTCAAGGAGCAAGTAAGAACGAGTGATTGATTTCCCCTCTATTCGACTATAAAACTCTGGTTTAAAAGGATTCTGATTAAGTTTAAATATCCCTAAACATTTTTCAAGACCTAAGCCATAAATCAAGCCTGTAACAATGCTACTTTTCCCAACAGAGTTAGGCCCCCAGACAATGTTTAAACCTGGTTTAAATGGCACATCTGCACCATATTGTCTATTATCGTCTGTGTAGATTTTATATTTTAATCTATTAATTATTAAGCTTTTCATTCTTGCGCCAAAAGGATTTAGGAATTATATCAGTAATAATTGTAATTGCTTTCTTTTCTTGCATTTTTGTTCCAAACAATTCAAGAAAGTTTATTTCTGAAGAAAACACTTCTTTAATTTTTTTAAAATACTCACCTCCAAAAGTAGAAAGATGTATTCTGAGATTTTTGTCTTTATTATTTCCTGAGATTGAGATTAAATCTCGTGCATATAAGAAAAGAAACATATCATTAAACCTCAAATCCCATGGTACACTTCTGTATTGCACAATATTAAAGTCGAATTCTTCTTGCGTGTCAGTTGAAAATTTGGTGATTTTGGCCAAAATGTTTTTTTGCCCTTGAAAATACTCCAGAATAAATTTCTTTTGGTAATTCGGGTTTCTTAACAGAAAATCGATGCATGCTATAACATCTTTACTAAGTCCGTTTTTAGTATTTAGCATACCTAATACTATAACTAACCTATGTGCTCTATACAATATTCTATCTTCTGGTTGAACATAGTTAGGTCGTTCTAGACTAACATTTGTTATTAGGTTTTTTGAAGTAAGTTTTCTTATAAAGTTCTCTAGTTGCATATCAAAAGTTATCTTTTACTCCAATCTAATGGGCATTCAGCCGCTAATTCAAATACCAAGCCACCCAAAAGTTTTTGTTCATCATCTTTTAAGTCATTTCTTTCATAGAAAGTTAACAGCTCTTTCTCAGCTTCATCAAAAAAGTCATGAAAGAAGTTTTTTGAGTTATATGCTGAATCCAGATTAAACTTACTAGTTAGCCTATTAGCCTTAAACCTCATATTTTCTTGCCACTTTATTATTTTTAATCGCAAATCATTATTGACATCCTGCAAGTCTTCTAAAAAGACTTTATAGTTAACTCTTAATTGATGGTAATATATCCTATCCTTATCATCATCAGCCAATACTGCATTTAATTTTCTATCAAGTGTTGTATAGAGGTGCTCACTTTCCTCAGGTTTCCTATCTGTATCATTAATCTCTATACAGTTTGAAAATTGAAATAAGTCTTTCTTTTTAAGTATAAGTTCTATTCTTGTTTTTGTGATTTGGATTTGTTCATTTCTGTCAACAACAATATCACAAGGCTTATCATATACCTTTTCGTATAAATCACTATCAATTGCGAATAGCTTTTCTATTTCCTTGTCAGGAGTCCAAAATTCAGCTGGACATTTTGCTAATTTCTCAAAGTTTTGCTGAAGATTGTCATTTATATTACTCAAATTTTGAAGAGGAGAAAGGAGAATAAATGCAGTAGGATTATAATTTGATCCTTCTAATTCAACTTGTTTATTAAATATATCAGACCAATCTAATCTAGCGGTTGTGTAATATTTACATTCGACGAAAATATAACGCTCCTTTAAATGACCATCTTCAAATACTATTTTAATATCGAATCCGTTTTGAGTACCAGAATTTTGATTTCGTACTTCAAGAACTGCATACCCCATATCCTTAAAAAGATTTGAAAAGAATGGTTTTATAATTGATTCAAATTCAGTTCCTGTTATTGCCATAATTACCTTTTCTTATATTTTTCAAAAACTTGATTATACCTAATTGTATTTTCTCTTAATTGATTTGCTATTAAATCTAAATCAAATAACTCTGGAAAATGCTTATAAATTAATTGACTAATAAAAAAATAGGTGCTAATTAAAAGATAATATGAATGAGCATAAGTCTTAATTTGTGTTTTACTACTTTTAAAAGGAGAAAAAGAGTCTCCGTGAAACCGCTCATTTCTATAGGTGTAAAGTATACCATTAATTACAAGTTTGGCAATTGAAATTCTATCTAAGCGAAATTTTACACCATTTAAATCAATTTCTTTACCTGAGAGAATTATTTGCAATAGCATTCCTGCTTTTCTTTGATCAGCAGGAGTTAGCTCACCATATTTATTTTGAATTGCATTAAACAACTCATTTCCCATTGAATCTTTAACTCTATCAATAATCTGTGTTTGCTGACTTTTTATCGACGCAGGTTCATGTTCAAACAATCTTTTTATTAAAAATTCTGCCGCCTGTAACGGTATCGATTTTACCAGCTCTTCAAAGGCGTCATTTAAATCATCTGATTGGTTATACTGATTTTCAAGAATGTCTTCGGATACCTTATTTAAAATCTTCCATGATTTTGTCGTATTCCAGTTTCCTTTTTTTGAAAAATAAGTAGCATATGCTTCAAAAGTACGCCATGCTAAATCAAATGCAATATCTGGCCTTTGTGGTAACTGTTCATATATATCAATCTTAAATGAAAGTAGTCTTTGAAATTGAAAATCATTAATTAAAGGTAATTGTATTGGGCATAGAATATTTTGGATATCTTTTTCATTAAGCAGATTTATAAATGCCTCCTGTCCAGAAAACATGATTACCTTATCTGGCCATTTATTATTATACTCAATTCTTTTTTTACTGTAAGTCATAACGTTATATTCCTATGAGTGGCTGAAAAAATAGCTCTTTTGCAAGCTGAAGAATCAGCCTGTGTGCTGGGGCTTGCAAATGTACTTTTTGTGTGTCGGGTTTTCATCGGTATAATTTATGTTACTTATTTCTTTGCATGAACGTCTTGCCGGATGAAGTGTGCCGCTGCGTGTGGTATATTCGCTTTCTCAATTTCACTTTTGCTCGCACGGGAGCAAAACTCCCAAAACCAGCCTCCGCAAGGCATTCTTTTTTGCGGTTTGTTGGCTGCAGTAGTTTTTATAGTTTCATAAAGTCTTCAAATATTTCTTTTTCTAGACCACAATGCTTTGTTAAAAAATGCATTAAGTCTTGTGTAAACTTTCTTGTTAAGTCTGGAAAATCTTTAATATCTTCAGACTTAATAGAAACCTTTGATTCGTAAAATGAATTCTCTATAATGTACTGAATCATTTCAGGTATTTTTGAAGAAGCGTATGTAGATTCTGATAACCTAGTGCTGATATTTATTAAATCTGAGTGCCAATTTGGTTCAAACGAATCATTATTGCTTGTTGCTTGACTTACTAAATCATGAATTTTTCTTTTTTCATTTAAAGATTCAGCTCCACCATATAATGAGTTATTTATTGAACTTTTAACATCAGAATAGTTAAGAACCATAGATTGACCAATGATAAAAAGTAATGAATAGGAGAATAGTTCAAGAGTATGATAAAACACTTGCTTTTCAGAACTCTTTACTTCTTGGTCTTTAAAGAGAAGGTTGGATGAAGGATTTGAAAATAGGTGAATAATATTATGGATATTTTTCCAATCTTCTTTGTTCCAAAAATCAAATTTAAGGTATTCTATTAGTTTGTCATTTTTCTCCTTAAAGGATGCAAGACTTCTTGTTAGCTTCAAGTATTTAGCATTTTCAATACTTAGTTTTTTTTCTATATCAATTCCAAATCCTAATAATAATTGTCTAATTTCTGCTTCTGTAAAACATCTTATTCCATTCTTTATTGCTACTTCTCGGGCATTTTGATGAATTTTACTTTTAATTAAATACCCTCTATCTAATTTGTAATAATCAAATACCCCCAAAAACTTAAATAATTCTTCTAAAGCACTTGACTCTCCACTTTTACATTCCGAACCAATTTTGAATAGAGATAAATCTGAATTAAACTTGTAACCCAAAACATCAATATCTGATATATCATGGGTCTTATAACTAGATATATAACTCTTTGTTCTCAATAGTACCTCATAGTGAGTACAAAACCCCATTTGTTTATACAGCTCTTTACAAAGAAGTTTTAAACTATGGTCTTTATTAAGTGTTATTTTTTTTGCCATTACTCAATACCTAATAATAAATTATTAATTCTTTGTACAGTGGTTTTGGATTTTTGTCCTGTATCTTCCTTTAAAATATGAGTCCTAGACTGGGTAGGATGTAAAATATTACCAGGCACTAATATTTTCTTTGCTTGTTCCTCTGAATCATCAAATTTAGAAGTATCACCAATAGAAAGCATATCTAATGCCATTTTAACAACTAATTTATTTTCATCATTATCGATAAAATGCACTTCATACCTATTTCCCGAAGGAATTAATTTTACTAAACCTAAATTTCTAGCAGGTTCATATTGCTCAAGGCTTTCCGTATGTCCTTTTAAATACCCTCTATTTAGTAATGCATTTAAAATCTTTTCTGGCCAAATGATTTTTGTAATACCAGCAAAATTTTCTCCATATCTTACACAAGATATTAATACTCTAGCTTTATGTAGTAAATTTTTTTCGAGTTTACCTACACCTTGCCTTGGTGTGAAAAGGAATTTTTTTAGTCCTGATGTGGAATTTACAGAAAGTGTTGGCAAACAACCGAGGGCTACTGCATCTGTCAAAACACTATTATCATTAAACTTTCCATCTGGAAGCCCTTGATAACCTTTAATTTTACCAATTGCTTGAAGAAAGTCATTCGACTTATGTTTTTCTAATAAATCAAATATTTTTTGAGGGTTATCATCCCAATAAAGAGGTGAATACAAAACACTCTCTGAATCTGTAGGCGATGAGTACGAGTCCAATAAAGAAGCACTTGTACAAACATCCTTTATTAGGTCATAATGCCCGTTTTCTATATTTAGATTACTTCTAATATCTCGCTCCTTATGAGGGAATGCACTTAATTTATCGAGTATCTCAATGGTTTTAGCCGATAATTCACTTTTGTTTTCAGAGTTAAAGTAGTCTCCAAAATCAGTATAAATTTTTTGTGTATCAGGCACTAATACATCAATTCTTTTAATCTCTCTTTTCCCTGATTGATACTGTAGGCGAACAAAATCTAATTCTTCTAAATGAGCTAAAGCTTCTTTTGCCATTGCTCTTTCAATTTTTAATTCACCAGCTGCAGCATAAAATGGTTTTAAATCATTAATAACTTCATGGTCTTTAATAGTTGTTGCTAGTTGAATTGAAGCTCCTAAAGTTTTTAATAAATCAAATTCTGTTTCAATAATAGCACCACGACTTTGAATTAATCCATGGTGTATATCATGTATTCTAACTCCTATCGATGTTTTATCATTCATATTCTTTGGTTAAATTATTTATTAAGCATTGCTAAGTCTATAACTACCATCATCTTGCCGCATGAAGTGTGCCGCTGCGTGTGGTATTTTCGCTTTCTTGATTTCGCCTTTGCTCGCGCGGGAGCTAGACCTCCAAAACCAGCCTCGGCAAGGCATTCTTTATTGCGGTTTATTAGCTACTGTTTTATACATTTTTCAGCCATTCTTTCAATTTCACATAGTCAACTAGGCTCATTTGATGTTTTATTTTTTCGGAAAACTCTATCGCATCAGGAGAGAAATATGAAGATGTAATCATAATCCCAGCAGTTACTCTATCAACAGATATAGTACCTGCAAGTTCCCTAATCAAGTTTACACCTACTGGACGCTCAGGTGCATATTTCTTACATTCGAGATAATACAAGAAATTTCCAATGTCAACATGATTTGCAATAATTAAGTCTTTTCCTCCATCTCTAGTTGCTTTAGTTAGGTCAACAGAATATCCACGTTTTTCCATTAATTCAGCAACCATTTCTTCAAACTGTCTAGAGGTAAGTTTATGCATATCTTCAGGTCTTAACTTGATTTTATCAAGTATGTTTTTATTTACGACACGTATATCTGATGTGATATGCTTAAACTCATAACTTGAAGAAGGTATTTCAATACCAGAATTAGTAAAAACACCTTTCTTCTGAATTTCATCATTAACGAGTTTGAGAATCTGATCCACACTATATCTATTCTGATTTAAATAGTGAGAGAATAGCTGAAGTAGAAATGGATTACCTTTTGTATAGTTTGCAATTCTTTGAATATCCTTTTCTGCTAATTGCTTTTTAAGTAATTCATTTAATAGATTATTAGATTCTCTTGCATGTAAATTGTCAATATGTATTTTCTGGTCAATTTTTATGGTTCTAAATTTATCAACATGCGCACCTACTAGTAAGAATTGTTTTTGTGGATTTGTTTTAATTAATTTTTCTATCTCTATTTCTAAGGTTTCAATAAAATCATAACTTATATCATCAATAATAACTAGTTGTGTTTCTTTCTCAATAGTAGGAAATCCTTCAAATCCTGGAGAACCACTAAATACTTGAACTTTATCGACAAATTGTTTGTGTCCATCTAAGAAAACTCGCCATAATGAAGTTTTTCCAGTGGCATTATTTCCTGAAATAGCTACGACCTTATGTCTTTTCTGAATTAAGCTTCCTTCTAATAACTCCAACTCCATTTCTCTACCAATAAAGTTTGTTAGAGCATTTTGTGGAGTAAATGGATTAATGATTCCTACTGTTCTCATTCTTGCGTTTAATAGTAGCTAACGGCCAGGCTATGAAGCGTTGGCTTGTGTTGCGCCTGCGGCAAGCCTATGCTTTATAAGCCATTGTTAGCGCCCGTAATTTTTCTGTTATAATATCCAGAATAGAGTAAATTAAATTCCTCAATTACATATTCCGATGTGGTCTTAAAAATCTCATTTCCTTCAATATTTGAACACCTCACAAATGTAGTGTCGCAATTTTCCTTTGCCCAGTAGTCAATTTTAAGAGTACTAGTAGTTGATTTCTTTTTTATTTCTGAGAAAGCAAAATAGCAAGTTATCCTACGTAAATTCAAATCAACTAAAATTGAGTCCGAGAAGTATTCAGTATTGGGAATTAAATAATTATTGATAAAATACTCTTTCTGAGTTCCACCCTGTTTTCTTTGATTATTGTTGATATGTCCCCATGCAACGAACCATATTCCATATTTCTTATTGTCAATTAGTTTTCCGGATTCAATTCGATAATATTTGTAAATAATACTGTCTGGATGAGTATATGTTAATTCATAATCATTAATCCCATACGCCATGCCTTCCTCTTCCAAATCAATAACATGATTTGTAGCAAACGTGTCTACTTTTGCAACAAAAGTATTTCTATAATTATAGATATTATATTGAGCTTTCGTTGAATTCCAAACAAGGAACAGCAGGATGTAAATTAACAGATATTCTCTCATCTTTTTATCTTATGGGCGCTAACTCGTCGATATAAAACACTAGTGCTTTATATATTTACTATAGTCTTAATGATTTATATAGTATTACTAATTTGAACATAGTATATTTTATTGCGACTTTATAGCTTCGCCCCCTCAGTCACAAAACCTTTTTGTGTAAGTACCTTACTGAATTAACATATCTTACTGCCTCACATACCATATCTAAAACCTTAAATGAATTGCTGAATTTTCTACCACCTCTACTTTATGCACTTATCCCGATCTAATTCCACTCAACTGTCACCAATTACCGTATTAACCATCTTTGATATGAGATCCTTATTCATCATAAAAAAAGCTATTATTTCTCAGACATCCAAGTCGGGAAGTGGACTTTTTGATTAACTGATGTCTCTAATTGATATTTTTATAAATCTCTCCTTAGGCAGCACCTTTGACAATGCCTGCTCATGTATTGGCCTTGGGAAATCATACAATAGCAGGATTTATACCAAATGAAAGTAAAACAAAACATCCCTATCGATTAGGATAGAGATGTTCTGCTTGTTATTTTATCGCACTTTTTGCTGGTCCTTAAATTTTCATGAAAGTATCATCCTCATTTTCGTGTTTATTTGCTTTATCCAGAGCGGAAGGAGTAAGCAAAAGATCATTCATAATTTCTGTTTTACCGATTGCAGCTTTGTTATTTCGGTTAAAAGGGGATGGGCAACAATTCTTACATGGTTTTCTCTCGTCTTGTGCTTGATGCTAACACCATCTTTTTTAACCGCTTTTTGCATCAAGTTCAAGGTCGAATCTACCTCAATCAATTGGTTAACTGAAAGTGTCATTGCTGGCCTCCAAACCCCCAGTTCCTCTAGCTTTGCTTTAATTGTTTTTGCCTGTAATGCCATTGTATTATTGTTAGATTATTACCCCCCCCCACTCGCGCGAAAACGGATATTTTGTGTGTGAGCTAGGGCCGCTTGGTTTTGCAAAGCGATTGACTGAACCCTTTTTATACCCCCCTAGGCTTCCTTTTTGTATTCTTCTCCTGTTTGGGTGTATTGACCATGCTAAATTGATTAACTATCCCATGGATGAACTCTCGGCCTTTCTCTGTCCATACTGTTAGCATTGTTGTTTTAATTTCTCCATGGTCGTTGTATGGATTAGTCTTGGTCTTGGTGTATCCTTTGTCCTGGTACTTCGCATAAAGTAGCCAAACACCACCCTGCTTGTATTGTATCTGTTGAGCTGCTAAAAACTTATTTAATGCAATGGCAGTCATGCCAAGCTCCTTTGCCACTTGACTGGTTGTGCATGTACTCGGGCTTTGTAGCACTTCATCATAGTATTGAACCTTTGGCGCATTCTCCATAATCGCTTTGGTTTGTGTCTCGGCTTGCTGGCGATATAGTTCTTTTTGTTTGCGCTCTTCCTTTAGGGTAGTGGCAAGCTGTATTAGTGTGTCAGGATCCGATAGGGCCTTTTCAATTACTGCAGAAGTCATATAGGTACCATGTTTTCGGATGGATGGGAGAACGTCATGTGTTATCCACCTTTGCATTGGTTTTGCAATTGGACTATCGGAACGGATAATTACCGAATACATGCCTGGCTCTGTTACAAAAGTTGTATTCTGAAGTCCTCCTGGTGTTTCAAGGGGGTAACTCAAGGTTACGTCCTCATCTAACTGGCTCTTAACTTTTCTGTTATTGGATAATCCAAGAGCATTACACAAGTCTTTAAGACAAAAAACAGGCTCGTTATTTTCATTAGTGGCTACTCGTATTTCACCAAACTGGTTATTCTGAAATATTTTAATCATGGTCGATAGCTTTTAAGATTTTACGTTTTGCTTGCAAATGGCGTGGCATGGCCTCATATAGTTCACGATTGAGAACCTCTTGCTCAATAGTTTCAATTATTTCCATTAAAACTTTCCTTTCATAAAAGAAAGCTTGTTTGTATCTCCTAATCTCATGCATGACACGATGTAATGTTTGATGATGTCCGATTAGGTACCACCTGTAATGACATTTAATCATGTCCATGCAGTCACAAGCTTCTTTTGTTGGTTCGTCTAGGTCATTTTTTATAGCATGCTCAAGGTGCTTCATGTCGCAGCGATGCAAAGTTTTCCTTGCTATCTCAACCATTGAAGGGTTGTTCAGGTATACATCAATCAGATTAAATTTGTCTCGCTTCATAATTTTCACTCAAATATTTAATGAATTGGAGTTTGTGCTTTAAGCACCTCATCCTGCTCAGGTTCCAAAATATCCTTAAGGTTCTGGTAAGTGTAGTTTATTGCTTTTCTGATAGCCTCAGAGTTATTGATTTTGCCGGTTTGAGCTATGTAATCGAGTTTTTCTTTGTCTTCGTAGGTGTGTTTGAAGTTTATGCGTTGAGTTTTTTCTGACATGTTTAGAATCTTACTTTGTTGAATACTCGTTTTAATGTTTCTCTATTCTGTTTCAGGTAATGTTTTGCATCGAAGTTGTTTGGTTGAACGCTTATTGTTTTCTGTGTTAACAGGTAATCACTTTGTTTTTGAGCCTCTCGTATAGCTTCTGTTTGCGACGTTCTTTGAACTGAACTTACTTTTGCTTCTATACCCTTCAGTATTGTATCATGAAGTATGTCCATAGGGCATTTACCTCCTTTACCAATAATCCTTTCTTCTCTGTTAATGAACCTGGGTAAAAGCTCTTCATATTTTGCCGCCATTTCTGCTCTTTCTTCTTCGCTTAACTCGGGCCAGGGTTCGTATACAATTTCCGTTAAATATGCTTCGTCAATTTCTTTCAGTTTCATATAGCCAATTTTAAGGGGTGTAACGTTTGCACCGTATAGCTAAAATGTGCGAACGTTACACTTTCCAGTTTTTGGAAAAATATCGATCGGTGCGAACGTTACATTTTGCACCTTTTGACAATGTGGTGCGAACGTTACACTTTTCAACTTTTCAACCTTGTTTTTGATGTCATCCGGAGTAGGATATTTTGATACTGAATAATCATCTATTATCTGGCTTAGTTTTTTCCTTGATCTTAGTTTTTTGTGCCTTGGTTCATCGCCGGTCCAATATTTCGGATTATCCACTTTTTTGTAGAATAGTCGCTCCTTAACCGATAGCTTTTGTATATCAATGCTTGAATTGACATAAATAACCTGGTTGAACTCATTTGCTAATATGGATCCCAATTTGATCCATATATCGAGATTCATTAAATCAGACAGTGAGTTTAATCCTATCTTATTGAGGTTTCTCATTTTATTGTATTTCAACTCGATGCGTAAAATGTTGCCCTGGCTATACTGTAAACCCTTGTTGTAGATTTTCATTCTATAGGTATGGTGTTCCGCCTGGCAAAAATGTTTTGATGATGTCTTTGTTGTGTTAAAAGGAATTGAGCGGTGTGTCAAAAGGTCTCGCAAAAACAACGATGGGTTGTAATCAATAGCTAAGTTTACTCCAAATTCAAGGTTGTTAAGTGGGATTTCTGTAGCGTTAGCACCAATCAAAAAGCCAAGTTCATTGATAATTCTACATACGTCATCATATTTAAAATCATCATAGTTGTGGCATCCATCATTTTTCATTTTATGAAGAGAGCCTGTTATCTTCAGTTCACTTCCTTTTAAAGCTAAACACATGCCTTTGTATTGAGCTACCTTAGATTTTCTCCTGTGTATTTCACCGGTCGATTCATCAAAAGGAGTTGTAAAGCTTAATTCATGGCATTGCAGTAGCTTTTCTGTATTTACAAAGACGCTTAATGCTTTGATATAATCATACATTAACTACTTGGATAACTCAATTAATGAAGCTTCTATTTCATAACGCTTATAGTAGACGCGATTGCCAATGCCATAAGCTTTTAGTTTGCCTTTTTTCGTCCAGTTATGAAGTGTTGAAAGGTCAATTTTTAGAAGTTCTTTAACCTCGTTGCGTGTCAGCCATTCGGTGGGCTGTTTGGGTTGGAAATTTTCAGTAAGTGCGTTTAGCTTTTCTTCAATGCCAGCAAGAATTGATTGTTCTAACTGCTCTGGTGTAATTTGAATAAATTGTAATTGCTCCATATCGTTTTTTATTATCGTTATGGATGCAAATAAACAGGTGTTCTAAGAGGTGGGAAAGCAGTTAATATGGGGTAAAAAAGTGCAAATACAATAGATTGTAAAATCTTAAATGCTACATTTTAAGTGATATGAGATTTTAAATATCGAAGTAAAGCTGCTTGTTTTTCGATAGAATTTTATTGAATTAGGTGCTATTCACTTAAAAGGTCTCTGATGGTGTTTGATGAAAGGCTATTTGGAGCATCGCAAAAGTGGTTGATACAGGTCGCAAGTGTTCTATTGGAGCTTTTTATATGCCCTCTCTTTTTTCCGTCATATAGAAACTCAATAAACGAATTATAAAAATCGTCTGTCATTTCTACCTTATGAATACTCCTTTCGCTATATGTGCCTATGCAATAATCAATAAAAGCTTTGTTTGTTATAGAGCTCTGTTCGTAGGCTAATTGAAACAACCTAATGAGTAGTTGTTCTATATAATTGTCATTATGGATAAATGATAAAATGGCCTTTTTATTCCATCTGTTAGACTTCATAAAAGTCGCTCTAAACCACCGCTTAATTTCACTTTGTTGGTTATCGGCAAAGTCATACCAATTCTCAATGTTGTATTGTAGTTCTTTTTTATCCATTGGTTAATTAGCTTTCTTAACGACTTTGAGGTTTGTTTCTTTCTTATTCATTGCTGAGAGTTTAGCCCAGTATTCGGCCAACTGGTGTGCCTGATCAGTTGCACTTTTTCCAATGTATATCAAGAATTTATTTTCGGTTGTGTGGCCGGTTGCACTCATCAACAAGGGCGTTGGTATATCTCCATAGTAATTAGTTGCAAATGAACGTCTGCAGATATGGGATGTAATTAACTCATGTTTGGGAAACACGCCTGTAACATTTCTAAATGTTTTTTTGTTGTTTATTTTAACTTCCTGCTTAATTGTGCCTTTCGTTGGGGTTTTAATTTCGGCTTGTTTACATAGCTCTTTAATGTAAGTATTAAACTTTTGGTCGCTTATCTTTCTGGGGAACTGTCCGGATCTCTTTTGTAAAATTTCCTGGACCTGGTCCTGAAGAGGTAAAATAACCTTGTTACCGGTCTTTTGTTGAGTCAGCTCAAGCATTAATAAACCACCTTTCGAAACAACATTATCTGCAGTTAAGCGCAATAGATCACTTACGCGTTGACCAATAAAGCAGCCAATTAAAAGCCAATCCCGGGCATTGTCTAGTGCATCACGTTCAAATGTGGTGTTTTTGATTTTTTCTAATTCATCAAGTGTTAAAATAACCTTGTATGTTTCGGCTTTAACAGCTGTGATGTAGTCAAGCTGGCTTGAGACTTTAAAGCCCTCTTTTCTGGCATGTTTTCCAAGTGTTTTTATATCCTTTGTTAGTGTACCGATATAATTGTCTGAATAGCCGTTTTTTCGCAAATACTTATCAAATTGAGCTATTAGGTCAGGTGTGATATCAGCAAGGTTAAATCGAGTCCGTTTAGCTTTTTGAAAATCGGCGAATCGATTTTTTAAGTTGTTAAACTTTTGAATAGTGTTTTTGCTCAAGCCTCTTTGACCATTCTTTTTAATATGGCTGGGTAAATACTCGATATAATATTGTAGGTAGGTTATAAGGTCGCTCTTATCCTGTTCCTCAGTTGAGGTTCTATTCTGCAGATCCCTTATTTGTTCGTCTAGCCAGTTTCCATTTATAGTCGTTCCTTTTTCGGTGGCTTCGTTATAGCGTTTGTTTATTTCAGTTGCCAATGAATCTAATTGCTCTTTTAATTGCTTGCCGATGGCATCGGTCTGCTTTGGTTCTCCAAATTCAGTTAACTTACCCTTGTTTGCACCTTTTGATGCTTTTGTGAACTTCCAAAGAGTTTTATCTATTGAGTAGCCTGTTTTGCGCTTAATGTTAATGGCTCGCCCAGCTGATAGTCTTAAATAAATCTCTTTCTGGTTAGAGTTACCCCTAGCAATAAACTTTATCTGTGCCATAATTGCAAACATTGATTCAATACAAATATAATAAGCTTGGACAACATTTGGACAACCGTTGGACAACATTATGCGATTTATTTCAATTTAGAACAATTTAAGAATGTGTGCTTGTATTGCTTGTATGTGTTGGTTTTACTGGACTTGATGCTGGTTTTAGGGGTGTTGGTGAAATTGTGAAATTGCCCAGGTGTTACCTCGCCTCTCGG
>NZ_JAENRR010000088.1 GCF_016612505.1 Carboxylicivirga marina
ATAGGTGTAATTTTATTCACACTCTCGTGAAAAAATTATGATTTTGAAAAAGCGCTTTGGAGAACCTGAGTTGTCACCAAAATTAAGAGGGAAGTGAGCCGTTAAACTCACTAAAACAACTAAAAAGCGAATGAAAAATGAATAACTTCTGATATTATAGTTAAATAGAAAGGTGGAAATGGTCATAAAAACAAAAAGATCTACTTTCAACTATTTTTGCAAAGGTCTCAAAACATCACCACAAGCCTTTATATTGAAATTAATAATCAACCGCATCTCATTGAATTAGTACCAATTACGCCTCTCAATACTAAATTTTGAAATAAAATATTAAAATAATTTAATTTTCATGTGGCGGTAAATTGTTTCGCTAGTGTCTTAGAGTTAAAATACAATACAATGTCCGAAGAAAAAGATAAAATCAATCATATAGCCCGTTACTTGAATGGCAACAGAGACAGCCAAACCCTTTCAAATTTAAACAAATGGTTGGCGGAGAATGAAACAAACCAGATAATCTTCGATGAAATACGCGAAATCTGGCATTCACTTGATGCGGAAGAGGAAAAGAAGCGCTTTCATGTTAATGAAGCTTGGGCAAAATACAGTTTATGGATTGATCAGCAGCAATCAGATAAAAACCAATCTTTGTTTAAACGGCACCTTATACAAGCCACTAAATATGCAGCTATTATACTGGTCGCCGTCATAAGCACCTGGTTAATTTATGATTACAATTTCAATAATATTCAAGATCAATCTTTTATAGCTGATATCCCTTTAGGTCAAACAGGAACAATTACCCTTAATGACGGAAGCCAGGTAACTCTCAATAGTGGTTCAAGACTTACAAGCCTGTCAATGGGTAAGAATAATGAAAGAAGGGTAAGACTAAGCGGGGAAGCATATTTCAAAGTAGCACATAATCCAGACCTGCCATTCTATGTTGAAGTAAATAATATAAACATTAAGGTATATGGTACTGAATTTAATGTGGATGGCTATAGTGAAGACAGCTATACAGAAACAACCCTAATTAAAGGTAAAGTAGGTATTCTTTTAAATACAGGAGCAGAGTACATTATTAAACCTAATGAAATGATTCGTGTAGCAAGAGACAATAGTACTGAAATTGTAACAGTCCCAACAGCAGCTCAAAAAATCGACTGGTTGAATAACATGTACAAATTCAAGAATCAACCTCTCGATGAAATCGCTAAACACATTGAGCGTATGTACGGAATGAAAGTGATAATAGAAGATCAACTGCTAGCCAAAGAGAAGTATACCGGTCAATTTGCTAAAAACGAATACATCGATATCGTGCTGCAAAGATTGGTTATGACCTCCCCATTTAAAATAGACTATGACATAAAGGATGAACAAATAACAATTTATAGAAACTAAATTTTAATGCAATAAAAAATCAGAATATGAGATAGACCAAGAAATTGAAAAACAAAAAAGGGAATGCTCCAACATTCCCTCGTTACTGAACATGCTCCAACATGTTCCATAAAATGTTATAGCCTGCTACTGGCGCAAAACACTTTAATATTTCAAAAATATGAAAAAAAATTCACCGGACAGGTATGTCCTGTTTAAATCATTACTAGTCATGAAGCTGACAGTATTACTTCTACTGGTTTTTACCATTAACGCTTTTTCTTCTGCCTACTCACAGAAAAGTAGGGTGAGCATTCATCTGAAAAATGTATCCCTCGAAAAAGCACTTGAAACAATTGAAAAAGAATCTGATTATAAATTCTTCTACCACAACGAAAGAATTGATTTGTCGGAACACGTATCTATGGAACTGGAAAATGCAACAATTGAGGATGTACTATCTAAAATCCTGGATAGCAACACGGTTGATTACAAGATTATTGATCAAAGCATTATCCTGACGGAACCCAGTCATGCCCATTCTAATGAAGCCCAACAACAAACAAAAATAACCGTTACAGGTGTTGTTAGGGACGCTTCAGGCGAAGCACTGCCTGGTGTAACAGTACTTGAAAAAGGCACCACAAATGGTTCAATTACAGGCATTGACGGCTCCTACTCTATAACCACCGAAAATCAGGATGCAACCGTTCTATTCACATTCATCGGATTTGAAAACCAGGAAATCAAAATAGCCGGTCGTTCTTCGATTGATATTACTCTTATGGAAGAAACTACAGGTTTAGATGAAGTGGTTGTAGTAGGTTTCGGGACACAGAAAAAATCCAATGTAACAGGTGCAACAACAACTGTTGACATGGATGATGTACTTGGTAACAGACCCGTGACCAATACTATGCAAGCCATTCAGGGAACGGTACCCGGAATGCAAATTACAGTACCATCCGGAGAACCAGGTGCTACTACAAGTATTAACATCAGGGGAACCACTTCCATCAATGGAGGTAGTGCATTAATTTTAATGGATAACGTACCGGTATCATCTGAAGATGTCAATCCTCAGGATGTAGAGTCAATTACCGTACTTAAGGATGCGGCTGCATCTTCTATTTATGGCGCCCGGGCTGCCTTCGGAGTTATCTTGATTACCACCAAAAAAGGAGGAAAAGACCAGCCGGTGAAGTTTAACTATTCCAATACCTTTAGTTTTGGTACGGCCACTGATATCGCCGAAAAGGAATCGACCTATAACTTTGTTAATGCAATGAATGACTGGGGAGTAACTTCGTATTGGACCAACCAGGATATCCCTACCTGGGTTAACTTTCTGGAAGAATATAAGAATGACAAAGGACTTTATCCTGAAGGCTATGCCACTGACGAGTATGGTGTAAGATATCCTTTGACCAATACAGGAACTATAGATGAGTTAATTGGCCAGGGATCATTTTCACAAATTCACAACTTCAATTTTAGTGGAGGTGGAAAAAAATCTCAATATCGCGTATCACTAGGTTACAGTGATGAAAATGGTATCATGGTGTCTGAAAACGATCGCT
The DNA here is from genome assembly GCF_016612505.1 of Carboxylicivirga marina. Classification (GTDB taxonomy): domain Bacteria; phylum Bacteroidota; class Bacteroidia; order Bacteroidales; family Marinilabiliaceae; genus Carboxylicivirga; species Carboxylicivirga marina. Next base: position 2,967 of record NZ_JAENRR010000088.1, read on the forward strand.
ATACCAAGTACAACTTTGCCACCTATTTAAGCACTGACTTAACTGACAATTTAAAGGCCTCTGTTAATATTGCCTATCGTAACAGTTCAAAACTAACACCACGCACGAACTATTACAATGCTGTTACAGCCAAACCGTGGACACCGGCATCAGGAAACCATATTTTTGAGGATGGAACTTCTGTGCCTTATGATGCTCCTTCCAATCTGGCAAAATTGCAGCAGCCAAATGAAGAGACACAAGGTAACATGCGTTTATTAGGCAAATTAGAATATGAGCCGTTCAAAGATTTGATTTTGACAGGAGAATACACCTATGAATCAAAGAATCAGAACAACTACAGTATGGATGAGCAGTTGGACTTTGTGGATGCTAACCGATATACCTTAAAAGAAGGAAATTCTGAGAGTACTTTTTATCGCAAATCGAATACACAAAGGACCTATAACGCAAGTAACTTCTATGCTAAATATAAGAAGCAAATTGGCGATCATCATTTTAACGCCTTAGCTGGTATCAACAAAGAAGAGTTTCATTCTGAGAACTTTTGGGCCAGAAAAGCAGAGCTTTTAAATGCAGACTTACCAGCCTTATCAACAGCTACCGGAACGATTACTGCCGACGACAGTTTTGGCGAATGGGCTGTATTGGGTTACTTTGGACGTATCAATTACAACTATAAAGAGAAATACTTTGTTGAGGCCAACGGACGCTACGATGGATCCTCTAAATTCGCAGCACGTGAGAAGTATGGTTTCTTTCCATCTTTTTCAGTGGGTTGGAATATGGCAAGGGAAAACTTTATGTCAAACTTCGAAACCATTTCGCATCTGAAGCTGAGGGCTTCATGGGGAGAAATAGGTAATCAGGAGGTTAATGGTAATTACTTATCCATACCAGGTATGCCTATCACAAATGCCAATTGGATCAATCCTGATTCGGGCTTAAGATACAATACGGTTAACCCACCTAGATTAGTAAGTCAGACTTTTACCTGGGAAACGGTTCAAACGCTTAACTTTGGATTAGATGTAAAATTGCTTAATAACAGATTGAGCACTTCTTTCGATGTTTTTAACAGAAAAACACTAGGCATGATTACGGCTGCCGTTAAGGTGCCGGATGTACTTGGTACAGTTGCTCCGCCTGCCAATGCAGCAGATTTGGAGTCACGCGGTTGGGAACTAGAGATGTCATGGAATGATCGCATCAATGAATTCAAATATAACGTAGGTTTCACACTATTTGACAATAAAGCAGAGATCACAAGATTTGATAATCCTGCCGGGCTAATTAGAACCTATTACGAAGGACAAATTTTAGGTGAAATTTGGGGTTATGAAAGTGACCGCTTTTATACGGTTGATGATTTTGTTGAAGGAAGCTTAAATGATAATTTAACAGGAGGAACCTTAAACGAAGGTGTTCCTGCATTTATTGGTCGTAATCCAAATCCGGGTGACATGATGTACAAAGACCTGAATGGTGATGGAGAAATCAGTCCGGGAAGCAGCACACTAAGCGATCCGGGAGACCGTAAGGTTATAGGTAATAACAAGCGTCGTTACCAGTATGGTATTTTCGGTAATGCATCCTACAAAAACTTTGACTTTTCATTTATTCTAAACGGTGTTGGTAAACGTGATTTGTATATCAATAACAATATTCGATTCCCTTATACCGGTGAATTTAATACCATGCATAAAGAACAGATGGATTATTGGACACCAGAGAATACCGATGCTTACTTTCCAAGAAACTATGATCTGGGAGGTGTTAACTATGGTAATAGTAGAATAACGCAAACCAGGTATTTGATTGATGGCTCTTTCTTACGTGTTAAAAACATAACACTTGGATATACTTTGCCAAAGTCTATACTTAGCAAATTGAATATTGATAAATTCAGACTTTATGTCTCAGGTGAAAACCTGCATAGTTTTGATAACATGCCTGATGGTATAGATACTGAGTTACAAGCTAAAAGCGAAGGCTTATACTATCCATTGATAAGAAGCTTTAATGTTGGTTTAAATGTTACTTTTTAATTTTATAAAAGCTACAGAAATGAAAAAAATATATAGTGTATTATCTGTTTGTATCGTCCTGCTATTAGCAGGGTGTAACGATGATTTCTTAGATAAAGCTCCGCTTGATCAGCTCTCAGAGCCAACTACATTTACCACAGATGCCAATTTTGAAACCTACTGTTGGGGATTTTACAACACCTTTCCTGGCTTTGGTCGTACTCCAACCGATAATGAGTGGAATGGAGACTTGATGCTTAAAGGAGCAGGGAGTATTGGGCAACCTTATTTATGGCAAAATGTTGTTGAACCAAATAATGCTGGAAGCTGGACCGATCCCTATGCCAGAATTCGCCGTGTTAACATCATGTTGAGTAGCATTGAAAGCAGCCAATTAGATGAGGAAGGACAGAAGCACTGGCGTAGTGTAGGTTACTTTTTCAGAGCCTGGGAGCATTTTCAGTTGTTGATAAAATATGGTGAGTTCATCTATTTGGATGAGCTGGTTAATGAAAAAGACTTAGACATTTTATACGGCCCAAAAACACCGCGCGACGAGATTAGTGCTAATATCTTATCAGATCTTAAATATGCGGAAGCAAACATCCGTACTGAAGGCGATAATGTGGTTGACCAGAGCGTTGTACGCGCTTTAATATCACGTTTTGGACTGTTTGAAGGTACATGGCGCAAGTATCACTCATTGGGTGATGAAACTAAATACCTACGTGCCAGTGTGGATGCCGGTATGGCACTTGCCCAGTCATTTCCTAATTTGCATGGCAATTACGATCAGGTGTTTAATAGTACTAATTTGAATGGAACGAATGGCATTCTTCTTTATAAAGCCTATGAATTTGATGTAATGACGCACATGCACACATCACGCCAACGTAACTCGGCTGGAAACTGGGATATTACCAAACGCGGTATTGACAAATTTTTATGCAAGGATGGTGAAACCATATGGACAAGTGCCCTGTTTGAAGGCGATGTAAATGAACCAGAGGATCCATACGCTGAATTCAGAAACCGCGATGAGCGATTGTATTATATGACTCCTCCACCATATCAGGTTGTGCCAACTGGTCAAAAGACCTGGGAATACGATCCGGATCCAAAACATCGTGAGTACATCGATTTGATGAACACTTTGTCGGATGCCAATCATAAGCCATTGCCACTAAGTAACTGGCAGGGTATCATCCTAAAGCAAGAGCCCCATTATCGCAAGAGTAATAAGGGCCAAGGTTTTATGGTGAGCTATACTGGCTACCGCTTTCATAAGTATTACAATGAATTTCATACCGGAATTCAAAACAAGGAATACACTGATTTTCCGGTATTCCGCATGGGTGAGGTATTGGTTAACCTGGCCGAAGCAAAGTTTGAGTTGGGAGAATTTGATCAGGCTACTGCCGATTTAACTGTTAATAAATTGCGTGCCCGTGGAAAAGTTGCGGCATTGGATATTAACAATTTTGTTGATGACCCAACACGTGATGCTGATGTAGACCGTGTACTATGGGAAATCAGAAGAGAACGTGCAGTTGAATTAATGGGTGAAGGTTTCCGTTTTGATGATATTAGAAGATGGAGAAAAGCCCATGAGTATGGAGCGCTTGAAAAATTAGGCAGGTATGTCAATAATGCCAACTTCGGCAACAAACTACCTATTCAGGGTGGCGCTTCTGTTGGTTTTGTTTCTCCATGGGGCGTACCTCCAGGATTCCCAGAGCACTACTACCTATATCCAATTCCATTGGAAGAATTGGCTTTGAACGAAAAACTGGTTCAGAACCCAAGTTGGAAAAGAGCAGAATAAGAAATCTGATAATGACTTAAGGATTGTATTTCTAATACTTCAACCAACCTGCTATATTGTCGGTTGGGAAGAAATTACTATCCAATAAATATCTCCATAGCTGACTCCTCTCCCAAAGAGGAGTCAGTTATACTTGTTAATCAAACCCTCCACTAACAGATACAATTCAAGTAATTCATCCGATTATTCTATTAAAAAGAATACTCGGTTAAGTAACTGCAACTTGCAACAAAAAGCCAAAACCGATGAAAAAAAAGATTACCCTTAGTATACTATTAAGCTTACTCCTTAACATAGGAATTATTAGTGGACAAGGTGTCCATGAACAACTAAAGCAACATCAACTTTCAGATTGGTATCTTCAACTTAAATCAGATGCTCCTAATTATTTTACCATTACGACTGCCTTTGAAGACTATTTCAAGACGCATGAATATGTAAAAACAGATGCCGTTAGAGAATATATACGCTGGACCAGGGCTGTAAGTGGTAATTACGATGCCCAGGGAAACTTACTAACCATTCAGTCGAATCCACAAGACCTCCAAATTCTAACGAAAAAGCAAATAAACCTGAAAGTCGGCGGCAATACCGGTAATTGGGAGCAAATTGGTCCGTTTACATTCGACATGGAAGCGAATTACCGTACTAATACACAGGGAGTTGTTCGCTGTATTCAACAAGCTCCGGGAAATCCTTCAAAAGTATTAATGGGATGCATATCCGGCGGAGTATGGTTCTCTACTAATAGTGGTGATAATTGGACCAATGTAACAAAGGATTTATTAGTGAGTACCGTAACCGGAGTTTGCATGTCCCCTTCTGATAACAACATTGCCTATGCTGCTTGCCAGGAAGGTGTTATTAAGTCGGTTGACGGCGGATTGACCTGGAACTTTACTGCTATGGATGATCGAATTAATTATCCAAACGGTAGCCAGCCAACAGCTATTGCTGTGGCACATGACAATGCAAGCAAAGTACTATATACCTCAAAAAGTGGATTATGGGTGAGCGCCGATGGCGGGGATACGTGGTCGCAAAAGTTTTCTTCTCACGTATATGATGTAGAGTTTCATCCAACTAATTCAAACATAGCCTATGCTACTGTACAAGAAGGAACATGGACTGCTTTTTATAAAACTTCAGATGGTGGTAACAACTGGACTTCAGTTACAAATGGTTATCCTGAACCAATAGCCGGACATGAAATGAAAAGAAGTTTAATTGAAGTAAGTGCAGCTGCAGCTGATGCCGTTTGGATTGTATCGGGTGGTAAACAGGGAACAGAACAAGGGGTGTATGGCGTCTTTAAATCGACGGATGCAGGAGATTCTTTTATCAATATATATCAGGCGGTACCTGGTGTATCTGGTAAGCCTAACTTTTTAGCCCGTGCTACAAATGGACTGGCTAGTGAGGTGGGACAGTTAAGTTGGGATATGGCGTTTGCTGTGTCAGAAACAGATCCGGATTACATGATTGCAGGAACCATTAATGTATGGAAATCGACAGATGGAGGTTATACCTGGAGCTATGTCAATCGTGCATCTACAGGTAATACAATGTACCATATGGATTTTCAATGTGCTGAAATATATGATAACAACACCTGGATAGGTACTGATGGAGGCATTGGATTGTCTTCTGATAAAATGGCGAATCTTCAGGATAAGAGTTTTGGCGGATTTGCTGCCCAGCAAATATGGGGTGTAGACCGCAGCTGGAAGAATGACATCATGAATGCAGGCTTGTACCATGGTCAGATTATTATGCGTGATGATAATACCTATCAGGGAGGATGGTATAACATTATGGGAGCTGATGCAAGTTCAACCTATATAAATTATGGAGACGATAGGTACATGTATGGCAACTCCTATGGAGGTCGCCGGGTAATTCGTTCAACAGACCGAAATACACAGGCGCAAACTGCGCTAATGCCGGTCAATACCCCCAAAGGCTATAAGCAAAATGAGATGTTGAATCATTTCTACTATGGGGAGAATTTTACGCATACTGATAATATCTTTAAAAAGAGTATCGACGAAGATGCATTAAAGGAATGGAGTGTACTTTATACATTTACCAATAAACTGACCAATATCCACCCATCCTATGAAAGTGCTGATATTTTGTATGTGGTAGAGCAAAACAACAAATTATGGCGGACTGAAGACGGTGGCCTAAATTGGGAAGACCGGACGCCACCGACTGAGATAACCCAAGGCTATTCACTAGGTAACGTATCGACAGATGGTAAAGATGCCAATGTCATCTGGTGTTCCATTCAAGGTAAACAAAGTGATGTTAAAGTATTGAAGTCCTTGGATGGTGGTGCAACCTGGGCAGATTATTCAGGCCCAGATGGTAACTTACCTTCTTATGAAGTGCTGTCCCTTGCTCATCAGTTAGGAACCGACGGCGGTGTTTACATTGGTAATTCGGCAGGAATTTGGTATAGAAATAACACCATGACAGAGTGGGTTAATTTTAGCAATGGTTTACCAGCAGCTACCCCAGTTACACATATCCGTTTTAAATATGCTGAAGGTAAAATAACCATTGGTTCTTTACGCTCAATTTTTGAGGGCGATGTTTACGAAGCATCAACTCCTATTGCTCACCCGATTACTGCGCAAAAAGTGAACGACCTGGGGTCCGTGAAGTTTGTAGATCATTCCGTTTGTGCTTCCGGTGCTGCATTTAGCTGGTCTTTCCCTGGAGGTACACCAGCCTCATCCACTGAAGAAAATCCGGTGATTGAGTATAACATAGTTGGTACTTATGATGTAGCATTAACTGTTACCGATGCCAATGGCAGTAGCTCGCAAACCTTCCCTTCTTTTATTGAAGTGCAGGAGCCGGTTGTTATTAAATTGGATGCCGCATATGACTTTAATGGCAATGCCAATGACATTACCGGCAATGGCTGGAATGCAACAGAAGATAATGGTATCGCCTTTATTAATGATGCTGAAAGAGGCATGGTGGCTAACTTTAATCAAACCTACTCTGTTGTTACCAATCATAAAGGCTGGGAAGGGTCTGCTCCTCGTACCATTTCATTGTGTGTGAAAACAACAGCCTCAGAGCGCGTATTCACTTCCATGGGAACGAAAGCTGCAGCAAGTAAGTTTGTTTTTCTGGTTAATAGCAGTGGTCAGTTGCGCTTGGAAGTTGAAGCCGGATATGCCATTGGAACAGGAACAGTCGTAAATGATGGGAACTGGCACCATGTGGCTGTGACCTATGATGGAACAGGTAATGTTGGGAATGTTAAATTCTACATTGATGGACAAGCTGATTTAGTATCTGCAACAAATGGTCAGGCGGTGAATACATCTCCAGGTGTAGATATGCGTATTGGATACGATATCCAAAATGAGAACCGAACTTTCATCGGTCAAATAGATGATTTACATTTTTGGGATCGAGCATTGACTGCAGAAGAAGTCAATAACTTATATGGTACTGCTCTTGGTTTTGAAGAAATCATCGGTGACCATATTAAACTCACTGGTGATCAATTGAATCTAAATATTGAAAATCGCGGAAAACAAACACCTATTAAAATCTTTGATATTACTGGTAAATGTGTCAATAGCTTTGATATGCCTGTGGGTTCGAAAACAATTTCATTCCGTCAATCTGGAATTTATATTGTAGCCATTTATGGAGAAAAAAGAATTCAAACCAAGAAGATTCTAATCACAAATTAATATTGTAGAAACAATAACATTGAGCAGGAATGTATGGCATTCAAAATGCACAATACAGCCCTGCTCAATTTAGATTTAATTAATGTTGAATGGATGCGAAAAAGTTCATATTTTCTATGCTATTCCTGCTAATAGGATGTGCTCATAGTTTCGGAAAGCAAAAACAGGAAGCGAAGCAACCTCCCAATATTCTTTTTATCCTCATTGACGATTTGGGATGGAAGGATGTTGGATACATGGGGAGCTGTTTTTACGAGACACCTCACATTGATCAATTAGCCAATGATGGAGTGGTTTTTACGAATGCTTATGCTCCTGCGGCAAACTGTGCTCCAAGCAGGGCTTGCATCATGTCGGGTCAATATCCTTCCAGACATGGAATTTATACCGTCGGCTCATCAGAAAGAGGCCGAGCAGAAGATCGTAAGCTAATACCTATACCAAACACCACAACCTTAGCAGATAGCATTATAACCTTGGCAGAAACCCTACAGAAAGCAGGTTATCAAACAGCCCACATTGGTAAATGGCATTTGGGTGACGATCCGTGTCAACAGGGGTTTAACTTGAATATTGCCGGATCGCACGAAGGTCACCCGAAGAGCTATTTTAGTCCATATAAAAATCCAAAGTTGGAAGATGGTCCTGAGGGAGAGTACCTGACTGACAGGTTAACTTCTGAAGCCATCCATTTCTTGAAAGAAAATGCACCTCATAAAACCGGCAGACCATTTTTCCTCTATTTACCCTATTTCACGGTGCATACACCATTACAGGGAAAAGAGGCTTCAATTGAAAAGTATAGACATAAAGAGGACTGCGAAGGACAAAATCATGCAGTATATGCCGCCATGGTTGAAAGTGCAGATCAGAATGTAGGTCGACTGATGGAAGCATTAACAGAATTTGGTATAAGGGAAAACACATTGGTTATATTCTTTTCGGATAATGGTGGTATCTCCAAATTTTCATCACAAAATCCGCTTAGGGCAGGCAAAGGATCATATTACGAAGGGGGGATTCGTGAACCACTCATTGTGAGTTGGCCCGCCCAATTCCCCGGTGGCAAAACAATTGATGTGCCAGTTTCGGGTATTGATTTTTACCCCACTCTAATGGAAGCTGCAGGAATTAGTCAAGATGTAAAGCCGATTCTGGATGGGGAATCGTTATTACCATTGGTTAAGGATGGAAAAAAACTGGAAAGAAAAGCGCTTTATTGGCACTTTCCAATCTATTTGCAGGCTTATGATCCTCAAAAGGATCAGTCCAGAGACCCCTTGTTCCGAACCCGACCCGGTTCGGCCATGCGTCTTGGAAAATGGAAGTTACATGAGTATTTTGAAAATGGTGCTCTGGAACTCTACAATCTAAATGAAGACCTGGGAGAGACTGATAATCTGGCGGAGAAGTACCCAAGGAAAACAAAACAGTTACATAGCTTGCTGAAACAATGGCGCGAAGAGACCAAGGCGCCTGTTCCTAGTGAATTGAATCCCCAATATGTACCAAAGTAAATATGATATTTAATGAAATTTAAAAATTTTATCACACAAACCTTATCAATCCTGACTTTTTCAGGAATAATGATGGGGTGTGGAGCTAGTCAACACAAACAAAATACAGCTGAAAACAAACGGCCTAATGTGATTATCCTATTTTCTGATGACGCAGGTTATGCCGATTTTAGCATGAATGGGAATCAGCTTATCAAAACCCCTAATATAGATGCCATCGCTAAAAATGGAATCACATTTACTAATGGGTATGTGAGTGGACCTGTATGCAGTCCCTCCAGAGCAGGTTTAATGACCGGACGCTATCAGCAGCGTTTCGGACATGAATGCAACCTGGGAGGTAACTATACAAAAGTTGATGAAGAGCTATTAGGTCTGCCCATTGGAGAATTAACCATTGCCGATTTAATGAAACAAAGCGGCTATCGTACCGGAATGATAGGTAAATGGCATTTAGGTGAAAAACAACAGTTTCATCCTTGTAATCGCGGTTTCGATTACTTCTTTGGCATGCTAGGTGGCAGCTCGGCTTATCACGCAGGTAAGGCCAGCTCAATCATTCGAAATTTTGAACAAGTCAACTATAAAGCTTTGCCTTATTTGACCGATGCCTTTGGTGACGAGGCATGCAATTTTATAGATGAAAACAAAGATCATCCTTTTTTCCTGTATGTATCCTTTAATGCGCCTCATACGCCAATGCACGCTCGTCCTGATTACCTGACAGAGGCTAAAAGCTTATTCGAAACAGAGCAACGGGCAGTTAACGCCGCTATGACACGATCACTGGACGACAATGTTGGAAAGGTGATGACTAAATTAAAACAACTGGATTTGGACGACAATACCTTGGTTTTCTTCACCAATGATAATGGTGGAGCCATGCCTTACAATGCCTCCTGTAATGATCCATTCTCAGGAACCAAAGGCACCTTTCTCGAAGGGGGAATTCATGTACCTTTTCTGGCGCAGTGGCCGGACGTGATTCCAGCAGGCACCAAGTATAATCAACCTGTTATCACGTTGGATATTTTACCTACTTCAATAGCCGTTGCAAGGGGCAAATGCCCATCTGATAGAGAATATGACGGTGTTAACCTATTACCATATATTACACAAAAAAGTAATCACATTCCGCATTCAGTTTTATACTGGCGCTTACAGCATCATGGAGCCATACGAAAAGGAGACTGGAAACTTATATGGTTTGATGATAAAGCTCCTTGCCTGTACAACCTTGATACCGATATTTCTGAACAAACTGATTTAGCTGAGGAATATCCGCTTAAAACTAAGGAGTTATTAGATGATTTTAACCGTTGGCAAGAGGAGCTACAGGCACCAATATGGGAATCTGATCCTAAATGGAAAGAGCATTCAAGGCAGCGCTATGATCAAAGCTACGTTAATTCATTGAAGAAGAGATAGAATGTTCTTTATCATACAGATAAACAAGTAAATGACATATATTATTATATAGGAACAGAGTAATTTATAGACTAAAATACTAAATACATAAACAGTGAAACTACATCGTTACTTTAAAACTGCATTAGCAGTTCTTGCTGTTGGTGCCATATTCATCAGCTGTGAGCAAAAGACTAAAAAACCTCAACAGCCCAACATTATTTATATCCTGGCCGATGATTTGGGATATGGTGATTTAAGCTGCTATGGACAAACCAAATTTACAACGCCAAACATCGATAAGCTGGCCGAACGCGGCATGCGTTTTACTCAACACTACTCTGGCAGCACCGTTTGTGCGCCTTCGCGCAGTGCATTAATGACAGGTCAGCACACTGGCCACACGTATATCCGTGGTAACAGAGAGCGGCAGCCCGAAGGTCAGCACCCATTAAAAGGTGATGCAGTTACCGTTGCGGAGTTATTTAAGCAAGCGGGGTACGCCACAGGTGCTTTTGGAAAATGGGGATTGGGTTACCCAGGCTCAGAAGGCGATGCCAACAACCAGGGCTTCGATACCTTTTTTGGTTACAACTGCCAGATGCTGGGTCACCATTACTATCCTTATTTCTTACGCTCCAATCAGGATAGCCTTGTTCTTGGAGCCAATGCTGGTAAACAAACGGGCATTTACGCTCCAAATCTGATTCACGATAAAACACTTCAGTTTATTGATGACCATAAAGATGAGCCATTCTTTTTGTATGTGCCTTCCATCATTCCACATGCCGAGTTATTTGCACCGGAAGAATACATGGAACGTTTCCGAGGAAAGTTTGCTCCCGAACATTCTTACAAAGGTGTGGATGATGGTCCCCGATTCCGAAAAGGACCTTATGGCTCACAAGCTGAATCGCATGCAGCTTTCGCTGCTATGATTACACTTTTGGATGATCAGGTTGGTGAGATTGTGCAAAAAGTAGAAGACTTAGGTTTAGCTGATAATACCATTATCATTTTCACATCAGACAATGGCCCGCACGTTGAAGGCGGTGCGCAACCAGACTATTTTAACAGCAACGGCCCGTTCAAAGGCTACAAAAGAGATTTATACGAAGGAGGTATCCGTGTGCCGTTCATTGCCAGCTGGCCGGGTGTTATTGCCGAAGGAACCACATCTGATTTAATATCTGCCTTTTGGGATATGATGCCAACATTTGCAGATATCACAGGTCAAAAAGCTCCGGAAGGAATCGATGGTATTTCGATGCTGCCTACCTTAACCGGTGAAGGTGAGCAGGAACAACACGAATTCCTGTATTGGGAATTTCATGTTTGGGGTGGCCGTAAAGCATTAAGAATGGGCAACTGGAAAGCCGTTCAGTATGGTATCTCTAAAAATCCGGATGCGCCTATTGAGCTTTACGATCTTTCGGTTGACCTGGGAGAAACTAATAATGTAGCAGACGAACATCCTGAAATTGTCAATAAAGTGAAGACTATTTTCAGTACTTGCAGAGTTGAATCTGATATATTCAAATTTTAGATTTGACTAATTTGTTATATTTTCATTTGCTAATTATCAGTAATAAATGAAAATATAACGAAAGTCATATCGATTTCGTTTTGTTTTTAAAATTAGAAACGTATTTTCACCGTATAAAAGTAATTTGTACTTTTATTAAAGTTTCAAATAAGTAGTAAGGACTATGCAAAAGTTTATTTTTCTAATCAGTTGCGCATTTTTATTAACTGTTCTTTCAGGATGTTCCCAAAAAACACCCACTCAACCCAATATTGTAATCATCTATGCCGACGATTTGGGCATTGGCGATGTTAGCTGCTACCAGGCAGGTACCCTCAACACTCCAGGCATTGATAGAATTGCGACTGAAGGAATTCGTTTCACCAATGGATATGCAACAGCTGCAACCTGTACACCAAGCCGATACAGTTTATTAACCGGAGAATACCCATGGCGAAACGAGCGTGCCAGAGTATTAGCTGGCAACTCGGCTCTATTAATTGACACCACTGCCAATACACTTCCAAAACTGCTAAAAGCCAATGGCTACACAACTGCAGTTGTGGGTAAATGGCACTTAGGTTTGGGTGACGGTAACATTAACTGGAACGTTCCTATTACAATGGGCGCTAATGAGGTTGGCTTTGATCGCTCCTACATTATGGCAGCCACCAATGATCGTGTTCCAACTGTTTATGTTGATAACGGCAATATTGTGAACCTGGATGTTAATGACCCAATTGAGGTTAGCTACCATAAAAACTTCGAAGGAGAGCCTACCGGAAAGGAAAATCCTGAACTATTAAAAATACATCCTAGTCATGGCCACAACAACAGTATCACTAACGGTATCTCGCGGATTGGCTACATGAAAGGTGGAAAATCAGCTTTATGGGTCGATGAAGCCATGGCTGACAACTTCCTGGATAAGGCAAAACAATTTGTAAGTCAGAATAAGAACAATCCGTTTTTCTTGTTTTATGCCTTACACCAACCGCATGTGCCACGTGTGCCAAACCAACGATTTGCCGGAAGCTCAGGTATGGGACCACGCGGCGATGCGATTTTGGAAGCCGACTGGTGTGTTAGTGAGTTCCTGAAAACACTAGACGAACTTGGACTATCAGAAAACACACTGGTTATATTCTCTAGTGATAATGGCCCGGTGTTAGACGATGGCTATCAGGATCAATCAGATGTACTGATTGGCGAGCATACACCTTGGGGTAATTTCAGAGGTGGTAAGTACAGTTTATACGATGCCGGTACGCATGTACCCTTCCTTGCCCGCTGGAAAGGACAAATTAAGCCGGGCGTATCAGATGCATTGATATCGCAGGTTGACCTGTATGCTTCAATTGCAGCCCTGTTAAACAATGAAAACAAGCGCCCTGACAGCCAAAACCTGTTAAATACACTGACCGGCAAAACAAAAACCGGACGTAGTGAACACATTACCGAAGGTTTACAAGGCAGGTTGGCCTACCGCGAAGGCGATTGGGTACTAATCCCTCCATATAAAGGTGGTAAGAAAATCAGCTGGGGTGTTGATATGGAAACAGGCTTTTCATCTAAGCCACAATTATACAATGTAAAGGAAGATCCAGGCCAACAAAACGATCTGGCTGATGAGATGCCTGAAAAAGTTCAGCAAATGCAACTAAAATTTAATGCTATCAGAACTAGTGTTCAATAGGACCATTCCTATTTATTAAGATAGTAACAATGTAAAATAATTGGACGATGAAACAACTCTTTTCTTTATTTCTGATTTTACTCTGTTTTCAAGTGTCAGCGCAAGAAAACAATACTAAACCCAATATCATCCATATTTTGGCTGATGATGTTGGTTATGATGACCTGAGCTGTTTTGGCTCCAAAGATATCCATACACCCAATCTGGATGCCCTGGCCGAAATGGGGATGAAATTCACCAATTTTTATGCTCCACACGGCACCTGTACACCCTCTCGTGCCGCTTTGTTGACAGGGCGATATGCACCCAGGGTAAATGAAGGTAAAGGACTGTATGTGCTTTTCCCCCACTCCAAAACAGGCTTAGAAGATGAGAT
>NZ_JAENRR010000089.1 GCF_016612505.1 Carboxylicivirga marina
TCACTTAGCATTCCCTGCAAACCCTTGTTAACTAAGAAATCCATGAGATAGGCATCTGTATTATGGGGTAACTCCAAGTATTATGAACTACTTATCTTTCCACTAAAAATATTATAAAATGCTTGAAAGAAATACTTTACATCTGTTAAAAATGGCGAGCGCTTTTTAGCCTTCATATAAATCCTTTCAGCTTCAATATTGTTTTCACTATCGGGCATATTTAAAGCTACATACGGAGGAATGCAACCTGGCTTAAACTTTACACGCATTCTTTTCACGTCTTCTGGCAATTCATTGAAGCGAGTTTGACTTAATGGACGCATTCCAACAATGGACATATTACCAATTAACACATTTAAGATTTGAGGCAATTCATCTAACCAGTACTTTCTAAAAAATCGCCCCCAACGGGTTAATCTAAAATCATTTGCCGGCTTACCCACCTCATTGTATCCATTTAATCGAATTACATAGTCTTGTAAATACTCAGAGTATGGATGCATTGTTCTAAACTTATAAACTTTAATAAGCTTGCCATTTTTCCCAACCCTTTTCATAGGGAATACCGGCGCATATGAAGGGTGCATATTATGATCAGGGTCATGCGTTTTCATAACTACAAAATACACCTTGCCATCTATTTCTTTGAATTCAATGATATCAAATCCACAACTCACCACACGACCGAGTACTTCAGCGATGGTTAACCAACGATATTTTCCCTTGGTGAGAAAGAAATATAACTTTTTTAGGTTAGGGACTTTGGGCCATACACGATGAATAATGAAGCAATACAACCAATATAATCGCTTCCAAAAAGAAATTTGGCCCTTAAAAAGTTTTTGCTTTCGATTACTCGTTGATTCAACACAGCCAATAAGAATACCTGCATCAGGCAAGTACTTGTTTATTTGGCACAAATACTTATTAATATACCTAACGTCGTTAATTTGCCTAACGTTAATAACATTACGAATGTCCTGCTGATTATCGGATAAATATAGAGGGTGCGAATTATCATTAATGACAGCGGTTGAGATAGAGTCAATTGAAACGTGCTGAAGAAAATAGGACTTTACATCTTTACTAACCGAATTCAGAATCGTCTTTTTTGCAAGCGCACTATTCTGCACTACCGTCTCCTGAACACGTTTTTTTTCTACCTGCTCAATACTGCGTGTAACACCTATAGCTCCTATAGATTCAATATTTCTCATCCCGACTCAATTCCTTTACAATCCTGAGTAAATTACGAGCAAAAAAAGCAAAAGTACAGTGCTTTTACATGAGTTATTTTAATTCCACAACCCACTAACAACCAATACAATTAACTCAACACAAATAAATAGCATTTCCTCTATAAAAAAATAGCATTAGTCAAAAAAAAAGTTTTGCGAATTGACTTTTACGAACGGCTTAAAATTTATGACAATCGTTCACCTAAAATTAATGAATGCTTAACCTTTAACTTTCTTACCTGTTGAGTTTATATTCAAGTTCTCTTGAAACTCGACTACTTGTGGTATTTTGTATGATGCCAATTTATCTGCACATACCCTCTTTACATCTTCGGCAGAAATATTGTTGTTTTGATTATTTACAACCAATATAGCTTTTATAGCCTCACCTAACACCTCGTCTTCGACTGCAACAATTGAACAATCTATTACCCCTTCTATACCAACAATCACCTCTTCAATCTCTTTGGGGCTCACTCGCCTTCCGCCTACTTTAATGATTTCTTTGCGACGCGCTGCATGATAAATAAAGCCATCTGAATCAACCGTAGCTAGATCGCCAGTATATAGCCATTCTCCAATAATGGTTTTAGCCGTTTCTTCATCTTCTTGATAATAACCAAGCATCACATTGTCTCCTTTGGCAATTATTTCTCCAACTTCATTGGGTTGTACCTTAACTCCTTCGTTATTAACAACTCTCAGTTCTACATTCGGAATCCCTTTGCCAATTGAACCCAATTTATCCTTTAAGTTCTCAACCGGCAAATAGGACAAGCGTGCAGTTGCTTCCGTTTGGCCATACATGACTACAAAGTCAATCTCAGGATGATTTTTACGAAACTCATCAATGAAAGTGGTATGCAGCTTACCTCCGGCTTGCGTTACATAGCGTAAGTGCGGAAACTTAGTGTTTTTAAAAGAATCTGATTTTCGTAACAATATTTGAAAATGGCTTGGGACGCCAGCAAAACCAGTACATTTATACTTATTAAAGTCGCTTAAAACAGAGTTTAAAAAGATGAAAGTATTATTCAAAACCACACTTCCACCAACTTTGAGGTGTGTATGTAATAATGATAATCCATAACAATAAAAGAATGGCAGTACGATTTCAACAATATCCTTCTCACATAGCTGCAAATATTCGATAATAGACGTAGTATTAGCGATTATGTTTTTGTGAGAAATCATTACCCCCTTAGGTTTTGCAGTGGATCCTGATGTGAATATGATCTGAGCCAATGCATCATCAATACATGCACTTGAATACCATTCAACACTTTCCTGCACATTAAGAATAGAATCAACTTCATTCTCTGTCAGCACGCTACCAACATTAAGATTCATCTTCTTTTTAATCTGCGAGGATACAATAAGATAGTTTGGATGACAGCGTTCAACAATATCATTAAAACCTTCCCGTTCTATTGCAGGATTTAGAGGTACAACAACATTTCCTGATTTCATAATAGCTAAATAGCATATTACAGATAAGCTGGAATTAGGCATCATTAATATGATATTCTGCTCAGTACCGACTGTTTTTTCAAACCATTTACTAAGCTTTAAAACATTGCTCAATAAATCAGCATACGAAAGTACACCTGTTCGGCCTAAAATAAAATCATTAGGATGATTGGTATGATCCTGCAAAAGAAAATCAACACAATTCATGGCTCATTAATTAATAATTATGAATCGGTGGCATACGAAGATATTCCGTTGTGCTCTTCTTACGCTCAAAGTTTTTAAAGATTCGTTCGACATCCTGCTTTTCTTGTTTAATTGCAACTGCGACTTCCTCAGAAGAGTAGCCATTTTCCCAACCATACCAAAGTAAATCCATTGTTTCAAAAGGCATTTGGTAAAAAAACTCTTCCTGGGTTTGCTCCGCTGTATATGTATCAGTTGTTGGCGTTCGTTCTATAATATTTCTTGGAACTCCTAATGTTTCTGCTAACTCATAAACCTGTGTTTTGTACAAATTTCCTATTGGCATCACATCTGCTCCACCATCTCCGAATTTTACAAAAAAACCTTGTTGTACCTCGTGCTTATTAGGTGTTCCAATGACTGCATAATGATTAGCTTCGGCGTGGTAATATAACATAGACATACGGCTACGTTGTTTAAAGTTAGACGCCGCAACAATTTGCAAATACTCATTCATTGGCAGGCGTTCACTTTGTTCTGAACCATCTTTAAAAATTACTGTCACATAGAAAACAGGTGGCAAGTTTGTATTGAGGAATTCGGGAGGAATCCCAATTTTCATCTTATCCGTTTTGGGGTTAAATGCCGGAATCACTCTTTTAACAGCCTCGTCGCGTCTCGTATAACAGCCAAAGCCTTCAAGAGCTCCACTAATATTTTCTTCAATCACTTTTATTCCATACTTATTGGCCAATTCAAGCGCAAAATCTTTGCTATCATCACTTGAATCTTTTTCAGGGAGCATTACGCCAATGACTTTATCGGCACCAAATGCCTTCACTGCCAGAGCTAATGTAACTGAAGAGTCGATTCCTCCACTAATGCCAACAATGCCTCCTCTTCGTTTTAAAGTCTTTCCAACATCGTTTCGTAGCTTGGTTATTATAATATCAATTGTAGAATGAATATCATTTAACTTTATTATTTCCTTAGTGAAAACAGGTTTAGTCATAGGTTTGAAGTTTATCTTATTATTACTTGTTTATTTTTTAAATCGCCCTTAACCATATCCAACTTGCAGGCACCTTCAAAGTCTGCTATGTACTTACTGTACAATATTTGAGTAGACAAAACTGCAATTAAGGCCATATTATCCTGCTCTGAAACAGGCTGTTTCCCTGATAACTTCTGTTGCAACACACTTACTTTTTGAGCATTAAACAAACCAGATTCTTTAATCGCTGCTTCGTTCATGTATTGTTCCATAAGGTTTTTATTTTGCATAATAGCTTGTGCAACTGGGGCTCGATAAGCTTGTTTTGAACGTCTTAATACAGAAGAGGGAAGTTGCTCCTTCATCATTAGTTTCAAAATCACTTTTTCATTCAGGCCATTTAGCTTATAGCTATCAGGAAGTGTGGCACAAAATTCAGCAACACGATGATCTAAGAAGGGATATCGGCCTTCAACAGAATTGGCCATCGCCATACGATCCCCCTGTGAAGACAAGAGATAACCAGACATAAACAATTTTGATTCTAATAATTGAGCTTTTTCAAGAGGGCTATAGGCACCAAACTCATTTGAAAAATTACTCGATAGTTCATCCACTGGATCATAGTCTTTCACCTGGTGTAAAACTTCAGTAGATAACATATTAGTTAGCTGATGTCCATTTTTCCAACGCAACAAGTGCGAATATACAGGGGAGTTAGTATTATTAAGCTGATAACCAAAAAACAACCGAAGCATCATTGGTGAAGCATTCTTTAGTTGTGGTATATATGGATACAATTTTCTTAATAAGACTGGTCTGATTTTAGACTCTGGCTGACGAGCCCAAAAATGCCTTATGATGGTTTCTTTAAAAATATTGTAGCCGCCAAGCATCTCATCGGCACCTTCGCCAGTTAGCACTACTTTAATGCCATTTTTTCGTACCAACGAGGATAGAAGCATCATGGGCACTGGAGATGTTCTCAACAAAGGCGCTTCGGCATGATAGATTGCTTTAGCTAAGTATTTTGAAATATCATCATTGTTACAGGAAACACTTGTATGATTCGTGTCAAAGTGTTTGGCTACTTCATTTTGGTACACTGACTCATCATAAGCCTGATCGACAAAGCCAATTGAAAACGTATTTAACACGTTGGGCTGTATCTCATTTACAAGGGCAGTTGTTACACTTGAATCCAACCCACCACTTAGATAAGCTGCTACCTGTACGTCAGCCCTTAAGCGCAAATCGACACTACTTTTCAATAAAGAATAAAGTTCGTCAGCTGCATCATCAATGGTTCCCTTAAATTTATCGAATCGATAATGATGTTTCCAATACTGTTGTACATTAAAACAACCGTTTTTCACTTCCACAAAATGCCCTGGTGGTAACTCTTTTACTGTATCAAAAACAGTATTAGGTGATTTTGGCGCCCAAAAAATCAGAGATTCCTTAAGCCTTTCTAAATTGATCGCCCTAGTAACTTCAGGGTGCTCAAATAAACATTTTATTTCTGAAGCAAAAACAATATTTCTTTCGCTCCGATAATAATATAATGGCCTAATACCAAAGCGATCTCGCGCCAGAAATAATGTTTTCTTCTTTTCATTCCAGATGGAAAATGCAAACTGCCCATTAAGTTCATTTAAACATTTCGATCCATATTCTTCATACATATGCAGAACCACTTCGGTGTCACAAGTGGTTCTGAATTTGTGCCCTTTTTTCTCAAGTTTCACTCTGAGTTCATGGTGGTTGTATACTTCACCATTGTATGCTATCCAAAGGAAGCCGTCTTCATTACAAAGTGGCTGTTGACCTGAACTTAAATCAACGATACTAAGGCGTACGTTACCCATTGAGCAATTCGGCGTAATATACAGACCTGACTCATCAGGACCACGGTATTGAATACGAGTCAGCATCCTGTTGAGCACAGCTTCTTTATGTGCAACAGCAAAACCATCATTTGTAAACCCAACGATTCCGCACATAAGACTTAGTTAACAAGTGATTTTTTTCGCTCTAAAAATGAAACAATTGTATTAATGCTCTGGAAGTTTTCCTCTGTTAAATCGGAATCATCAGTCTTCACTCCCATCTGTTCATCCAAAAATGTTATTAGACTCAATAGTCCCATTGAATCAAAAATGCCTTCCTCAAAAAGCTTTGTTTCATCAGCAATGGTGTTTTTATCGATAAATGTTATTTCTGAAATAAACGTTCTGATATCTTCTTTCATAATCTAATGTTTGAGTTCTGTTTCTATTTTCAATAGTTAGCGTTTATGACAAATCATAACTATGACTGCTAAACACCTTGTTTCAAATTCTTCCCCAATTCTCAATTTATAAGTTAAGCATAACAGGTTTTTAATGCTCCTTTTTTTGTTATAAGCAAAGAAAAATTACACTAACACATTAAAAATGATGGCTAAAGAACAAAAGAGCTCTTTGCTTAAAGAAAACTATGGATCCACTCTTCTATATTCGTAAATCCATTACCATCATCGTCAGCATGCAGATCAGCAGGTATGTTCAGTTTTCTTTCACCTGATTCATAAATCCATCCTCCAACTTCTGATGGAAGGGCTATTCGTTTACCTGTTTGCTTTAATACATCATTTACGATTCTGTTATCAATATCATCTCTTGTGCGTGAATGTGCCCCGCAGTTTTTTATTAAATAATCCTTTAAAATAGCTGCATTTATAACACTAATACTCTTTACTTCATCAGACATTTGAGTATTGAAAACCTTTTTATTACCCGGATTGTGTAACATTGCTCGACTATATTGATCCATTGAGTTAACACCTTTGGTAATATTACCACCTATATGAACTTTACCATTGTTTTGAAAGTTTTCATGAACAGAAAGTAACTTATCATTACGATTTCTCTTGCCCAATATGTAATAGTTCCCAACAATATCAGCTTTCATGGGCGTTTTGAACTCACCCGACATACCTAAATAAACAGCATGTGTATCACTATTATAAATTAAGTTGTTGATCACCTGAACGCCATATGTATCTCCCCAAACAAGGGGATTACGATCAGAATTATGCACAAACAGATTTTTAATAACACTTATTCTTTTTGAATGCATAGATAGCAGGCCTTTTGAATGGTCCATATGCGTTAGACACTCACTTATGATACAATTGCTAATTGTGATTCCATCCCCACCATTTAGAATGCCAATATTTTCATCAAGTGCCCATGAAACACTGCAATGATCAACCATAATATTGTACAACTTCGTTGAATCATCAGCAATATTAATTCCATCTATCTGTTTGTTAGAAGCAGTTCCTGGTCTTACTTTTAGTCCCTGAACCAGTACATCATGAGTTGATATTCCGAGGGAATAATTCTTAAGTGTTATTCCAGGGTAAGGAGCTGTTTGACCAGCAATGAACACATAAGGAGAATTAATTCTCAATGTTCTGTTTAGCTCAACAACTCCACTAACCTCAAAAATGATAATTCTAGGATATTGTCGATTGATAGCAGCTCTTAACGACCCTGGACCTCCATCATCAAGGTTGGTTACCTTAATAACTTGTGGCAATTGCTTTCCTGCATATGCACCCCGTGATTCAGCTCCAAATCCTTCAGAACCAGGAAACATATTTTGAGCGTTTATGGATGTATAGCAATATCCGATAAACAACAGAACTAGTGCATTAATTATCCATTGCTTCATAATCTAAAAGCTTATTGTATAAATTCAGATAATTTCTGGTCATTTGCTCCTCTGTTAATCGTTCCAGAATAATTTGCCTTCCTCGCTGCCCCATTTCTGATGCTAGTTTATCATTTCTGAATAATTCAAGTATTTTATTGGCCATTGTTTCGTCATCACCAACTTTAACTAGAAATGCTGATTTATTAGTCTCCACCAATTCACGATTACCATCAACATCTGATGCGACTACGGGCTTACCAAAAGCCATATATTCCATTATAGAGTTGGAAATGCCCTCTGCAAAAGAAGCCAAAACACCCATGTGAAAAACTGAAATAAAACGATCAACATCTTGCCTATTTCCTAAAAACCTAAAATACTTCATCTGCTCAATCGGAATCATCTGTTCAATCGCTTGTCGATCATCTCCATCACCAACTATAACAAAACACATATTTGTATCTTGCTCTAATACTCGCAAAGCAGCTCTGATAAAAGTTGGGTAATCTTTTCGCCAATTAATACTGGCCACCATACCTACTATTAATTGCTTATTATGGATGTCCAGTTCTTTTAAGGTATTTACATTATCATATTCAACGGCTAATCGTTTTGTATTAAAACCATTGGTAATTACAATCCCCCTTTTTCTGCTTACTCCATACGCTTTTAAACCAATCCTGGAATTTGAAACAATTACATCGGAGAAAGGAAAGGATAAACGCGACCGATTCCAGTCCATTGTAAATGGTTTGCACTCTGAGTTAGCGATCATACCATTCACCATTTTTTTTCGACAAACATAAGCTGCCAAACCGCTAAATACAGATGGTACTCCTCCCCACGAATGAATTAGATCTGGTTTATTTTCCTTACATATTTTAAAAAGTTGAAAATAAATCAATGCATCAAACCTGAAACGCTTTTTTAAAATAATCAGCTTGACAGGTAAATCGTGTATTTCCTTATAATGAATAGCATCGCGAAACAAGACCAAAACAATATCATGCTGCTGTGCTATTAAACCTTTAATCAACTCCAACAAACGACGTTCTCTCCCGCCCATCACCAAATTATCTGCAACATGTAATATCTTCATCGTGTACTTGATTATTATTTAAGGCCAAAACGCTCCATTAAAACTTTTCTTTTTTGTCGGTCATTTAGTTTTTTCAGATCAAATTTCGATGGGCTCATTAAATACATTTGCTTTTGCAATTTCGTATCCATTATTTTTTTTGCAGGATTACCCATTATCAATGAATTATCGTCAAACCTACCTTTTACAATTGCACCTGCTGCTACAATACAATTATCACCAATAACGGTGTTGGGTAAAATAATCGCATTCATACCAACCACTGTATTATTGCCAATAACAATCTTTCCAAACACATCTAAATCTGGAAGTTCATCACGATATATCCAAACAGCTCCATCGTGTGTAATAAAGCGTACTCCATTGGAAACGGCAACATGATTACCCAATGAAATTAAATAAGGCTCAGTGGAAAAATCAGCATTAAAAATCATGCAATCGTCGCCAATCTTCACACCTCTTTTACGCAAAAGAGAAATTCTTGCCTTCCCAATAAAAATTCGGGTTAAACTGCGATATAACAGGTGCGTCAATTTTCCTACCATAAAGATTATCGATTAAAAACCTCTACAATTTTCTTACAAAATAAAGGATAAGCTTTGATAGCCAACTCAGTATTAGGGTGAGAATCGGATGGTGATTCGGCATATTTATCTAGAAGATACAAACCTCCTTCTGTTTCCAATGCTCTAAAATCCCACAAAAACACGTTATCATCTGGCTTATCCCATTCGTTTCTTATCCACAAATAGAATTCTTGCATATTTTGCGCCCATTCTTCATCCGATTTTCGTTCGGTTAGTGCCGGTGGGGTCCAAATCAAGAATTTAGTATCAGGGTACTTCTGAAATTCTTTATACAAAGCCTCATATTGCAATCTATAATTTTGTATAGTCCGTTCTGCTGAAGCAATATCTATTTTTTCTCTGTCAGTTTTCAGCTTACTAACCGGAAAACAATGTTTTAATATTATAACTCCATATTCCTTTGTCAAGATCTTTAAGGTTGGTTCTTCCATGTAATAATCCTGATGTCCATTTTCAACCCAGATCGTATAATAATCAAAAGGGTAATTGTTCCATCCATACGGTTCTTTGGCCGGAAAAGCTCTCGCCTCAACTATATAATTTGTACTATTTTGCTTGTTGTACTTGGTAAACCAACGCTCAACAGCCATTGGCAAGCCTAGCTTCAACTTCACCTTTTGTATAAACGTATTACCTCCTCGCCAAATAGTTTTACCAGTACTATGATGTAAAAAAATAGCTTTAGTATTAATTGAATCAGATTTCATATTTTCAGTTTTATTTGAGCATGACATCAGAAATAATATTGTCAGAGCCATTAATAATAGTTTCTTATCCATAAGGTATTTCTTTAAAAATTATCGTCCCAATAAAAAATGCCGTCCACCTGTGAATTTTAAACACAGAAAAAAATTACAAAAAAAATGAGTTGTTAACCACTCATTTTTGACCAACAGTCAAAAAACCAAGCATCAATGGCATATATTTCTTAGTTTAGGACTAAAAGGTATTTAAAATGAAACATGTAGGAATCGTAATCCGCTCACTTAAACCAGGAGGTGCTGAAAAACAAAGTGCTCTTCTGGCAAATGTTCTTTGTAGCGATTATCGTGTTTATGTTTTTTACCAGTATGATGATTTTTCGCCTTTTAACGAGGCGTTGCTTTTGCATAAAAACATAATTAAAGTACACCTGACAGGAAGCTGGCCAAGAAAAATATTAAAACTAAGGAAGCTTATCGTACAACAAAGGATACAGTGTCTTTTTTCATACTTAAGCAGCGATAACCTGATCGCATCAATAGCCTCGATCGGAATAAATCGATGTCAAAACTATGGTGGTATCAGAAGCTCACTGCTTCCTAAGCATAAATTCATCATCCTAAAACTATTACACAAATACCTCCAAAAAGCAAGTATTTTTAATAATTATTCGGGTCAAAAGTTATTCATTCAACAAGGCTTTGTTGAATCAAAATCAATTGTAATTCACAATGCTATTGACATTAACAACACCAAGCAAAGCAATAACAATAAAGAAGTTATTAATATTTTGAGCGTTGGACGTTTCGTTAAAGCTAAAGATTACCAAACTGCACTACTTGCCATAAAAACATTAAAAACCATAAGCCATAAGCCTCTTCGCTATTTTATTATAGGATATGGCTCAGAAGAAGAAAATATTAGAAGAATAGTTACACAGGAAAAACTAACTGAATCTGTTGAAATAGTAATCAATCCAAGTAATACTGAGGACTACTACAAAAAAGCCCATATTTATTTATGTACATCTATTTTTGAAGGCCTATCCAATTCTATAATGGAAGCTCTCAACAATAAACTCCCAGTTGTGGCAACAAATGTAGGAGACAATAATCAACTTGTGATTCATGAACGTTCAGGTTTTTTGACTCCAATTAAAAACTACCAGACGATTGCTGATCATTTAATCCAATTAATTAACGCTCCTGCCTTAATGTTATCGATGGGAAAAAATGGCTATACCCACTTGAAAGAGAATTATTCAGTTCATAAATTTAAAGAACGATACATACAGCTTATTGAAAACCAAATAGACAATTAATTCCATATTCTAACCTATTGATATGAAAAAGCCAAAAGTTGCCTTTTATGGTATAAAATACTTTCCTTCCAAGGGGGGTACAAGTAGGGTTGCCGAAAACATTATCAGGCAATTAAAGAACCGTTATGACATCACTATTCTTTGTTATAAAAACAATGATGCTAAAGAGCATATAAATGGTGTTAAAGTAATGCAATTTAATCAATGGCCGGGAGGAAGCATAGGGGCTTTATTCTATTTTTTACGCAGTGCTTTACATCTAAAGTTCAGAAAATTTGACGTCATACATCTACATAAAATTGATGCAGCTTTCTTTTTACCACTCTTTCGAAAGAAAACCAATATTGTAGCTACTTCGCATGAATCAGCTTATTTGAGAGATAAGTGGTCCAAAATCGAGAAATGGTATCTACAAAAAGCTGAAAAGATATTTCTAAAGTCAAGTGCAACACTCACTTGTATATCAAATCCATTGACTAAAATATACAATAATGGTTCAAAGAATAAAGTAGTTTACATCCCTAATGGAATTACCATTAAAGATGAATATAAAGAGCGTGAAGCCAATCATTTCTTAGAAGAATACTATCTTAAAGAAAAAGAGTACTTCATTTTTGCTGCCCGACGAATTATGAAAACCAAAGGTTGCCATACAATGTTAGCTGCTCTTGATAAAATGAATTATAAAGGTACCATAATTGTAGCTGGTGATCTTAGCCATGCAAAAGAGTACGTTAGTGAATTGCAAGAAAAATACAAGCACATGAAGGTTATTTATCCGGGGTATATTGGTGACTTACCGCTTCTACTAACACTAATTAAAAAATCAAAACTGTTTATTTTTCCCTCAGAAACAGAAGGCATGTCTATTATGCTGTTAGAGGCAGCATCAACGCAAACACCGATTGTAGCGAGTGATATAAAAGAAAATAAAGAAGTATTTAACGATGAACATGTGACCTTTTTTAAAGATCAAAACAGTGATGATTTAGTCGAAAAAATTAAGCTTATCGAGGAAAACACTAACGTCGTTAAAAGTAAAGCTCAGAAAGCGTTGTTGCATATAAAGACAAAATATAACTGGGCAAACATTGCAGAAAGCTATGATGAAATTTATCGACAAACAATAAACAAATAAGAAATGAAATCTAATCCTCAATTAAATCCTGTTATTGTTTTAGATATAACACATGCTGGCTATGGAATTCTTAGATCTCTTTACAAATACAAAATTCCGTTGTATGGGTTTTCTTTCTGTAAGGATCATATTGAACTAAAAACACGTTTTGCACAAGAGACATATGTATATGATTCAGCTGAAGATTTGAAAAAGAAGCTAATTCAACTTTCTAAAAGTTTTTCTGTTAAGCCAGTTTTATTTTTAACCAATGATGAAAAAGTTGAATTCATTGTTAAATACATAAATGAACTTAGTCAATACATGTTAATTAATATCCCTGATGCCTCCATTGTTAATTCTTTAATTGATAAAATTCGACTCAAAGATGTTATTAAAAAATACAAAATCAAAGTTCCACAAACTGTAAACATTGAAAGCGAACAAGATGGAAATTTGGTAAGAGAATTACAATTCCCAATTATTATTAAACCCTTTTTAAAATCAATTAAATGGCATAATTCAGGATTCCCGAAAGCAACAATTTTTAATAGCTATAATGATTTTAAGTTAGTGTTTCCTAAAATGTTTGCGACAGAACCTCGTATTCTTGCCCAGGAATTTATACCAGGAGGAGATGATAACATATATTACTGCTTAACCTATTACAATGAAAATGGAGAATGCAAAGCTCATTTTACAGGCCAGAAAATTAGGCAATGGAGAGTATTGACTGGCTCTACAGCTTCAACCAGACCTGCGAACGTTTCTTTTGTTACAAATGAGACCTTACGTATATTTGATACAATAAAGTTTAAAGGCCTTGGTTCCATAGAATATAAGAAACACCCTAAAACAGGTGACTTTTACATGATTGAACCTACTGCAGGACGGGTTAACCTTCAAGAATACATCGCTACATGTGCTGGAAATAATATTCCACTAAAGGCATATTGTGATATGACAGGCCATATCATAAAACCTATTGAGAAAGAAAACTCAAATGTTGTTTTTATCGAAGAACGATCAGAACTACCTAGTTTTTGTGAATATAATTCTAATAAGCAATTGACTATTCTTAATTGGTTTGAAAGTGTAAAAGGTAAAAGGTATTATAGACTATTGAATAGTACTGATTACAAAATAAGTTTTAACATCATGTACTATATAACGAGAAGACTGTGTGGTTATTTCTTAAGAAAGATTTTAATTAAAATGAACTCGCCAAACTAAACAATGTAATAAAACCCTAGACTTACTTTGATAAATTTGAGGGTAATAAACTATTGCTGCCATCTTTATAATTAAATTCGAATAAACGATTATTAGCATAAACATACCGTGATTCCGGCTCAATATATAAGGAATCTGCCAAGCTCATATTCCTATTAAAGTATTGATATTTTATATTTGCTAAATCTGCTAATGTAAAAAACAAGTTGTCATTTGTTGATAGCATTCCCCTGTTTACCTGCATGTTATCGAATTTGGGCTTATTATTATTTAGATACTTTTTTGAGCACCAAACAAAAAGTGGGATATGAGTTTCTATCTCGGTTGGGTGGGCTGCTCCATAACCAAATAATGAATGTCCTCCATCAAATAAGTGAGTAGCATGATCTGAGGTAAATAAAAAAACTGATGATTTACCTTGCAATTCAAGTCTTTGAATGACGTTACTTAAAATGTAATCTTGAAAGAGAATTGTATTATCATAATCATTAACAAAAACCTTTGCATTATCAATTGAAAGTACATAATCTTTAAAATTACTATTTGGTGTAAATGAATCGAAACTTAAAGGTGG
Source organism: Carboxylicivirga marina (assembly GCF_016612505.1). Taxonomy (GTDB): domain Bacteria; phylum Bacteroidota; class Bacteroidia; order Bacteroidales; family Marinilabiliaceae; genus Carboxylicivirga; species Carboxylicivirga marina. Next base: position 14,224 of record NZ_JAENRR010000089.1, read on the forward strand.
ACGCTCATGAGCTCCTCGCATATTTATGACAATAAACTGCCTTCCTTCACATTGACTTAACACTTTTTCAACAGTAGGTATTATTCCATAATCCGTATTATCTGGATAATCAGTTCTTAAATTATAAAAGAAATCTGATTCTTCTCTATTATCTAAATATCTTAAAACACCACTAGAACTAGATATCCAATTCGTTTGATAACCGGCTTCTTTAAAAAGAGACACTATTGTTTTCTGATGAAATGCATCTTGATAAGTTTGTGCAGTAGCTTGTGTTAATAACAGTGGAATAGCATTGGCTGTACAATTAGCATTAGAGTAATGTCTAGAATATGAAACCAAATTTTTAAATGCATCTAAACCGGGGCTCGTTTTTTTACTATATCCATTTATCGACCAGTTTTTATAACGCATTGCTTCACCTATAACAAAAATAACTACCTCAGGCTTAATCCTTTTATCATCTTCACTTACACTAAACTTAAAATTATTCCTCAAATCCCTACTCAGTTTGTTTCGGTGATTAGTTACAAATAACCTTGCTGTTCTATAATAAAAATTAAATGGATGCTCATAAATATAACCACTTCTAAGAGCAAGACGGATACGGTTCTTACCTGAATAAAATTCTGAATTTTCAGTAAGTTTTAAAACAGTTAATCCAATCGAGACAAGCATTAAGACAAATGCAATAATAATAGCGCTATTCTTTAAGCGCACTTTATAGAATACTTTTTTATAATACACCAAAACCAAACTGTATCCGACTAACAAAAACAAAGGAATTAAAAAGTATATCTTAAATTTGCTAAAAAACTCAGAAACCTCACTATCAGATAAATAATACAATGCTTTTAAGCCATCAGAGCTGATATACCAATTAACTGCAATAATATTGACTATCTCGGCAATGGATGACAATATGTAGGGAATGCCAATTATCAAATAGGTATAGTAATACGATTTAGTTATTCTTAAAAGTATTAATCCTCCAGCGAGAAGTAAACATATCTTTGAAATGATAACACCTATACTAAGTATATCTTTTTTTAAATGAAGCATTAAATCAGGAATAATCAGCAGCAATACAGATAAAGTGATTAAGACTATTTTTAAGAATTTTGAATTTCTGTAGTTTTCTTTAAATAACATAACATGAGAATTATTTTAATTCCATTTATTATCTCCTAGCCTGTTGTCTAATCCACTATACGAAGTGTCTCTTTTACTGAGCTCCATTATATAGCATTTCATGCACCCAGTTTTCAAGGTTAGTAAAACCATCATTATCATCATCTTTATGCGGATTTTCGGGAATTACTAAAATATGATGCTGTGAATCATACATCCAACCTCCAACTTCTTCAGGATATAATATTTTGCTTCCTGAATAATTGACAAGATCATTTATTATACGCTCATCAATGTCATCCCTATTACCCGGTTGTGCACCGCAATTTTCTATCAAATAATCTTTTAAGTGAGTTGTTGAAAGAATATTGACAACAGGCAGTTTATATGGTATATCATTGGCTTTTAATGACATATTAGCTGGATTATGAATATACTTATTACTCCAAGCATTAGTATCTGTAACATGTTCAGTTTTATTACCTCTCAAATACAGCTGGGCTTGTGGGTTAATACCTGCATTGATAGATATGATGTACTCATTTCTATTTTTTATCCCTGGATAATAGTAATTATTGATAGCTGCGGCTCGCATCTTTCTTCTTAATTCACTCATTGATCCAAAATAAATAACATGGGTATCACTATTGTAAATCAAATTATTGGCTACTAAGGCTTCCTTAGTGTCACCACTTACTAATGGATTTCGATCTTCATTGTGGATAAACAGATTTTTAATAATACTAACCTGCCCCGTACTAGTTGCTAGCATACCACAGGAATGATTCATTGCATTGAGACATTCACTAATGATACAATGACTTACTGTCACACCATTACCACCATTAAGTATACCAATATTTTCGTCAAGAGCCCATGAAACACTACAATGATCGATAATTATGTTATGAAGTTTTGTTGAGTCATCGGCAATATTAACACCATCGATCTGCCTTCCTGAAAAACTTCCCGGTCGTATTTTTAATCCTTGAACTAAAACATCGTGTGTAGATATTCCTAGCGAAAAGTTTTTAAGCGTAACGCCTGGGTATGGGGCTGTTTGACCTGCTATAAATACATAAGGATCCCTGATACGCAAAGTCCGGTTTAGTTCAATAACTCCGGAAACCTCAAAAACAATAACTCGAGGATAATTTTTATAAATAGCTGAACGCAGCGAGCCCGGGCCACCATCTTTAAGGGTAGTAACTCTTATTATCTCAGGTAAAGTATCTCCGCCATATGCTCCTCTTGAGTGTGAACCGAATCCTTCTGCACCAGGAAACATATTTTGAGCACGCAGTAAAATGCAACAAAACAATAGAGCGATAACTTTTAAATATCTAAATTGACGCAACACCGTATAATTATTGATATGAAACTGTAGAGATTTCAGTTTCCAATTAATGATTATTAATAAAATTGGCAACTTCAATGTAAATCTGAAGTTTTTTACTTTAGTTTTTTTTATAATCGATAAATTACAAAAAGTTAGGCTGTAAGTCAACTTAATGATTATTTTGGAGTTACCCCATTTTTTTAAGTAAATCCAAAAGTTAGCTGAGATTCCTTTCTTTGCTTATATGCCTTGGGTT
>NZ_JAENRR010000008.1 GCF_016612505.1 Carboxylicivirga marina
GATTTGAAAATTTCGTTAAAGGGTTCTGCGATTTTATCAAGTCAAAAATTGAAAAAACTAATTTTTAGAACCCACCTAAATGATTAAATTATGGACAACAAACTAAGATTACTAATTCTTGTTGTAGTTACTGGCTTTATCGTATCATGCACAACACGCGAGTGCCCGGCGCAGTCAATTGAAATAATTCCTTACCCAAATGAGCTGGTAGTTGGTGAAGGTTATGTTGATCTATCTCATGGATTTAAAGTTATTGGTGAAACGATGCACACAGCATATCTCACTTCAGAATTAAGTAAGAAAGGAATTTCGGTAGGTCAGGAAGCGAAAATTGTTTTTGAATCTGCAAAAGAGCCAAATAAATTAGGCGAAGAAGGATATCGTTTCGTAGCAAAGAAAAAAACAATAACTATAACTGCCAATGGAGATAAGGGCTATTTTTATGGCATTCAGACTTTACTTCAATTGGTAAATGAAGCAACAGTTGCTGCTGTTGAAATTGAAGATGTGCCTGCATTTGGCTGGCGTGCCTATATGCTTGATGAGTCTCGTTATTTTCATGGAGAAACATTTGTTAAACAAGTGCTTGAGCAAATGGCAATGCTTAAAATGAATGTCTTTCATTGGCACCTGACTGATGATGCAGGTTGGCGAATTGAGATTAAAAAGTATCCATTACTTACTGAGGTAGGATCCAAAAGAGCCGACTCGGAAATTGAGACATGGAAGAGTGGAAAAACTTCGGGAGAACCTCATGAAGGGTTTTATACTCAAGAGCAAATAAAAGACATCGTAAAATATGCTTCTGAAAGGAATATTACCATTGTTCCTGAATTTGAGATGCCTGGGCATTCAAGTGCTGCAATTGCTGCATATACCTGGTTGGGGACAGCAGGTATAGATATTGATGTTCCTGTTAAATTTGGTCGCCATTACGATAATTATGATATTACAAAACCTGAAGTGGAGCAGTTTGTGAAGGATGTACTAAACGAATTGTTTGAGCTGTTTCCCTCAAAAGTTATTCATATTGGGGGAGATGAAGTTGGTTACAAAGTGTGGAAAGAATCGAAGCATGTACAACAATACATGAAAGAAAATGGCATAAATACCCCTGCCGATTTACAGATTGCCTTTACTAATAAAATATCAAAATTCATCGAAAGTAAGGGAAGGCGCATGATGGGCTGGAATGAAATTATGGGGATCAATATCCATAAAGGGTTCGAAGAAAAGAAGGATGATAAGGAGGCAGAAACCGAATTGGCTAAAAATGTAGTTGTTCATTTTTGGAAAGGCGACATTAAACTAATTACCGATGCAGCACAAAAAGGTTATAGTATCGTCAATTCACTACATACTAAAACATATCTAGACTATAGCTACAAAAATATTGATTTAAAAAAAGCGTATGACTTCAATCCAATACCCAATGAGTTGGATGAGAAGTACCATAAGAATATTTATGGCTTAGGTTGCCAGATGTGGAGTGAATGGACTCCAAGCAATAAAGATATAGAACGCCAGACTTTTCCTCGTATTGCAGCTTATGCCGAAGTAGGATGGACGCTGTCTGAACGTAAGAATTATCATCGTTTTAAAGAGGCATTACCTTTCTTTTTAGAACGTTGGAAAGCCAATGGGATTATATATGGTCCAGTTGAGTAAGATGAGTTTGTTAGTTAGAAAAAAGGAGGATAAAACGCATGCATAAAATAGTAGCATTAATGTATTTAAATAGTTAGTGCCGGAAACACTACTTTACTCCCCTGTGAAATCAGCAATGTATTTCAAAGGGGAGTTTTTTATGATGTAGTTGTTGCATAAAAAGAACGTAGGGGAAGCTCTTCAAACCAAGGAAATGGAGCTGATTGCAAGTCATTTCCAGCGAATGAGAATGCAAGAGGACTCGCGCACCTGTGGCGTTATTTAATACTAATACTACCCTGAAACGCGCTTTATTTGTTCGTTTTTTTGAACATATATTTTGTTGTAAAATATCGCCTTAATTATGACTATGTCTCATTTTTTCGCCTCACATGTATCCAAAATATTCAAAACAATATAAGTCTCATTTCAAAATAGAATTGGTATAAGAGGTGAGTATTGAGATATTAGTAGTGAAATGATTTGCAGTTTGGAATATGCGTCGTTGGTAGTGATCCCCATCCCACCGCCTTTGGCAGCGTACTTCCCCTTGCTTTCAAAAGCAAAGGGAAGAGTGGAGTTGTTGTGGCGCCAGCGAATGAGAGGAGAGATATGAGAAGTGAGATGATTTGCCTCTTGGTTAATGATGTGAGGTTATTCGAGAATAATGGTTCTCAGCATTGTCTTGCGTGAACGGTTATCGATGTTTCGGACGGCTATGCCGAGGGCTTTGCGGGTGCCAACGAAGATGGCCATTTTTTTGGCCCGTGTTAGGGCGGTGTAGATGAGGTTTTGGTAGAGCATGTTAAAATGCTGCAGGACGACTGGTATGATGACCACATCGAATTCGCTACCTTGTGACTTATGGATGGTGATGGCGTAGGCGAGGTCGATATCCAGGGTGTCTTGTTTCTCGTAGTGCACTGGTCGTGGACCACTATCAGAGGGAAAAGTGACTTCCATGCTCATGTTTTGATTGTCGATCATTGTGATACGGCCAATATCTCCATTGAAGACATCCAAATCGTAATTATTACGTCGTTGTATGACGCGATCACCGACTCTTAAAATCCGGTCTCCAATTTGAAGGAAGGGTTTGGATCCACTGGCGGGGTTATCAACTTCCTGAACGAGTTGGTTGAGGTTTTTGGTTCCCATGCTGCCCACAGTCATTGGCGATAGTATTTGAATCTCGGTGTTTTGCCCTAGCTTCTCTCTGATGGTTTTGGCGTATAGGCGTACGACTAATTCGGAGGCCACAAAACCATAGTTTAAGCTGGACCAGGGGTGAATGTTTTTCGCAATGCGTTTGAGAGCCGTGGCATGGTTATCTGATTTCATCAAGGCCTGGAGATCGGCATGCATGTATTCTTGTGGTACATTAAAGATGTAGGAGCGTATGCCTTTTTGCTTAATGGCTTCTATCTCACTCTCGGTGGTGCTATTGATGTAAATGTCATCTTCCATCGCCACCGACTTATAGTTATCGGCCATGTCAACGGCTGTCTTCTCACGTACAAAAGCGATACCTTCCTGCTCCACGACATATTTCATGGTCTCACGTATCTTCTTAATAAAACGCATCTGGTCTTTGGTGGCTTCTTCGGAGTCGAAGAAGAGACAATCAACCTGTTCGTCCCATATCTTGGGCTGGTGAATGGGTGATTCTATTTTTGGTATCTGTTGTTGTATGATCTGGTGGGCGTAATGGATGATTTGGCTTTGCTGTGCTTGGCGGAATACCTTTTTCAGGTGGAAGCAAGGCACCTGTCCACTATCGATGAGGTCTTTTAACACATTACCGGCACCCACGGAAGGCAGCTGATTAGGATCACCAATAAATAGCACCTGCGCTGTTGGTGGAATGGCTTTTAACAAGGATGCTGAGATGGATATATCGAGCATGGAGCATTCATCAATAATGACAAAATCCGTTTCCAGAGGTTCTTCTTCATTCTTTTTAAACTGACCTGTATGCGGTTGCCAAACGAGGAGGCGGTGTATGGTGAGGGCTTCCTGTCCGATGACCTCAGCCATGCGCTGAGCAGCCCGTCCCGTTGGTGCTGCCAGGGTTACTTTCTTTTGCATGGCCAGTAGTAGGCGGACCAAGGCTTTGGTGGTGGTTGTCTTACCGCATCCAGGGCCACCCGTTAAGATGGAGAAAGAATGGCTGCAGGCTCCAATCACTGAGTTGTATTGCTCATCGCTGAGGGGGTATTCCTGTTGCTCATTAAAGCGCATGAGCCAATTATGCATCCTCGTACTATCGACCGATACCGATTTCTTTAAGAAGGCTTTTACCTTATCGGCAGTCTGCAGCTCATCGTAGTAAAGTGATTTGGAGTAGTAACATTTTACCTGTTTCTCCTCATCTGTTTTCATGCGCACCTTAAGTTCCACCTCTTGTTCCATCAGCTCGATCTGTTCTATGATTAAGGATGTATAATCGGCTTTTAACAGCTCTTTGATCTGCATGATGATTGGCTCCAGCTCCAGGTAGCAATGTCCCTGGTCTCGACTGGCCTCCAAGACATGACTGATGGCTGCCCGTATGCGCTGTGGGCTGTCTTTTTCGAGTCCGATGCTGAGGGCAATCTTATCGGCTGAGAAGAATCCGATGCCATAAATGTCTTTTGATAGCTGGTAAGGATTGGCCTCTACAATCTTAATGGCCTCGTTGCCATAGACCTTGTATATCTTGACGGCAAACAAAGTGCTGACGCCATATTCCTGGAGAAACAACATCACATTGCGTATTTCGCGGTGCTCCCTCCATGAGGAGGTAATGGTTTCTAACTTGGCCTTGGCAATGCCATCTACCTCTGTCAGTCGTTCAATATGACTCTCAAATACATCTAAGGTGTCCTTGCCAAAATGCTTCACGATGCGTTTGGCAATCTTGGGTCCTACACCGCTAATCAATCCAGAGCCCAAATATTTCTCCAAGGCTGATGTGGTTGCTGGCTTTCGTTCAACGAAGCTGGTGGCTTTAAACTGTTCACCATATTTCGGATGACTCATCCATTCGCCTGTGAACTCCATGGTGGCCCCTGCAAAAACCGAAGCCTGGTGTAAGGTAACGGTCTTGAGTTCATGCGGTTTGTCCAAAGGACTGACCTTAATAACTGACCAGCCAGTTTCAGGACTGTGATAGGTGACGCGTTGAATGATAGCAGTGAAGTTTTCCATTGGTGACAAAGAAGTAAAAAAATGTGGAATTGGCGAAATGATTATTGAAAGGCATAAGACGCAAGCATCAAGATACAAGATGAATTACAGCTTGGTTAATGATAAGTCGAATTGAGGAATTGATTAGTTATTTGAAGACGTAGCGGAACGCTACGCCTAACGGAGGTTAACCTATATAGAGATTGTTATATTAGGATTATCATTGGATGCGATATGATTGTTGAAAATATCATCTTGTTTCATCATAAACAAAGAACTTTACTACTTTTAGTAAATCTAAAGGTCGAAAGGTTGATGTGTTTAGTAGTTTAATTATAGGCTTGTCAGTTCTTGTGATAGTATCGTGAAACAGCCAAAGACTATGAATAGAAAGATTTGTTAATGGATAGATTTAAACAACTACCGAGTGTATTTGTGAATATGACTGCGAGTTACAAGGCGTATTGGTTTTTGGCGATATTGGCGTTGTCATTTGAAAAGCAGTGTTCAGAGATATCTATTTATCGCTTGTGTTGCAGGATGCTTGCTGATGCATGGTACCCCGTTAATTTCTTTCGGATCAACTTTGGCTTTTATGACCAGATAAGTATTAATAATCATCGGATAAAGGAGTTGTTGAATTTGGATGCTGATATTTCAAAAGAGCGGTTGATTAATTTGCTGGAGAATACGGATAATATTGAAATTAAAAAGTTAGTTAGCCACTTTAATAAGAATGTGACCTTTCGATTTCTTTCTCCTTGGATTAAATATCAATCGGATGCACAGGTTGAGCGAGATAGTCAGTTTGATGATTTTGAAGGGCCTTATAGTATCCATCGAAACGAAGGTGTTATTCGGATAAAATCAGAATGGTATGGATATTTTACGGAGAACTATGCAATACTTAAAGATTATGGCATTATGCAACTGGCAACCTATCTGCAAGGAAAGAACCAAGGTGTTCCGGGGATAATTCATAAACTGATAAAGCCAGCCAAGCGAGAGTCGTTGGTTAAACAACGCGCTTATTGGGATTTGGTAATTGACAGGCAGGGGCCGATAGAGTGTATCTATACTCATGAAATGCTCGATGTTGGTGCATACGATGTTGAACACTATTTACCCTGGTCGTTTGTGACGCACAACCTCATCTGGAATCTGGTGCCAGCGGATGGGTGTATTAATAGTAGCAAAGGAAATAAATTGCCCCCTGAAGTATACTTTAAGAGTTTTATTCGGACTCAAAAAAATGGTTTGCAAACGGTTTTTGGCACGAATATGAATCATCAATTATTTGAAGATTTTGCTACTTTTGGTGTATCTGTGGGTGAGTTAGTACATATGAACGAGCGCCAGTTTGAGGAAGTCTATCGTGACAATATTAAACCTATCTTTTTGGTGGCAAAGCAATTGGGGTTTCAAGAGTGGATAGTATAAAAAGGTGGAAATGCAGTATGGGGTGTAAGAATTGTATCAGAAAACTTTCTTGAGCTTTTAGTGCAAAAAAAATGCCTCCCGATTAATGGCTGAGAGGCTTACCAAATGCTTTCACAAGCAACTAGCCTAAAATCTATATCATGGACTTCATGTCAAAGACTGTATTAAAGTTACAATTTGAGAGCAACTCACAACAAATTCTATTGCTCTTTTAGTTGTAATTGCAGAGATTTATGGTATGATTACGAGGCAACAATATTTAGAAGCTAGGGCGCAGAAAAAAGAAGCGGAACAAATTATTGAGCAATACGAGCGAACAGAGCTTAGTGAATACCTGCGTTCTTTTGAAGGGCTTAACAAAAATGATTATGTTACTTATGTTGGAGGCAGCAAAGGGAAGAATCTTACTGTTGGAAAGCAGTATCGATTGACTTGTTCGCCTTGGTACGGTCGAATCGCTGTTATTAATGATAGTGGAAAACGGATGGTATATCGTTTAAAGAATCGGTATTTTGAGGTATAGACTATCGAAATAGCTTATATTTCATGGGGTATCCACACAGTACCACCTTTGCGTTTAATTTCTTGAATTTGATCGTATAAGCGTTGTTCTTCTTTATTTTTCGGTTTACGCGTACCGTTGGTGAAGTCTATTATCATTTGGTCGTATTCGTCGGTTTCTTCAAATGTCGGTTTCTTCTTTTTTTTCTTGGTCATAGGTCTTTTTTTTATGGCTTTGTTTATTAAGTTAAGTCCTTTATATAAAATATGCCTAATAATTAACTTATTAATTCGAATTAGCGTCTTTTGTCCGGACTTTGCTCTGGAAATATGATCACATTCATCATCTCTCTTAAACGACTTCTTACACGTTTGCCATAGAGTTTTTCAATATCCTGAGCATTAAGATTGGTTGTAGCATGGGTTATTAGTCTGTCGGAAATAAATAAGTCGTAGCGACTGAGGATAATTTCGGCTAGAACATTACATTCTGAACCAAAGTGTTTGATATTGGATTCGGCTCCGAGGTCATCGAGGCAGAGGGTTTTAGGGATGCGTTGCCCCGGTGAGGTGGTGAAGCTGCGTTTTGAATAACGATGAATGGTATCGTAACCATCTTTCTGGAATTCAAAGCTGATGTCCCGACAGGCTTTGAGAGGGTAATGCCGGCTTTTAGGCAAAATGCTTGGCATTAACTTCATCAATGCTGTTTTGCCACAACCGACCGGACCTAGCATTAGAATGCCTTTGCGTAGATCCATACTCTGGCGTTTACATTCTTCGGGGTCGTAAATGAAGTAAGCGAAGAGTTTGTTGATGATGGGTATGTCTTCCTCGTAAAGTTTGAAGTGGGGGCCATATAAGGCTTTGCCATTTTTAGTGATGAGGTCGAGTGATTTTTGGAAATTGTAGTAGGTGATGTTGTTTTTGATTAGATAGTGATTCATAGTTTATAAGTTTTTAGGCAGAAGGTAGAAGTGAATTGCAGCTTGTAAATAGAGATGAGATGTGAGTAATGAGATTTGAGATGATTTACTGCTTGGTACTAATGTTCACGAATTTTGCGAATTAGCTCGAATGGCTCGAAGCGCTAAAGAGGTTCATCGTAGTTGGAGGATGAGGGTGGTGGAGAAATGGGACGCAGTGGAACGCTAAGGCCAGCAGATTTATGATGATTGGGTATGCGATGTTTTTCCTGGAATTGTTTTTTGCGGGTGTCGTTGGCCTTCTGTTCAAACTTTTTAATATTGAGCATCCAGTTGCGTGCGGCGGCTTTCCAGTCTTTCATGGGGGTCTTCCCTCCTATTAACCAACCATTGGATTCATAGTAGTTAAAGAAGCGTTGTGCTTCGGCTTCTGGATGGCCTTTCTCGTGGAAATAGATTTGAATGTGTTGGAGAGGTGGATGCTGGAGTGGCGATTTATGATGTTCGATGGATGATGTGTTTTTCATATTCGCTTTTTTAGAATTAGAACTTGAAAAATTTCCCTCTTTATAGAGAGTGTTAGTTTGTTTACTGTTTATATTGTTTATAGAAGGTGTCATTTTTGATACAGGTAGTGAACAGGTAGCTGTGTCAAAAGTGAACAGGTGAATGAGGCTTCCTTTGGTTGGGTCAAAGGATGGGTCGTAACGGATAAAGCCATGTTGATGTAAATCTTTCAGGGCTTTTAAGTATGTTCCGGAAGAACCTATCTTGGCTAGTTTCATGGTTTCGGTTCTTGAGATGCTGATAGGATTTTTAAATCTATTGGTGTTCCACATTCTGAACAAGACCAGGTAAAGGCTTATATGGTATGGTTTAAGACTTGGTACCTGGTCCATCAAGGCGAAGATGTTGGTTTGGTGCTTGATGTAGTTCATGGAGGCGCTACGCTTTAGATATTAGAACGAAGCTGCGCTTCTTATAGAACGGCTTCGCCTTTAGATGCTAGAATGACTGTTTGTTTTGAAGGAGCATTTGTTGGATGTCCTGGTAGTTGTAGTAATAGATGCCGCCGATTTTGGTGGCGGGGAGGTCGCCGCTGATGCGCATATTGGTCAGGGTGTTGGGTGATATGCGCAGGATCCTAAGAACTTCCTTGGTTTTTAACCATTGTTTGGTTTGTGCTGCATCTTGTGATAAGAGGAGCTTTTTGATTTCTGAAAGCAGTTCTGTTTTGAATGCTTTTAGATCTTCAGTTGTTAATACTTCTATTGACATGATTCTGATGATTGATTTTGATTGACAACAAAGGAAAACAATCAGCTCATATGAAAATAGTTACAGGGCTTATATAAGCCACTTATCAGGGTATATGATTATCAGTTGTTTAAATCGATAAAGATGCCCTAATTTTTATTTTTATGAATGTAATTGAGGATGTTCAAAACGTCATCTTTAACTGCTTCCCAGGAAGAAGGCAGTGGAGAATAGAAGTTGTTGCTAATGTTTTGAATGGAAATTTCGTCACTTTCTTTGGACTTGAAGTTCTCATGGAATAAACGAAACAGCGCTTGTTTGCTTGTCGGTTCGATATAAGTGGTATCGACAAGTACTCTGAGAAAACAACCCAGATTGGCAACTGATGTGTTAATGTTGTGCTTGGATTTTTTGTTTTTAAGTGTTCCGATTTTTGGCATAGGATCAATTGTCAATTGGTTAGGTTCAAGGAAATTGATTTCCGCTTCCAACCATACCAGTAATGTCTTTTTTATGGATGGTTTATCAGGGCAGTAACCTGCTTTATTAATTGTCCTGGTTTGCTTGATGCATTTATGAAAGTGTTTAAGTGTATAGAGCTGGTCAGCTCGGTTTTCTTCATACCTATAGTTTTCTATAATGTGGTTGGTGATAAATTGAATCGTCTCTTCAGAGTTGAGGTTGTAAGCGATTATCTCTTTGCAGTAAAAATCCTGTAGTTTATCATCGTTAAACAATGGAAGATTAATAGCATACAAGCGTTTAATCCATTTATAGATATAGTGTTTGTCATGGAAAGTGTAATTTTCCTTCTGGCGTTCAATGAATTCATTGAGCGGATTTAAAAGCACTTCCAAAATCTGTGGGTTGATTTTCTGGTTCTTTAGTGAGGTGCTGATTTGACACCTGTGCTCAATAAATGCTTCTTTGTGTTTATGGTAACACACCTCTGGTAGATTGGAATGTATATCAAAGAAGTTGGCATATTGCTCATTGATAAAAACAAGTGCCTCAGTGAGCTCTTTAATGAGTGGGTTGTGTTTTGCATTATGGCAATTTAAAGCCTCACGGCATGTACATTTTTTACTTTGTAGTTGGTCAATCAAACGTATTAAGCATGACTGGTAAAAGCGAACTGAGGAGGATAGTTTTTTGTCGGAACGCAACCCTGATGATTCTGACAGCAATTGTTCTTTGATGATGATATGAATATTGTCGATATCCGACTTGAGGTATTCTTCATTTGAAATGCCATTCTTAATAAGACATATTTCAGGGTTGCCAATGTTGGTGACAAGACGCTCTATCTCTTTCAAGATATAGTTCATTGTTTTTAAGGTTAAAGTTTATCTCAATAAAAATCAGCTTCGGATGGGCACCGAAACTGATTCTACTAATTTAGTAAATTTGATGAAAAAAGAAACCTTATGTTGATAAATTTTGATGCGTATTAGTAAAAGTTGATGTGCTAAGAACCAATCTGTCGTTTTTTCTTCATCTTGGGCAGTAGTTTATCCTTAAGAGCCAGCATATCTTCACTTATTTTGTTCTCTAACACCTTGGCATAAACCTGCGTGGTGGATAGTTTGGTATGCCCCAGGATTTTACTGACTGTTTCAATGGGAACACCATTGGATAAAGCAATGGTAGTAGCAAAGGTATGTCTGGCAATATGAAAAGAAAGATTCTTCTTAATATTGCATACATCTGCGATTTCTTTCAGGTAGCTGTTTAAGCGTTGGTTGGATATGCTTGGAAACAATTTGTTTTGGTTGATGGCCTTAGGGCTGTCTTTATATTTCTCTACTATTACTTGGGCTGCTGGTAATAAAGGAATATGCACAGGCATTTCTGTTTTTTGACGTTTGGTATAAATCCACTGACCACCGTCAATACCAATGACCAGGTTATCCGGGGTCAGGTTATGTACATCAATATAGGCCAGACCTGTATAACAAGAAAATACAAAGAGGTCTTTGGTGAACTGGAGCCGGTCGATACTGAAGTGTTTCTCTTCCATGCGTTGTAACTCTTGAGGTGTTAAGAAAGAGCGTTCAGTCTTTTTAAAGTTTAAGCGATACTTATCGAAGGGGTTTTTCTCCAGCCACTCCAGTTTAACAGCCATGTTAATCATCTTACGGAATCGCTCCATGTGTTTCATGATGCCATTGTTGGTTAATGGTCGCTGATGATCAACCGGTTGGTGGGCACGCAAGAAGGCTTCAAACTCTGTTATGAAGCGGTAGTTGAGTTCTTTGAGGAAGATGTCTTCTCGTTTTTTTCTCTTTTTCAAGAATGATTTGAGGTATTTAGCAGTGGTCAAATAATTCTTAAGCGTACCCCAGGCTAAGATGTCTTTTTGAGATTCTGCATGGTAATCGATGAGATACTGGAGCGTAATATCTTCCTCGCTAATGCCAAAGAAGAGCTGTTTGATGGTGTGTGGTGATGGTAGTTGCTTTTTCAGCAACTGATCACGATAGATGTTCATTAGTTCGCTTCTGACTCCTTCGAGGTAGAAATTGGTTTTTCGTGCTTCAATGGTTGTTGAAGTGACTCTTTCTTTGGCTTTGCTCCAGTGTTTGGCTTTTACAATGGTGTTCAGAGTAAATTCGCATCTAACGCCGTTAACGGTTATGCGTGCATAAATTCTAACATCTTCCTTGTTACTTGGGTGGGGTCGGGCAACAAAAAGAAGCCTAAAGGTGTGTTCTTGTGATTTCATTGTTTTGATTTTGTTGTTGATAAATGTTCATTGTAAATCATTTTCAATTAGCTCATTAGCTAATTTCAACAATCAAAATCAATCATCAGAAAGGGTGAAAAACTACACTTTAAATCGCTGTAACTTTCACTGCCATAGGTTTTTGTAAAATCAATCGGGAACGAATATATGAAAAAAGAATTTGATTCCCGAATGATTCCCGATTAAAGCACTAAAAGATGATTTCTTATGAATTGCACAAAAACACAAAAACCTGTAAATCAGAAGATTTACAGGTTTTTGATGAACAATAAAAAGTAAGTTCGTCGGGATGACAAGATTTGAACTTGCGACCCCTGGTCCCCCAGTACAAAGGATTATCATACACATATATCTGTCATACAACTACTTACATCCTTATAACTTGGTGTAAAAACTAAAAATAAACTATATTTTTTAGTTTGAATCGTTAATCTTAATAATTAACTCATTAAATATGTGGTTATTATTTTGTTGAAATTGCATTATTTCTGTTTTTACAACTTCTGAATATTCGATTTTATTATTGTCCCTAAAGTTTTTTTCGTAATCTTCATTCTCGGTTACAATTTCAAGTAGTTCCACTTGAAATGGTCGAAGCGTGCTAGTATCAATCTGATATTTATCGTGCGCTAACTTTAAGAGATCTTCTATTTTAATATTCATCAATTTAAACCAAGGCAGAAGTCCCTTGGGGCGCGCATTACCTGTATAAAGTACTTTTAGTTTCTCCCTATAAGTTTCTCTAATTTCTTTTATTTCTTCTATAAAGTGATCTTTTAGTACTCTTTTGTTGGTAAGTTTGTCCTGAATTGTTCTTACGATCCAATATGCCAAAATGGCATTAATTATTATTCCCGAAGCTTCTATCATTTCGGATGCAGATAAACAGATTTCTTGAGTTAAACAGATTTCTTGAGCCATAATTTAAGTTCTAGTTGTCCTTTAACTAATCTATACCATGGTTCATGCGTTTCTGTAATCTTTGGTACATCTTCACTAATTCTTCTTTGTTCCCATTTAGTGTATGTGGGGCCTTTGATTGTATCTACCCACGATGGTTCTTGATTGGATCTTATTTCAAGTGTTTTTTTAACCTCATCTAAGGTAAAGTCATAAACAAGGTTCCCAAATGCCTCATCTATAAAAGATGGAGCAAAACCTGCAGTATTGTCTAATTCAACAATAAGTTTGGTTCTTTTTTCTAACGCATCTTTAAATGCATAGTTGAGGACCTTGTGGTAAAATTCCTCGCCAGAATCATCACTGATTTTACAATGTCTTAAGCCTGGATACTCCGTGAAGTCATTTAAAACAGTAACTACGATTGGTTCCATGATTTTAATATTATGTATTTAAACATTCTTTTGTGATTATCCATCGGTAAAAAGTTCCCTTGAACCAACAGCCTCCTCCATTAATCGTGCCAGATTCGCTAGTATTGTCAAAGTGTAAAATTACATTATTAGTTAGAACTTTCAGTTCTTTAATGCGTTTAGATTCGAAATTTGCTTTGATGGAGGGTAGTCCTAAGTTGCGATTTGACTTCTTAGACTTAGACGTATATTTTCCTTCGAAAGCACCCATTAAAACTTTATGTCTCTTTTTTAATCTAATTTCTTCCAAGAATTTATTTGTATGATTCCTGTGTAATGTCTTCAGGATTCCTAATCCAACATCCGTTACCGTGACAATAACTCTATCCTTTTCATACATAACACCAAAGAGCCATTGTTTGTTTTCTGCTTTGCTCCATTCTAAGGAGTTGCCACAAATTTCGAGGAGCATTTCTCTTAATTTTGGCCAATGATTTGATTCGTTTGTTAGGTGCTTGACGATATTCTTAACAACATTGCTTAGTCTAATATTATCTTTTCTTTCAAGCCTTTTGGCTCCTTTTTGAAAAAATAGGCTTTCTGACATTTCAGAGGTAGGGAATTTTCTACCTCTTTCATCATACATGTTATTTAGGAATCCAGAGTCAATAAAAAACTGTTTGCACTCTTCATTGATCGGATAGTTCCCCCTTAATAATATGCCCTTCGCTTTAAAATCCTCATTTATGGATGTCATAATACTAATGGTACTGTAGTCCATTTGTTCAACAAAGCTTAAGTCAATTGTTACTGTTGGTCTTCCACGTTGGAGATACCTACAGTGTTCGCTTCGCAAGTCATGAAAAAAAGAAACACACTCTTCTGTGTTGCTAAGCAACCTAAAGTCAGTCGGTGCAACTACTTTAGGTTTTACTTGATGGGCATCTTGGTGATATTGAATTGCATTATACTTTTTCTCACCATTTGAAATCAAGTATGGAATATTGGAATGGTTATATCCGCTTAGTTTTCTTCTCCATCGTTGTTTTTTTGTTCGTCGGAAATGTCGTTGCTGTCTTAGTTTAAATTTTTGTCTAGTATAAAGCTTCTTCATAAACCGGGGTCTAAAAGTATATTTCCTGATTTTTCACATAGGAAACTCAGTAAAAGTTAACATCCTGCTGCACCTTTACAATATTAAGCAACTGCTTAACTTCGCGTAAATTCACTTCAAAATCACTATACTCTGGCGAGTCATTTAAGGAGTGGCACTTGATAATGCCTTTCTCAACATCATGAGCAATTACCTCTTTGCATAGGATCGAGTTCTCATGTACAATGATCCAATATGGAAACTTCTTAAAGTTCAGCTTATCTTTCCAATATTCCGACTTTACATCGCGAGCCAGTACTGTTGAACCATGCGGAATACTCCTTTTAGAATCATCATCCATACTATCACCTTTAATTTCAAAGGCGTAATACTTTCCTTTTCCAATCATATCAACTACAAAATCTACATACTCAAACCGCTCGTGCAAATCAGAGGCTTGGTAATCAGTTAGGTATCTGGCGTAGGCGTGAGCTTGAACCAAAGGAACAGACACCTTGTATCTCCCATTTTCCATTTCTTTGTATTCATTGCCAGTAGGACCATAATAAACAGTTGGCTCTGGAATTTTCCCAATTGCCTTTGAGCTTCCTTTAAGTGAAGCTCCAATTAGCTCGTTTACACCAACATCCAAGGCATGTGCAATATCTTGCAGCCTATGTGCTGGCGGTTGAATTGTGCCATTCTCATAACCCACATAACTACGTTTAGGGATGCCAGAGAGTTTTGCAACATCATCCTGAGTTAATTTTTTTTGCTTTCTAATCTCTTTGATTTTCAACATGTTTCCCGATTAAGTAAAAATCAACTTGTAATTTCTTACATTTTAACTTGCAAGATATTACATCTTTGTCTATCATTGCAGTGTCAAACAACAACAAATAACAATTGCAAAATCATTTTAAAAGTGCAGTATAGTACTTTTTAAACGTTGATTTTTGCAATATGTTTCAACAACAAACAACAAAAGTATGCAAAATTTAGCAAACAAACCAATCTCGCCTACATTAAAAAACATGCAGGTTGATGCAATTGAGATTTTTCCAAAGAGCCAATACAGTTCTCTATGCACCATTTTCTCACGCCTCAAGATTGAGCAAAACCTTAAATTCTCGAAGGAAATTAAAGAAGATTGTATTGTCGTGCAACGCTTAAGTGATTATGCATAATGCCACGACCAAAGCAAACACTACAAGTTATTTGCGACATCAATACCAAGCGGTATCTAAGCACGAAAGAGGCAATGGCCTACTTAGATGTAAGCGCCAATACTTTGGAGAACTGGCGAACTGAAGGTGTAATGATTAAGCAAAATGTAGCAGGGCGATTGAAAGATAAAATCTTGCAACTCCCCTACTACAAGGCAGGAAAAGGAACAAGCATGATTCGTTACAAGCGAACTGAGATTGATTCATTTATTGAACAAGCCTTTAAAGTGGCCAACTAAATCAACCCAATGAAAACGGTAAATTACGTTATTGCCAGTGCATTTGCACTACTGGCGTTAGGCTGTGCTATAACCTTATTTTTCGGTGCTCATCACAATGCAATACTATTTCCTTTATGCGCTATTGGAGCATTGATGTTCTTTTTAGAAGCGCGAAAGGATGAGCAATAGAAAAGGTTTGCCATCCAATAAGGATAAGCCAAAGCCTAAGAAAGAAAGGACGTTTTATCACAAATGCCCTGAATGTGGACACCTCTCACTAGCCAGTGGTAGAGCCTGGCAGAAGTGCGCAGATTGTAAAAAGATATTTCCAGTAACCCAATAAAATTAAACTAATATGTCAGAAGCCAAGACATTGGTAATTTCCGATTTTCGGAAGCTACCCGAGTACACTAATGCCCGAACCAAGCAAAAACAACTGGTTGAGGCTAACCCATTTATTGAAATCACCGATAGCAAATCGCTTGAGGAAGCAAAGAAGAGAAGGACAGCCCTGAAGAGTGGCCGAACCGAACTCCAAAAAGGTGAAAAGCTTATAGCCTCAAAGGTTAGCGATTTTCGAAAAGAAGTAAAGGAAGAAACAGCCATTTTGGTTGCTATCACTTTGCCTCATGAGGAAAAGCAACAGGCTGAAATCAACCGCTATGATGAGAAACGCAAAAAAGAGCGAGAAGAGAAAGCCAGGAAAGAGCGAGAGCGCATCTTGAGTCATCAAAACACCATCAAAGCTTTTAAGGATGAAAAAGCTAAAGCCATCAATACCGCAACGGTTAAAACCATTGGCGCCATTATGGAAGATATTGCTCAATCAAACATCGATGTGGAGGAGTTTGAGAATGATTTCATATCAGCTAAAGGTGAGGTTCTTGTTATGGCTGAGCAGAAAAAAGCAAACCTGGATGAGGCTGAGCGCTTGAGATTACAGCGTGAAGAATTGGAGAAGCAACGAAAACAACGTGAAGCTGAAGAAGCAGAACTGAAACGCAAGCGTGAGGAAGAAGAGAAAAAGTTGAAGAAGAAACGCGAGGAAGAGGAGGCTAAATTAAAGGCTCAACGTGAAGAACTTGCCAAGCAAAAAGCTGAACTAGAGCGTAAAGAGAAAGAGCGGAAAGAGCGTGAGCTGAAGGAGAAAAGAGAGCGTGAGGAGAAAGAGAAAAAAGCAGCTGAAGAGGCCAAGAAAAAAGAATCTGCTCGACGTGCTTTAATTATGCTGGGTGAAGGGTTCGAATACAACGAAGAACGAAAATGCTTCTACTTTGGAGCGGTTGCGATTAAAAAGAAGGAAGTGGAACTTGGCACTACTGAACAGTTCTCAGATATAGCATTACCAGAATTTCGGATGAGTTACAAAAAAGAGGTTGAACGCCTCGAAGCCATCAAGCCTGACCGTGACAAATTGATGGAGCTAGTGAATAATATCCATTCGATTGCTAAGCCTCAAATGGCAACTAATGAAGCCTGCAAGCTTTTAAGCAAAATGGAAGATGAGCTTAATGCCCTTCTTGAATCCCATGTTGAACTGATTAAAGAATTGTAACCATGACAGACATTGCAAAGCGCGGTGAGTTCCTGCCGGAAACTTACCAGGTACCTGATAAAAACCGCCAGTTTATGAAGCTTACTCCTGGGGATAACAACATTCGCATATTATCAGCTCCATTGTTAGGCTTCGTAATTTTCACCGAAGATAAAAAGCCGGTAAGAAAACCAATTGAGGAAGGTGATTTTACCATTGAAGAGCTTGAGAGTTTAAAGGCCAAGAAAAACGATAATGGCGAGTACGAAGGCTCAAAGCACTTTTGGATCATGTTGGTGTGGAGTTACGAAGCTGAAGCTCCAAAGATTCTTGAAATCACACAGATTTCAGTACTAAAACCATTGCACGAATTATCGCAAAAGGAAAAGTGGGGCGATTTACGCGACTATGATATTGACATCACCCGAGTAGGAACCGGCAAGCTCGATACTGAGTTTAGTGTAATGCCTGAGCCAAAAGAGGAGCTTTCTAACGAAATCAGAGCAGTTGTTGGAGAGTTGGAGGAAAAGAAGCTTTTGGATCTTAATGCGATTTGGAAAGGCGAGTATCCATTTGAAATTTACAACTGGTAGTCATGAGTGAATTCCTAAAACAAGGAGCTGATTACTCCAACTACCTGGATAAACTTCAGGCTGAAGAAAAGGCAGCAAAGAAACCTCGTAACCGTTTTCCTAAACAAGTGCAAGCAGGTGGCTTTAATACCACACTCGCAGGGCGCGAGAATTACGATAATTATTTGTTTCGCTGCCACAGCTTTGGTCGATTGATGGGTGGCATACCAAAACCATTGACTGATGATCAAGCAAAAACTTATGCAGCTTATCATGAACGTTTCATGGGCATTGGAAGGGAATTGACCGAGAATCAAGAGCGTACTTATTATGATTTGGGCGGAAAGCTACGTGCTAAAATAAAACTTGAGACAGGAGCCAAAAGCTTCTGTGAGGAGCTGGTGAGAGAGGATGTTTTCAGGCGCCGAAAAATAGTTGAAACCAAGTACATGGATAAGGGCATTGAGATGGAAGATGCATCCATTAAGCTGTATTCTCAATTCATTGGTGAAGAGCTACACAAGAATACTGAGCGGAAACTCAATGAATATTGGATTGGTGAGTGTGACAATGCCCAGGGCAAAGTGCGTGATTTTAAAACCAGTTGGGAGCACTCTACTTTTCCAAGAGCGGTACCCGAATTAAAAAACAGTCTTTACGAGTGGCAACTTCAGCTTTATATGGATTTGTGGATGATGGAAGAAGCAGAACTGATTTACACACTTGTTGATACGCCCATCCGACTGGTTGAAGATGAACTGAGGCGCATGGATTGGAAATATAACCTGCTAACCATGGATGGCACTTTAAGGCATGAGCACATTCCTTTTGTGGTGGAGAAAGTGTGCAACATGATGTACACCGAAGAGGGATTGGTTGAACTATGTGAGATGAGCGGAACGCTTGAAATTGAATGGTTCTCCGGCGGCTTTGTTGAGTTGCCCATTGAGCAACGCATTAAGGTTTTTCACACTCATCGCAATGAAAAGATGTTACGACAAGGCCGTGAAATGGTGAAGCTGGCCCGAGACTACATGAATAAAATTAATGTTCTAGCCGCCTAACATGCACATAACAGACGAGTTGATAAAAAAGTATTCCCGGAGGTCAACCAAAGGGCTCGATGCTGAACTATGGCGGCTTATGTCGCTGTGGGTTCGGCAACGGCAAACTGACCATCGAGGCGTTGGCCGATGCGTGACATGCGGAGAGTTCAGGCACTGGCGCCATATGGATGCAGGACATTACATGAGTAGGCGACATATGTCAACCAAGTTTCACGAGTTGAATGTTCATCCGCAATGCAAAAAGTGCAATGGCCCTGAAGGTGGAGGAGAACCTGAAAAGATGGCAAGGTTTATCGACCATGCTTTTGGACCTGGTACCGCCCAACACCTCGAAGTCTTATCGAAGCAAACTTTTCACTGGTCACGCTTCGACTACATACAGCTTATTGAAAGCTATAAAGCAAAGCTCAAAGAGCATAAATACGAAATACGATAATGGACACAAGGAAAAACGAAATAGTAATCAAAACCCAAAGGCCGGAAGAGATGCAAGGCAAGTTTCTGGCAGAACGTTTGTGTCGTTCGTGGAAAGAGGAGTTTGTTGATGAAGACACCAGCGAGGTTGTTCCCATTGAACGATCAGAAGTAATCATGAGCAAAGGTACACTTTTGGAAAACGACATGATATCGAAAATCATGTTTCATATTCAATCAGGCGAAATCAAAGAAGTAACCGTGAGCAACCAGCGAAGAGAAGGAACCTTTGTGATGGATGGTAACTCAAAAATATGGAGTGCTGTTGTGGTGGTTGGTAAAAAGAAAGTAAAGCTGCTTTTGTATGCTAACTCATTCGATACTGCAACCGCGATAGTGAAAGATTATGTGGAGCTCCATTATTCAGGTTCATGCAAATTGGCTCAACTGAAAGAGTATGGCGAATACATCGTAATTGAGGAAGCTTTATCCAAAGAGGAGGCCGATAGCGACAAAGAAAAGAAGCTTTATAAAATGGCGGTCAACATTCAAGAGGATGAATATGAGTACTCCAACAACTTCTTAGTATTTGCTACCGATGTTGAATCATCAAAAACCGCAATTAACTACTGGATGAGCAATGAGCTCAAAGAGAATAATAATGATGCTGACTTCTCAACAACTGTTGAATCGGCTGTTATCATCTCCTTCTCAGCAATTATCGACAGGGCTTTTTCTCAAGTCTACATGGATAACATTAAAACCGGAGAAGATGAGTAAAGGCAGATACGACAATGACGAAATGCCTTTTGGAAAACACCGAGGCACAAAAATGGCTAATGTTCCGGCTCAATACCTAAAGTACATCTACGATGAAGGCATAGTTTCAATTAAAAGATGGAATGATGTGTATTGGTATATCCGCGACAACATGGATGCCATTGAGAAAGAATTAAACGAACAAAAATCCTGATACAACGGTACCAGGGAGCCGCCACCAATAAACCATTTTATATCAAAGAATCAGAAAAACAGACCGGCGGCTTTTGAGCGGATTGGATTTAAAGAGGGTTCAAGTCCCTCTCCGCTCCCATCCAAATATTAAAAATTGAATACTATGAAAGCAACTCCAGACTTTAAAACTGTCATTCAAAATCAACTTCAGGCGATGGCTCAAAAGGATGAGCTTTTTGCTCAATCGCTGAAGAAAGAAAACAAGAACATCAATGATTGCATTACCTATATCGTAAACACCGTTAAAGCAAGTGGTTGCAGTGGTTTTGCTCCTGATGAAGTTTATGCTATGGCTGCTCACTACTACGACGAGGACAATATCGAAGTAGGTGCCAAAGTTAAGTGTCAGGTTGTGGTTAATCACTCGGTTGAGCTTACCGAAGAAGAGAAAGCCCAGGCGAAGGAAGATGCAAGAAAACAAGCCTATGCTGATGAAGTTGCCATGCAAAAAGAAAAGCTGACTAAGAAAGCGACTAAGAAGGCAGCCAAAACAGAAAAGAAACCTGATGGTCCAACCCAAACAAGCATTTTCGGATGAAACCAAAAAATAAATTTCAACGCAAAATATGCGAGCTAAGCAAGCAGCTGCCGCCAATATCTGAAAAACAAAAGTATTGGGCCTTTAAATCATTCTACGAAGATTATGTAGTGATATCGCGCAATAGATGTTTTTGTCTTGATTGTGGCCATAAATGGGAAGAAAAGCCAATACTGAGTGTTAAGCTTTGTGGTGTTACTTGCCCAGCTTGTGGTCAAAAGCTGAAATTTAAAGAGCGTGTCAACTGGAGGGAGCAAACCTATTTTGCTATCGTCACCACTAAAGGCGACTTTCAAGTCATTCGCATGTTTTTGTTTTCGCAGTTTTTTAAAATGAAGAAAGCAAGCGACTTCTCTATTTCTGAAGTCATGCAACACTGGATGGATGATAAGGGAAATATTGAAAGCCTGATGCAGCGTGCGAATAGTATGAGCGGCGTTGCTATTGACCAATGGACTGGTGGAGATTTGGAACCAAGAACAGATACTTATACTCATCGATTACGCCAAGAAATTGGAGCATGGAAAGTGTGTCCTGGTCGCAGAGTGCTGCCCATATTAAGGCGCAATGGTTTTCGCGGGCACTTTTATGGCTTTTCTCCGCAGTGGTTGTTTACAGAATTACTAACCAGCAACAGAGCCGAGACGTTATTAAAAACCAATCAGATAAGCATACTGGCCCACATCAATAGCCGAGGGCGCGATGTTGGTTACTATTGGAAGAGCATCAACATTTGCAATCGAAATAACTACATCGTCAAAGATGCAAGCATGTGGTTTGATTACCTCGATTTACTCACATACTTCGGTAAAGATGTGCGAAATCCTAAATTCATTTGCCCTCCGAACTTGAGAAGGGAGCATGATATCCTGATGAATAAAAAGAATAGGATTTTAGAGGAAAGGCGAAGGGTTGAAGATGAAAAGCAGAAGTACAGAGAGTATCTCAAAAACTTGAAGCACCAGGAGGAATACAAGAAAGAGAAAGCACCTTTTTTCTCAATCAAATTCAAGGACAACGAGCTTTCAATCATGCCCCTCAAAAGCATTGATGAATTTAAAAGAGAAGCCGATGTACTGCACCATTGTGTTTTTACCAACGAGTATTTTACTAAAAAAGAATCACTCATTATGTCAGCACAGATAAAAGGTGAACCAGTTGAAACCATTGAAGTGAGCCTGAAGGAATTTAAGGTTGTACAAAGCCGCGGCAAGCACAATCGAGCGAGTGAGCATCATGATAGAATTTTAAGCCTGGTGCGAAATAATATGGAACAAATTGCCAATGTGATGGCGGTGTAATTATTGAATTATGGCAAAAGACAAAAAATCATTTCTCTTATACACTGACCTTATCCACACGGTGAGCCAGTTGCCCGATGATAAAGCCGGAGCTTTGTTCAAACACATTCTTGAATATGTGAATGACAAGGAGCCTGAAACCAATGATATTATTGTAAAGATTGCTTTTGAGCCTATTAAGCAGGGCTTAAAGCGTGACCTTGAAAAATATCTAAAAATCATTGAGCGAAACAAGGCGAATGGGAAGAGAGGCGGTCGACCGAAAAAAGAAACCCAAGAAAACCCAAATAAACCCACTGGGTTAAATGAGAACCCAAAAAACCCAGTGGGTAATTTGGAAACCCAAGAAAACCCAAGCGAACCCAAAAAAGCCGATAGTGATAATGATAGTGTAAGTGTTAGTGTAAATGAAAGTGTATTACCTAAAGGTAATTCTAAAGTATCTAAAGATACAGTCGCTAAAGCTCCCATTTTCTTCTTCAAAAAAGAGCTGGTCAAATTGGGGATTGATCCAAAACTGGCAGATGAGTGGATAAAAGTTAGGAAACTGAAACGAGCCAGCAACACTCAAACAGCTTTCGAGGCTCTAAAGAAACAGTTCAACAAATCGGGTAAACCACCAAATGAGTGCGTGAAGATTGCAGTTGAAAACAGTTGGAGCGGATTCAATGCCAGTTGGATTAAAGATGAGCCAAAGAAAGATTTTAACCCTAAAAACGTAAATGACCAATGGAAAGACTAAAGGATATCATCAAGAAAATTAAAGATTCGGAGCAATCAGGTAAAATTCTTCGAAATGAATATGTGGTTGATAATATCAACAAGGCGTTGGATGTGGTAGAGCAGATTGGAAAAGCTAAAAACAAAAAGTTTGTAATCGATGATGATAATCGCTGGGTATATACTCAACTTATCAAATGGGTGCAAGGTGATAGAAGCTTTGAGTGCATCGATATTGAAACACGACAAAGAAAGCCAGGTAACTTATCAGCAGGAATATATTTAGCAGGACCAACAGGAACCGGCAAAAGCTGGGCGCTTGAAATAATGAGTTTGCTATCTCAGATTGATGATGTGCGCTTGTTCTGTGCCGGCAAAATGACAAAGCTTGAATTTCCATCTGTAAGAACGAACCAGGTGTGCAATGAGTTTGCCCAAGGTCAATCCATTGAGAAGTACAACCAAATGCCAATTGTCTGCTTTCAGGATTTGTGCTCACTGAGCGAACCTGAAGAAAGCATGTACATGGGGAACCGGCTGAAGATAATGCAATCCATCATTGAGAGCCGTGGCGACCGTCAGGATTTGATCACACTGTTTTCGTCAAATGTAAAGTTTGATAGTCCTCACTTCCGTGATAGATACACCGACCGGGTTGTAAGCCGCATGTTTGAAATGTGCAATTACCTGGAGTTAAAAGGAGGCGACCGAAGAAGAATTTAAAACTACACATCCGAATGAAAACCGAACGATTAAATATCAAGCTAAGTAAAGCTGACCGAAAGAAAATTGATTACCTGGTTAAAAGAGCCAAAACCGATAAATCAAAAGTAATACGAGGGCTAATCAACAACGCCTACGACCTTGTAAAATCAGTAGCTAATGAGAAAAATTGATCCAAACTATATTAATGATGAGAAATACATTCCATACAAGGAGCTCACCGACCAGGAGCGCGAAAACATGTTGGCTCGATACGAAGAGCTCTTACCTTTCTATAAAAGCAAAGCCGAGGTGATTGATGCAAGAGGCTTTTGCCCAATGGATATCTTGCACGAAATAGTGCTGACCGAAAAGAAGCAAGCCTGGGCCACCGAAAGAACCATGAAAACACAGGCCATACGCGAAAGCGAAAAGCATGAGGAGTATTTGTATGGACTTGATACCAGCGAAGAGCAATCTGACTTTAGCGTGCTTTCATACATCCAAAAGCACGAAGATGAATTGAGTATGATTTTTAAAGTTAAAACGAATTGAGATGTGTAAAATAAAGAGTGTAATAAGTATAAATCAACAAGGAACTAAAAGCTTTACGGTTGGCTATGGTGGTGTTACCGAAATTAAAGATGCAAGTCTTGAATATGAAAATGGCATCCACATACAGTTTGATGCCTATGATAAAGATGGACGGTTAATGGGTTCATTTATAAATGGCGCATTATCAGTTGAGTACTTCAACAGAAATCGGAAAAAACTATATCCATGGACAGAGCACTCATAATCAAAAAGGAATGGCTTGATAAAATCTTTGACGAAGGCAAAGTATGGGAAATGCGAACCTCCAAAACCAATATAACCGGTCGGATTGGTTTGATAGAATCAGGCTCCGGCTTAATAGTTGGTGAAGCCACCTTAAGCGGATGCTCACTGGAACCAGTGCCAAAAGATAAAGATTTAATCAAGTACCATAAGGTCGAGAACTTGGATTTGTTGGATAAATGGAAATACGCCTGGTACTTGGAAAATGCGAAAAAATATAAAGAACCAATTCCATACGAGCACCCGAAAGGAGCTGTTATATGGGTGAAGCTGGTGGGAAAGTGATACAATAAAGGGTATCGTGTGATACCCTTTATTTGTGATACTAATAAATCGACTAATTTTTATAGCTTTTGCTATGCTCTTTTATTCCTCTAAAACTTTATTCTTTTCCTTCTCATATTCTTCCTGAGTAATAACTTTTTCGTCAAGAAGTTGCTTTAATTCACGAAGTTTATCTGCTTTTGATTTAGTATTTTTCTTTTTTTCTGACGAAATGTTTGGTTGATTGTCAAGTAGTGGGGATAGTTCATAAGTGTGAGTTGGTTTATACTTCATTGTCCACAAGAAAGGCACTAAAACAAAAACACCACCAATAATTGCCCCAACATCAGCCTGTTCATTTCTTGATAATGAAGTATGAAAAGTTTCATATCCTTCCTTTTCTAATCTAACTGTCGTTGTACTTCCCACAATTTTAGTGTCTGTATGAGAATATGGTGTTTCACCAACATGCTCTCCATTTAAATAAACTTTCGCTCCATCTGTGGATGATTGTATCATTGTTGTACTAGCACAACTAGAAAGTAAAACTGTCCCTGCTAAAATTATTGAAGCCGTTTTTAATGCAATTGTTCTTCTCATTTTTAAATACCTTTTTAACTTATGTTTTTCTCTTGTGCTCTTAAATTATTACAAAACTTAAGAGCAGATAAAAACACTAAGTACCTTTGTTTCATGTTATTAAAACTATTATCGATTTTGCGCGGATTATATCTAAAATCGTGCCACGATATGATGCCTCTTAGTTAAAAAGATTTACCTAAACTGCCCTTCTCCTTCTTCAGTTTTTCTTTCCAACTCTTTAAACGCCTCTTGTATAACCTCACACAGCTTAATTAGTTTGTGCGGTTCAATAGGACTAACCGGCTTTATTTTTGGAGTAAAAGGCCGTTGTGCTTTACACATTATTTCCATAAACACCTGGCCGCCTCGAAATAATAACTTTATTCGATAATCAGTAACGGTATTGTAATGGTGTATGTATGGATCAACTCTGCAAGTCACCTCCATTGAATTGGCTGCAAATTCTTGGTCAATTGTTTTTTGGAGGAGGTGTTGCATTAGTTATCTAGTTTTTACTTCTAACTACCCACTTAAGGAATTCTTGCCCTTTTGAAGAAAGCTTAAAGTACGAACCGGATTTTATAACTAAATCATAAGCAATCAGTTTCTCAAAACTAGGGATATCATTAATCAAAAATGAACTTTCAGAAATATATCGATGTGCCCTATCTGCGAAAATCTTGATAGGTTTCAGTTCAATTAATTTTCTAAATTCGTTTAGTTTAGACAAAGGAAGCTGGTAATCTTCGTTAGATTGAAGACTAGTCGTATTGTTTTGATTATTTTCGTTATCTGATTCTTTCTTTAATAAACTATTTTCTTTCCTCAAGGCATTAATGATATCATTCTTTTTTTCAAGCATATCATTATACTTTTGTTCAAGAGTATCAATTTCAAGGCGTAAGTTTATAGATTGTTCCTTCGTAAGAAGCTTTTTTTCTTCTTTTTCATTCTTAATCTTATTCTTTCTGACATCAAACGTCAACCATAGTTTATATGCTTGTTCTGAGAGCCAAGCATAACCAGTTAGGATTATCAATGATGATACTGCTGGCCAAAACAATCCACAACACCAATTAAGTAAATGCGTATCTATATAATCAAACTTTGTTAAGCCATTTAGTTCCTTAGTCTCCGTGAGAAAGATAACAAAGTAGATCTTCCAGTTCCATAAAGACCAACTGAAGAAAAAGGTTCCAAATAGTGGACTTACTGTGCGTTCATAAAGAATTGCTCTAATAGATTTAAGTGCTTCGTCTATCATATGCATCATTTTGTCTAGGTTATCTCAAAGGTAAATTTTTTCTCAAAAACGTACGTACGTTTTCCCTTTTTCTGTCTTTAATAGTAAAAGCTTATGGAAAAGAAAGAGCTTGAACTGCGAGAAGAGAACTTAAAACTCAGAGAAAAGGAGCTTGAGTTAAAGATTGAGATATATGAGGCAAGGGCACCAAAGGTAAAAGTGATAGAAAAGACCATGAAGAGGCGTACTGTTGCCAAATGGTTCTTTTTCTTTTTGTCAATTACTGCCATTGCTCCAATTGCATTGCCATACATTAAGCCGGCGCTATTCCAGCAATATAAATGGTTGCTATTAGCCCAGCTTATCATGTTCATTTATCTCCACTGGTTGGCATCGGGCCAAGTTAAAAGGTGGGCGTACAACTTTCGTCAATGGTACAAACGAGGCTTAGAACGAGCAAAAGACCATGAGCGCGAACGAAAGAAAGCGATTTAAGTTCGTCAATCAGGATAAGCGAATAGAGAAAGGACAAACTGAGGTATCAAGAGCCGGATTCTACAATAAGAAAGAATGGCAACATTTAAGAGCTTCATTTATCCGGCAAAACTCATTATGCGAACACTGCAAACTCAAAGGCCTCTATATAGCCGCTACTGTAGTTGACCACATCGAACCGCTTACACTTGATAACATGTGGACACTGGGCTTACAATGGGATAACCTCCAAAGCTTATGCAATACATGCCACAGGAGAAAGACAAACCGGTCCAAAGGCAAATACTCACCAGAGAATATGAAGAAAGGCCGAGCACTAATGAATAAGTTTAACGATTTCAATAAATAGTCATGGCAGAACAAGAAGAAAAGAAAGCTACTGAACAAGTAGAGCAGAACACTGACCAGGTAACTGAAGAAACGACTCAGGAAACAACCACCGATACCACAGTGGAAGAAACAAAGGAGCAAACAGAAGAGGCACCTGAACAACCAGGAGCCGATAAGCCAGCAGAACAGGAAAAGCCAAAGAAGAAGTCAAGCAAGACAATAGGCTATGCAGCTGCTTACATCGGTAAAGGTGGACAGCCTCAAGTCTTAGCTGGTTCATCCAAGAGAAAGAAGGATGCAGAGAGAAAGCTAAGAGAGAACGGAGTGAGTAAGGAGAGCATGCGTGTTACTCCAATCAAAGAGTAAAACAATAAGCCCAGGGGGGCTAAATAAAGTTTGGTTCTTAAGAAAATTGAAACCATACGGCCCTACCTTTCTCATAAAATATCCGTTTTCGTGCGGGTGGGGGGTGATGATTTAACAAGAAAACTATGGCATTACAGACAGCGACGATTAAAGCAAAGCTAGAGGAGTTGGGCGTTTGGAAGCCTGCAATGACACTCTCGGTTAGCCAGCTGGTTGATGTAGATTCCACTTTAGACTTGATGCAAAAAGCTATCAAAAAAGATGGCGTGAGCCTGGAACATACATCGCGAGAAGGACACACAAGGATAACTGCCCACCCTCTTTTGACGGAAATAACAAAGCTGCAAGCGGTAAAACAAAAGCTAATGAATGACCTCTTGCTTACTCCCAGTGCATTGGATAAAACGAGGAAGCATGATGATGAGGACGATACTTTTAAGAAAATCTAATGTACGGCAAATATGATCCATCAAATGAAAAAGATAGAGAAGCATTTGCCGATGAGGTTTTAAGAAGGTCAGCGGAGTACCAGGAGCGAGTTTTGAGCGGTGAGCAAGTTGCACCCGAGACAATTGAGAAAGCAGTAAAACGCCACCAGGCATTTAAGGAAAAGTACGAGTACCGTGAGGATGAGGTGAGGCGAATAGCGAAGATATTTTGCTTTATGGCTATTCCCATTAATGACCGGCCAACTCAATTTATGCCGGCACCTTGGCAATGTTTTGTACTTGAGGGCTTGTTTGGTTTGTGGAAAGGTGACAAGCGCGTGTTTATGTTTGCGCTTATTCATGTGAGCCGGAAGAGTGGTAAAACGATGTTTGCTGCCGCACTTGCTATCATCTTTTTCACAAAGCTGGGTGGCATGAGCTCCGAGGTTTACGGATGTGGAACCACCTTTGACCAGGCTAAGCAACTTTTGAACTATTGTAAAACGATTGTTCGGAATAGTCATAAGAGCCTGAAGAAAGCCATTAAGACTTTTAGGGATTCGCTGACGTATGACGATGGTGGTTCCAGTCATATACTGAAACCAATTGCCAACACACCGGAGCTGTTGGATGGAAAAAACCCGAGTGCATGCGTGTACGATGAGAGCCATGCTTTCCCGGATGATGATTTGAAAGAGGTTATCATTACAGGAATGGGTGCCAGGGCCAATCCTCTTTTTATGGAGATATCGACCGCCGGATTCTTAACCGTTGGTTACCCCTACTTTGAGAATGTGGCTTTGGGGCGTAAGGTACTGGATGGTGAGGTTGAGGATGATTCAACGCTTTACCTCATTTATGAGATGGAGAGCGAGGAGGAAGCAGCCAGCTGTGAAGTTGAGCAATTGGAAAAAGCTAACCCGGGATTGGGTTACTCGATAAATCCGGAGCGTTTGGAAGAGATGCGCAAAAAAGCCAAGCTGCTACCAAGTAGCTGGAAACACTTTCTGGTTAAGAATGCGAACATCTTCCAAACGACTGCGGAAGATCCTTTTATCAGCGATGAGGATTACTTGCAATGTGCAGATCCTGTATTGCTTGATGAGCTGGAAGGTGCAAGAGCATGGATAGGCATTGACTTATCTCAGGCGGTGGATTTAACGGCCTTTGTGGTGATTGCCGAACATCCGGAAACTAAAAAACTGCACACCATACCGTTTCACTTTTTCCCGATGCGATTTTTGGAGAAAAAAGCAGTGCGAGCGAATGGTGTTGACTTACGACCATGGATTGAAGAGGGCTTTATTGAACCGCACGAGGATAGGATTGATGAGGATAGGATAATATCAGAGCTGTACAGACAGATAAACTTCTTTAAAGTTCAGCTGATTGTTTATGATCCTCACTCGGCTCACAACATAGT
This sequence comes from Carboxylicivirga marina, assembly GCF_016612505.1. Lineage (GTDB taxonomy): Bacteria > Bacteroidota > Bacteroidia > Bacteroidales > Marinilabiliaceae > Carboxylicivirga > Carboxylicivirga marina. The sequence continues at coordinate 29,369 of NZ_JAENRR010000008.1, forward strand.
TGCTCATTTAAAAGGTGACCTGGAGCTCATTAAGAAATTTGATATTGTGGCCTATGCTCAAAGCTGGCTTATGATGTCAGCTCCGGCTAAATATCTTGAACGATTAGTGCTTGGCGGTGAAATTAACCTGGGGCAAAATCCTGTTTTGCGTTACTGTAACTCTAATGCTCGAGTGCAGTTCTCCATATCATCGAATCTGATTAGGATTACCAAAGACGAGCAGCTGAACCCAATTGACAGCATGATTGCCCTAGTAATGGCTTTGGGTGCTTACATGGAGACTGAATACGATGAAATTAACCACTTATTAGGCGATAAAGAATGAATTTTTTAGACATAGTAAACGGTTTTGTTGGCATTCCGACGATTGTGAGGCAGGGGGTTTTTAACCCGGACGCCATCCACAGCGTGAGAGAAGAGCCGGAAAACGGAGCAACGGTGTACACTTGTTGCAAAATCCTATCGGATAACTTCAGTCGATTGCCGGTTGTGGTTAAAAAAGATGGCGAAGTACAAAAGGGCCATAAGATTAGTAAGCTTTTTAACGGCAAGCCTAACAGCTTTATGAACCGCCAACAAATATTGGCACTGGCCGAATGGGAGCGCAATACTTTTGGCAACTCATTTATTGAAATACTGGACAATGGTAAGCTGATGCCTATTGATGCCGGACGAATTATCAATTACGAGGTTGATAAGAATGGTGAGCTGAAGTATGAAATTATGACAGCTGCTGATCCTCGTTTGAAATCGGACCATTTTATTAAAAGCCGATGGATTAAAAGCAGTAAGATGCTACACTTTAAGCATACCGGTTTTATAATGGGCCTCTCTCCTATTTCTGCCGCAGCTGCTGACCTGAAGCTATTGCAAAATGCGAGCGATACGGTTAATTCATTTTATCGGAACCGTGCCATTATACCTTTAGCGCTAGAAAGCACAGTTGCTGACCCGAAGCAGTATGCACTTGTAGAGGATGAGCGAAAGCAATTTGACACTAAGTACCAAGGTGCTTTAAAAAGTGGGAAAACGGCTGTACTTCCGGTTAACTCAAAGCTTACACCTTTAGCTGTTCACTTTGCCGATGCTGAATTAATTGGCACGATGAAGTTTAGCCGCGATGAGATTTGCACCATGTTCTCCATTCCTAACTTTTTGGTGAATGAGATGGACAGCAAGCAGAAGATTGAGGATGTAATGCTGTTGCTCAAACAAACCACACTGGCGCCTATTGCCAATATCTATGCTCAGGAGATTGCTTTTAAGATGTTGAGTGATTCTGAGATTGAGCAGGGTTATACAGTGGAGTTTGACTTTGATAATTTGCTTGAGGTTGATTTTGAATCGAAGGTAAATGCATACTCCAAAGCAACAACTACCGGACTGATGAGCCCTAACCAAGTCATTAAGAAATTTGGCGGCACTCCAATTAAGGAAGCCTGGGGCGAAATGCACTTTATGCAGGCTCAGTACATACCGCTTGAGCAGTATGAGAAATACAACCAGCTGCTGAAGGATTCTCCGAATGTGAGCAAAGCTAAAAAGGACAACAAACTTAAAAGCGATGAAGAATAACAAATTAGTGCTGGTCCGGCAAGATTCGGACGGCAACAACTTGCTGAGCTGGTACCCGATTGTATTTGGTCAGTTATCGCATAATCCAATCAATTACGCCGATGGTGTGAGTGCCTATGAGCGCATTCATGAAAATGCCCTGGCAACATGCGACATGAGCAACACCAAAGCGGTGGTTCACCATGACAATACCAAAATACTGGGGCGCACCAGTGCAGGAACCTTAACACTTGCTGTTGATGAATACGGTTTATTGGCCACTGTGAACATGGGTAAAACCCAGCTCCACCAGGATACTCTTGAGCAAGTATCGAGAGGTGATTTATTTGAGGGCTCATTTTTAGGAACCTGCACCAGTTACCGCGATTTACACCAGGGCGAAACGCCAGTGCGTGAGATTATGGTGATTGATAAACTTAAGGATGTAGCCATTGTAACCGATGCTGCCTACAAGGGCGCTATCATATTAAAAAGAAGTAATAACGAAAATTCTGAAACAATGACAGAAGCAGAAAAAAAAGCTAAAGAACAAGCTGAAGAATTAAAGCGTAGCCAGGAAGCAGCTGAAAAGGCAAAAGCTGACAAGCTGGAGCTTGAACGCAAATTAGCAACTGAGCAGGAAGCTAAGAAAAAGGCAGAAACCGAAGCTGCCAAGGCCAATGCTGAGTTAAAACGTAAGCAGGATGAAGAGAAAGCCGCTGAAGAGTTAAAGCGCAAAGCCGCTGAAGCTGTAAGTGGTGATTATCTGAAGTTGGTGCGTAAGGCCGCTGATGAAGGTGGTTCTGTTCTTTTGGAAAGAGCCGCTGGTGATGGTTCAACCGCTACCGAAGCTCAGATGATCCCAAAGGCCGTTGCTGAATTATCAATTAAAGGTAAGCAACCAATTTGGGAGCAGTTAAATACTAACCACTTTCCGAATGCAGTAGGCACCATTAATTTGCCATACCGTTCGCCAAAGGTTGGTGAGAGAGTAGCTGAATTGGCAGCATATACTAAGGATACAGTTTCTCCATTAGGAAACTTACTTACCGGAAAGCGTTTCGGTCATACGTTCCAAATTACCGTTGAAACTTTGGCAGCTGCTGGAGATGCCTATTTCCAAAAGTTGATTGTTGACGGTATGAAAGCTGCTGACCGTGCATTTGATAAGTACATCTATGAAAAGCTATTAGCTGGTGCTTCAGAAGTAGCCGAGGCAAATGCGTATGATGATGCATCATTTAATGCACTTCAGGAAGCTGTTGATTCAGATGGTGAAACTATCGCACTATCAACAAAGAAAGCATTCTTCAAATCGAAAGGTGCTAAGCTGGATGCTGGTTCTGGTAAGTTCCTTGTTACTAAATCAGGTGCAAACAAAGGTGAAACGCATGATGGTATTGATTATTTCTTCTCTACCAACTTTGCCGAGGCGGCCAATGAAGAGCATGTGGTGATGGGTGACTTGTCAGCTGCTTTAGCAACTGCTGACTGGAACAAAACCGAGGTGATTGTTGATAAAATTACCGGTGCTAAAAGTGGTATCATCAATATCACTGTCAACAAGATTATGGATGCAGCTCTTGCGAATCCTACTGTTGTGGTTAAGTCTGCGGATTTAGATCCGAACGCATAATATTTCTTTTCCATTTTTTATCGGGTGTAGGCTCTTTGGTGAGCCTATACTCACAAGTCAAAACTGACAAGCTATGATTGAAAAAACTGTTACGGCTTACCGTGTGACGGAAGCTGAAGTAAAAAAGCAATTGAATATTGAGGTTGAGCATGTGGAGGATGATGGTTATATCAAAACTCTGATTGAGGCAGCCACCAATTATATAAGCGGCTACATCTGCGCTGATGTGGCGAAAACGAATTGTGTGCTTGAGGTGGAAGATACTGAGGTGAAGATTATCAACAATGCACCATTTCTTCAGCTCACAAAGGTTACTAATTCGGATAATGAGGATGTAACGAACGATTGCAAGGTTCATGCCACTTACTCAGCATTTACTATCACTTTTCCTGAAGTGGGTAATTACAAAATTGAGTGGGTAAGCGGTTACAATAACTTACCACCTGCACTTAAGCAAGCCATTATTATTAAAGCGGCTGATTTGTTTGACCCGGAGCGCTCAAGTGTGGTGATTGGTACCATTGTTAGTCAAACGCATTTGATACCAGGATTAATTAATCAATTTGTAAGGAGCTATTGGGTATGAGAGCAGGCGCATTGAGACACAGAATTGAACTGCTTTCGGTAACAACTGAAAAGGTGCATGGTGAAATAATAACCAATACCACACCTAAAACAATCAGGTGCTTTATTCATAAAAATATCGGAAGCAAAAGCACGGATAATAATGAGGTTTTCAGCTTTAATCATCTCACATTTACTATTCGAAATCAGTTTACGATATCGAAAAAAGACCGCTTTAAATACGATGGTGAAGAATATCAAATTGAACACATGAGGCCATCATATGACCGACGATGGCTGGATATTACAATTAAAAAGATTAATACGTAATGGGAACGATGGCCGAACGTGCTGGATCCAAAAGTAAAAAAGGATTTGGTGTGAGTATAGATGCTCAGGATTTTGTAATGGATGCGGAGCGATACGCTATACTAAGCTTTCGGGAGTTGCTTTCGGTTTTTAATCGCTCGCTAAGCCGGGCCACCGTTCAAACCATTGTTAAGGAAGCCAGGCGCGACTTAAAACGATACCTATCTTTTTCGGAGCACTCCACAGGAGAAACAGCCCGAAGCCTTGGTGTGAAATCGGGAAAAAAGACACCTATTGTTTTGGCTGGTGCGCGAATAACAAGCCGATATAATGGGCAGCTGGTCCATATACTTGATCAGGGAACTGATGAGCGAACGACTAAAAAGAATGGTGCTAACCGTGGGCGTGTTCTTGGGTTAAACTTCTACCTGGAGGCAATGAAAGCTAAAGGTGGTGACCTTGAGCAAAAGTTCAACATCTACCTCAAAGAAAATTACTTAAAACGGATAGTTAGTAAGGTATGATATTCATAGATAATGAGATTAATGAAATCTTAAATAATGCGAGCGGAGTAACTACTATCGTTGCAGATAGAATTTTCAGAGGTGTTATACCTGAAAATACACCGAATCCAGTTTTGCAATTTGGTTCGTCCATTGCTCCAAAGTCAAGATTTAAAGGAGGGCGTGAAGATAAAGCCGATTTAGTGGTGAAGGCTTATGCCAACTCAGACAATGATTGTTTGACCTTGCTTAATGAGGTTGACAAGGAGCTGGAAGGGCTGCAAGGAAAAAACGAAGAGACAGGCTTTGTTATTAACAACATTCAATTGGTTCGCATTTTCCCACCTGAAGAAGATGTTGACGGCTCCAATGTAAGGGCTGCTCAATACGAAGTTAGATAATTCAAAAATTGAAACATTATGGCATTTAAAAAAGAGGTTATTGATGGCGTCAACATCCTTTTGAAAGTTGATGGCAAAGTCTTTGGCTTGCAAACTGATGGATCATTAAACATCGAACGCGAGACAAAAGAGGTAAAGTACAAGAAAACCGATAGGAGCGCTTCTATTTGGGCACAGAAAACAGCTGGTATGATTAGCTGGAATATTTCTCAAAGTGGTTATTGGGTGCCGGTTAAAGCTGATGTAGACATTGTGAGCTTTAGAGATTTGTTTGCAAAAATGACACATGCAACCGATTATGAGATTGAAGTTGTGCTTGAGTATAAAGATGGAAGTGCCGGAGCTGATACTTTGACTTATACAGGTCAGGCCATTATCAGCAACTTAACTCACAACCTTACTAATACTGGTGAGGATTCAACACTCTCATGTTCAGTTGAAGGAACTGATGCTTTGGTAGAAGCAGAAGTAGTAGCTTAATCATGATTGGGGCTTCGGCCCCTTTTTAATACTCAATAAAATGGAAAAGACTATAAAGATTAACGGTAAAACCTACCGTATAAAGGAAACTTTAAGGGCTATTCTTGATTACGAGAATAACCAAAAAAAACAAACAGTAGATAGCTTAAGCGACCAAATAAAGATGCTGTTTTATGTGCTGAAGAATGCTAATCGTAAAAAGACCGATGAGTTTGACAAATTCACAATCGGATATGAAGCTTTTTTGGATGCACTTGATGAAGACATGGAACTGTTTACCTCACTGACCAACCAGGAAGAAAAACAAGCAGTTAAAAAAAAATAGAAGGTAAACCGGTTTCGATAAAAGAGATTTTTGGCGATATAGTTTGTAATACATCTGTATCGCCTTCTTATTTCTGGTACGAGATGACCATTGAGGAACTGTATGCTATACAAGAATCAATTGGCAAAAAGATGCGTGATAAATGGGAACTGGTGCAACTTCAAACATTCCATTTGATGCAGCCTCATTTTACTGAAGAGGCACGAAAAGAAGTAACTCCACAAGATGTTTTCCCATTACCCTGGAAGGAAGTTAAAAAAGATCCGACGGAATTGAGCGAGGATAAAACAGCAATATTAAAACGACTGGAAAAAGCTAAGCCAACCAACAAGGTTGCTAAACTTTAAAACGAATACGATGGCCGGAACTATTGAGAGTAGAATTGCCCTGCGTGGTGATATCAGTGATGTAATGAAGAAAATGAGCACATACCAACGTAAAGTGTATGGTGTTAACAAAAAGGTTAATAAATCATTTTCAAACACGAATAGAGTTGTTGGTCAGCTTGGTGGGGTACTTGCAGGCTTGGGTGTTGGGATGGGCTTGAAGAAAATACTAGATGTGTCGGGCGATTTTCAAAACTCAATGGCCCGGGTTAAGGCCATTACTCAGGCAACTGATGAAGATTTTAAAAAGCTTTCAAATACTGCTAAACAACTGGGTTCAACAACTCAATTTAGTGCCAGTCAGGCAGCTGAAGGTTTACAGTATTTAGGTATGGCCGGTTATAATACCGAGCAATCAATTGCAGCTTTGCCCTCTACTTTAAACCTGGCAGCTGCTGGAGCTATTGAATTAGGACAGGCAGCTGATATTGCTTCCAATGTTGTGGCCGGAATGGGTTATGACATTTCAGAGACAGAACGAGTGATTGATGTATTGGCGCATACCTCGCGAACAGCGAATACCAATGTGACTGAAATGGGCGAAGCAGCGAAGAAAGCGGCTCCGGTGTTTGGTGGTTTGAATTTAGAAGTTGAGGAATTGGCACTTTCGGCTGCCATACTTGCCAACAATGGTATTAAAGGAGCCGATGCAGGAACCGCAATGGCCGGATCATTATCCCGATTATTAAAACAGCCAAAAATGGTTGCCCAGGCACTTGATGAGTTAGGTGTTACCATTAACGAAACCTCCATTAAAAACGATGGTTTTATTGGCACGCTTGAGCGTTTAAGAGATGCCGGTATCAATAACACTCAGATGGCGCAGATATTTGGTGACCACTGGAAAAGTATTGGTACTATTATCAATACCTCTGAAAGTGAGTTAACCCGATTGACAAAAGCGATAGGCAACAGTCAGGGTGCTGCTGAAAGTATGGCGAAAGATGGTGTTGGAGTGTGGCAAAAAGGCATGAATCAGCTCAACTCCGCTATTGAGGGGTTAATGATACGATTGGGCGAAGGTGGTTTGTTAGGATTTGTAACTCAACTGGTATCCAATATTACTTATTTCGTGGGTGTTCTAAGTAATATGACAGGAAGCTTTGAAAATGCCATTCCTGTTATTTATGGTGCAGCTACTGCAATAACAGCACTTTATGCAGCAATGACAGGCGGATTAAGTGCAATAACTACCGCTATTGCTGTTGGAGCTGTTGGTATTGTTGCCTACTGGAATGATATCATTAGGGCTATAGAGAACGGAATTAATGCGGTGATTGATTTCATTAATCAGTCAGACACTTTGAGAACTGTTTTTATCGCAGTGAGCGAGAACATTAAATTCTTTTGGGTGAGTGTTAAAACTTACTTTGGCTTAGCAATTGACTATATCCAAACAGCTGGTGAGTTTATCTATCGGATATTTGAAGGAATATGGCTCAAAGTGAAATCATTATTTACCGATGATGATTACTCCTTTATTGATGGGATCACTACAGAATTTAAAGAGGCATTTAATGAGATTAAAGAAGCCGGAAAAAAAGCCAGTGATATTCTGAACAATCAATTTCAAACGGCGGTAAAAAAAATAAAAGATGCCTATGACGGTAAAGAGATTGCTCATGTAAAACTGAACCTTACTACAACAACAGGCTCAAAAGGTAAAGAGGTAAATGGTAATGTGGGTCAGGCGAAACCAGCTATTGAAAGCTTTGGTGAAGACTTTGAGTTTGAAGAGTTGAATGAGGGGCTTGATATTGTTGATAGTAAAATCATCAATATGAACGAAGAGCTTCAGTCGCTTGGCAATTCGTTTAGTACTGTTTTTGGTGGAGCTTCGGATAGTTTAGGCTCATTTATTGGCAAAGCACTTAGCTCAACACCAAAGCTGATTGAGAACCTTCAGAAACTGGGACTAGTACAAAAGCAACAAGCTATTCAAGAGGTAGCACAAAATCAGGCTAAGGCTATGTCGGGTGGTGCTGCATCAGGCGCAAAGCTTCCATTTCCTGCTAATATAGCAGCAATAGCCGCCGTGCTTGCAACAGTAACAAGCGTGTTTGCCAGTCTACCAAAATTTGAGGATGGTGGTGTTGTTGGTGGCAACTCCTACTATGGAGATAAAATACTAGCCCGGGTTAATTCAAAAGAGCTGATACTTAATAGGCAGCAACAAGCCTCATTATACAATCAAATGAATAGCGGCCTGGAGGGTTCATTCCAGATTGGTGAAGCCAGAGTAAGAGGAGGAGATATTATCTACGCGATTGAATACACAAGCAAAAACCGCAAACGAAATGGTTAAAGTTTATGAGTTGAAGTATGATGACTTCCAAGGAAAGGAGGTCATCATTTCTATATACGATGCAAATGAAACGGTGCAAGGTGAAATAACATCCATCAAAGGAGATGTAAATCCTTTTTCTGTCACTTACAATTGTGACAAGAATATTATTACCTCAAATGCTACCTTATCGATATTGAGTGAAGTGGACCGTCAATTTGAATGGATGATTGATCGTGACCGTTTCCGCTGGGTTATTAAAGTAGAAAGAGCGGCGACTTTAATTTGGGAGGGCTATATTGATACAGAAAGTTATGAAGAGGACTATGGAGATACCTTCAATTACTTCGTGACTTTTCAGTGCAACGATGGCCTTGGCCTGCTCAACCGTGTGCGAGTAGATGAGATAGGATTAGATTTTGAGAACCTGGTGCATCCTAATGAAGTGCTGCAAAAGATTACTGCCTTTTATACCAACTTAAATACAGCAGTGAGTGGTAGTAGTTCGGTGCAGGTTGAGAACCCTTTGAACTTGACTTTTGAATCGTTTTTGACAACAGTGTTGATCAACCCCAGCAGCTATATTGATGAGGATGGTGAGTACTTGTTTTGCGACGAGGCACTGGAGAGTTTTATGAAGCCACTTAAGTTGAAAATGTATCGTGCGGGTGATGGTCTGAAGTATTACAATGAGAATGATATAAAGAATAATGCGCCACTGGTGCAGGGTGTTGACTGGGAGAATAAAGGCAAAGGGCAATCGATGAGTATAGTGCCTGCTATAAATGAACAAGTAGTGAAGTACGATAATTACCGTGTGAGTCACCTGGTGAAAGATACTTTGAGTGATGGTGCCAGCTTTGATGAGTCGACCCAAACAGACAACGGTGCCAATGATGGTATGGCTAAATATACCACAGCTAAGGGCTGGACTTTAGAGAGTGCCAGTGGTCATTTTTTTGGCCGTTTTATAAGCAAGGATGAGGATAGCAATGTGAGTGTTGATGGTGATGGCTTTTTGTATGTGAAGAATAATGCTAAAGACGCCGGTAACCATGTGCCAGCCTTTAGGTATGTGAGTGACTACCCATGTTATTGTTGCGCTGATAAAGCGGTGGTGAAAGTTACCATGCAAATACGTCCATACCATGCCAGCACTATTAGTTATTGGCGAGGTATTGTGAGGGCACGGCTTAAGTTTGAGCAAAATGGCGAAAGTGAGTACTATATGAGTAACTCAGCATCGGCCAATATTGCCTGGCGTGTTAATGAGAATCATATTGATTTGCTGTGTCAAACAGAAGATGGTACCAATACCGAGATAAAAGGCACACCTGAATATGATGAGCTGGAGAACGAAGGTTGGTTTACAGTGTGTGTGCGTAATAACTTCCCATTGTCGCGCAATGGTAATGGAAAAATGACCTTTGAGATACTTGACAGTATTGACTTGTTTGGTGGTGAAACTGGAGGAAACGCCGCAGAAGGTGTGCTGATAAAGAACCTGGCTCTGGAGGTGACCAGTGAGGAAGGTGATAACAAGGTTACCGAGTACAAGATGTTTGATGACGCCTTGAAATATCGTGACAAGAAAAGTACAACGATTTATTGTGGGACTCATCAAGGTGGCCTAGAGCTTGGGCAGTTTTTAATAAAAGAAGCAGATGCTAATGCTCCACTTTATCCGGCCAAATATATGCCTGTGAGTAAGGTGAAATATACCACAGATAACCAGTTGTATGATACAATAGAAGATTACCTGCTTGAGAGTAATTACAATCAGGACAGTGAAGCACGCATCCGCTTATCGAACATACTGATTAATACACTGGACGTGTACCCTGATAATATTATTAAAGAGGATGGTTACCCCACTAAAACCTTTAAACTGGAGAAGGTGGAAAAGGATTTCGAGCGTGGCCTGAGTAAGATAACCATTAAAGAAATAATCTGATGGCAGTTAAGAAAAGTAAACTAAGTGTAAGCAGAGAACTTGGCCGTAATAAGCGGATTATTTCGGGTGTTGGCTCAGGTGCCACTAATGGAGGTGGCGGTGCATTTGGTGGTGGTATTAATATATCTGGCTTACCATTGGCGACAGAGTTAGCAGGGAAGTTCTGGGTAATAGATAAGGAAGGAAGTGAAAGTCCGGAGCGCACGCCTTTTGTAGACGGATTACCCAAAGCCACTTTTGAAAGCATGTTTGAACTAGTTGACAACGAAGGCGCCCCCTACATACGTGCCAAATACAACTTTACCAGCGATGGCGAAATAATGGCCTTTGCGGATAGTGGACAACTGCCTGCCAGTATATGGGATAGCCTACCAAAAGCAACCACCACCGTACTCGGCGGCGTTAAAGTGGGCACAGGCTTAAAAATTGATGCTAACGGCCTGCTATCAATTGATGGCGAACTGGGTGGCGGTGTTAGTAGTTGGAACGACTTAAGCGACAAACCCACATGGCTCAACTATGGAACCAAAGCATTATTCGAGGCTGGGCATGGTCATGCCTGGAGTCAGATAACAAGTAAACCAAGCACGTTTACACCAAGTTCTCACGCTCACCCATACGAACCGGTGTTTGGCAAAAACACTGCTTTTAATAAGAATTTTGGCACAACCAGCAGCACGGTAGCGCAGGGTAATGATAGTCGGATTAACAACGGACAGACAGCTTATGGATGGGGTAACCATAGCAGTGCTGGGTATGCACTGGCACACTCGCACCCTTATCTTGGTTCTTCAGCCACAGCGGTTGATAGTGATAAGCTTGGTGGTTCTGTTGCCAGTGAGTATGCGCTGAAAGATGCACACGAATACATTTCCGGCTTATGGTCGTTTGATGTGCAAGTGGGCACGGTTCCTTTTTTGGTGCCAGCGGCGAAGAATGGCCGGGTGATTAATTTGAATGCTGACTTGTTGGATGGGTATCATAGTAGTGCATTTCCGATGAAGAGTGAAGCAGCTGTAATTACAAGCGGATGGACGTTTAATAGCAGTACGAAAATAAGTGCAGGTGCAGGTATTTATGCTAAAACAGATAGTGCATCAGCTTTTTTTATTAGTCGTCAAAACGCAGCGGGAAGTACGCGACAAGGTATTTATATGTACCCAAGTACCCTTGATGTACTTGCAGGTGGTGGATGGAAAATGCGTGTTAATGGTACAGGTGTAAGAATTGGTGATAATGGTAATGCCACAGAAGCACTCGATGTTAATGGTAATGGTAAGTTTAGCGGTAAGTTGATACTTTCTAGCTCTGGGGAGAATTTAATGTTAGGGTATAACAATACTTACACTAACCCTTATTTTGCTTTTTATGAAAGTACTTCTCGTAAAGCTTATATTCAATGGCACGGTGATACAGGATTATTTAAGTTTTATAATGATGAAGTTGATAAAGCTTTTTATTTAGGTGCTACAAGTTATTTAACATCTTATTTAGGTGTTAATAAGACTACAGCTCCAACTGAAGCACTTGATGTTAATGGTAATATTCTTGCATCTTCCGCTGTGAAAGTTGTTTCAACATATACTTCTACTTTAGCCTCTAATAGTCTTAGTTTTAATAGAAATAGCGCAAGTTATATAGACCAAGCAAATGCAAGTGGTTATTTGGCTTTTAGACATGCTTCTGTAATTAAAATGCGTGTAGCTAGTAATGGAGTCTCTATTAATGGAAGTGGCTCAGCAGCTGCGCCTACCCAAGCCCTCACCGTCACTGGCGATATCCTCGCCTCCGGCGAAGTTGAATCCTACTCAGATATTCGCCTAAAAAGCAACTTTAAAATTATACGTAATCCATTGGCTCGCCTTCGGCAGCTAAAGGGTTGTACCTATGATAAAGATGACCGCCGCTCGGCTGGGTTAATAGCTCAGCATGTGCAACGAGTTTTACCTGAAGCGGTGCGCGGAGCTGCAACAAAAGACACCTACCTATCGATTGTTGATAGTGCTTTGACTGGCTTAATGGTTGAGGGTATTAAGGCGGTGGATAGAAAGACGAAGAATAACAGAGAGCGCATTGAAAGGTTGGAGCAAGAGAATAAGCAATTGAAAAGAGAACTTGAAAAATTGAGAGCGTAATGGCATTACCCGAAACAGGCATAAATACCACATTGATAAGAAATATACTTGCGGCTAGTAGTAATAAGCTTAGTGAGTTGTGCAAGCATGCTAATGTAAACATGTACTCAAAACGCAAGCCGATAACTGAGAATTCAAATGCTGCCGAGTGGTGGAAGGGTTTGAATAATGACTTTGGCCTGAGTGTGCCTCAGTATGTTGAGGGTGGTACTTCGGCTGATTGGAGTTACACAAAGCCAATGAGTGCGTTTAAAATGGGGCATTTCAGATTGTATGAACACAATGCCATACCCCCAATTGCTAACAGTCAGCAAACACGTGAGATTAATAAGTGGTATGGTAATATTTCATACTTGGGCTTACTACTTACACGTAGTGGTGAAAGTCAGATAGGCTACGATGATGGCATAATGATTAATAACCTGGCATTGCCTGATTATTATTTGGGTGTAGAGCTGGAGAATAGCGTAGGCAGCAAAGTTGTACTAACAGCCACGGCTAAACTTGGGAATAGTGGTGAGGTTGAAGTTGACTGGAATAATGCACTTATTAGCGGCTGGCTCGGCGCCATAACAGCTAGATATTTTGTTTCACGCTATACCAAAACAATCAATGGTAGTTTTCCGGTGGGCTTTTGGGATGAGTGCTATTGCATACCTAACAGTAATGGCAGTTATAATGAGGTGGCTATTAATTTAATTAACCAGTCAGCTATTGACTTCTCAGTAGTAGGAGCTGGTAATTCAAAAACTGGCTATTTCGACCCGGGAGGAAAAGACCAACCATTACCTATTTCATCGCTTGGCTCGGTGGGTATAAAAATGACCGTCACCAATGATTCAACAGAAACTTATACAATTCGCGATTATAAGTTTGAGGCTGACTTTATCACAACCTATTTCGGCTACTCATACACTTTAGAATGTACTGGAAGCATGTATGATTCATCGGGCAATGCATTGGCTAGTTTTAGTCTCGCACCAGGAGCCAGCAAAACAATTGTGCTATACAATGTGAATGTATTAAATCGTGATTCGTCAGGTGTTAAGGCGGTTACTCCGGGTATGAATGAAGCCGTGAGTATTAATGTGCGCTACAATGGCGGTGGTGCCGGTGGTGGTGTGTATGATTTTACAACTTCTTAAAACTGAGATATGAAAACAGCATTAACAATTGCCTTTGTAATAGGCTGCCTAATAGTTATAGGCATAGTGGTGGTAAGAACCATGCGCGGACGAAAGAAAGAGAGTTATAAAACATCGTCGCACGGTGGCGGTGGCGAAAGTAGAAACAATGTAGAAAAACAATAAGCATGAAAGTACAATTTAACAGACCCTTAAAAGCCTTAACTGGCGAAACATTAAAAGAGCCAACAGCCAACGGTGGTACTAAAGAAATTAACCTGAAGGAGGTTTGTTCATCGGCACTGGCAACATCTCAAGAGGGTGATGGACCAGAGAAATTACAAGCCTATCAATTGGCCGTAAAAATAGTTGGCACCGATAAGCCGGTTGAAGTAACTGCCGAAGATATTGCCCTTATCAAAAAGAAGCTTGAGGTATATACACCTATTGTGTATGGTCAGGCTTGTATGATGCTTGAGGAAAATTAATAACCTTATAATAACTGATTAAATGAAAGACTTTTTTAAAACCTTTAAAGAAGAGCTGACGGTGATACCGTTGCTCATCATTGGCTTTTTTGCCTTGAATATGGGATTGAGTTACCTATTTCCAAACAATGCTTTTTTCGATTTCTTTTCGGAGATGGAAAACATTGCTTACAGTGTGGTTCGCTTTATTGTGGTGCTGGCATTGGCATGGGTTGGCGTTAGGGTGATATTTCCGAATGTATTCAAGTTCTTGAAAAACGAGTTTTACCCCAACTTTCCAAAACTTGAAACTCAATTTAAATACAAACTGGCAACAGCTATATTTCTTGTGTTTGTATTGGCATCGGCTATTACAGCAAAGGCGCAAGACAATACCAGGCACGAGCTACTAAAGAACCTAACCGAGCAATTGGATGTGCGAGAGGTGACGGCCAATAGTTCGCCAATGATTGATACCTACCTGCAAAGTGTTGGCTTTGATTACCCGGTGCCCTGGTGTGCTGCTTTCGTTAGTTGGAACCTGAACCAGTTGGATGTTGATAATCCGAATAGTGCTTGGTCGCCAAGTTTTGCACGTGATAAGGATGTGATATGGCGAAACAAGACAAGAGGCATACAGCCAAAGTGTAGCGATGTGGTGACCTTCTATTATGCCAGGCTCAAGCGAGTTGGCCATGTTGGCTTTTTTATCAAAGAAAGTAAGAGCGGCTATTTTATAACCATAGAGGGCAATACCAATGGAGGCGGCAGCCGTGAGGGTGATGGCGTGTATATGAAAAAGCGGCCTCCGGGTAAGGTCTTTGCCATTAGTAGATATATTAAGGAGGTGTGATATGACGATAAAAGGAAAGATATTTATGTGCACGACATTCCTGTTCCTGGGGATGTTCATAGGTGGCGCGCTGGTGTATGGCTGGATGGATTCAAACAGCAATGCCGGTAACCAGGTCAATGTTAATGTTGAAGGTAAAATTAAAGATGGCTCAGAGGTGAAGATTGAAGTGGAGAGTGACCAGGAGCAAAAGAAAGAAAAGAAACGGTGGAAACTGTTTTAACGTTTTAAACTCACACGCATGAAAAGTTTTTTATTGGCTACACGTATGGAGATAATTGCACCAACAACAGGCGGTGGAGTTGGTATTTTTGCTTTGTTGGTTGAGTGGGCTCCGATTATTTCAATAGCTGCTGCACTAATTGGTGTGGCACTTGGGGTGATGTCGTTTATTATGAAGCGACAACAGCATAAAATGGAAATGGAGTATTATGCTGCAAAAATTAAGCATATGAAAAGCGGAAATAGTAAATAAAGTGTTATACTTGTATGTGATGACGGTGTAAACCCGATTCACCGTTCATAAAATTTAGGATTAAATTAGTTAAAGGCTAGCAGGATTCTGTTAGCCTTTTTTTGTTTAATTTTATTTAGTACTTTAGTTACAGATTAAAATTTTTGTCGGAATTCAACAAACTTAATGGGGTGAAAAGTCACCCCTTTTTTAGTTTGGATTAGTGGCCTCTTCTTTTTGTTTGGCTTCTTGGATTGGCTGGGGCATGGGGAAAGATAGACTTTTAGGCACAACTCGTTCACGAAATTTGCCTTTGTCTTTAAAGTGTCTTGATATCTCATATGTTTTTTCTGTGAAATCATCTGATGTATCATTCTGTTTGTGATAAAAGATTTGTATTTCCTTACATCTATCATTTTCAAAAATCCTATGAAGCAGTGTTCTATCAGTTAATCCACATGAATGACCATAAATGTGTACCTCGAAGTCTTCAGAATCCAAGAAACTAATTAGTTTATTGTAATTATCAGTCTCAAGATATTGAAAGGATTTGATATGCTTGAAAAGGTCATTATTATTTGCATCTTCAAACTCTAAAAACTTTTTATCAAACTCGTCACCAAACCCAAAAATTGGTTGCTCATCAAAATTCCATAAGCATCCATGAATGTAATTAATATCAGTATGAGTTATTGTTTGACACCTACGAAGATAGCCATCTAAAGTATTAGTATAGTTGAAGTTAAGAAAAAGAATATTTGGTGCATATTTTGTATTTTTACTAACACGCGGATCGTAATGCCCACCACCTCTTGTTTTGAGATTACTTGCAAAGTATGTTTCTAAATTTTCACTAAAATGCTTTCCGCTATTATTAACATGTTCTTTAGATAAATAATCTAACAGCTTTTGGCGTAAAAACGAGAAATCTTCGTTTA
This sequence comes from Carboxylicivirga marina, assembly GCF_016612505.1. Classification (GTDB taxonomy): domain Bacteria; phylum Bacteroidota; class Bacteroidia; order Bacteroidales; family Marinilabiliaceae; genus Carboxylicivirga; species Carboxylicivirga marina. The sequence continues at coordinate 45,736 of NZ_JAENRR010000008.1, forward strand.
TATCTATAATACCATCGTCATAAAAAGAGGAGCTATTTTTCATTTTGTTATCAGCCAACAGGGTGAAAAATTCCATTTCTAGATCAACCCAATTAAAACTTTTAATTTTCTCAATAGAATTGTAAAGAATTTGTTGAGTGCTTACTCTAATATCTGGATCTTTTCTTATGCTTTCGAATGTTTCAAAGATATCCCCATTGCTTATGTGATGTTCAGGAATGTAGCTTCTGTGATAACGACAACTTATCTCTAGGATTTTATCTTTGTAATGCTGTTTATTATAGAAGATATCAATTGCATTGTTTAGATAATCAGCAATAAAATCCTTAAAGCTTGTTTTCATTCCATGAGCTAAGTCAAAACCATTGCCAATAATTATCAATCTATTCATGTGTGTGGGGATTATTGTTTTAATATATCGAGTACTTTACGGTTTAAGTCGTCAACAAGTTCCCAATCATAGTCAAAATATGTATCGGTTACTGTTGTTTTACCATGGCCAAGCGATTGGGCAATGAGTGGCTTGCTGGCGCCAATGGGTTTTTTGGCTGCAATGCCGGCCCAGGTGTGTCGAGCATGGTACATCACTAGTTCTTCAGGAATGGTGATGTTTTTTATCCCATCTTTCTCCAGCTGCTCATTGATGTTTTTTGCCAAGGTCTTCAGGTGCTTATTCATCTGCTTGGTTAGGTTCTTATGATTGGCGTATCGCTCCTGGTAGATGAGAAAGGTATTTACTCCTTTTCGTTTGTCAATAATCGCTTGAGCTTCGAGCTCAACTTTGATGTTATAGGCTTTTGATGTTTTGCGCCTTTGGTATTCAATGCGCCCATCGTTAATGCCTGCTATCTCATAGATATCGATGTTGTTCATGCCAATAAGGTAGAATGAGAGCATAAAGAAGTCACGAGCAAGAGATGTGTATTGATCCTTTGTTTCGAAATCGCGAATAAGCCGGATGGCTTCAACTGGCAATCGTAAGTTACGAGGCGTTGCTTTGGCAAATTCAAACTTCCGGAAGGGATAAAGGTTCTGATCAATGAGTTCATCCACATCGATGGCCCGATTAAAAAGCGCACGGATGTTTCGTAAGTCGATGTTGGCGGTTCCTGGCGATGTTTGCTCAATGCGATGCTCTTTGAACCGGTTTAACCAGGGCTTATTAATATCGGAGAATAACAAGGAGCCTTTGCTGTAATCTTCCAAAATGGTTAAGGTGGCGTTGTAACGTTCGCGTGTTCCCTGGTTCTCTATCTTAGGCAAGTAATTTTTGAAATACTCAAGGAAATCGGCATTATTATTAAATGCACTGCCGCCTTTTTTAATGTATTCGCCGATTTGTTTGGCGGTCATGTGGTCAATCTTTCTCCGCTCCTCCAGCTCTTCAATGTAATCCCATGCTTCATTGACCTTAACAGATAAGCTTCGATTAGTTGAACGAACATTATCAACCTGGGGGCAATTTCGTTTTATCTGTTCATTGCCCCAGTACTTTTTATCGATGGCAATTTTGGTGGCAAGTTCGGTATTTGTGCCTTTATGGGATATCAAAATCATGATTTGATAAAGATTATCCTTGTTTGGTTTTCGTTTTAAAATTAATCGAGCTGTAGCCATATCAGAAAAAAAACTAAAAAAAAACTAAATTCAATCCGTTTTCATGGGGTAAAAAGGTACAAAAACCCATTGGATTTGAGAAATAAAAAAAGCGACTACTTTATGTAATCGCTTTGTAATAAGGGTTTTAACTTCGTCGGGATGACAGGATTTGAACCTGCGACCCCTGGTCCCCCAGACCAGTGCGCTAACCGAGCTGCGCCACATCCCGAATAATTGTGCAACAAATTTAGTCAAAAACGACTCTTGTACAATTGAAGCAATAAAAAAAGTTAAAAAGAAGTTTTTGAATTATTTCTTCGCCTTATTATATAGCACCTTACCAATGAATTTATATTTTTGTTGAAACACACATATCTACCATACCTTGATACAAGAAGAAGTAAACGAAATTGATATAATAAAAGGAATTGAAAGAGGAGACGAGAATGCTTTTCAAGAAGTATTCATCAGATACTATACTCAACTAGTTGTTTTTGCACGTAAAGTTGTTGTTGATGATGATTTGGCTAGAGAATTAGTGCAAGATGTTATCGTCAACTTCTATGAGAAAAGAAAAGAGCTTAAAATTCATACTTCCCTGAGAGCTCACTTGTATCAATCGGTTCGCAACAGATGTTTAAATCAAATTAAACACAGTCAAATAAGGCGCGATCATCATGCAAATATTTATTTGACACAAAAAAATACGGAAGCATACGTTGATGATAAGCTTGAGGAGACCGAATTGGAACAAAAAATATTCTCAATCATACAAACACTTCCTAATCAATGCAAAAAAATTTTTGAAATGAGTCGCTTTGAAGGGGTGAGTAACCAAGAAATAGCCGACAAATTGAATTTATCAAAACGAACTGTAGAAACTCAGATTAGTAAAGCTTTAAAAGTTTTACGAAAAAACCTAGCCGGATACCTTGATGCATGGATGATGATCATGTGGCTATTATTTAATTATTAAAAAAGTGACATGATAAATACGTGTACATACAAAGTTGTTTGTCTTAACTAACGACACGAAGAACTATTAACCTTAAACGGATATTAAAAATGGAATTCGTATTTCAAATATTAGCCGACCTGTTATCGCCTGTTGATGAGAAACAAGTGAAAGCAGAAGACAAGAAGAATGCTGAGATAGAGAAAGTGGAAATCGCAAAAGAGAAAGCGGTTGAAACAAAAGGTGAAGAACCAAATATCTTTGGCATCATGGATTTTCATTAATAAACCAGAATATTTCTGTTTTATTGGTTGAACTGAAAGATTGAAAAGATGAATGAACTAAATAAGCATATGGATGAGTTGATTGTTAAATCTTTAACGAATGATATTTCGTTAGAAGAGAAAGCAGGGCTTGATACATGGATTCAACAATCACCTGACAATGCAAATTACATAGAACAAATGCAAAAAGTCTGGAGCCGTTCAAAGGCTTTAGAAGCATTTCGATCTGTGGATGTCATGAATGATTTTGAGCAATTCAAATCAAAAGTTGGCATAAAGCCAAAGGTTGTTCGAATGTCAATGCGTCGATCGTTTTTGAGAATTGCCGCGATAATGATTCCTGCCATCATGCTGGTTACTGCATACAGCCTATACGAAACAGTCCCAGGCTTTGGTAAGTGGGAAGCTTTTTCTACCGAGAATAGTATTAATGAAGTTATTTTAGCTGATGCTTCCGAAGTGTCGTTAAACAAAAACAGTAAGTTAGTATACAAAAAAGGCTTAACCGGTGATACTCGCCAATTAAGATTAGAAGGTGAAGGCTATTTCAAAGTTGCCAAAAACCCCAATAAACCGTTCATTGTTCAAGTAGGCAATGCCGAAGTAAAAGTATTAGGTACTGAGTTTAATTTAGAAGAACTAAATGGGAAGGTTAGCCTAGCAGTTACCGAAGGTCGTGTTTTGTTTTCTTCAGGAACGAATAGCATGGAAGTGACTGCTGGTGAAAGAGCAGTAAGTAAAGCAGGACAAATTACAAAAATGCCATTGGAATCATCTAACTGCATTGCATGGAAAACCGGCCAGATTGTATTTGAAAAAGCATCGATAGATGAAGTTATTGAAACAATAGTGGATCACTTCAGTGAGATTGTTGGCGTTGAGAATTCAGCAAAAGCATCAAATTTACAAATCACTACTCGATTCAATAATCCGAGTTTAGAAGATGTTTTAGTTGAATTAAGAATTCATTTCGCGAAAAAATTTGAGATTAATGATAACAAATTGATCATCTCTGACTAATTTCGGAGTTGATTAATTTTTATGCCAACAATCTTAAACCATACATATAAAAGCATACTATTTGTTTTGCTCATTCTTCTGGTAAGCACCAGCTTGAATGGGCAAAATGTTTTATATGACTATATTGAATTGTCATCAAAAAATGGTTCCACAGAGTCATTCTTGTCTGAAATAGAAAGCCAAACTGACATCGTTTTCAGTTACAGTAATAATTTATGCTTTAAAGATTCGCTCAATTTACCTATCCAAAGCGGCATGGTGCGCGAGGTGCTGGATGCAATATTTGTATCTTGCCCATCTAACTATACTGTGCGCGGAGAAAAAATAATCATCCACCCAATTACTGGAGACAAAAAAAAGTATGTCGTAAAAGGCTATGTAATCGATAAGCATACAAAAGAAATACTTATCCAGGCTAATGTTTATGAACCTGAAATTCTTTTAGGTACCGTTAGTAACAACTTTGGGTTTTTTAGCATAACTCTTCCCGAAGGATTCGCACATTTAGCCAGCTCATATGTTGGGTATCAAAATCAACATCATTATTTAAACTTAACTAAAGATACCACCATTTATTTTTGGATGGAGCCCAAGGAGGAACTTGATGAAATAGCGGTGCTCGGAGAACGCGTTCCGGGCAAAGTAAAAAGCTCAAGAGCGGGAATTATCGATGTACCAATAGAGCAGATTAAGAAAGTTCCTGTTTTTCTGGGTGAAGTTGACATTGTTAAAAGTATTCAATTACTACCAGGAATTCAAAGTGGTGGCGAAGGCTTTAGCGAGCTTTATGTTCGCGGTGGCGGACCCGACCAGAATTTGGTATTAATGGATGATGTACCCATCTATAACTCCAGCCATTTACTTGGTTTCTTCTCCATATTCAACGCCGATGCTGTAAATAGCGTCAGAGTAATTAAAGGAGGATTCCCCGCCAGATATGGTGGCCGATTATCATCGGTTGTTGATATACGGATGTACGATGGCAATAGTGAAGAATTCAAAGGAACTGCAAGTATAGGACTACTATCCAGCCGCTTGGCAGTAGAGGGCCCATTGATTAAAGATAAATCGTCCTTCTCAGTATCATTTCGTCGAACTTATTTCGATATCCTGACAAGCGTTTGGCAACTAAAAGAAGCCGATAAAAGTCGCTACTATTTTTATGATTTTAATACTAAGCTTAATTATAAACTATCTAAGCGCGATCGCCTTCATTTTAGTACCTACCTGGGTAAAGATAGGTATGGTATCTCCTACAACGAGCAAACCATAGAAATTGAACAGCCTGATGGCTCTAAAGTTAGTCGGAAAGAATATGATGAAAGCGATGTGGGATGGCGAAACTATGTTGGCTCAGTCAGGTGGAATCATATTTTTGGTGAAAAAATGTTTGCCAATACTACATTGACCTATAGCGACTATCGCTTCTTTATCGATCAATCATCAAATTATGTATCTGATGGCTCGTGGAGCAAGGGTAGCCAGAATTATTATAGTGGCATTAGAGATTTGAGCGCTAAAATCGATGTCGATTACCTCCCTTCTCCTAAGCATTATATTCGCTTTGGAGGAAGCATGATTAATCACACCTTTTATCCGGGCATTGATGTGCAATTGAGAGAAATAACAAGTAGCACACCAATTGACACAACTTTCGGAGGCACTCAAATGTATCGACAGGAATATCGTTTTTATGTAGAGGATGATTTCCATCTGTTTCCACGATTAAAAATGAATATAGGTGGACATTTTTCGCTATTTCAAACCGAGAGCAATAAATTTTACTGGTCAGCAGAACCTCGCCTATCGGCACGATACTTAATAAAAGATAACCTATCGGTAAAGCTAGCCTATAGTCAGATGACACAATATATGCATTTGTTACGCACATCGGTAGTAGCCATGCCAACCGATTTGTGGCTGCCGGTATCTGACGGTATTGCACCTATGCGAGCCTCCCAATCAGCTCTCGGATTAGAATATGAAATTAGCAAAGGGTTTAATTTATCCCTTGAGTTTTATTACAAAGAATTATCCGACATATTAGCCTATAAAGAAACGGCAGGATATTTTGATTTTGCTTCAGACTGGCAAAGCAAATTGACGGCAGGTAGTGGGCAATCATATGGTTTTGAACTGCTATTACATCGAAAAATGGGGAATCTTTCAGGGTGGTTTGGCTATACCTACTCTAAGTCAACCAATCAGTTTGACGAACTAAACAATGGCTTAGAATTTCCTGCTAACTTCGATCGCACCCACGATGTGTCAATTTATGCATCTTATAAATTCTCAAAAAAAATGGATATGGGCGTGACCTGGGCATTTGGAACGGGGAACCCTATCACTTTATCTGAAACGAAATATTACGCACCTCAATTACCAACTACCGAGGTACCCAACAAATCATCGTACAATCAATTTATCAATCAACGCAACAGCTACCGGATGCCTAACTTTCATCGCTTAGATATAGGATTCAACTTTAGTAAGGATAAACCATGGGGAAGTCGCTTGTGGAGTGTTGGCCTTATGAATACTTATGGCCGTCAAAACCCTTTCTTTTTGTATTTTAGCGATGTAGAAAATGAACAAACCGGTGATATTGAACGCTCTTTAAAGCAATTTAGTTTATTTCCAATACCAATACCTTATGTGAGGTATACCGTTAAATTTTAAGGCATTGAAAAGTAGATTTACATACCTGTTCCTATTGTTTTTAGCGCTTGTAGCTTGCGAGAAAGACATTGAAATAGAATTAAATAAGCAAAGCGATAAATTGGTAATGTATGCCTTTATTTATCCCGACAGTGCCTTAAACCTCCATTTTAGTAAAAGTCAAAGCATATTATCGGTCGATGATTACAAACAAATAGAAAAAGGGCGCTTTCAAATATTTATTAATGATAGTTTCCAAGGTACCTATATCCTACCCTCCGATACCGTTTGGAGCAATTGGAAAGAGTTTTCATTTAATGAAAGAGACAAAATTAAAATTACCGCATACGAGTTTGAAGGCGACACTGCAACAGCTGAATCGAAGATACCGCATAAGATCAACATTCTGAACATGGATACGCTGTCAATTAATCAGAATATTTCTGAGCTAGGAAATGTCGACATGCTACGAACAAAAATCACCTTTCTGGATCCGGCACACGAAACCAATTATTACCAATTATTAGTCGTACGTGAAGGTTGGGGTGATATTAATAGTACCGAATACTACACACGCAATACTATTACCTACGAGAAAGATGATCTTGTATTCACACAAGGCGAGCAAAGTGGTAGTTTATTACCGGGCATCAATTTTCAAGGTTTATTTACCGATGAAATTATTAATGGCCTAGAGTACGAATTAGGCTTTAACATCCCAAAAGACAATTTATTCTTCGATTATTACGAAGATAAAATTAAGATTACGGTATACCTCTATCACCACACCGATGATTACTATTCTTATTTCAGATCGATTATTCTAGCTGCTGGCTACGAAGGGTTTTATGAAGAATTACCTGTATTTGAACCCGTAAAAATTCATACAAACATTAAAAATGGACTGGGGGTTCTTTCTGGCATGAATTTCGATAGCGACTCCCTGGTATTCGTCAAATAATCAATTGTCATGCATTTCTGACAATATTGTCATAATCAGAGTAGAGGGTGTGTAAAATGTCATGATATTAAGTGCGGCACATCTTTTGAAGAGAAGCATGAAAATTTGTAGTTTTACAACTTATTTAGAAATGTTAATACTTAGATAATATGGCTCTTTTTGAAAAAATGGAGAATCTGGAGACTCCACAAAATGAAAATAAAGATATGGGTGAAGTAGAAAAAGTAAAAGTACTGATCATCGGTTCTGGACCTGCTGGATACACAGCAGCTATTTATGCATCTCGTGCAAACCTTAGTCCGGTAATGTATGAAGGATTACAGCCGGGTGGACAATTAACAACCACTACTGAGGTTGAAAATTTCCCTGGTTACCCAAAAGGAACAACTGGTCCTGAAATGATGGAAGAATTAAAGGCGCAAGCTGTTCGTTTTGGTACCGATGTTCGTTTTGGCATGGCTACTTCTGCCGATTTAAGTCAGCGTCCATTTAAAGTAACAGTAGATGGCAATAAGGTAATTGAAACAGAAACCTTAATTATTGCCACTGGTGCAACTGCCAAATACTTAGGTTTACCTGATGAAACTAAGTATGCCGGTTCAGGCGTTTCGGCATGTGCAACATGTGATGGTTTCTTTTACCGAGGTAAAGATGTAGCTGTTGTTGGTGGTGGCGACACGGCCTTAGAGGAGGCTATGTATTTAGCTGGTTTGTGTAAAAAAGTATACTTAATTGTGCGTCGCGACGTATTCCGTGCTTCAAAAGTAATGCAGGAAAGAGCAATTAACACACCAAATATTGAGATTCTTTGGAAACATCAAACTAAAGGCCTATTTGGCGACGGTGTTGTTGAAGGTGCCACTTTAGTTAAAAACATGGGTACGCCTGAAGAGGAAGAAGTAAAAATCGCTATCGATGGTTTCTTCTTAGGAATTGGTCATAAACCGAACTCTGACATTTTTGCAGATTACATTGACACTAATGATGTAGGTTACATCCAAACTGTTCCGGGTACTTCAAAAACAAATGTACCAGGTGTGTTTGCTTGTGGCGACGTACAAGATGACCAGTATCGCCAAGCTGTAACAGCAGCTGGATCTGGTTGTATGGCAGCGATTGATGCCGAACGTTTCTTGGCTGAGCAAGAGTAATTGATATCCTAATTGATATAAGAAGGGATGGCCTGGGCCGTCCCTTTTTTTATGAATAAAAGCATTAAGTTTTGAAAGATATGACACTTTAAACATAGCAGTGATACTTTTTAGATAGTGCGTTTTAAGGAAATTGTAATAGATTTGTATGATGTATTAAGAAACTTTGTTGATGGACGAACTTTTTGGAAAAATAGGCACAAGTCAAACGCTGAGTCAAAAAATTGAACGAAAAATTGAAGAGGCGATACGAACAAAACGTTTGATACCTGGAACAAAACTTCCTTCAGAAAAAGAATTGTGCGAGAGCTTTGCTGTTAGCCGTACTGCTTTGCGTGAAGCCCTACGAAGGTTGAGTGCTAGAGGTTTGGTTGAGATAAAAAAAGGCAGTGGAATGTTTGTTTCAGAGATAAAGATTGAAGACGCAATTAAATCTTTGAATCTTTATTACGACTTGAAATTTGACTCAAGTTTAATTCGTCAGATTATTGAAGTTCGTCGGATATTTGAGCCTGAAATAGGTCGTTTAGCGGCATTAAACCGAACAAATGAGGACTTAAAGTTGCTACAAACCAATTTAAACGAACTGGAACAATGCAACCCCGACAACACACAACTGGAAGTGGATTTAACTAATCGTTTCCACATGAACTTAGCTAAGGCAACCGGCAACCCTATCGTTATTATATCAATGGAGCCAGTCTATTCACTCCTGCCACGTATGCGCAATATGATATACGCTAATATCGAAGGAGAAAAAGAATATACATTACGACTACAAAAGGAAATTTACAAAGCGGTATCAGTAAAAAATAGCGATTCATCTTACCGATATACAGTAGAATTACTTGAGCGAAACATGGAGGTTTACGATAAATACTTCAAAGAAGAGTAAGATTATTAATGACACTAAAAGAAAGTTGCTGAACAAACAACAACCCCCTTTTTATTATCTGACTAGCCATTATAAGCATCAATCGCTTTTTTGACCGAACCGTACTTAAGAAGCAGGTCCCTTGACTGCTCATAGGGTATTTTAAGTTCATCCATTATCATTCTCGCGCCCCTGTCGACCAGCTTTTTGTTCGTCAGCTGCATGTTCACCATTCGATTACCTTTTACTCTGCCAAGTTTAATCATTATGGTAGTGGTTAGCATATTCAGAATCATCTTTTGCGCAGTACCAGCCTTAAGCCTCGTACTTCCTGTCACAAATTCAGGTCCAACTATGGCTTCAATCGGAAATTCGGATACGGCAGCTACTTTACTATCGGGGTTGCATGTGATGCAACCTGTCAATAAGCCATTTTTACGAGCATGTTCAATACCTCCTATAACATACGGTGTTGTACCTGATGCTGCAATTCCAATGACGGTATCTAACTCGTCAACTTTGTATTCTTTCAATTCGCCCCAGGCTTTGTTAGCATCGTCTTCGGCTGCTTCAACCGCTTGACGCAAAGCTCTATCACCTCCTGCAATTAACCCTATAACCATATTATCAGGCACACCAAAAGTGGGTGGCAATTCAGAGGCATCCAATACGCCCAATCGCCCACTTGTACCAGCACCTAAATAAAATACACGCCCCCCCTGCTCCATTCGCTTAATAATACGTTCAGCAAGTTCCTTAATTTGTGGCAGAGCTTTTTGAACTGCCCGGTGCACATTCGCATCTTCCTGATTGATATTAGTAATCAGTTCTTCCACCGTCATCTTTTCAAGATTATCAAAATGTGATGAGGATTCTGTTACGCTAATACTTTTATTTTTCTTTGAAGTCATATTAGTTTGTTCTATCAGTATGATACTGAATTAAGCCTGGCATTGGAGCCTGGCATATTTCGCCAATATTAAGGTTATATTTATATAAAGCTTTTTCCAGTTGTGCTCTAAAATAAAACGCAACACTACCGGTAAAGTGAACCTTAAGCTTGTCGATATCTGCATATTGAAGCAGGTTACGCTTTACAAACTCCTCAAAAGCATCAAGCACAATATCTTCCAATTCTTTTACATGGATATTCTCCGACAAAAATTTGGTGAATTGAGCCAGGTATCTGTTCGGAAACGTTTTCTTATAAATATTATCCAGTATCTCAGCTCGATTAGTATTGTAATTTTTAAAAAACAAATCAATCACATGTTCAGGCAACTGATTCTTCAACAAATCGCCCATCAGCTTTTTACCTAATACAGCACCACTACCCTCGTCGCCTATTACATACCCAAGTGGCGACACATTATGAATGACATCACGCCCATCATACAAACAAGAATTGGAACCCGTACCCAAAATACATGCTATTCCTTTTTGATGCTGACACAATGAGCGAGCCGCTCCTACCAAATCACTGTTAATAGTTATAGCCTCCACCTGGAAAAACTCGGACAATGCCTTTCTGACAATATTGTTTTTCTCGTCATTGGCACAACCAGCACCATAAAAATTAATTTCTTGAGGCTTCGTATTATTTAATGTATATTCCTCCTTTAAATTTTTTAGAATATCAGTAGAATTCTGATAAAAAGGATTAATACCTTTAGTAATACACTGTTCTATTATGATTCCTTCAGAAACCAGGCACCATTGTGTTTTTGTTGAGCCACTATCTGCAATAAGCACCATATTTTACTTGTATGATATGTGTTATAAATCAATTAAACCATCTGTAACCAATATTAAATCGATATATTTCAATACTTATAAAACAACCAAACATACTGACTACAGAGCAAATGTATAAATAATATAGCCATAAATCAAAACAAGATATAAGATGTATGACATATGTTTGAAACTTGTGAAAAACTTTTTATTTTTGGATCATCAATTTAAATACATTACAGTGATTATTATCAAGCATCTCAAAATTCGAATCCTTGCTTTGTTCCTCGCAAGCATCTGCAACTTGTCTTCACTTGTATGCCAAAACTCCTCGCTTCAAGCTGATTCCATCATGATTCAATTTGAATCCAACTGGAATAATCCAATAGAAGAATGGGGACATCTTGGTTTAATCCGTCTTGATTCCATTGCCATTGAAGATGATTCAAAAATGTTATCATACTACTTTAATAAAACCTTATCATATTTGCCATGGCGAACAGAGCTAGCTGATACTTTTGTTGCCAGCCTGAAAGAACTCCAAGGCAAAAAGCACTTGGGTTACCAAACATTGGTTTATACAAACAAGTACAATATTTACACACTTATTCCAGCAATACATCAAACTGACTCATTGGCAAGTGAAAGAATACGCATCGCCCCAGAAAAAATCATACCACATATTAAAAGGCTTCAACAAGTAAATTATACAAAAGGATTAAGTAATAATCATATTGCCTTGTGGCACAGCCATGGCTGGTATTACGAATCAAAATTAGACAGGTGGGAATGGCAACGCGCCCGGCTATTTGGTTCAGTAGAAGATATTTCCCCCATGCTATATGTGCTGCCATACATTGCCCCAATGCTCGAAAATGCTGGTGCCATTACATACATTCCCCGCGAAAGGTGTTTTAATTCAAATGAAATTATAATTGATGATAATTGGTCCAGTCCTAAATCAAAATTCGTTTTGCAAAAAAGGTTAGATATTGAATCACAAACAGGTTTTGCGCATCTGGATACACTATTTGCAGGATATAATCCTTTCAAAATTGGCACCTCACAATTGGTAAAAAATGCTAGAGGAAAAGTTGCAGTTTACACCCCCTACATTCCAGAAAATGGCGATTATGCCGTTTACATTTCCTATAATCAGAATGATAATAATAGTTCTGCTGTAGAATATAAAGTCAAGCATAGTGGAGGTGCAAGTACCTTCTCTGTTAATCAACAAATAGGCGGAAATACCTGGACTTACCTAGGTACCTTTGCGTTTAATAAGGGTACAAGTGCCACCATTGAAGTACTTGGTCAAGGACAAATATCTCTCGATGCCATTAAAATTGGCGGAGGAATAGGCAATGTAGCTCGCAGGCCTACCAATGAAGTTATGCCCAACGAATGGTCGCTCAACAATAACGGACAGAAAAAAGAACCTGCTAAAAAGGTTAATCCTGAGCAATTCACCTGGAAAACATCAGGACGACCTCGTTACATGGAAGCTTCGCGCTATTGGCTACAATATGTAGGAATGCCTGACACCTTAGTTTATAGCCTCAATGACGAGAAAAACGATTACAACGACGATTACCAAAGTCGCGGCGAATGGATCGATTACCTTATGGGCGCTCCCAATGGACCAACAAAGGATCGTAATGCCACTGGCCTTAAAATTCCTGTTGACCTGGCTTTTGCTTTTCACACCGACGCAGGAGTAACACCTAACGACTCGGCAATTGGAACTCTTGGTATATATAGTGCCGAGCGCGACAGTAGCTATTTTCCGAATGGACAATCGAAATTAGCAAGTCGCGATTTAACCGACATGATTCAAACTCAAATTGTGGAAGACATACGTGCACTATACAAAGATGACTGGACACGTCGAGGCATGTGGGATAAACAATACTCCGAAGCATGGCGCCCCAATGTTCCAACGATGTTACTCGAATTATTATCGCACCAAAATTTGGCAGATATGAGATTTGGCCTCGATCCTCGTTTTCGATTCGATGTCAGTCGTTCAATCTACAAAGGCATTCTGAAGTTTCAGGCATTTCAGGAAGGGCGTAATTATGTAGTGCAACCCTTACCGGTTAATCATTTGGCATTAAAAGAAATAAACAAAGGCTATCAACTAAGTTGGAAGCCAGTGAGAGACTCTATAGAATCCACCGCGGTTCCTAGCAAATATAAAGTATACACTCGTGTAGACAATAGTGGTTTCGACAATGGTGTGATTACAGAAGAGACAACATACAAGTTGCCCAAAATCAAGAAAGGCCAAATACTTAGTTTTAAAGTAACAGCCATTAATGAAGGTGGCGAAAGCTTTGCCAGCGAGATCTTGTCAATTGGCATCGCGGGAAAAAAATCAGAGAAGGCATTGGTCGTTAATGCATTTGACCGAATTAGTGCGCCAAGCTTTGTCGATGAAGGAAATTTTGCCGGTATAGCCTGGTGGGACGACCAGGGAGTACCATATAAGTACGAATATGGCTATACTGGTCATCAATATGATTTTAATCGTCAATCGCCATGGTTAGATGATGACAGTCCGGGCTGGGGTGCCAGTTATGCCAATGATGAAGGAAAAATTATCAAAGGCAATTCCTTTGATAATGTCATTATTCACGGGCAATCTATTTTAAAAGCCGGATATTCGTTTATATCAGTGAGCGATGAGGCTTTTGAATCATACGATTTTGATGCATCTGCTTATAAAGCAATAGATATTATATTAGGCGAAGAGAAAACAACAACATCATACAAAGGCGAAAAACCTATGTATAAAATCTACACACCTGCTTTCATGAATAAGTTGAAGCAATTAACAGCCAATCAACAAAATATATTTATGAGCGGAGCTTATGTTGGATCCGATATTAAAATGACAAGCGACACCATAGCCAAAGATTTTGCTGAAGATGTTTTGCGCTTTAAATGGCGCACCAACCATGCGGTAAAAAACGGAAGTGTTTACACTACTGATAACATAGCTCCAATATTAAAGGGATCACTGGAATTTAATACTGTACACAGCCAGGATTACTATACAGTTGAAGCGCCTGATGGCATTGAGCCAATTGGAATTAATGCAGCTACAGCATATCGATATAAAGAAAACAATGTGAGTGCCGGCATTTTATACAATGGCGAATACAAGACGATAATACTGGGCTTTCCATTTGAAACAATAAAAAGCGAAAAAGAACGAGATGGAATGATGAATCAAATTTTGAAATTTTTCTATAAAGATTAAAGCGTAAATATCCCAAAGATTTTCGCTAAATTCTTACCGAAAGAATCTCGATTATTCTTGTAATCAGCGGAAAACAAAAAGATAAAGACAAAATCAAAATACAATGGGCGATAAATTAACATGTATTCTACCTTACTCAAATAAGGAAGAAATGAAACCAACTATTCAGGCGTTTCAGAATGAGAAAGCCACAAACATTATTGTGGTTGCTAAAGAAGCAGTAGCTATTGAAGGGGCTAAAGTAATTATAGCTGAAGGGGGCTTGGATGCCACACAAACCTGGAAAACACTTTTAGGAGAGTTAGATGGTGAGTTTGTTGTAGTCTACACAAAAGCAATGGCATTAAACATTGGCATGAATGCTTTGGAACGTATGGCGCGTTGTTGTAACGATGTTAGTGCAGGTATGATATATGCCGATTATTACGAAAGGAAATCCAGTAAATTATCAGCTCATCCGGTCATTGAATACCAGACAGGCAGCTTGCGCGACGATTTTAATTTTGGCTCATTACTGATGTATAAAACTGAGGCATTAAAAGATGCAGTTGAAGCCATGGATGTTGATTATAAGTATGCAGCTTT
This sequence comes from Carboxylicivirga marina, assembly GCF_016612505.1. Taxonomy (GTDB): domain Bacteria; phylum Bacteroidota; class Bacteroidia; order Bacteroidales; family Marinilabiliaceae; genus Carboxylicivirga; species Carboxylicivirga marina. The sequence goes on from NZ_JAENRR010000008.1 coordinate 60,822, forward strand.
GTACGATTTACGATTACGCGTATCGCAAAAACATGAATTACTGCATTTGCCTGAGCTTTTGTACACTGAAGTGGAAATAGATACCCGTCTTTCGGGTGAGAAAATGTTTGACTATGTGGACCCTCGCAACCGTGATCGCCAGGTTGAGATGGAAGTGGCTTGCACAGCTCATTTAAAAACGATTGGCGCTTATCTTAAGCCCGAATTTACTAAGATTGAGTTTGCCGAGTCTGATTTTCCGGTGGAAGCTTCAGTTATTATACCTGTTCGTAACCGCGAAAAAACGGTTGGTGATGCTATTGAATCGGTATTAAAACAAAAAACAGACTTTCCTTTTAATCTGATTATTGTAGATAACCACTCATCAGATAGGACGCCTGAAATCATTCGCTCGTATGATGATGAGCGATTGATTCATATTATTCCTGAGAGAGACGATTTAGGCATTGGCGGTTGTTGGAATACGGGTGTGACTGATGAGCGATGTGGTAAATTTGCGATTCAATTAGATAGTGATGATTTATACATCGATGAAACCGTTATTGAGCGAGTAGTAAAAGCCTTTCATGAGCAGAATTGCGCCATGGTTGTCGGTAGTTATCAAATGGTTAATTTTAAACTAGAGGAGATTCCTCCTGGATTGATTGATCATAAAGAATGGACGCCAGAGAATGGCCGGAACAATGCCTTACGTATTAACGGACTGGGTGCACCACGCGCTTTTTACACACCTGTGCTGCGCGATGTAAAAGTACCAAACACCAGCTACGGCGAAGACTATGCATTGGGCCTTAACATCAGTCGTAATTTCCAGATTGGGCGTATTTATGATCCTTTATACCTGTGTCGTCGATGGGACGACAACTCAGATGCTTCGCTCGATATTAACAAGATGAATGCCCATAATTTCTATAAGGATAAGATCCGTACCATGGAACTTAAGGCACGTCAGCAGTTAATCAGTAGAAAGTAGTCAGAATATAGAGTGCAGACAGCACCATGCACCGTACTATCATCGAACTTGAAAAATAATCAAGCTGCAATTAGCCAACAGCTCGCGGCCTTTTTTCAGAAGCTAGAATAAAAAATGAACATTTCTCACAAAACCAAAAAACTAATACAAAGTCAGGTTCAAAATTGGAGCATGGCGGCCGCCAATTATGCCGGTCTGAAAAAGGTTAAAAACAAAAGCATAATGCTCGATGGCGCTGCTGAAATAAAAGTGCAGTTTAACCCTGAGCGTATCCGTTCATCAGCTGCTAAGGTAGACGCAACATCTATCAAGGAGCGTCCATGTTTTTTGTGCGAAAAGAATCGCCCGACTGAACAGGAAGGAGTTGACTTAGATGATTACACTATCTTAATCAATCCCTTCCCGATTTTTACTGAGCATCTTACCATTCCGCATAAGCAGCATACGCTGCAGCTGATTGAGCCCTACTTTCCAGCTATGCTGAAAATGGCAAAGGAACTTAATCAGTTTACATTGTTCTACAACGGACCCAAGTGTGGAGCATCGGCACCTGATCATTTCCATTTTCAGGCTGGTATAAAAGGGCTTATGCCTGTCGAGGAAGATTTTAGAAAAGCATCTTTTACGCAGTTGATTGAAGTGCAGAATGATGTAAAAATCTACAACTGGAAAGGCTATCATCGAGGACTTATCACATTTGCAAGTGTTAATGCTGAGGAGATAACAAGCCTGTTTGAAAAATTGCATCAGGTATTGTGGACGAATCAGTCAGAAGAGCTTGAGCCAATGCTTAATGTTTTGGCTTATTATGAGAACGATGAATATGTAGTACATGTGTTTCCGCGTGTTCTGCATCGTCCGGACTGTTATTTTGCCGAAGGTGATAAGCAAATCCTGATTAGTCCGGCATCGGTAGATATGGGTGGCGTATTTATCACGCCTCGCCCAGATGATTTTGAGAAAATAAATGCTGCTGATATCGTCGATATTCTGAGGCAGGTTTGTTTGAGCGAAAAGGAGTGCTTAAAGATTTTAAAGAAGTTGTTTAATAAGAAGAATTAAATTGCCGCCATCGCCTAAAGGCACCTCCTCAAAGGTAAAGGTATTATGCCTTGTATTGAATTCTCCCCTTGGGGAGATACCCGAAGGGAGAGGGGGAATTTTATACTGAAAATTATAATTATAAGGAGATAAGCTCTTATTATATGCTAAAACAAGTGTCAGCAACATTCTATAATCTAAAAAGCAAAGCGGTCTAAATTATGAACTACCCAATTACCCTGTATTCCCCAAAAGACTTAAGCCGGTTATCTGCTTTCATAAATGCCAATTGGCAACACGATAGCATAAGCGAAACTGTTTTGCGGGAAAAGCTGGAAGGCGACCCTCATTGGATGCCCGAAGCCACCTTTATTTGTAAAGATGGTGACAAAATAATTGGCTTTATGCAAGGTGTGATACGCGATATTAGCGAAACGCGCTATGCCTATATTAAACTAATGGCTGTTGATGAAGCCTATCGTCGAAATGGCATTGCATCGGCCATGTATGAAAAGTTGGAAGCTATTTTTATAGAGCAGAAAGCAGATGTCGTTCGCATTTACGATGTGCCTTTGAACTATTTTATGCCGGGCATCGACCCACGTTATACAGCCGCTTTGTGTTGGGCTATGCGAAAGGGATTCAAGCGATTTGGCGATACATCTAACCTTCTGGTTGATTTAAACCAAAACTGGGATATGAGCAAAAAAGAACTGGCACTGCAAGCCAATAATATTGTGGTGCGACGTGCCAAACCTGATGAAGAACAAGCTGTTCTTGAATTTATAAAAGATGAATGGCTATTGTGGAACAATGAGGTAAAAATGGCTTTTCAAGATGAGCTGCCATCGATTCATATTGCTTTGTTAAATGGTCAGGTAAAAGCCTTCTCGGCACACAATGCCAATAACAAAGGAACCGGTTGGTTTGGGCCCATGGGCACTCATCCCGATTTGCGTGGCAAAGGTCTGGGAGCCATCTTGCTTAAACGATGCTTGCAAGATATGAAAGAAATGGGCCTATCGCATTCGATTATCCCCTGGGTTGGCCCCATTGATTTTTACTCGCAGATTGCCAATGCCCTTGTCGATAGAGTATTTTGGCGATATGAGAAGAAGCTGTGCAGTAAGCATTGAAAATTGCTTCAACGGAAGCAGTCATATCTATCCGAACAGATGCCAATGTCTTAAAACAAAAAGAGATTGTTTTAGTCAAAGAATTAATTGCTTCGATGATAAGCTTCATTGTTTGAGCAATATATGTCATTTTTTCAGTTCAAGAAACGAATGTCTAACTTCAGGCTGGCTTTGCTTTATCTGAAGATCGGATTGCTTAAGTGTAAGCGGTCATTGCTTTGGATTCAGCAGCGTATGTTTCATTGTTAGTATTGAATGATGCTCACTTAGCAGAATATGTATCAAACCAATGAAACGGTTTAACTTTATGGAAACCAGTTATACAAAGTCTAAAAAACGTAAATCATGCACGATGCCCCGCATCGAGCACTATTATAAAATACCATGAAAAACACACCCTTCATACAAGTTGGCATACAATTTAAAGAAACCATAGCATTTACCTTAAATGGCACTTATAAACACAGCTCTGGTGTAACATTAACAAGCGGAAAATACAAAGTATCCATAGCTGGTAATGTATTGGAACTTGTGCAGTGTAACAATGGAGAAGAAATACTGATTCGTAATGGTTTGCTGTTCGAGCCAAAAGCAGATGATGCCTTTTTTACCATTCATGATGTTACCATTGGCATTAATTTTCATTGGGAGCGCGATGAAGATCAATCCTTTAAAGGAGGGCTAAAACTAATTACTGAAAACGAAAAGATTACTGCCATTAATGTTCTCTCTGTTGAAGATTACCTGATGAGTGTTATTTCATCAGAAATGAGCGCCACCTCATCGCTAGAGTTATTAAAGGCGCATGCAGTTATATCGCGCAGCTGGTTGTTAGCACAAATTGAAAAAAACAATTCCTTACAACAAGCCACTGACACTTACCAATCGGTTTATCAATCAGACGAAAAATTCATTAAGTGGTACGATCGTGAAGACCATATCAATTTTGATGTATGTGCCGATGATCATTGCCAGCGTTATCAAGGCATTACAAAAGCCAACACATCCGAGGTTGTTGAAGCTGTGAAAAACACATGGGGCGAAGTATTAATGAATGGTGAGGCTATTTGTGATGCCCGCTTTTCTAAATGCTGCGGCGGCATGGTCGAGAAGTTTGAAAATGTCTGGGAACCTGTTAACCATCCTTATTTACAGGCATTTGTCGATAACGACAATAATCCTGATGGTTTTGAATTGGATCTGACGAACGAGAGCAATGCTGAAAAATGGATACTTGGTAGTCCGGATGCCTTTTGTAATACCAATAACAAGGAAGTGCTGATCCAGGTATTGAACGACTACGACCAGGAAACCAATGATTTCTATCGCTGGAGCGTCAGCTACACACAAAAAGACATAAGTGAATTACTAAAAAAACGTACGGGCTTCGACTTTGGAATCATACAAGATTTAATACCCGTTAAAAGAGGCGATTCGGGTCGCTTAATTGAGCTGAAGATTATTGGCGATAAAAAGAGCTTAACTATTGGTAAAGAATTAGAGATTAGAAAAGCGCTATCGGAATCGCACTTGTATAGCTCAGCCTTTATTATTGAAAAGGCGGAAGTAAATGGCGAAGTAAACTTTACACTTAAAGGTGCCGGATGGGGTCATGGCGTTGGTCTTTGCCAGATAGGCGCTGCCGTTATGGGTGCCAAAGGTTACAATTATAATGCTATCTTAATGCATTATTTTCGAGGGACCGAATTGAAAAAGAAGTATTAAAGCTAGTCATGAATAGTTAGCTATTACCTCCTAAACATTTAAAAAATGCATCGGATATTCTGACTTGCAAATATTGTCACTAAAGCACTAAAATGAAACAAAAATCTCCATGGGCGTGGGTGCCCTCATTATATTTTGCCGAAGGAATACCTTATGTGGTAGTTATGACTCTGGCTGTTATCATGTATAAGAAATTAGAAATATCCAATACTGATATTGCTTTATACACTTCGTGGCTATATCTACCTTGGGTAATTAAGCCCTTTTGGAGCCCGATTGTGGATACCTTAAAAAGCAAACGTTGGTGGATTGTAACAATGCAATTACTCATTGGTGCCGGACTGGCAGGTGTTGCTTTTACTATTCCAACAACCTTCTTCTTTCAGTCAACCCTGGCATTCTTCTGGTTACTGGCATTTAGTTCAGCCACGCACGACATTGCTGCCGATGGTTTCTACATGTTTGGTATGGATGAAAGCAAGCAGGCCTATTTCATTGGTATTAGAAGCACGTTTTATCGATTGGCCATGATTGCTGGCCAGGGATTACTAGTCTTTTTGGCTGGCCAACTTGAGGAAATGACTTTATTTGGTAATGAAGAGCCGAGCATTCCTTTAGCCTGGTCGCTAACCTTCTATATAATCACCGGCATGTTTCTACTGTTTGCATTATACCATAAGTTTGCATTACCACACCCTGTTGAAGATCAGACTAAAGAAGTGAAAAGCATCAGTGAGGTCATAAGTGAATTTGTCCATACCTTCACAACTTTTTTCTCAAAAAAGGACATCTGGGTAATTATGGGAATGCTACTATTCTATCGCCTGGGCGAATCACAGCTGGTAAAAATGGCATCACCATTCTTGTTGGATAAACCCGAAGTTGGCGGTTTGGGACTAACTACCAGTCAGGTTGGTATTGTCTATGGTACCATTGGTGTTATTTTCCTTACCATTGGCGGTATTCTGGGTGGCTTATTAGCTTCTCGCAACGGATTAAAATACTGGTTATGGCCAATGGTTATTGCCATTAATCTACCCAACCTGGTGTATGTTTACCTCTCCTACGCCTTACCCGAATCTTTTGTATTGGTCAGCATCTCGGTAGCTATTGAGCAATTTGGTTATGGTTTTGGTTTTACCGCTTACATGCTGTATCAGATATATGTATCAGAAGGTGAGCACAAAACAGCACACTTTGCTTTTTGCACCGGATTAATGGCCTTAGGTATGATGTTACCAGGTATGATTTCAGGTTGGATTCAGGAATTGATCGGTTACCAGCATTTCTTCGTGTGGGTCATCATTTGTACTATCCCTAGTTTTATAATGGTCAAACTCATCAAGGTCGACCCAACGTTCGGCATCAAAAAGGAAAAAAGTTAAAAGTATCAACAGCTAAACAAAAGTCAATGTCTAAATCTAAACGATACTTAGCACTCGATGTACTAAGAGGTATAACCATTGCAGGCATGATTCTGGTAAACACGCCCGGTAGCTGGTCTTATATTTATCCGCCATTAAGGCATGCAGCCTGGCACGGATGTACGCCTACCGATTTGGTATTTCCCTTCTTCTTGTTTGTGATGGGTGTTTCCATGTTCTTTTCTTTTTCTAAATATGGTGATGGTTTAAACAAAACATCCTTGCTGAAAATTGGGAAACGAGGATTCCTGATTTTTGCCATTGGCTTGTTTTTGAATTCATTTCCCCAATGGCAAACCAATTTCTCTGAGTTACGTATTATGGGTGTACTTCAGAGAATTGCAGTCGTTTATATATTTAGCTCATTAATCGTTTTATCATTCAACAAGAAGGGGATTATAATTTCATCGATACTATTGGTTCTATGCCATTGGTTGGCTTTACATTTACTGGGAGGCGAACAACCGTATTCGTTGGAGCACAATGCCACGATACCATTTGACAGAGCCATTCTGGGTGAGAATCATCTGTACAAAGGTTTCGGCATTCCATTTGACCCTGAAGGATTATTTAGTTCTGTTTCGGCAATAGCAACCGCTTTGTTAGGGTATTTGATTGGCTTGCTTATTAAAAATACTGAGAAAAATAAATTGCCTCTTAAATTGTTGTTCTTTGGAGGAGGCTTAGTGTTATTGGGCTTAATATGGAATATGGTTCTTCCAATAAACAAACCATTATGGACAGGATCATATGTTGTGTACACAGCCGGATTAGCCATACTGCTGCTTAGCCTACTGGTGTGGTTGGTCGACATTAAAGGCTATAAGAGTTGGACTTCATTTTTTGTGGTATTTGGAATGAACCCATTATTAATTTTCGCCTTCTCTATTTTGTGGGTTAAAATATTGGTGCGATTAATTAAAATCAGCAGTATTAACGGTGATGCTCCTGCTGTAATTAATGGCTATACTGCCTTATATCAAAAGGTGTTTGTGCTGGTCGCAGGTCATATGAATGGCTCCTTGTTATTTGCCCTTACTCACATCGTATTCTTTTGGTTGATTGGCTGGATACTGTATAAAAAAAAGGTATTTATAAAAGTATAATTGTCTGTATGTTTTATTAAAGAGACTCTACCATTGAACTGAATTAAAGGTGCATCTTAATAAGCATTTGGTATTGTGTACTAAACTTTCAACACTCCTAGTTGTTTAATAGCAACCACTTTATCCTAAAACAACAAGTAATGTTTCGTATCATTCATTCTTTGTTACTATTGCTACTTCTTGCTGCTTGCCAACAGCCTGCCAGTAACAATAACACCTTTCAACATGGCATTAGTGGAGATAATAAGCCTTGGAGTCATACACAATTTGATAATCAGAATGACAAATTCTCATTTGCTGTTTTTTCAGATTTAACCGGTGGCGAACGTGCTGGTGTATTTAAGGTGGCCATCGAACAGTTAAACCTCTTGCGACCTGAATTAATTATCAATGTAGGTGATCTGATCGAAGGGGCTGATTCAGACACAAGCGAATGGCACAGGCAATGGGACTCATTTGACAAACGTGCATCTAAAGCCAGAGCCCCCTTCTTCTATATGGGAGGCAACCATGATTTAACAGGTCAGTTATCAAGGTACATATGGAAAGAACGCCTCGGGCCGCGCTATTACCATTTCCGCTATAAAGATGTGTTGTTTCTGATATTGGACACAGAGGACCATTCGATTGACAGAATGGCTGAAATAGAACTAATGCGTTCGAAAGCTATTGAACAACTGAAAGAAGGAGGATGGGAAGCGTTTGGAAAATCAGACTATGCTAATATTCCTGAGCGAACATCTGGCACAATTAGTCGAGAACAGGCTGAGTATTTTTTAAATGTTATCGACACCCACCAGGATGTTCTGTGGACCTTTGTTCTCATTCATAAACCTGCCTGGGAAAAACCAGAAGAGATGCAATTCTCACGCATTGAAAAAGCGCTAAACAAGCGTCCCTACACAGTATTCAACGGGCACACACATGTATACAAATACATGCAGCGCCATGGCCGCGATTACATTAATTTGGCAACCACAGGCGGGCATCAGTTTCCCGAAACAGGTCCTTCATATGATCATATGATGTGGGTAACGGTTGATAAACAAGGCGTGAGTATGGCGAATCTTAAATTATCAGGAATTATGGATAAAACAGGGCAAATACCATTGAATGGTGATACACTTGCCTTCGAATAAAACCAAACATACTTTGCCGCACTAAAGAACATTACTAATTTTACCTATTAGCAATTACTTTATAATGCACAATATACCTGCATGTCAAAAACCATTAATATAAGCGGATTAATATTTCTTGGATTATTTGTCCATTTAATTGGCCTTGCTCAAAACCCTAAAGAACTTGCCTGGGCAGATTTGATACCAAAACCAATTGAGTACCCCAACCCTTTCAAAGAAATAGAACCGGCTCATTTAAAAACACTCAGTCAAATTGCTAAAGCAAAAACGCTGATACGTGATAATCCGGCTATTATTTCAAAATCGTTGATAGCTGAAGTTGACAGCATAGAGAAAAGTCTGGCTAAACAAGGTGTTGATGCCGAAGCTATCTTTCAGACAGTTGATAAAATTGCTGAACAGAAAAAACAAAGGGCATTATCTACGGTGAATGAACTGGATGGCATTAAGGTTAAAATGCCTGGTTTTTTATTACCGCTTGAAATGGTTGACAATAAAGCAACTGAGTTTTTATTGGTTCCATGGGTGGGAGCTTGCATTCACACACCGCCACCTCCCATCAATCAGATTGTTTTTATAAAATTCATGAAAGGGCACACTTCAGATATGAATTTTGAAGCTGTGTGGGTGGAAGGTGTCATGTCAGTTCAATCATCAGTCAAACAACTGTTTTTAGTAGATGGCACCGATGATATCAGCAGTGGCTATAGCCTGACAGCAGATAAAATCTACATCTATAACTAAAATAATTAATACAAACTTTACTAAACAACCTCACGATTTGAAAAAAGAAGCATGCATTCAGATAAGTGACCTTCAGTTTCAATGGCCCGATCAAAAAGAAACTCTACTCAATATTCCTGAGTTAATTATCAACCAACAAGAACACTTGTACATACAAGGAGACAGTGGCAGTGGTAAAAGCACTTTACTTAACTTGTTAGGCGGAATTATTGAGCCTCAACAAGGCGACATTACGATTCTCGGACAAAGCTTAAGGCAGCTCAGCTCGTCGCAGCGCGATCATTTTAGAGCAGCTCATATTGGTTATGTTTTTCAGCAATTCAATCTGGTACCCTACCTATCTATACTTGATAACGTAACCCTGCCTTGTGATTTTTCATCAGAGCGTTACAAACGAGCAGGTGCTTCAAGTAACAGTATTAAGAAAGAAGCCATGCGTTTATTGTCACACTTAGGACTGGAAGACGAAGCATTACTCCAAAAGCCGGTAACACAACTGAGTGTGGGACAACAGCAGCGTGTGGCTGCGGCCAGGGCTTTTATTGGCTCACCTGAAATTATTATTGCCGATGAACCGACCTCATCATTAGATGCTAATGCACAGGAATCATTTATTAAATTGCTTTTTGATGAAGTGAAATCAAAAAACACTACCATCGTGTTTGTGAGTCACGATGAGCGATTTATACCACTGTTTGAGCACTCCATCCAACTCACTTCTTTACAAGCAAACAAGGCTACTACTTTAATGGAAGGAGGTCAGCTATGAAACGAATCAACCACTTAGCTATCAAAAGCCTGAAATACCGAAAATTTACCATAACACTCAGCATTATATCCATTTCACTAAGTGTAATATTGTTGCTGGGGGTTGAGCGCATTCGTAATCAGGTACACGAAAGTTTCGCCAGCACTATTTCTGGTACAGATCTTATTGTTGGTGCCCGAACCGGAAGTGTATCTCTTTTGCTTTCTACGGTATTCCACATAGGCTATGCCAACCAGAATGTGAGTTACGAAAGTTATGAAGCCATTAGTAAGAATCCTAAAGTAGCCTGGAGCATCCCATTGTCATTGGGCGATTCTCACAAAAGTTTTCCGGTATTAGGTACCACTGATGAATATTTTGAACATTTTAAATATGGACGCAAGCAGAATTTGGAAGCTGCAGCAGGTCACCTGTGCGTGCATGGTATGGGCGCAGTTATTGGTGCTGATGTGGCCAAAAACCTTGGCTATTCAGTTGGCGATGAACTAATCGTCACACATGGCATGGGTGATGAAAGCTTTGTTAAGCATGATCATGATCCTTTTACCATTGAAGCTGTTTTAAAACCAACTGGCACACCTGTGGATCAAACTGTTCATGTTTCCATTAATTCAATGGGTGCCATTCATGCCGAATTTTATAACGAGGAAGACTCCCTTGCTTATGATCCTTTTGCTGAAGCATTGGCCGCGCATCAAAATGAGCATGACCATCACCACCACGCACATTGCAACCATGGTCATTCAGCTGAAGCAGGCGGCACTCCAAGTACACTCACCGGCTTTATGCTGGGCTTGCACAAGCGCAATGAGGTTTTGCTAATGCAACGCCATTTGAATACCTATGAAGATGAACCCTTAAGTGCAATTATGCCTGTCGTCACTTTACTTGAACTTTGGAATGTTGTCAAACCCATTCAAAAAACACTCATTATCATTTCCTTTTTAGTGCTCATTGTGGCCTTTGTGGGCATGTTAACCACTATTATGACAAGCCTGAACGAAAGACGACGAGAGATGGCGATATTACGCTCTGTGGGTGCTAAACCCCGCGATATATTTCAATTAATTATTATTGAATCGTTTAGTGTAACTACCATCGGTATTATTGTCGGTATTATTATACTTCACCTATTGTTGCTTGTTGCCAAACCAATAATCAGCTCACAACTTGGCATCCTTATCAACATCTTTGATTTTAACATGATGGAACTATCATTTGTATCCATCATATTACTCGGTGGTTTGCTCATTGGCTTTTGGCCTGCCTATTTATCTTATAAACATTCATTGGCCGATGGTTTAACCATAAAAGTTTAAACTATTATTTTCAACACTGTTCGCTATGAAAGCACGCCAACCATTACTTATCACTGTTCTTATGCTGTTTTCGCATATGCTTTTTTCACAAAACAGTGAAGCTGACTTTAAGAAAGTCGATGATGGTAAAGACTGGCAATTCGTCCTATCTCCATACGCGTGGCTGGCTGCCAATGCCACCGATGTTGGGGGCGAATCTTTACGCCAATCATTTAATGACTTATCATCATTAACCAACTTTGGTTTTCAGATGGTATCTTCAGCAAAGTATAAACGACTAATTTTATCGCTCGACTGGACGTATGCTCATTTAGCGACCGGCATGGGAGGAGACTTACTAACGGTGGATGCCAATGTACACCAGTAGATTGTTGATCCTAAGTTAGGTTACCTCATCTATAATACAGTTGATTATAATGATGAAGCAATTATTGCCGGCTGGAGTATTGAAGGCAACCTGGGCGCCAAATATTGGTATAACAATATTGATGTTGCCTATTCGCTCAATTCTGAAATTTTTCCTCTGGAAGGTTCTTTTGAAGAGAAACAAGATTGGTGGGATTTAATGATTGGGGCTAAAGCACGTATTATAATCAGTAAGTCAGTTCTTCTGTCAGTTGGTGGTGATATCGGTGGATTTGGCATAGGCAACTCATCTGATCTTTCGTATAATTTCACCTATGGTAATTCATTTAAGGTCTCTAAATTATTATTAATCACAGCTGGCTATCGTTCGTTAAAATACAATCGTACCGATGGAAGTGGCGAAGATGAATTACATACTAAAGTGAGCGCCTACGGTCCGTTTATAGGTGTTTCATTTGTTTTGTCATAGCAGTAAGCAATACTATCAAAAAAGGCAGATTAGAACATCATCTAATCTGCCTTTTACATATACTAAATAGTAAGCTTTTATTCGTTGACCGGAATTGGGTATTGCTCAAATATTTTACCTACAATTTCATTTATCCTACCATCCGGATCTTTTACATTTCCTTCGCGTTCTCCCTCAGCAGTTCCAATCCATAACATATCCTTGGTTTTCGGATCAATTACAGCAATACGCAATTTACCTATTTCAGTTTGATACTCATCGGTTGAACTATAACTGCTAGCCATGCCCATACCATAACCACCATAACGTCCACGGTATCCCATATAAGGACCTCCTGTATAGGTGGTATGCGTCTCATAACTCTTTTGGATATCAATGCCAACTGCCCATAATATCAACATATCAGGATCTTCATCACCAACCAAGCCTCGCATTTTGGCCTGTTGATCAATGGCTGCCTCAACACGCTGCTTATTCATTTGATTAACAATAAACTTTTGGTTGGCCAAATCATCTTCATTAACAAAGTGCACGACTTTATAACTGTTGTATTGCACAAAGTTGACTCCGCTCATCTGATCGCTTGTGTACTTAATTGAACTGCATGAAAATGCAATAATCCCAATTACAATTAGTGTTAGTAATTTTTTCATCGGTCTAAAGTTTTTTAAAATTATTTCTGGTTAATCATATTTGTTATAGAGTAACAATACACCTTTGATAATGTTTACCTTAACGCACATATAAATGGACAAAAAGAGGAAGGCAGGTTAAGACACAACAACACTCAATGAGTACTGTACCCTCAAAGTAATCGTATAAATACTGAATAAAAATTCTTCCTAAAATTTGCTATTAAGCAATATGAAAGGGTGCATTTTCACCTTATACACCGGTGCAATCTCAAGCTCACAAACAACTGCCTATGTGCTAATTAACGCCAATTATCTAATTCATCCTTTTACCAGGCGACAATAATCTACTGTCTGGTCTTTTATTTGCACTAGCAACAAACTCAAAATGTGCCAGCTATTTTTTATTGCGTATGACACTAAAAATTATGTGAGATGAAAAATTCAGATAATTGGTTTAAGGGCTTTCTTATATACAATGCAGTTGTAATCATTATACTATTGCTAAGCTCATGCCAGGAAAATACAATATATCCTGAAAACGGCATCTACCCGGAGGAGCCTGATGGAGAAATACGTGAATTTAAACTTAGCTTTTCTAATGACATACAGGCTAACACAGAAGGCCTGGGTACATTTAGCTTAGAAGACTGGCTTGAACAAGAATACGATCCCGCAAAACTAGAACACAACTATGTAACAACCGGCTACACCGTCAAAATTGATCGGGCCTGGATAATTGATGAGAACAGGCCTGCAGGTGGCTATTATGATGATTTAGAATTTGAAGATGTCGATTTGAATGATCAGGAAATCATATTTCAATCAGCAGGATTTTTTAGCATTGAAGTAGAACATCCTAACTATCGTCGCAATAACGCTTCCTATGAAGCCTATTATGGATTTGAAAAGACACGTTACAACGATGTACCTGCTAACAGTGATATAATAGTAAACATGGAATTGTTGCAACATGCCGTATTTTTAGTCTTTCGTACTCTGGACATTCATTATACCATTGAAGAGATGAAAATTGACGATTTAATAGTTGAAGAATACCAGCCGGTGTACCTATCTGACAGGAGGCGTTTTAGCATGGAAATAAAGCACGACGGTTATATACGACGAATTGACCGTGATCGCTCAGGAGATAGTGGTGCTGCTACCTACTTCTGGGTGGAAAGTATATTGTTTGAGTAGAATTGTGGTCATTCCCTGAGCAATCGAAGTGCTCTGTGGTGAAAAATTCTTTCGTCATTTCTCATTGAACCATACTGTTTATATACGCTCTTAATTCAAAAATACACTTCGAGCTAAGCTTATTAACAAATATTGCTGCTTTCCTTATTATTTTCGTAATTTGATATTCGAAGACTAATAAACAGGATGTAAATATGCAAGCACTTAATCTTAACGGATACTCCATGCCCATTTTAGGGCTTGGCACCTGGAAATCGGCTCCAGGCGAAGTTTATACAGCAGTAAAAGAAGCTATCACAATAGGGTATCGACACATCGATTGCGCTGCTATTTATGGCAATGAGAAAGAAGTTGGAAATGCCATCAAAGAATGTATAAATGAAGAGCTTGTACGTCGCGACGAACTCTGGATAACTTCCAAACTCTGGAATAACATGCATGGTGAGACCAATGTGATACCTGCACTGCGAAAAACACTAACAGATCTGCAGCTTGACTATCTCGATCTCTATTTGATTCACTGGCCCGTGGCCCAAAAGAAACTATTTGTAGGGGCCAATAAGGCACAACATTTCCTTTCACTTGATGAGCAACCAATTGCCAACACCTGGAAAGGAATGGAAAAAGCAGTACAAGAAGGTTTAACAAAGTGCATTGGTGTAAGCAACTTCAGCGTGAAGAAACTTAAAGATTTAGTGGCACAATCGAGTATCAAACCAGCCATTAACCAGGTAGAATTACACCCGTATTTCCAACAAGATGATTTGGTTGATTATTGCCATTCTAACAATATTCATGTAACTGCCTACTCACCTCTAGGTTCATCAGACAGGCCTGAAGGATTAAAAGCAGCTGATGAACCCGTTTTACTGGAAGATCAAACAATTACAAACATGGCTCAAAAAATGGGTGCTTCAGTGGCTCAAACCATCCTGGCCTGGGATATCAACAGAGGTATATCTGTCATTCCTAAATCAGTTAACGCCACAAGATTACGTCAAAACCTTAATGCTGTTAATGTTGAGTTAAACGAATCAGATATGTCAATTATAAAAAGCATTAATAAAAACCGTCGTTATGTGGATGGTAAGTTTTGGGAAGTACCCGATGGCCCTTACACCGTAGAAAATCTTTGGGATGAATAATTGTACTATGAAATATTTACTAATCACCATCTGCATCGGGCTAATGCTTAGCTCATGCCAGTCAAACAAAAAGGGTACATCTGAACCAACATTGAGTGCTGTGGCAGCATCTGATAAACAATGGACCGGTGTTGCAGTAAGTCAATCAGGCAGAGTGTTTGTTAATTATCCATTTTGGTCGGGTCATGTACCTGTTAGTGTTGCCGAAATTGTTAATGGCGTGCCGCGTGCCTATCCTAACATGGAGTGGAATCAGCGCACCAACTCCCAAACATTCAATGCTGTACAATCCGTTTTTATTGATGACATTGATCGTCTTTGGGTATTGGATACGAACAATCCTCAGTTTAAAGGAGTCAATGCCATTGGGCCACAGCTCTACCACTTTAACCTGGAAAGTAACGATGTGGTAAAAGTCTACAATCTTCCCGAAGGTGTTTATAAAAGCAATTCATACTTTAATGATGTACGCATTGATAGTGATAAAAATATGGCTTACATGACCGACTCTGGTGATGGCGCCATTATTGTACTTGATTTGAATACCGGGCACTCACAACGCTTATTGGATGAACATCCATCTACACAAAATGAAGTAGATCATTTAGTTTGTGATGGTATTCGCTGGGAAAACAGTGTACATTCCGATGGCATTGCTTTATCACCAGACCGACAGTACTTGTACTACATCGCTCTTTCGGGACATACCTTGTATCGCATCCCAACCAATAGCTTACTTAACGAAAGCATGTCACCTGAATCATTAGCAAAAGAAGTTGAAAAAGTTAAAAAAATACCAGCCACAGACGGCATGTTGTTTGACAAAGCTGGCAATTTGTATTTAGGAGGATTAGAAACGAATTCTGTCAATCGACTCAATAAAGACGGTGAGGTGGAAAAGCTTATGGAGTCGCCTCGCATACGTTGGGCCGACTCTTTTGCTCTGGATAGAGATGGCAACTTGTATTTTACCACCTCTCAGATTCACTTGCCAGAGAAAGAAAGAGGGAAATATGAGGTTCTAAAAATCCAATTTTAATCGATTGACTGATTGATTATGCTTACTTTCGCAGCCCAAACAAAATGAACATAGAATCATGTTAAATTTTAAGATTGATGAAGCCAGGTGCACCCAATGTGGCATGTGCTCAAAAGAATGTCCAACCTTAATTATCAATGGTAAAAACGGCATTCCTGAAATTAAGGAGGGAAAAGAGAAAAACTGCATTAAATGTCAGCACTGTCTGGCTATTTGTCCAACCGCTGCTTTGTCTATTTTCGGTAAGAACCCTGATGACAGCTTATTAGTTGAAGACGAAACACCATCAACAGAGGCTTTAGAGCGTTTAATAAAAACACGTCGTTCGGTGCGCCGATTCAAAAAGGAGGCTATCGATTCTGCAGTCATTAATCAGTTGATTGAAACTGCTGCATATGCGCCTACTGGTCATAATAAAAACCAGGTATTATTATCTGTTACCGACAGCAAAGAAGCACTTGCCAAAGTGAGAACATTGGTGTACGATACCATTAAAAAAGCAAAACAAGCCGATAAGCTTGAAGGTGCTTTAGCCATGTACGGTTCTTTTCAAAAGGTTTGGGAAGAAAAAGGTATCGATGTTATTTTTAGGGATGCCCCACATTTAATCATTGCATCTGCACCAAAAAGCAATAGCAATGGCCCTGCCGATTGTGTTATTTCATTAAGCTATTTTGAATTATTGGCTAACTCAATGGGTATTGGTACACTGTGGAATGGATTTTTAAAATCAGTATTTGAAGAAATTGCTCCTGAACTACACAATGCTGTCGGCATTCCTGAAGAGCATGCCATTGGTTACATGATGGTTTATGGTATTCCGGCTGTAAAGTTTACCCGATCGGTACAAAGTGAAGGTTTAAACCTTAACAAAATTAACTTATAGACGATTGGAAAGAGAATGTCTGAGAACAGATTGATTCTCACAATGGTCGCAGAATAAGACAATATAAAAAGGTCGCAATTTGTTCATATACACTAATGTTCAAATTGCGACCTTTACATATTTTTTATGGGATAGTTTATCTCTATCTATTGCGGATGGTTCGGTAACTTAATGAAATGAATAAAGGCATTACTACGCATAAACCAATGCCTACACCCATGTGAGCTAGTGATACCAGGTAAACCAAACCGATAATGACTCCAACCATTAGCATACCTAAAAACATTCGTAAGGTATATTCACCCTTATTCACCATTTCGCGACCCTGCGAAAAAGGCAAAGGATTATTTTGAATACGCACAAGCAATATGGCCAATACTACGCTTAATCCTGATCCTAAAAACACGTAAGGTAAAACGGCAAAACCCCAAATCCAGATAATAGGTATCAAGTAAAGCAACTGCAAGGGCAAAAAGAATGTGAACAACATGGCTTTTACGGCACCCGATTGTATGTGATACTTTTTATTGGTTGCGGCCATTTCATAAATCCACGAAGCTTTAGGCGTATCAGTAAACGGTATAACACCTACACCTAAGGTTCCAAAAAAACCAGTAAGTACGAATAACAAGTATTTTGAAGATGTAGCTAACTCCTGTATGTAAGCCGAAAAATCATTTATTTCAGGTTTTAGAAAAGCCACAACCATAATTAAACTGTATGCAAACATAGGATATACTTGTTGCTTAAGTTTTCGATCACCCCGAATATGACTCATGGTTAATCGCCAGCCTGTTTGCTCAACTTCCGAGATGCATAAGATTGACAATAGCTTATTCTTCCATCCTTTAGCTGATTTAATTTCAACGGGCTTAACTTCTCGTTGTATGCCAGTTCCTGATTCTGAAATAATAGAAGTAAAACCTGACGATAATTTACGTATTAACAAAACACTCCCTAATAAACTAACACATAAAGCCGTAGCAGCATAAACCCAATCTGATGAGACCGCCAGCCCTCCAATCACCTTGGTTAATCCCGCAAACCACGCGGATGGTAATAAATAGGCCCACCATGCTTGCTTAAACATCAATGATTCCACATTGGCACCTTCCATAAAATGCGGTACCAACTGGTAACTGGCCATAATAACAACCGCCAGAGCTATCTGAAAATAATTCAGCACATCTTTAAATCGTTCGGCACTGACAAACTTAGATAAGGACATATAAAAACCAACGGCCAATATTAAGGTAAACCACGCACACAACAATACGCCAATAATAAAGGCTACGGACAGAAGTCCATGATTAATGGCCAGGTAAATGGCAAACGGCAAACTGAGCGTGATGGCAATATAGCTCATATAAACCAAGATATGTACTAGCCGAACCAGTAACAAAGTTCTCGATGAAACAGGCCTGGGCAGCAGTATCTGGTTTTCATTCTCATCAAATAATACTCCTGTAAATTCGGTTAGCAAAATCGTGCCTTCAAACACTATCAGAAAGGTGAAAAACACTGAGAACTGAAGCATCATATCACTAATACGATACAAGCTAAACACCACCATTGCCCCCAAAAACGCATATATGAATAATTGTTTTATGAGTGTTTGCTTCTTACCAGCCGATTGAAAACTATTGGGCGGACGACGAAAATCGATTTTTAACTTGGCACTTAACAAGGCCCAAAAGTGCAATACATCAACACCTAATGTTTTTAAAAACAGATTAAGTGGAGCAACAATAACTTGCTTAACTGTAATCATTACTTAATTTTTAAAAACATCATCAATAACACTGGATTCTCCCACCCTGTTTTCGGCTCCTGTCAACTTTGAAAACACCTGCTCCAATGAGGCTTTACTATCTTGCTGCAGCTCTTCAAATGTACCATCGGCAACCACCTGTCCATCATCAATTAAAATGATACGATCAGATATCTTCTCCACCACATCCATTAGGTGCGAACTATAAAAAATGGTTTTGCCCTGGTGTGCCAATCGAGTTAGCATATCTTTCACTAAAATCACCGAATTGGCATCCAGTCCCGATAAAGGTTCATCCAGAAATAAAATATCCGGATTGTTAATAAGGCCTGCAATGATTAATATTTTTTGCTTCATGCCTTTTGAGAAAGTATCCATGCGCTGATGACTGTGTTTCTCCATGCCAAAGTACTGCAAGAGCGAATTACTACGCTCGCTGATTTGCTCTGATGACATATCAAACAAAGTACCAACCAAATTCAGATATTCATTTGGCGTTAGCGCCTCATACAAAGCACCATTCTCCGGCACATAGCCAATCTTACGCTTTATAGCAATGTCATTACCACGTAGTGGCAGTCCCATCACTTCAATTTCACCCTCAAATGATGTTAGTATGCCACACAAGATTTTTACAGTCGTACTTTTACCAGCCCCATTGGGCCCAATATAGCCGATAATCTGCCCGCTATTGATGCTTAAATCGATGCCCTTTAGTACCTCTTTCTTAGCTGCTCCTTTTCCAAAGGCCTTTTTTAAGCCACGTATACTAATACTAGTTTCGTTCATTCGTTAGGTATTAAGTTAAGTTATGCAAATAAAAATCCTCTTTCACCTCTTCATTCGAGGAACAAAAATAAAAAATAACAGCTATTAATGGTACTTGTCATAGAGTTTTAGAAATCTACTATAGAATACATTAAATAACAAAAGATGACACTCACTATATATTAATAATAAGCTCCTCGGTATTTTAGGGAGGCTGTTGACATCCGTTTTTATAAGATTGTACAGGTGTGTCATTTATCATGTTCTAAAATCATGTATCTTGTTAATTTCGCGCCAATTATTAAAGGGATATTCTGATTTAAAGTAAAGGTCATCATGAACAAATCTGATAAAAGGTATACGGCTTACGTTGATATTTTGCATGAAGAGCTAATGCCAGCCATGGGTTGTACCGAGCCTATCGCCATTGCTTATGCTGGTGCTATGGCCCGAAAGGTGTTAGGACAGCTTCCTGAACGCGTACTAGTTGAGGCCAGCGATAACATCATTAAAAATGTGAAGAGCGTTGTTGTACCTAATACCGGAAACCTGAAAGGTATTGAAGCAGCGGCTGTTGCGGGAATCGTTGCTGGCGATGCTGATAAGGTACTGGAAGTTATCTCCATCGTAAATGATGAGGAACGTACAGGGATGGCCGATTTCTTGAACACAAAAGAAGTGAAGGTTAAGCCTGCTAATACCAATGTTATTTTTGACCTTATTGTTCATGTCTTTAATGGCGATGATTGTGCTTCGGTACAAATATCACATTACCACACTAACATTGTACGTATCACCAAAAATGGTGAGACAACTTTATTCAATCATCATTGTGATGACTTAAATACAAAGCACAAAACCGATCGTACCATAATGAGTGTGGAAGCTATTGTTGAATTTGCCGACTCGGTAGACTTAAGCGATGTACGTGTAGCACTCAAAAAGCAAATAGAATATAACTCAGCCATTGCTCAGGAAGGTATTCAAGGCAAATGGGGAGCTAATGTTGGCTCGGTGCTACTAAAAACCTGGGGCGAAAACGATGTTAAAGTACGTGCGAAAGCTTTTGCAGCAGCAGGTTCTGATGCTCGTATGAGCGGTTGTGAATTGCCGGTTATGATTGTATCGGGTAGTGGTAATCAGGGCTTAGCCACCTCAGTACCTGTTATTGAATATGCCAAAGAATTAAAAGTAGATGAAGACACGATGCTTCGTGCATTATTGGTGTCAAACCTGATAACTATCCACCAAAAAACGGGTATTGGCCGCTTATCAGCCTTTTGTGGTGCTGTGTCGGCTGGCGTGGGTGCCGGAGCCGGCATCACTTACCTTCATGGTGGTCGTTACAAAGAGGTAGCTCACACCATTGTTAATGCCCTGGCTATTGTATCGGGCATTGTGTGCGATGGCGCCAAACCATCATGCGCAGGTAAAATTGCTTCAGCTGTTGAAGCAGGTATATTGGGCTACCACATGTATAAAAATGGTCAGCAGTTTTATGGTGGAGATGGCATTGTGGTGAAAGGTGTAGAAAATACGATTAAGAATATTGGTCGCCTGGGCAGCGTTGGCATGCGCGAAACCGACAAAGAAATCATCCGCATGATGCTGGGTGAATAAAAGAACATATCCAATCAACGAAAATAGAGACACCTTGCAGTAACTTATTTATTGCAGGGTGTTTTTTGTCCATGCCATTTATGAACAGAAACCTTTTAAAATGGAAGATATCTAGGCAATCGCATATAAAATCAAATATACCACCCCGCCTGTCGGCACCCCTTCCCGCAGGGAATTCGCTTTTACCAATAACTTTTACTTTGCTCAAGCCACAAGGGCTTTTCATTTTTGGCTACAGCCCCAAAAATGAAACAAAAAAGGCCGCGACTACAGCACTCGATTACCCAGTAATTCATCATTTCGGGAAAAATTTAAAGATTTGCATCTTGGTACCAAATTTTTCTTTCCTTCACTTATGAAACTGGGTACCCAATCTGCGTTGCTGAGGTCGTTTGATTCACAGCTTTTACTAGAATAAAGTTTAAAGCGATTTCCCTACCCCTTTCCCACTAGTAATCGAGACAGGCTCTAAAATTCAGAAGGGGACGGGATTGCGTCACTCTCCTCCTTGAAAAAAAGATAGCTTGTTCCGTTTAACGGAAAGTACCACGAAGTGGGGAGGTGGTTATGATGGTTAAAGGATATCTTAAATCAGAACTAGTTTATATTTGAATATACAAATCATAACGAGTACCAACCTTGTCCTAAATATTACTGAATGGGCTTTTCGCCCAAACCCAACTTACTTTTTTAGCTTGAACTAAAAAACTAAGGAAAAAAGTTCAAGGCTACTTTTATAATTGTCCTCTTATTCATCTCAAGCTTAAGTGCAACCGTGTGATTTTCGAGCAAGCTCTCAACTTCACGGTTTTACTAATGCTTTCGATAATACGAAACCAATTATAAAAAGATGCCAAATTGCAAGTCGTAAATAAATGACCCCACATAACAAATCTAGTAATTATTGAACTAAACAACATAGACTTACATGGTTGTGTTGAATTCGTATAAAACGCAATTGAACGAGTACCTATTAAAATCCCCATCTCCACACCTGCGTTGTGCCACTTCCTTTTGTTCTCAAGTATAAACTACCCTCCATTCGTTTTATTGTTAAAAAACAACATGCAACTTTGCTATCCCAAGCCCTCGGTGCCGGGCAGGCACATCCTTTTTAAAAAGGATGCAAAATTTGATTGAAAGAGGTGATTGCTCCGGATCAGAGATGGATTTATTGCTTCAGGCTTACCTTTTCCTTCGTCAAAGTCGCCATTACGCAACATCCCCCTCTTATCACTGGCTTTCAATCATTCGAAACTACGTTTCGATTAAGGCAGGAAGTGTTTGAGCATAAAAATGGAAAAAGTCCATGTTTGACAAGAAATGTTCTCTGGCCGCACTGAAAATCACGTTCGTTAGAATGAAGCATTAAAGCCACCTCTTGAAACTGACACAAGAAGGCAGTGGCATATTAAAGAGCTATTTGCTAACTTGTTGCAATGCCAGAAAACAGTATAAGTCTGCTGCCTCCTCTTGTTGCAATTCTAATTGCATTATGGCGTAAAAATGCCATAATCGCTTTATTATCGGGTGTTATCTTATGCTGGATAATGGTTAGTGACTGGCATATTATTGAAGGACTTGGCGCCAGCTCACTATCGCTGCTGAATATCTTCAAGTCGGCCAATCAAACATACATTATTGTTTTTAGCTTGTTAATAGGTGCCTTGGTGAAGCTGCTGAATCAATCGGGTGCTGTCAATGGATTTATTCTGCTACTAAGTCGAATTAAACTAGTTACCAATAAAAGAAGGGCCGCCTTATTACCGACAATCATTGGAACAATCATTTTTACAGATACTAACCTGAGCATGTTTACAGCAGGCATGGCCAGTCAACAACTCTTTGACAAATACAAACTCAGTAGAGCGCAGCTGGCCTATTTAATTGATTCGACCTGTGCACCGGTTAGTATTCTGATATTAATCAACGGCTGGGGAGCATACATCCTTGGTTTACTGGATGGATTTGCCCTGGACAATAAGGTTAGTATTGTAGTCAGCACCATCGTCTTTAATTTTTATGCCATCATGGCTTTAATAATAGCCTACTACACGGCTTTTAGCTGTCGTACTTTTGGCTACATGAATAAAACCAAACCTTCAAACACCCTGAAAATTAAAGACTCACCAACGACTAAGATTTCCCCGCCCATTATAATGTGGCTGCCATTACTCACAATCTTGCTCACAACCTTAACCATACTTTGGTACACTGGTGATGGTGATTTACGACAGGGAGATGGTGCTTTCGCTGTCTTTTGCGGAGTTATAATCAGTATCATCCTATGTGCCGGATTAATCCGTTATCATCGGGCACTTTCCATACAGCAAATCACCAAAAACAGCTTTAAAGGCATCAAAGAGATGTTTCCGGCCGTTGCCATCTTAGTTTTATCATTTGCCTTTGGCGATGGCATCAAAGCCCTGGGCACAGGAGTCTTTGTCAGTGAAGTCATGAACCTGCAGGTGGCCACAGTCCTTATTGCACCTATTCTCTTTTTGATAGCCGGAATAATGGCTTTTGCTACAGGCTCATCGTGGGGCACCTATGCCATCTTAATTCCCATAGCCATACCTGTGGCACTTGATTCAGGCCTTCCTGTACCATTTGTTTTAGCCGCCGTATTGGGTGGTGGTATCTTTGGCGATCATGCTTCTCCAATATCTGATACTACAGTTATAGCCTCTATAGCCAGTGGATGTGACCACTATGAACATGTCAAGACGCAATTACCTTATGCCGTGATTATTGCTTGTGTCAGTTTAATCCTCTATCTGTTATTTGGCTTCAACCTGATGTAATGATACGACTTCATTCCCGGCAATTTTAACCAATAAACCTTAAATCATTTTTTGCATACCTGAACTCTATCAATAATGCATACCCCTTGACAGTATGGCCCTAATTATTCCTCCACAACAATCTTGACTTCACATTCTGTCTCATTCAAATGCTTATCGATGGCAGCAAAAACCAAGGTAAATTCACCTGCCTCACCTGGGTTCATACTTAAGGTCATTTTCGCTTTATCAAACCTGGCCCAATCAGGCTTTTCGCTTTTCAGGCTAATTTCCAGATTCTCATTATCAATATCTCTGAATAAATCAGCCGGAAGCGATAAATGAAATACCTCACCAAGCTTTATTGTGCTTGAAGGAATGGGCTTAAAAATAAATGGTTTAAATACCTTTTGCGTACTCACCCAGTATATATCCGACTCTGCATAACCATTATCATCAAAAATCTGCTTCGTAAAAAACAAAAATCGATTATCGAAAGACACAAATGGTCGCCTTTCCCAATCTGCTGTATTGATAGCAGAATTTAATAACACAGGCTGAGTCCAGTTACCGCTATAATCCTGATAACTAATAAACAAATCCGGTCCATTGGCATTGCTGGCATATCGGCTAAATATAATGTATTGCTCATCGGGGGCTATAAAGATGCTTTCCTCATCGCGCATCGAACAAATTGAATCTAAGCGCTCCACAATTCTATATTCACCATTTTCAAGCGATGAGCAATATAAGTCGGCTAAGCCATTCCCGTTTCTGTTGGATGAAAAATAAATTGTTCCATCCAGGCTCAGACAAGCAGTTGACTCCCGGCTTAAAGTACTTATCGGATTATCTATTTTTTCAGCTTGCCCCCAAGAGCCATTCATTTTATTCAAGCGCCAAATATCCGTAAAGCCATTGCTTGTATCAGGCCTGCTTTGTGCATAGAGCAATGATTTCCCATCAGGTGAAAAGTAAGGAAGATAGACACTTTCATCTTCCAATGGCTCAAAAACAGTAGGCTCCGTCCACTTGTTGCTATGCTTTTTCGAATAATAGATGGTACCACTAAAGTCAGCTTTATTAAATATGCCGAAGGCTAATTCCCGTGAATTTGGTGCAAAGGATAAGCCATGCTCATCACATCGTAACCAAAAATTAGTGGAATACCCAGGCGTGTGTTTTCAACAACTGTTTTTTGAGCATTACGGGTTGCTTCAGCACCAATCACATTAAGCATCGAACCAACCATTCCACTTTTAAGCTGCTCTGATAAATCTTGTGCACCAGCATTGTCTTTGGGTGCCGGTCCGGTCATTTCCCAACGACTGGTATATTGATTTAACTGTCCTACCTTTTCGGCAAGTGTCATTTTCTCTAACAGGTCTTCAACAAACTGTTCTTCTTTACTCATTGGCTTTTCGTTACTTGAACACGAAGCCAAAATTACGGCTGCAAAAAGCATTATCAAATAGAGTCTTGTCATTTTTTAGGTTTGTGTGCATTAATAATCAATACAAAAATTAAAGGCTACCGATTGGTAGCCTTTAAATATACATTCTATAGTAATTGCTACACTAAGCAACATTTTAGTTATAACCCGGATTTTGGTCTTCAATGGAGATGCCTGCATTCAGGTCAATCTCTTCCTGAGGAATAGGGAATATCTCATTTTTCCCAGCCGTAAATCCTCTTGTACCTAATTCAGTAGTGGCGTCGCCCCAGCGAACTAAATCCCAGAAGCGATGACCTTCAAAGGCCAGTTCCAAAGCACGCTCTTTTTTAATGATATCAAATAAAGGATCACCTGTTAATGTTTCCCAGGCCGAATGGTCGGTAAAACCAGCACGCTCACGTACATCTCTGATTAAAGGAACAGCCTGTGCATCCATACCATCACGATTGTAGGCTTCGGCAGCCATTAGCATTACATCCGATAATCGGATTAATTTAAACGGTGTATTCCAGTTAACTTCTTTCACTCCGCCTTCTGATGTTTCCGAAGGAATAGTTGAATACTTTAATCGGATATATCCTTCGAATGCATCCCAGTTATTATTTCCTGAACGATTCACTTCACCACCTGCGGCCACAAATTCAGCCTCTGAAATAGTGGATGTGGTGTAACGCTCTGCCCCTGCTTCGGCTTGTAATAAATCACCAAACTTACCTGTTGGCACATTAAAGCCCCATCCATTGGTGTAACCAATGACATCCAGATCGTTAAATGAATTATCACCACGAGGCCCGCACAGCTGAACGATAAAGTTAGACTCGGCAGTACCGTCCCATGGGCCACCCCAGTCGTGTGCATTTTTACTTGAATACAACACTTCAAAGATGGACTCTGAACCGGCGCGCTCGCCTTTTAACCAAATGGTACTATAATCTTCTGTTAATGAATAACTATCGTCATCAATTACAGCCTGCAATAATGGGTGAGCACTGGCATAATCTTCCTGATACAAATACACTTTACCTTTTAAAGCCTGTGCAGCACCTTTCGAAATTCTGAATTTTAAACCTTCGGCTAAATCATCTTTAACAGGTAAAACGGCTATCGCTTCTGCTAAATCCTTATGAATCTGATTATAAATAGTCGTTTTATCAGCCCGTGGGTTATCCACACTAATTTCGGTGGTATTGACAGTATAAAATGGCACATCGCCCCACATGGTTACCAATTCAAAGTAGGCATAAGCTCTGAAAAATTTAGCCTCGGCCGATATCTGTTCTGCATTATCCAACTCAGGTGAAATGGTATTTAAGATTGCATTAGAAGCATTCACTATTTTATAAAACGAATGCCACACATCTTTTAGGGCCGGGTTGTCGTACTCATAGGTAAAACTATTGAGCTGTTGCAACTTGGGCTGGTCAGCCGATGAACCACCACCGGTATTTAAATCATCACCTTGTAAACCTTTCACAAAGAAGATACTTGACCAATCGCCATAGTTATTATAACCGATTTGTAAATAATCGTAAACTCCAATAATGGCTGCTTCGGCCTCTTCTTCTGTTGTTAAATAGTCAGCACTATTGAATTGTCCAATTGGAGTTTTGTCCAAAACACTATCTGAGCATGCTCCAAAAGCAAGAATCAGAAGTAAAGTAAATATGCTATATTTTATTTTTTTCATTGTTCTTAGATTTTGGATTAGAAATTAACATTAAGACCAAACATTACTTTTTTGGTAGTAGGATATAATCCTTTATCAATTCCCTGGCGGTTATCTTCGTTAGAACCAGCCTCAGGATCCATACCTTCATATTTGGTAAATGTGAAATAGTCATCTAATGAAACAAAAGCACGAACGCGCTGTAATTTTATCTTTTCGGTTAAAGATTTTGGCAAGGTATAACCAAGCTGAATCTGTTTGATACGCATATATGATGCATCCTGAACAACCAAATCGCTACGATAAACGTAATCACTTGTATTATCAGGTGCCGGCATGCTTGCGTTATCACCAGGGCCAGTCCAACGGTCGGTATAGAAGAAGGAAGGTTTATTACTTAGCTTGCGGTCGGTACGGAACCAGGCCATGAACACGTCGTTACCCGACATTCCTTGCATAAATAAGTTAAAGTCGAAGTTTTTGTACTCCATATTGAAAGTAGCACCGTATAACAAATCAGGATGTGGGTCACCAATATTTGTTTGGTCAGAAGCCGTAATTTCACCATCATCATTCACATCAACCACTATCGGTTCACCTGTTGCCGGATCAATACCTGCCGTTTTGTAGCCTTTGAAATAATAGATTGGGTAGCCTTCTTCAAACCAGGTCATGTTAAAACCACGCACATTGGCACCTGGCTGAGGTGTATCATCCAACACTTCAGTTACTTCATTCTTCAGCGTACTAATGTTAAAGTTCACACC
This sequence comes from Carboxylicivirga marina, assembly GCF_016612505.1. Lineage (GTDB taxonomy): Bacteria > Bacteroidota > Bacteroidia > Bacteroidales > Marinilabiliaceae > Carboxylicivirga > Carboxylicivirga marina. The sequence goes on from NZ_JAENRR010000008.1 coordinate 88,769, forward strand.
ATATTTCAGACCGAAAGAAGTCGTATTTCGCCAGCCTAATTCAAATTCTAAACCTGAATTTTTCACGGTTCCCAGGTTAGCTGATACATCTTCACCAAAACCTGCTGAACCAGCCATTCTATTACCTTTAATCAAACCTTCTGTCTCTTTCACATAGTAATCAACAGAGAAGTTTAGCTTGCTGTTAAAAGCACGCATATCAACACCAAAGTTAGTTTGCTCTGACGTTTCCCATCCCAGATTCGGGTTAGTCGGACGTGGACTTCTTGAACCACCTGACAATACCTCATCTTCATTCGGATAGTTAATATTCTGTGATGTCCAGAAAGCCATATCGGCAAATGGATTTACATTAAAAATACTACCATTCTGTCCCCAGCTACCTCGCAATTTCAAGTAATCAATTGCTTCAACACTCCAGAAGTCTTCTTGCGAAATTAACCAACCAGCTGATACCGCAGCAAAAGAAGCCCAACGGTTATCTTCTGGTAAAACACTGGCACCATCACGGCGAAGAGAAGCCTCAAGCATGTATTTACTAGCATAATTATAGCTCAGTCGTCCGAAGTAAGATACTTTTGTATTTTCCTCCAGATTACCACCTACCATGTTATTATCACGGTCGGCATAATAATCGTGATAAGCATATTGCTCGCCTTCTTTTGGCATTTCAGATTTCATGTAGTAATTAGGATGCGTATACTCTTCGTATGACATACCTCCTAACAAAGTGAAATCGTGATTATCAAACTTCTTATTATACGACGCAAAGTTCTCCCACAAAGCTTTGTAATACTTATCGACCCAATCCTGTGCTATATTAAGGTTGTTAGAGCGTTCAGACGAAAAATAGTACTTAGGCGACCATTCTTTGCGGGTAACATAGGTTAATTCTAAACCAAGGCGCGAAGTGATATTCAGACCTTCAAGAGGTTTTAAAGTACCGTAGAATGAAGCTAATAGCTTGTCACGAATTTCCTTATTATGGGTATTCTCCATAAAAGCAACCGGGTTGGCTGTTTCACCTGTTACAAAACGATTCAAACCGTAATAGTCGCCATTGGCATTTTGCAGTGGCGTGTTTCCGTCAGCAATAATGGCATCAATACGACTCATATCCGACTCAATAACCGGCGTATAAGGATCCATCAATAAAGCACTGTTCACTATCGAGCGGTACTCATCATCTTCAGGTAAAATGTTTCTGCTTGAATGCGAGAAGTTAAGGTTATTACCAACTTCTAACCAATCAGCTACTTCATTTTTGGTATTGATACGGAAGGTGTAACGCTCAAAACGTGCATGCTCACCGCCAATCGCTCCATCTTGTTTGAGATACGATCCCGACAACAGGTATGTTGATTTCTCAGTTCCACCTGAAAAACTTAAGCTGTGACGTTGCATTGGTGCCGCTTCTGAAATTTCATCTAACCAATCAGTATCATAGTTTTCGCCAGCTGGAGGTGTAATTGTTTCTCCGGCTTCTTCCATGAACTGCTTATATTGAGATGCATTCATCATCTCAGCATTGGTTGCCAGATTTTGGATACCATACTGGAAGTTATACTCAATTTTGGCTTTTCCTTTGGTTCCGCTTTTGGTGGTAATTAATACCACACCATTGGCACCTTCTGTACCATAAATAGCCGCCGATGCCGCATCCTTCAATATTTCCATTGAGGCAATATCATTCGGATCCAAATCATCAATACTACCGGTTTTCATACCATCAACAATGTAAAGCGGATTACTGTTACCATTTGAACCAGTACCACGGATACGGATTTTCACACTCGCACCAGGAGCACCAGAAGTTGGCAATACAGCCACACCAGCAGTGCGACCTTGTATCGCATGCTCAACGCGACCATTTGATACTTTCTCTAACTCCTCGGCTTTAACCGATGAAATGGCAGCTGTTACAACACTTTTGCGCTGAACGCCATATCCAACCACAACCACCTCATCCATATCAATGGCTTCTTCCACCATGGTAATATCAACAGATGCTTTGCCAGCTACCTGAATTGTTTGTGGCTCAAAACCTACGAATGAATAATTTACTGTAGCATCGGGTGATGAAAGTGTGATTGTATAAGTTCCGTCAATAGCAGTAATGGTACCATTACTTGGATTCTCTTGTTCAACGATTGTTACACCTGGAATAGGATCACCATTCACATCGGTTACCACACCACTTAGTGTATGTTCCTGCTGAATCAATGAAATGGCTTCAGGCGACTTGGTTAAAACAATTTGGGTATCAATAACGCGGTAACTAATAGAAGTAGAAGCAAATAATTGATCAAGTACCTCAAGTAATTCTTCCCCTTCAACATCTAATGATAAAACATCTAAATTATCAATAACCTGTTGATTATAAAGGAAAGTGTAACCAGTCTGCTTCTCAATATCTTCAATAATTTGTTCTATTGAGACATTACTGCGTTTCATCGAAAGTGTTGCTTCCTGCGAATACGTGCTTGTAGCCCATATTTGCGTTACGCCAACGAGTAAAAGAATTGCTAACATTCTCATACGTCTGTAAATTTTTTGCAAGGCATAGGTATCCCATACCTCAAGTGGATTTTTTTTCATAAATTTGAAATGTTTAGTGAAACAAATTATTTGAGGAGAGTAAACGAAGGTGGTGCTTCATACTCTCCTTTTTTATTAACTATTTATCATTCTTCATTCATTTTAAGTGTTACCTGCATCTTACTATATGTGCCGTCTTCCAATGTTTTTGGTTGTTTAATCTGATATCTAATTGGAGCGGTTAATTTCATCAAACGCAATACTTCTTCAATACTTTCATCTTTAAATGTGGCTCTAAACTGATAATCTTTTGGGTAAGCTCCCTCAAGAACAACATCAACATTATACCAATCACTTAATTTATCAGCTACGTCCTGAAGGTTATCGCCTCTCATGATTAGCATACCTTTTACCCAAGCTGTATGCTCTTCTGTTTGCACTTTTTCGAGTTGCACCACTTGAGCCTGCTTCTGATATATCAATCTTTCACCTGGTTTTAAAATAGTGGCTGTATCGTTATGCGGTATAAATTTCACTTTACCACTTTCAAGTACAACTTCGGTAATCTTTTTATCAGGTGACATCTTGGCGCTAAACCGGGTTCCCAACACCACAACTTTTGATTCATCGCCTATCACCTCAAAGGGTTTATCCTCATTGTGAACGACATCAAAATAGGCTTCGCCATTCAACTTCACATGGCGCTCGTTAAAAAGCGTGCTATATGTTAGGTGTGATCCGCCATTTAACCAGCCTTTGGTACCATCCGGTAATCTAAACTCAACCTTTGACCCATGCATCGCCTGAATGGACGTTTGAGCCAAATTAAGGCTCTGCTGATCTTGATGCAAATTATTATAAATGAACCATATTGCCAGTGGTAAAAGCAAGACAGCCGCAATGCGAGAATAAAACCTGTAGATATTTAAAACCTTTACTGAATTTTCTGCCGGCCTTATTTTTGAATGGATACTTTCAAGTATATGGTTGAAGTCATGCTGACCTGATGCATTCGTTTGCTCCCAATCCTCTTGTGCATACTTTTTTAATCCTCCTAAACTCTCCTCGTCATTAAAACGCTCGGTTACATAACGCTCATCGTTAGCATTATACTTGCCATTCAAATAGCGTTTTAATATCTCTCTGTTCACTTTGGTCATACTTTTATTCTTTCTGCGATTTCAACGCGAGTCTTATGTTATATTCTCAGGATTTTGAAGGTTTAAAAAGCCTCTATTAGTTATATCCTGAAAAAAGAAAAATCTCCCTTCGAAAAAGGAGATTTTTTTATAAATATTATTTTTATGACTGATTTAGTGTTAGTTAAATAACAAGAAAAAAGAAAAGAGCAATGGCTATTTCACTAATATCAACCCTATCTTTTAAGTAGTGAATGACTTCTGAAATTTGATTATCGATAGTTTTAGGTGCTAAGCCAATTTTTTGTGCAATCTCTTTGGATGGCAAACCTTCAAAACGACTCATTTCAAAAATCTTACGTTTCTTCTCGGGTAACTCATTCAATAAATCGATTACCTGGTGAAGGATAGAGCGGTAAAGAATGCTTTTCTCGGTAGAGTTATCAGCTATCTCAGGCGCCAGTACATCCACCATGCCCGAAATAACCTGCCGCTTCTCAAAATGCCTCTTAATCTGATTAAACGTAATGGTAAAAAGGTAAGATTGAAAAGATTTTTCGGCATCAAGACTTGCCCGTTTGTTCCAAATTTTAATGAAAACCTCTTGCACCATACCTTCAGCCTCCACTTCTGATTTTAAATACTTTAGGACAAAAGCGTAGAGCTTTGAACTATAATACTCAAACAAACGATCAAAGGCTTTAATATCGCCTTTAGAAAGCTTCCGAATAAGTTGCTTTTGATTTTTCATTAATAATGGATAAAGTTGAATAAAGGTAAAAACTTATCTTCTTAAAACGCAAATTATGTTATCAAAAAGAGTCAGATGCACTTAATTCTGAAACACCTGACTCTTTTAATATTAACCCATTGTAACAACAATTTCATATGTACCACTCTCGAAAATTGGCACAACATTTCCATCTATTTCTTTTCCATCAACTGTCAGGCTTGCGATACCCTTATTAACACCTGCCTCATTAATTACTTTGATCGTATATTCGGCTCCACGGAACTGGCGTTTAACCGTAAAACCCTTCCAGTCAGCCGGTATACACGGCTCAATTTTTAAGCCATCATAATCGGGCTGTATACCCAAAATATATTGCGTAACAGCATAGAAATTCCATGATGCCGTACCTGTTAACCACGAGTTTTTGGCTTCCCCCGGTTTATAGGCATCTTTACCAGCAATCATCTGCGCATATACATATGGTTCTGTTTTGTGCAATTCACTGATATCCTCTAAATAAGCCGGACAGATCTTTTTGTAATACTCCCAAGCCTCTTCGCCACGACCTATTTCCGTTTCACCAATCATAATCCATGGATTATTATGACAGAAAATACCTGCATTCTCTTTGTAACCGGCAGGGTATGTTGATATCTCACCGTACTCAATCACATACTTGGTAAATGCCGGGTTATTCAATACAATACCGTAATCACTATCGAGGCGTTCTTTTACCGAGTTAAGCGATTTTTCGCACATCCCTTCTTCTTTACCAATGCCCGCCATGGTACACCAGCCCTGAGATTCGATAAAGATCTTACCCTCTTCATTTTCATCACTTCCCACTTTGTTACCATAGAAATCGTAGGCACGAAGGAACCATTCACCGTCCCAGCCTCTGGCCTTAACTGCTGCAACCATTTTATCTACTTCGGCCTGTGCTCTATCAGCTTCTGCATCATTTCCAATGCGACGACTCAACTTCACATACTCCTGACCATACACCACGAACAAGCCGGCAATCATTACTGACTCCGCCTTAGAGCCTTCCGTATTGTTTTCGGTTGTCTGAAATGATTCATTAGGATTGGTAGAGAAACAGTTCAGGTTCAAACAATCATTCCAATCGGCACGACCAATCAAAGGCAGGCCATTTGGCCCCAGATTATTCACCACATGATTGAAGGAAATCGTTAAGTGATCGTAAAGTGATTTAGCAAGGCTCATGTCATTATCAAACGGCACCATCTCATCCAAAATGGAGAAATCGCCCGATTCTTTAATGTAGCTCACAACTCCTAAAATCAACCACATTGGGTCATCATTAAAGCCGCCACCAATGGCATCATTTCCTCGCTTGGTTAATGGCTGATACTGGTGATAACAACCCCCATCTGGGAACTGTGTTGATGCGATATCGATGATTCTCTCACGGGCACGTTCTGGAACCTGATGCACAAAACCAATTAAATCCTGATTTGAATCACGGAAGCCCATTCCACGGCCAATACCTACTTCAAAGAAAGAGGCCGAACGCGACATATTAAAGGTCACCATACACTGATACTGATTCCAAATATTAACCATGCGGTTAAGCTTGTCATCATTACTATCGAGCATAAATTTCCCAAGTAGATTATCCCAATACGAGCGTAAATCGGCCAAAGCCGCCTCTACTTTTTCAACCGTATTGAAGCGCTCCATAATTGCTTCAGCCGGCTTTTTGTTAATCACATTCTTTGACTCCCACTTTTCTTCTTCCGGATTTTCAATGTAACCTAAAGTGAAAATATAATCCTTCGATTCGCCTGGTTGTAATTCCACCTCAATATAATGCGATGCAATTGGCGACCAACCATGCGCCTCAGAATTTGTTGGTTTTCCATCCAGAACGGCTTGCGGAGCCGAAAATTCGTTGTATAAACCAAGGAATGATTCACGATCGGTATCGTAACCATCAATTGGTGCATTTACATTGTAAAATGCATAATGATTGCGTCGTTCTTTGTATTCCGTTTTGTGATAAATGGTTGAACCTTTTACCTCTACCTCACCCGTTGACAGGTTACGCTGTAGGTTATTTTGGTCGTCTTCAGCATTCCACAAACACCATTCCATGAAAGAGAAAAGCTTAATCTTCTTTACTTCAGAAGTAGTGTTGCTTAGCCTCACCTTATGAATTTCGGCCCATGTTTTTAAAGGAATAAAAAACAGTGTTTCAGCTTCAATACCATTTTTGGCTCCGGCAATTTGGGTGTAGCTCATACCATGACGGCATTCGTATTTATCCAGCTCAGTTTTACATGGTTTCCACCCCGGCGACCAAATGGTATCTTCATCTTTGATATAAAAATATCGACCGCCATTATCCATCGGCACATTATTGTATCGGTAGCGATTTAAGCGACGAAACTTTGCATCCTTATAAAAAGCATATCCACCGGCAGAATTAGATACCAATCCAAAAAAGTCTTCATTTCCTAAGTAGTTAATCCAGGGCCACGGCGTTTGTGGGTTGGTGATAACATACTCTCTTCTCTCATCATCAAAATGTCCGTATTTCATAACTCAATATTTTTACCTTAAATCTTATTGTAGTTCTTTAATTCGTTTATCATTTAATTCGTTTGTTATCTCGGTCATTTTTGCTTGTGTAAGTGGATACACAAACATAACACCCGCAGCCACAACAGCAACGATTGCAGGTATCCAGCTCATCAGCATAATAATACCCGGGACAGCACCTTGTATGGCCACTGCATCTTGACCGTTATAATTAAACACAGCTAACACAAAACCTATAATTGCACCAGCTATACCACCACCAAATTTAGTTGCAAATGAACCTGCTGAATAAACAAGTCCCGTAGCTCGCCTGCCATTTTTCCACTCTGAGTAATCAGCTGCATCACCTAACATGGCAAAAAACAAGGTTGGGAATATGGCTGCGGCAAATTCTGATATTATACCTAATGAGAAGATAGCGATTGTATTTTGCGGCCCACATAAAACCAGTAAAGCATTGACCGCCCCTGAGAATATAAGCGCATAAATAAACAAATTACGTTTTCCCCATATACGCGCCAACGGCGTGGTCGCCATGGCTCCCAGAATGGAGATGACCATTAAGCCAACCAAGTATGAAGCAGCCAGTAATTCGTCATGCAAATAGTGTTTGAAATAAATAACGGTAATACCCTGCTTGGTAGCATTGTAAATATTAAATAATAAGCCAACGATTAACAGAACCAACCAAGGCTTGTTTTTAACCAAATCCTTAAGATCTTTCCACAGATTATTTTTTTGTTCTTCTGATGCTTTAATGCGTTCTTTTGTACTCAGGAATGTAAGTATCATAAAACCGGCCAGAAAAACAGATAGGAGATAAATCGAATAACTATAACCCTTCTTTTGGTCGATAACCGAAATTTGTTCTTCAACTAATCCTGCCTCTCCCTCAACAATAAATGAATAGCTTTGGTTGGCTTTCATAGCAAAACTCTTGCCCTTAGTTGGCTGGTCGCCTTCTATTGTCTCCTGCCAAACAAAGGTAGCAATGCCATTCTCTGTCTTTATGTTGGCATTGGGCACATCATTCGATGACGAAACGGTCACCACATATTTATCTTCCCCTTGCTGAGATATTTTAATTTGTGGTTCAACATTCCCGAAGAACATCACTAAATACAATAAAGCTCCCTGAACAAGCATACCTCCGGCAAAAGCTCCTACCATACGATAGGAACCTAAACTTGTACGCTCTTTGTCATCGCCTGTCATTACAGCCATCAGGGCACCGTAAGGAATGTTGTTAGCCGTATAAATTAAGGTAAACAATATATACGTCACATAAGCATATATAATTTTACCTGTTGTACCCAAATTAGGAGTCGTAAACAATGCTGCCAATATAGCTGCTAAAGGAATAGCCGTCCATAATATCCAGGGGCGGAAATTGCCATACTTCGACTTAGTTCGATCGCCAATAACGCCCATCACCACATCACTGATACCATCGCTCGAACGAGCCACCAATAGTAATACACCAGCTACTGCAGGCGCAATACCAAATACATCGGTATAAAAAATTAACAAAAACGTAGCAACTCCCCGCCATGCAATATTTGCAGCTCCGTCGCCCAGTGCATAACCGATTTTTTCTTTAATAGATATTTTCTCTTGATTTATCATGATGCTGATTTATATAGTGAAATCAAATAGTTCTTTTTTCGTTTTTGAATAAACCTCGCGACTAAAAACATATAAACGTGCCGGCTTGTGAGCCACACCTGTTTGCTTTTCATCCAAAGGAATCAGGTATTTCATACGCGCCACTTTCTTTCGGAAATTGCGCTTATCAAGCTCTACGTCCCAAATGGCTTCATAAACGTTTTGTAATTGTGTTAAGGTGAATTTATCATGCAGCAACTCAAATGCGATCGGTTCATACTTAATACGCAAACGTAAAGTTCGAAGTGCCTCTGATAAAATTAGATTATGATCAAAGGCCAATTCGCCAACTTCAGAAATCGGCACCCAGCGTACGTTTCGCCCTTTCCAAATAAGCTTTACTTTATCGGTAGCTACTAATGAGTAAAAACCAATTGTTACAATACGTGCATCCGGATTACGCTTGCTGTTTTTTAACCACAACTGATCATTGGGCTTTTTTAATCGATCAGGATGCGCAAAAGTTTTAAATTGTTCAAGAAAGACATTATCCAAACCGGTAAGGTCATTTAGAACACGATATGCAGCATCTTCAATTGTTTCATCTTCGTATACATGATTACCAGTTAAAGTACGATCATTGATTACTTGTTCACCTGATTCCTCATCAGTTAGTGTTCTATCAACAATTAACACTTCTAACTCTGCACCATTATAACCGAATAGTACACAATCAACAGAAATATATGGAGATATTTGCCTCATTATACTTAGTGTTTTTTTTACACTTTTACTTCTGAGACAAATGTATTTGTTTTTTTATTTAAAGCAAAAAAAATTAGAGTGCTACTTGTAGAATCCCTTGCACAACCTATTCCAATAAACCCTTGAATATTACTATTCGTAAGCGTTACGAATTCAAAAAAAACGACACCAAACTCACTTTAAAAAATGATTATTATACCAATTGCATTTCAAAGTGAGCCTTAAGTGAAATTTTGAAAATTGCAATCGTTAATGCCGATAATAAACGAAAAAGTCTTTGGGAGTGAGCGAACCAAAGGCTCATTTCGATATTAAATCGGTATTACCATAAGAACAATGATTCCAACTTCTCGAATCAAATCAAGCGCAAAGGTAAATTAGGTAATTAATTACAGAATTATTTCGTCAAATAAATAGCATCATTGGTGGACAATTATGAACCATTCGCACACCAAAAACTATTATCTCATTGATATTCTGCACTTATCCTATTTAACCAGTAATTTTAACACTCGCAGCATAGGATTATTTTTGCATGTCGTATCCATTGCTTAATTTAAACAATCACACAAATCAAAAGAGAATGAACATAAATATAATCAGGAACATATCAATCAGACTTAGACTCATAACAGGCTTTACCATTATGGTTGCATGCGTTGCAATCGTTGGCTTTATTGGTAGAAATGGGATTAATCACACGCAAAAAATTGTTACGGTAGCCAACCACCTAAAACAAAGTCAGGAATACCTGCTAAACGCCAGAATATCGGTTCTATACTACATGAACTTTAATGATCCCACAAAGGTTGATGTGGCAACGACTCAATTAACAAATGCTTTGTATGAAATTAATACAGCCGATAGTGTTCAAACAATTAATGCCGAAAAAAATGATTCATTAAAACAAGCCATCACTAACTACCATGATGGGTTAAAAGCATATGCTTTAGCGGAAGTAAATAAACAAAAGACCAAACGCGACTGGTCAAAGGCAGGCGATAAAGTTGGTGCTCTTATAACATTTGACAAGCATCTTAATGATTACAATAAATTATCAAAAGACATTTCATATGCACATAGCCAGGTAAGAATTGCCGCGTGGGAATTTGTTGCTCAGCAAATGGATGAAAAAGGTAATGTCAATCAAAAAGCTATTAACAAAGTAAATTCGAGACTAGATAAGCTATATACTATTATCGACAAAGCAAGAAATACCTATTCGGGCGAAGTGATAAAAACACTTGATAAAATAGAAGGTGGTTATAGCGATTATCAAAATGCATTTGAAGCATTTTTGACAGATAATATAGAGCAAGGCAAACAATTGCGTTCCATGCAGAATTCGGGAGCTAAAGCGGCTGGTTTAAGCAGCTCTATGGTTAAACTTGTAAGCACTGAAGAAAGTAGAATTATTCAATCTGCGTCATTTTGGAGTACTACGTTACTCATTTTTGCGATGGTGATTGGGGTCGTTATTACACGAATCATTAATCAAAGTATTATTAACCCAGTTAACAGAGGTCTGCGCTTAGCCGAAGCTTTGGCCGATGGAGAATTACACCATTCGTTTGAAACAAGTGGCAAAGATGAAATCAGTCGCTTAATGAATGCCCTCAAACAAATGAATGTTAAGCTTCGTGAGGTAGTAAGTGAAATTGCTAATGGGGCTGAACAGCTGAACCATGCCAGTGAGCAATTAAATCAAAGTTCGCAGGAACTGACTCAAGGAGCCAGCGAACAAGCAGCCTCGCTCGAAGAAGTTTCAACAACCATGGAAGAGTTGGTGGCCAATATTGAGCAAAGTAATGTGAATGCCGGCACCAGCGAAAAACATTCAAATAAAGCTTTGGAAGGGATTAAAATAACAGCCAACGAATCAGAAAAAGCCTTCGAGGCCAACAAACTGATTAGTGAAAAAATTGCCATGATTGAGGAAATTGCGATGCAAACCAACATTTTGGCACTTAATGCTTCAGTAGAAGCGGCTCGTGCCGGCGAGCATGGTCGTGGCTTTGCTGTTGTTGCCGGCGAAGTAAGAAAACTGGCCGAAAGGAGCCAGGATACTGCATCTGAAATAGTTCGTGTAGCTAAAGAAAGCAATACTCTATCAGAAAACTCAAGCGAACTACTTAGCAAAATGCTGCCAACCATTGACACCTCAAATAATCTGATGAAAGAAATATCATCGGCCACCCGGGAACAGCGCGATGCCGTGCAGCAAATAAACGCGGCTATTCAGCAAATGAACCAAACAACACAGCTAAATGCTTCGAGTAGTGAAGAAATTGCTGGTAATGCCGAAGAGCTCAACTCACAAGCCACGCAACTAAGGGAGTTAATCAATTACTTTAAACTTAAAAACTAAGCACAGTATAATTTTTTATTCAAAAGGCTCTAATCCTCGTGTGGATTAGAGCCTTTATCATTCACAAACAAAAAATATAGAAACATTCACACCGTAGTGCAAACTCAAACTATTTTGGAACTCCAAGTTTGGTTAAAATATCATTCATCAAACACCATTTAGTAATAGATGATTGAATTAAATTAACGGCGACAAAACCGGCTAAAAACAACCAGTTAACATTAACATAAATGGCCAATAAAACACTGATAAGTACTAGTGTTCCGGCAATTGCTCTAACAATTCTTTCTTGCATGATTATTTATTTTAAATGATTATCCAACTCCTTGTTCCACATTAATAATATAGGCATTGATATTACATTGCGGCATTTCAGCTTTGCACTGAAGTAGTTTATCTAGTAAACTATCGGCTTGTTCATTGCCTACAAAGGAAATAAAAATAATGTTGTCCATACCAAAATCTCCCTTTCCGAACCAGTTACCTAATCGATGTTGTTTCTCCAACTTTTGCATTCCTTTTGCTTCAATCTCGTTATAGTAGCTTACATGCTGCTCGCTAAAAAACTCCTGCAAACGTTCTCTGTATTCGGCCACTGTAATGGCTATTAATAGTTTCATATTATCTAGTGCTAGATGCATAGTGACCAGTGCATAGTGCTCAAATTGAAAATTAACACTAAGCACAGCGCACTTTGCACTTTAATTATTTAATTCAGACTCTTCCAACTCTTCAACATGGTTGGTTGAATAATTCTGCTTTCTTTCTTCGTCAGGCGACTCGTATTTTTTACGTTCAGTCATGTAAAAAATCAATGGTACAATTAGTAATGTTAGCACTGTTGAAGCAATAGTACCCCCCATTAATGAGATGGCTAAGCCCTGGAATATTGGATCAAACAAGATAACTACCGCACCAATCACGACTGTACCTGCAGTCAGCAGAATGGGTGTTGTACGCACAGCACCTGCTTCGATAACTGCCTCACGCAATGGCACGCCTTCATTGAGTCGTATATTCACAAAATCTATCAGAAGTATAGAGTTCCGGACCATTATACCGGCCAGAGCAATCATACCAATCATTGATGTTGCAGTAAAGAATGCGTTCAGCATCCAGTGTCCTAAAACAATCCCAACCAATGATAAAGGAATAGCAACCATCATTACAAATGGCACTTTCAGGTTTTGAAACCAACCAACAATTAACAGGTAGATGATAACCAACACAACTGCAAAGGCCGTTCCTAAATCACGAAATACTTCATAGGTTATTTGCCATTCTCCATCCCATTTAAGTCCAAAATTATTCTCAACAAATGGCTGACCATTGTAAAACTCTTCAATGCTATAACCTTCTGGCAATTGAATCTCATCCATGCGCTCACTCATATCAAGAATGGCATATACCGGACTTTCTAAATCACCAGCAACATCGGCTGTGACATAAACCACTTGTTTTTGATTTTTACGAAAGATGCTCTTCTCTTTCACTTCTTCACGGATGTTTACCAAATCGCCAACGATGATCATTTCACCACGCTGCGATTTCAGACTTATCTTTTTAAGGTCCTTAATACTTGTGCGCTTACTCTCATCCAAACGTAGTTTAATACCCACCTGCTGATGATCATTTTCGGCATATAACTGAGAAACCTGAGCTCCACGTAAGGCCATATTCACAGCCTGAATGATTTGCTGAGGTGCCACACCTGCCAGCATCGCTTTTTCCTTATCAACATCAAAGTGATATTCTACCTGATCATCTTCCATCATCCAATCCACATCTACCACACTTTCGGTATCAGCAAATAAATCTTTTACCTGGCTTGCAACTGCTTTCTGTGCTTCGTAATCAGGGCCATAAATCTCAGCTACCAATGTCGACATCACTGGAGGTCCTGGTGGTACTTCAACCACCTTTACATTGGCATTAAGCTTCTCACCAATGGATTGTAGGCCTGGGCGCAACTCTTTTGCAATATCATGCGATTGCAAATCACGCTCTTTCTTGGAAACCAGATTTACCTGAATATCGGCCACATTTGAGCCTCGACGCAAATCGTAATGACGCACCAAGCCATTAAAGTTTATCGGTGCTGATGTACCAACGTAGGTTTGATAATCCGTCACTAACTCATGACTTTTTATATAAGCTGCAAGCTCTTTGGTTACATTAGCTGTTTCCTCAAGAGTGGTTCCTTCGGGCATATCAATCACCACCTGAAACTCATTTTTATTATCGAAAGGCAAAATTTTAACCGTTACCACTTTGAATAAGAACAAACTGGCCGAACCGAACAACAACACTGTTACGCCACCAATAAATACCCAACGTTTTATCGGGCTCTCAATCATAGGTCGCATGGTTTTATCATATAAACGATAGATAAGTGTTTTCTCCAATGAATAATCCTTATCATCATCTTTACCATCGTCATGCTTTAATAAGCGATAAGCTAACCACGGCGTAATCATAAGCGCTACCAGTAAAGAAAATATCATGGCTATAGATGCACCAATAGGCATCGGACTCATGTAAGGTCCCATCATACCTGATACAAAAATCATTGGAATAACAGCTGCAATCACCGTAAATGTTGCTAAAATGGTAGGGTTACCCACCTCATCAATCGAACGTAAAGCCGCCTGCCAAAATGGTAACTGCTTCATCTTAAAATGTCGGTGCATGTTTTCAGCAATAATAATCGAATCATCAACTACAATACCCGTTACAAACACCAAAGCAAATAAGGTAATACGGTTAAGCGTGTAATCGAGGAAATAATAGCTAAACATGGTTAATGCAAAGGTGATAGGTACCGAAATAAACACCACCAAACCACCTCGCCAGCCCATGGCCAACATGACTACAAATGTTACAGCGATTATTGCACCTAGCAAGTGCATTAACAATTCGCCAACTTTATCAGATGCTGTTTCTCCGTAATTTCGAGTCACTTCCACCTGAATATCGGCAGGTAATAATTCTTCACGCAAAACATCTATTTTCTCTGTAATTTGTTCAGCTAATCGCATAGCATCGGCTCCACGACGCTTGGCAACCGAAATTGTTACTGCCGGGTATTCACTCTGAAACGTCTCTTGATTATCATTTGCAGTTCCATAGCCAAAAGCAACATACGAATTAGGTAACTCAGGCCCGTCTTCAACACTAGCCACTTGATGCAAATACACAGGCGACTGCTGATGAACACCAATCACAAGGTTTGCAACCTCATCGGCATTGACGAAAAACTTGCCGGTTCTTACGGCATATTCGTTATTTCCATGATTAAAACTACCAGCCGATACTTGTTGATTAGCTGCCTGTAATTGTTGTGTGATTAATAATGGATCAACTTTAAATGCTGCCATTTTATCGCGTTGCAACACTACCTGAATCTCGCGATTACGTCCGCCAATCACCTTCGTTTCTGACACATCAGTAATCTTCTCTATTTCAGAAGTTAGTTCCTGAGCCACACGTTTCAACTGGTAATCGTCATAGTTCTCGCTCCAAAGCGTAAGTCCCATAACAGGTACATCATCAATCGACCTGGTTTTAACCAAAGGTAGTGTCACACCAGTCGGCATCTGATCCATGTTTTTCATTAGCTCATTGTACAACTTCACGAGGCTTCGTTCAATATCCTCACCAACATAAAACTGAACAATAAGCATGGCTTGCTCATTCAACGATTGCGAATAAACATATTCAACACCTTTTACATTAGAGATGACCTTCTCAATAGGTGTAACTATTTTTGATTCAATTTCTTTAGGGCTAGCACCTGGGTACGCAATAAAAATATCGGCTATCGGTACATCAATCTGAGGTTCCTCTTCGCGAGGTGTTAAGTATGAACTGTACACACCAATGATCATAAAGGCGACCATTAAAAGCGGTGTCAGCTTTGATTTTATAAACATCCGGGCTAATGTCCCGGCAAATCCTGTTTTCATAACATTAAGATTTAAAAAATGGGAACATTAATTTAAATTCAACTGAGCACCATCAAACAAGCGCCCTTTAGATGACGTAACAACCTGATTACCTTCATTCAACCCGGATAGAACTTCGACTTTATCACCGTATGTCTTACCTAATCGAACCCAACGTAACAAGGCCTGATTCGACTGACTAACTGTCCAGATACCTTTTAACTGACCACGGTTAATGACCATATCAGAGGCCACCAGCAATTTATTCTCTTCACCTTTAAAGTGATTAACATGTGCAAATA
Organism: Carboxylicivirga marina; assembly: GCF_016612505.1. Lineage (GTDB taxonomy): Bacteria > Bacteroidota > Bacteroidia > Bacteroidales > Marinilabiliaceae > Carboxylicivirga > Carboxylicivirga marina. The sequence goes on from NZ_JAENRR010000008.1 coordinate 104,728, forward strand.
CACCACTTCGAATAACTGCTTTTTGCTTACTGCTCGGGTTTAAATTAATTCGTGCATCAAATTGAGAACCTGAAAAACGGCTAGAAGGACTAATTCGTGCAATACTTCCCTTAATCGGCTCTGGACAGGCATCAATTAATACTTCCACTTCATCCCCTTTTTCTAATTTATAAATATCTGATTCAGGAATCTTAGCATTCACTTCAAACAAGCCCGGCGCTTCAATTGCCAACAAAGGCATACCTGGATTTGCCATATCTCCTCCATCAACAAAACGTTGTGTAATCACACCGCTATATGGAGCACGTATATTGGCATAAGATAACATCTCGTCCACTTCTTCTTTGGCCTTTTGAGCTGCTTCAAGTTGCGCCTTGGTCATTTCATAGTGCACCGTAATATCATCCAATTCTTTTTGCGTAGCACTGTTACTACTTTTCAAGCTCTGCATACGCTTATAATCATCCTGCGCATGCTTATAAGATGCTTTTGCCTGAATAATATTGGCTTCCACTTGCTTTTGCTTGGCCTGAATATCATTACTTCGGATCGATACTAATAACTGACCTTTATTAACCGCATCTCCCTCATGCACTAGCACTTTTGAGATTTGCCCCATAATGCGCGTACTTAAAGTCGATTGATTAACTGATGATACCGTACCTGTATAATGAAATTTCTTTGGAACACTTGTTAGCTTCACCACTTCAGCATTGGCAGCTATGGCAACTGATTTCTTTTCATCTTTTGTTGAATCGCTGCCACATGCCTGCAAAAGGCTGGCTACTAGCAATACGACTATTGATAAATTTAAAGCTTTCATTTCTATCTATTTTTTGTTTTTTCTCGAATGATTTGAATTAATTCTGGCTTGATTCAGAAGCCAGCATCTGGTATTTGAAAACTGCTATATTGTAGTTATAAATAGCATTAAGTTTCTTAAGAATACTTTCTTCGGCTTTTGTTTCAGACATTAGCAAGTCCGATGTTCGCTCTAAGCCCTGATCGTATCGATTGGTTCTGATACGTAAAGACTCAAGCGCTTCTTCGGCTGCCAGATTATAGGTTACCAATTGACTTTCAGCAACTGCAATGGCGCGAGTTGCTTTCGATAATTCCATATTTTCTTTCTCTACATAATCCTGATACGAAACCATGGCCATGTTATATTTAGCCTTTGATTGATTGTATTTACCTATATTTCGACCGCCATTGAAAATACGCCATTGCAACTTAATACCCACCATGTAACTATCAGCTCCAAATCCACCAAAATCGGCATCGTATAAGTTATAAGCTCCAAAAGCATTCACACGAGGTGCAAATTTCATTAAATCGCTCTTCGACATTTTCTTATGTGCCTCTAAGCCATATTGCATGGCCATCACATCAGAGCGATTAAGGATAGTAGTGGCATTATTAAATGAAAAAGAGACCTGTGTAATTGAATCACTAACCGTTACGGGCAGTTTTATTTCGCGCCCCATCAAAAAATTAAGCATCTCCGTTACATTTCTCACCTGGTTTTCGGCCTCTTGCACCATGGCCATTTGCTCGTACTGGCGCACTTTTATGGCCATTACATCGGCGTCTTTCATATATCCTTGTGCCAGATTATCTTCAGCCATTTTTAAATATGAATCGGTCGCCTGCTGGGCTTTTTTCATTACATCAACACGATTTTGCGCCAATTGCAAACCATAATAAGTTTGCTTTACCATAAAACCGACATACTCTTTGGTGTACTCTGTTTTCTTTTCAGTTGCCTTAACACGATTATTGGCAGCACCTTTCCCCATCCAGGCATCAACATTAATAAGTGGTTGCTCCACCATTACCTGTGTTGCAAAATGATTGGTTTGTCCGGGTGAATTGATGACTGCCGGATCAAAATCGGCCATTGTTACACCTTGCTGTTGTAGTTTAAAACCAAATGCGTACAATGGATCATTTGATACACTATATCCAGTCGACACTTCAACAGAAGGTAAGAAACCAGCCATAGCTTGTTGATTTCCAGCTTTAGCCTCTTCTATTTCTGCCAAAGCTTTTAGCACTTCCCTATTGTTCTCCGAAGCTAACTCCAAAGCCTCACTAAGAGAAAACAGCCCATCACTCTCCTTTTCCTGAGCGTGAGATACAAAGCCTGCGAGTGCCATGCAGACTATCAATCCTTTTTTAAGTAAATAACTGTTCATATTTTTTGTTTGTTTTTTCAATACACATATCTACATATCTGCATGCAAACATATATCTAATTTTCTACATATGCAAATTTCTAGATGTCTGTATATTTCATTCAATATCTTTACTCTTGAAATACTGACAATTACTATACATACTTTTTCATCTTATTCTCTTTAAAGAGAATTGACAATATTTAAGCATTTAAAGCTCTTAAATTAAAAAACAAATTTCCACCTTAAGTATTTATATCAGCTTCTAACAACCCGAGTTCGATATAAAATTTCTGGCTCAAACCGCTTATAAATATTTAGTTTCAAGGAATATTTGTGAATGCATAGCGAGCTATGGTGAGCAGATATGATGATGAAAATGAATATTTATAAGTGAAATTCATAGCTTTTCCTTAAACAAGCGATTTACTACTCTAAATTTTATCACCATCCCGAGTGTTTCGGGATGCCTCAAAAATTTATATTGTAAATCAATCATTTAAGAAAATTTGAGCTCTGTAATTTTAATCGAACTCGGGTTAATAGTTATTTAGCTATCTTTGCATTCTTATTTATTCATTTATGATTGGCAAGTACAATACTTTAAAGGTTGTTAAAGAAGTAGAATTTGGACTTTACCTGGATGGCGGAGAAGATTTTGGAGAGATTTTACTCCCGATTCGTTATGTTCCACCTGGATTAAAGCCTGATGATGAAATTGAGGTATTTATTTACCTTGATTCAGAAGATCGTGTTATTGCAACCACTGAAGAACCATATGCAATTGTTGGCGAATTTGCCTATCTGGAAACCGTGTCGGTCAATAAAACAGGGGCATTTCTTGATTGGGGCTTGATGAAAGATTTGTTAGTACCTTATCGCGAGCAAGCTGAACGCATGAAGGAAGGTGAAAAATACGTTGTATACATCTATTTAGATGATGAAAGCAGACGTATTGTTGCTACCTCAAAACTAAACTCGGTGTTGGACAATCTAATGCCAGAATACGAAGAAGGTCAGGAAGTTGATTTAATGGTTATTGCCAAAACCGACCTTGGTTATAAAGTAGCAGTAGATAGCTTACACTCAGGAATGTTATATCATAATGAGTTGTTTAAACCTATTAAGATTGGTGACACATTCAAGGGCTATATCAAAAAACTCAGAGAAGATGACAAACTAGACATCTCTCTGGAAAAACCTGGTTACGAAAAAATTGATGGCCTGGCTGGTGAAATACTCGAAATGCTAAAGTCAAAGGGTGGACAAATGGATGTTTCGGATAAAAGTCCTGCGGAGTTAATTTATAAAGTATTTGGCACCAGTAAAAAGAACTTTAAAAAAGCCATTGGAACACTTTATAAACAACGAATAATTGAAATAAATAAAGACAACATCAAATTATTGAAATAAATTAATCAGTTTAGAGCTGATTCTAAAATCCAAATCACACAAATCAATTTAATGAATTATAAATGCATCACGGGAAGTGGTGTTAATATTGTAATGTGATTTTTGAAATGAAAAAAGGGATTTTAACAGCTTTAGGCCTACTAACCTTCGCTTTTGTATCGGGTAAAGATTATCAGCAGGACTTAAATAATTTTTCCAAAAACTACCAACAGGTTCCATCGAACATTCATGCCTTTAGTGTTCAGTTATTCAATACAGTTGGCTATACTGATTTAGAAGCAAGTTTTTGGTTAACCGCATTTGACGAGGCTAAGCACAGCTTTAACCTTAGGCTTGCTCATGAACGATTTGAAAGTCAATATTTTGGCATTGGCCTAGGCTATGGATACGATTTACGGATTAAACAGCATTCGTTTCAACCCTATTTTACCTACAACCACGATGTGGAAACATGGAAGAATGGGGCCCTTGTAACCGGCTTGTATTACACCTATGGAGGCCGTTTCGATTTTGCTCTTGGCACTACCAGCAACTTTAACAACCTAGGCTATAGTAACAACTCACATTGGATAGATGCCTATTACAATATCAAGGTTTATGGTGGTATGCAACTAGGTTTTGAATATTGCTTTATGAATGATTCATCTGAAAAATATTACGGCATCATCTTTCAAAAAACGCTTTGGCAGAAAAATAAATAGGGCATTTGATAATCAAATGCCCCATTCCATTCAACCAATTATAATTATTAAGTATACATTAACCAGTCAGAATTTGACTGGTAATCTTCAATCACTTTTGTTTCGTTATTAACATTAAACGACGAAAGTAGCGTCTGCATTTCCTGACGAAGATGTGATACAGTTCCATCAATTAGCTTCTCAGAAAAACCTTTATCACTTAATACCAGGACATGCTCCAATGAAATAACGCGACTTAATATTTGCCCCAACTCAACTAATTTGCGTTGCGGTACATTAAAGTCAAGCTCAAAATTAAACAAGTCTTTTACTAAACTGGCCGCATTTGCTGTTAGCTCAAAGGATTTGATAAAGTCCAATAGGTTACCTTGTTTTGCCTTACGCATTAGTTTAATAACACTTTCCGATATTTGAGAATACAACATGTCGTTTGATCCTTCAAAAATTTGAAACGGACGGCTATCGACGGTAGAGCGACCTGCAATATGATTTAACTTGTAACCCTTAGCTCCCACCAGTTGCAATAACGTTTGCGAAGCAGACTGCATCATATCCGTAGATAAGCTTTTTACAGCATTCGCTTCAATTCCCGCCATTGATAAATCGTTGATTAATCCTGCTTTTTTGCTACTATTTACACAATAGGCCGACACGGTGGTAAAATATGATTGTAACTGGCTTATGCGTTGCTGCACCTGATCGTAGCTCAATAAACTTTTGCCACTAACAAAGCGCTTCTGACAATGCTCAATGGCTTCATCCATCATCCTTTGAATAAAGCCCATGGCCATTCCTGGAAATGACATGCGGCTACGGTGCAATAGATCAAGCATTAGCTTAACACCCGATTTTTCAGGTACCAATTTCTGCACGCCCGGTATCTGAACATCTATTCTATTACGCCCGTATGGAATTTGGTATAAACCTAGGTTTTCAAAGAACTCTTCAACGACAATTCCCTGATTTGGCTGAGTCACATCACAAATAAAGAAATCTAAATCTCGTGCCAGACGCCCTTCACCTGTATCTTTACGGGCGGTTAACAACCAAAAATCGGCCCATCCTGTTAAACCTGCCCAATGTTTCGTTCCTTTTAAATGTGCGAACTTGTCATTTTCAACAAACGAAGTCCGCATACTTAAGGCATCACTACCAAAATCAGGTTCGGTAATCATCAGACCACCCATATTTTGCTGTTCGATAAAACGCTTTAGAACAGCAACTTTAGCCTCGGGCTGCCCGGCTTTAATTACTGGCTGCAGAAATAAAGCCATATTGATACCAAAAGTTAACGATAGTGCCAACGATTCGTATGAGGCTGCAGACATCAATGCAATGCTTTCTTTAACATCGCCACCTAAGCCTCCATACTCTTTTGGAATAATAGCTGAAAATGGATTCACCGACATGATTTCACGCATCACAAATGGAGGCATCCCTCGTTTAATTCCTAATTCATTAATATCACTTCTTTCGTGATATACGCTTCGCATTTTATTCTTTAAACCATCGAGCACGTTTGAGAATTGATTCTTCAAATCACCACTCTCCTCTTTTATCATTTCCGTTTTAAACATTCATATTGTTTTATGGAAGTCTGAATTGCTTAGAAAGATTAATAATGAGCCACACACACATTCAACCGAGGTACACAAATTCGCAACTATCCTAATTAACTTAAAATTAATGCACGAATGTATTCAATAGTTTTGAAATTATGTAGATTTTGAGATGTTTTTATCTTTTTATATGAAATTTTAGCAAAAAACGTTTAGAAAATACTACCATTAGTTATAAAAAACCGATTTAATAAATCATTTGGTCGAATATTTCGAATTAGAAACTCAACATCTACATGCATTCACCTATAGATTTTGGTCACTGGTCAAAACTAACACTAATTGTTGATTACTTCTTCATCAAACTAGTAACCCTAGAGTACTACCGTCGTATTTCATTTCAATTACGCACATTAAAAAATCTACAAATTGAATAGTCGCATGTCATTGAAAAAAATCTTGAACACTTTATTGGCATTATTGCTTTTTGCAGGAATAATACAAGCACAAGAACAAGCTAGTCATCCCAAAAAAATGTATCGAAATGAAGCTGGCAGACTATTTGCCAATAAGCATCAACCCATGTACTTAATGCTTTCAACTAGTCCTGGCGCAGAAGGTGATTCACAACGCTTAGAAAGTGAAAGCTCACCCAAATATGCTAATCCTTTCTATTTCGACTCAGAAGGTTTAAACACCATTCGTACCCCTTCCCAAGTCGATCCTGAAACAAAGAAGTTGGTATATCCGGTCGCCGATGTGGTATTTGAAGTTTATGCCGATGGTATTGCACCAACAACAAAAGCTACTTTTAATAAGGCTAAAAAGTACCTTCGGAATGACAGTCTATATTATGGTGACGGACTTCAGATTGAATTAAGTGCTAATGATAAAACGTCAGGCCTTGAAGCTATATATTATAGTGTCAATGGCACTGCATTTAAGCAATACAGCGATATCATAAAGCTTACTGAAGAAAATCACTACTCGCTTAAGTATTACAGCGTTGATAATGTTGGTAATATTGAAGCATTAAAAGAAAAGCAGTTTACAATCGACAAAACACCACCTGCTGTTAATTGGAAATTAGTCGGCGATGTGTCTGGAAAAACGGTATCGGCCCGTTCAAAAATTGAATTAATGGCTGTAGACAAATCATCGGGCGTTAGCCATATTAAATATCAACTAAACAATGAGCCAGTTAAAACATACACTCAAGCAATTAACCTGAGTATGATTGAAAACGGAAACCATGATTTTAAATTTTGGGCCAGCGACAAAGTTGGTAACCGTTCTGACGGAAGCAGTCATACACAGGACATTGCTGGTGGTGACATGACCGCTTTTTCTTTTGTAATTGACTATGATCCACCAGAAGCTATTGCCAGCATTGAAGGTGACCAATATCAAGGCAAATACTTATATGTATCTGAGCGAAGTAAATGTATACTTGATGCCAAAGACAATCAACTGGTTATTGACAGAACCATGTATGGCCTCAATCGAGTGGAAATTGATAAGCAATACCAAGGACCATTTGCATTTGATACTGAAAAAGACCTGCAGGCCATCTACTTTGAATCATATGATATGGTCGAAAATAAGTCAAAACCAGGCAAACTAACAGTTTTTATGGACACTGAAGCTCCTTTGTCAGGAATCGATTATAGTGGCCCTCAATTCTTTAATCGTGATACTTTGTTTATTAACAAGTCAACCAACATTAATCTATTTTCTGAGGACAATGCTTCGGGTGTACAAAAGATTGTTTCCAAGATAAATGGCAAGCAGGAACAAGAAACCTCTAGTTTTAAAATACCTGAAGAAGGTTTTTATGAAATCAAATTTTCATCGGTGGATAATGTCAATAACAAAGAAACAGCAAAAACCAGTCAACTGTATGTCGATAATGAAGGGCCTGATGTTTTTATCAATTTCAGCATAAAACCAACTCGTCAGGAATCAGTGGATGGTAAGAATATAAATGTTTATCCTCCATTTGTTAAACTCTACATTGGTGCAACTGACAAACATTGTGGCACTAAAGATATTTATTACAGTGTTGACGGCGGCACAATGAAAAACTATAATGGCAACGGTTCTCCATCAAACATGGAACTATTTAAAGAAGAACGTATTTATAGTGTAAAGGTCGAAGCCACTGACAAATTAGGGAATGGTAAAGCTGAAACATTACAATTCAAGATTTCGAGGAATTAACCTAAGCTAAAAGACATGAAAAATGGCGAAGTAATTACACTTCGCCATTTTTTATATTAGTTACTGAACCAATAATCGGGTTCAATTTAATTTAAAAATACAAATCTCGCTCACCATCTTTTATCTTCCCTAAGCGCTCAATTAACTTACCTTTAAAACGCTCGTCTTCATAGTCTTTTAAACTATCCTCAATAAGTTGATAGCCTTTTTCCTTGGTAGATGCAGGGGCATAATCCTCAAGGTATTCAGCCAATGTTAATATGGCATTGGGCTGACAAAACCGCTTAATAAAACCAGGCACCGAAAATTCCATAAAGTGCTCACCCGTACGATTTAATCGATAGCAGGCGGTACAAAACGAAGGAATATAACCATCTTCAACCAACTCTTCCATCACCTCGTTAAGCGAACGATCATCACAGATTTCAAACTGCTCATGATCTAAATCCTGCTGTTCTTTGTGGCTGGTATAACCTTTCATTTCGATATTGGTTCCACCATCTATTTGAGAAACTCCGTATTGTAATATTTCGTCACGAATATATCCAGGTTCACGTGCAGTTAGTATCAAGCCTGTATATGGCACAGCCAAACGAAGAATAGCCACCAACTTAGTGAAATCAGCATCACTTACTTCGTATTTTTTATCCACCTCAAAACCAGAAGCAGACTGAATTCGCGGAAATGAAATCGTATGCGGACCAACATTGTAAACAGCTTCAAAATGATTAACATGGCGTAATAAGCCCACCACTTCGAAACGCCAGTCGTACAGTCCGAATAAAGCACCAATACCAACATCATCTATTCCACCTTCCTGAGCGCGATCTAATCCTGTTAAGCGCCAATCGAAATGTTTCTTAGTTCCTTTAATATGTACTTTCTCATATGTTGGCTTGTGGTAGGTTTCCTGGAAAATCTGATAGGTCCCGATACCAGCCTCTTTTACAATTTTGTAACCTTCAACATCGAGCGGGGCCGCATTAATATTGACACGACGAATTTCGCCATTTTCGTGCTTAACGTCGTATACAATTTTTACTGTATCAGCAATAAATTGAGCATCATAGCGCGGGTGCTCACCATAAACTAAAATCAAACGTTTATGCCCCGTATCTTCAAGCGCCACAACCTGATCGATGATATCCTGCTTACCAAGCGTTAAACGTTCCTGCTTTTTATTGCTTGAGCGAAAACCACAATACGTACAATCATTGATGCATAAATTACCGACATACAATGGTGCAAAAAGTACAATACGTTTACCGTATACCTGCTCTTTTAACTGCTTGGCTGCTGTTTTAATAGCATCAACCATTTCAGGCTCATTGGCATTAACTAATATGGCCGTTTCCTGCAAGCTTAGGCGATTCTTATTTAACGATTTGGCAATAACTGCTTCCACCTGCTCCATGCTAGGATTGAGATGAGAACCTATTATTTCATGAATTTCATCGGCATCGATAAAACTCTCCATTGGCTTATCGGCCAGCTTATATTGCTGAGGATTATAAATTATTGACATTTCTATAGCTTTTACCTGATGTCCCAATCACGACTTCGTGGCTCAAAATTAGGTGTTTTAGACTGATTTAAGCAATAAATTACCAGAATAATTAGCTGTTAAAAAACAGCATTACAGCAGTTAATTTATAGATTAAGTCGAATACCATTAGCATTGTATCAAATTGACATATTCAGTCACTGTATTTTTTATTGAATAAAGAATAATTACCGTTTTCCTATCAATACAAATAACAAAAAACCGCCTCACTAAGGTAAGGCGGCTCCATTTTTGAAACATGTATTTTATTTGTACTCTTCTAAAATACCTTTTACATCTTCAGCAGCTACGCGACCGTAAACTTTTTCGCCTACAGTAACTACAGGTGCTAAACCACAAGCTCCTACACAACGCAGGCAACTGATTGAAAACTTACCATCTTCGGTAGTTTCTCCTACTTTTACATCAAGATGACGCTTAAATTCATCCAAGACTTTCTCAGCTCCACGAACATAACAAGCTGTACCCATACAAATTGAAATTGGGTGCTCACCTTTTGGTATCATCGAGAAGAATGAGTAAAACGTAACCACACCATAAACGTGTGCAACCGATACGTTCATTTCGTTTGCTACTAACTCCTGAACTTCTGCCGGAAGGTATCCGAAAAGTTCCTGAGCTGCATGAAGTGCGTTAATCAACTCGCCTCCTTCGTTACCGAGTTTCTTACATACTTCTTTTAATTCGTCCACCTTGCCGGCGGGTAATTTTATATCTGCCATTTTTCTTTTCTTTAAGATAAAAGATTCAAGTATCAAGTATCAAGACTAAATTGCATCCTGATACTTATAGCTTGATACTTTTTTAGATTTCAACCTTCTTTTTCTTATCGTAATAGTGCGTGTGAAGCAACTCATGCGACTTATGCCCACATGGTTCACCTAAGAACTCAGAATATAACTTCTGAATAAATGGATTCTCATGCGACTTACGAATAACTTTTCCTTTATCTTCTTCGTAAATGGCTTTCTGACGCTTCTTCAACACTTCAACATCACCATGGTGATATGGCTGACCACCACCACCGATACATCCACCAGGACATGCCATGATTTCAATCGCATGGAACTGTGATTTACCAGCTCTGATATCTTCTAATAATTGACGTGCGTTACCTAATCCATGGGCAATACCAATGTTGATAGGAAGACCATCAAAATCGATAGTTGCCGAACGAATACCATCGAAACCACGTAACTCTTCAAAGTCAAGCTTTGGAAGTGGCTTTTTAGTGTGTACTTCGTAAGCTGTACGAACAGCGGCTTCAATTACACCTCCGGTTGTCCCAAAAATAACAGCAGCACCAGTTGACTCACCAAGTGGCTGGTCAAAATCATCATCTTCTAATGCTTCAAAGTTAAGGTTGGCATTACGAATCATCTGTGCCAACTCACGAGTAGATATTGAAAGGTTCACATCCGGATCACCATCTACCTTGAACTCATCACGAGCACACTCATATTTCTTAGCCAAACATGGCATAACAGATACAACAACTACATCTTCACGCTTCTGCTTAAGTTGGTCTGCAAAATATGTTTTGGCAATAGCACCAAACATTTGCTGAGGCGATTTAGCTGTAGACGGTATATCTATCATATCAGGAAACTGATGTTCGAAGAAATTCACCCAACCAGGACAACATGAAGTCAAGATTGGTAATTTCACATCTTTATCTCCTGCCAGGTGCTTCCCTAAACGATCAAGTAGCTCAGTGCCCTCTTCCATAATGGTAAGGTCGGCAGCAAAGTCAGTATCAAACACATGATCGAAACCTAGCTTACGCAATGCAGAAACCATTTTACCAGTTACTAAAGTACCAGCATCCATACCAAACTCCTCACCTAACGCAGCACGCACAGCTGGGGCCGTTTGTACAATCACTGTCTTCTTAGGATCAACAATGGCATCCATTACTTTGGCTGAGCTATCACGCTCTGTTAAAGCTCCTGTTGGACAAACAGCCACACACTGGCCACAGAATGTACAAGCCGAATGATCTAAATCCATCTCGAAAGCCGGTGCAACTACTGATTCAAAACCACGGTTAACAGCTGAAAGTACACCAACTGTCTGTACATCGTTACAAGCAGTTTCGCATCGACGACACATGATACATTTCTCCATTTCGCGAACGATAGCCGGAGATTCATCACTCTTGTAAGAGTTCTTCTCGCCCTGGTAACGCACTTCGCGAATACCTAAATTCTGTGCCATTGTTTGTAGCTCACAATCGCCTGACTTAGAGCACACTAAACATTCGAATGGATGATCTGATAAGATCAACTCCATTACTGTACGACGTGCATTAACCACACGAACCGAGTGAGTTAGAATGTCCATACCTTCGGTACATTCTGTCTTACAAGCTGGTGCCAGGTTACGACGACCTTCAACTTCAACCACGCAAACACGACATCCGCCTGGCTTATTCTCAATGTTCATATCGTGCAGCTTCATGTGACATAGAGTTGGAATATCCACCCCGATGTTTTTGGCTGCCTCTAAGATGGTAGTTCCTTTTTCAACAACTACCTTTTTATTATCTATGCTTAATTGAACGATTTCCATTCTTCTATCTTTTACTGTTCAAAAACTGGTTTGGCTATTGAATGCTGATTGCACCAAACTTACATTTTTCATAACAAGCACCACACTTGATACAAGTCTCCTGACTAATTAAGTGAGGTTCTTTCTTATCACCGGTAATCGCATCAACCGGACATACGCGAGAACACAATGTACAACCGATACATTTTTCATCACTAATGACATATTGCATTAATGACTTACATTGACCGGCCGGACATTTGCCATCATGAACGTGAGCTGCATACTCATCAGCAAAGTTCTCCATAGTTGAAAGAACAGGGTTTGGCGATGTTTGACCCAATCCACAAAGAGAAGTATCTTTAATAACGTTACTTAAATTACGTAATAAAGTTAAGTCCTCTTCTGTTCCTTTTCCTTCGGTTAATTTCTCAAGCATCTCGTACAAGCGCTTGTTACCAATACGACATGGAGCACACTTACCACATGACTCTTCAACTGTAAAATCTAAATAGAATTTAGCTACAGAAACCATACAATCGTCCTCATCCATTACGATCATACCACCAGAACCCATCATAGAGCCACAAGCAATCAAGTTATCGTAATCGATAGGAATATCTAAATGCTTTTCAGTTAAACAACCACCTGATGGTCCACCTGTCTGAACAGCTTTAAATTTCTTTCCATCTTTAATACCACCACCAATGTCGAAGATCACTTCGCGTAGTGTGGTACCCATTGGTACTTCAATCAAACCAACGTTATTTACTTTACCTGCTAAAGCAAATACCTTAGTACCTTTACTCTTTTCAGTACCGATACTGCTGAACCACTCAGCTCCTTCTAGCAAGATAACCGGAATGTTGGCATAAGTTTCAACGTTATTTACGTTGGTTGGCATACCTTTGTATCCGCTCTCTGATGGGAAAGGAGGCTTCACTGTAGGCTCACCACGTAAGCCCTCCATTGAGTGAATCAATGAGGTTTCTTCGCCACAAACGAAAGCACCGGCACCGTAACGTAGCTCAACATCAAAATCATAGTCAGTACCGAATAAACCAGTACCTAATAAACCATACTCACGAGCCTGATCAATAGCAATTTTCAAACGCGAAATAGCTAGTGGATACTCAGCACGGATATAAATTAAACCTTTTGTAGCGCCAGTACAATAACCATTGATAGCCATTGCTTCAAGCACTGCATGAGGATCTCCCTCAAGGATTGAACGGTCCATAAATGCCCCCGGGTCACCCTCATCGGCATTACAAACCACATATTTTTGCTCAGCCTCTACTTTGCGAGTAATTTCCCACTTTAATCCTGTTGGGAAACCACCTCCACCGCGACCGCGAAGACCTGAGTCGATAATCACTTTAATGGCTTCTTCTGGTGTCATTTCAGTCAACACCTTACCCAATGCAGCATATCCATCGCGTGCGATATACTCGTCAATATTTTCCGGGTTGATGAAACCACAGTTACGTAATGCGATACGAATCTGCTTTTTGTAGAATCCCATATCTTTCGATTCTGACACACGCTCTTGCGTTTCAGGATCGGTAAATAATAAACGCTCTACCTTACGACCTTTTACTAAATGCTCAGCTACAATTTCAGGAGCATCTTCAGGTGTTACCTGTACGTAAAAAGTATTGTCAGGTACCATTTTAACAACAGGACCTTTTTCACAAAAACCGAAACATCCGGTTCTTACCACTTGTACTTCGTTTTCAAGGCTATTTTCCTCTAAAACTTTTCCAAGATTTTGTACAATTTCTTCACCTTGCGAAGCACGACAGCCAGTTCCGCCACAAACAAGGATATGATTTTTATATTTAGCCATAGCGCAAAAAACTATTCGTTTTTATTCTCTTTTACTGTTTCGTAATTTACCGGGATGATTCCATCCACCAACTCTCCTCTGATAACATACTTTTCAATGATTTCATCGGCCTTTTTATTATCTACATGACCAAAAACCACAGGGTCGTTACCTGGTAGAGTTACTTCAATGGTAGGTTCTGCGTGGCAGTAACCCATACATCCGGTTTGAGTAACTATGGCATCTATTGCCTGACGATCCATTTCTTCAATCATATGGTTCATCACTTCTTTTGCTCCTGAAGCAATACCACAGGTAGCCATCGACACTTTTACCTGAACCATTTTTTCAGGATTGTCGCTCTTCTCACGCAGACTTACTTTAGTCTGCAATTCTTCGCGCATTTTGCGCAAATCAGCCAGAGATTTTACTTTTGACATAGCGATTGGTTATTATTAATTACACATTCCTTTATATAGTCTGGTACCTGAATAAATCAGGCTCTTAATCAAATTCTATCTTTAATTCCTTTAAATTCTCTTCAATCATTTCTTTTAAAAAACTTGTCACTTTTGGTAAGCGTATATCCACATCTCCCATTACCTCTTTCACCTCATTGGTACTTATGGCAAATTCGTCTTCACCTCGCTTAACTTCAAATTGCAGGTTAACTCCATCGTTACCAGTCATCATCATGGCGGCTGTTGAAGCCAAATCACCCATTGGCGGTCGATCGATGTGTAAGCGACCAAACTTGGCAGTTAAGATCGTTCCTTCACCTATCTTCGACTCCAACGTCATTTGACCATCTGTCAGCTCTGCATTTTGAAGAATTAACGGAATACCCATACCAACTTTACGAGTCGTTCGTGATGTGTAGAACGGATCACTTACACTTTTTAGAGTCTCTTCGTCCATTCCTGTTCCATCGTCTTTAACCGAAATAGTCAACCACTGCTCTTCAATAACAATGGAGAGTTCAACATTAGCCGCTTTAGCTCTTACTGAGTTTTGGACGATGTCCATGATATGCATTGATAAATCCTTCATTACCTTAACTCCACAACTTTTCTTCCTTCTTCTTGATGGAATGCCATTTTGAGTTCTCCAAAACTCGCTTCTGCCAATTCAATAACAGAATAGTGCGTGCCAATCTGTTCAGGGAAATGTGCATCTGATGAGCGGATAACGGTATATTGTTTTAACTCGGGATGCTTTACTATTTGTTCTTCAACATCAACCCTTGCACTCATTCCGATAGCATCGGGTGTAATGTCAAAAGGCATAAAACCTAACTGACTATACACACTATAGCTTGGCCGAAAAATATGCGCAGGAATAAACAAACCATTTAACTCCCTCACCTTTTGCTCTATCTCATCGATGGATTGGTTTAAAGCGCTTATCAACAAACGCTCTTCCTGCCCTTGTATCTCCTCATTTTCATTCACCCATACCTGGTGACCAAACTTGTCGGTATCATTTTCAATATTCGGCAAGTGCTCATCCAGGTATTTTTGGAAAGCTTCAAGTTTTTCAAAATTTTCAAAGAACGTTAAACAGTGAACTTCTTCTTTAGTGGTCACTTCAGCACCACATATTACTGTTAATCCTTTTTCTTTTCCAACCCTATATACCTCAGCACATTGTCTGGTACTGTTATGGTCGGTTATTCCTATTATATCTAATCCTCGCTCCAGAGCTGTTTTAACAATCATGCCTGGACTCATCTCTAAACTTCCGCAAGGAGATAAGACGGTATGCATGTGCAAATCGGCTTTAAAGCGTTTCATTTTTTAGTATCAAGTATCAAGATTATTAGTACTAAGATTTAATGACAGCTTGCAAATTGTCTTGTGTCTTACATCTTGAATCTATTATCTCTCGTTTAATAATTTGTACAATTCACCAGATAATTCAAACGCTTCCATCGATGAACTCAAAAGCGGAATACCTTCATCATTGCTCTGGCTTATTGTATTCTCATCAGCTTCTAAATCTTTAACGATAATAACGGCTGCTACTTCTTTTAATGACGCCACGGCCATTACATTGCGGTGTGTTTGAAGGGTTATCCACACTTGTCCTTCATCCACATTGCCCATTACATCGCTTAATAAGTCAGATGTATAACCACCTGTTACTTCATTTTGAAGGCCTTCATCTCCTCCTGTAACTTTAAGATTAAGCTTTTCTATAATGTCAGAAACTTTCATTTTTTGCTCCTTTTTTCTTACAATCTTTTTCTAAACGATCTTTTCCCCATGTCTTTTCTATTATTCGAATCGAATGTTGGGGATCTAATTTCTTAGTTTTTTCCATCATTCGCTGAACGAATACACAATTGGATAAGTGTGATTCTTTACGAACAATATCTTTAGCCAGGCTCTCACAGCTTGGGGCTCCACAAGCTCCACAATCAATCCCTGGTAAATAACACATCATTCGACGAACGCGTTCCATCTTTTTAAGTGCTATTCCCATATCTTCATCTAACACCATCATTGATCGAGGCTCAATGCTTCCCACATCAATATTATCACGAATTAACTGCTTATGACTATCTGAAATATTAAGCACATATTTACCACTCGACGCAATTCTATCGGCTCTGTTTTTTAAACGCTCAACTGTCAAAAATCTGTTTTCGGTTAGTAAAACTCCTCCAGCACAGCTCTCATCACATGCGCGCAGCTCTAAAAAGTCAACATTTATAATTTCATCATTCTCTACTTTTTCAAGAAAAGAGATAACATTATGAATTTCGTCTATCGCTAAGCATCGGCCCGCCATATGACTGGCTTCACCATCAGTCAAGCTCCAGTTTAATCCTTTAGGAGATAAATAAGGAACTGTTTCTTGGCAAACATCAGTAGTTTCTGAGCGGGTTTTTAGCACATGATACACTTTATTGTAAAGAAAGTCCATATTAATAACTCCATCAACATTAGACATTTCATCACCCACAGGGCTCTTTACTGTTGCAATTTTTGAAGCACATGGCGTAACGTAAAACACGCCAATTTCGTCGAAACTTTTGCCTTCCTCTTGTAATAACTCACGATAATAAAGTGCAGTACTATCAATAGGAGGCTTTACTGGTATAATATTGTTAACAAGCCCTGGGAAGCGGACCTGAATTAAACGAACAATGGAAGGACAAAAGGCACTTATCATAGGCTTATCCCTATCAGACTTAAGCCCTTCGAGCATAGATTCATTGATTACATCAACCGTGGCTTCAGCAGGCACTACATGAGTAAAACCTAAGCCTTTTAATACATCAATAATATCACACTCTTTAATATGCTTCGAAAACTGGCCAATAAATACGGATGGCAAAATGGCCACTCGATGTTTGTAGTTAAATATCTTTTCAAAGTCATCTTGCTCAACATAGAAAGCGTCAACCGGACAAGCTTTCATGCACTCACCACAATCAACACACCAGTTTTTTCGGATAGAGGCAACTCCATCACGTATACGAATGGCATCAGTCGGACAAACGTTCATACAATGGGTACATCCATAGCACAAATCTTTATCAACCTTTAATGCATGATAAAACTGTTGATCGCTCATAGCTCTTACTTCTTAACTTGTCAATTTAGTTGTTAGCTCAACTACTGTTCCTTCACCTACTTTACTTGTTATATCAATTATATCAGCATTCCTCTTCATATTAGGCAATCCCATGCCAGCTCCAAATCCCATTTCTCGCACCATAGCTGATGCTGTTGAATACCCCACCTGCATGGCTAAATCGATATCAGGAATCCCTGGCCCTTCATCTACTATTTTAATGTAAATCCGATTCGTATCAATATCGACCAATACATTTCCTTTATAAGCATGAGCCACTACATTTACCTCCCCTTCGTACAAGGCTACCACAATACGCTTTATAATCTTTGGGTCAACATTAAGTTGTTTGAGTACCTTTTTAACGCCACTGGCAGCATTACCTGCCTTCGCAAAATTACCTCCTTCAACTTCGTAGCTAAACTCCATATCTGCAAATCAATAAATTGGGTTAACGCCAGATTCGAACAACACTCCAATGGTTCTAAACATCGAATACTGACACTCAATAAGTACTGTATTGTTTTCGTCAGCAACCTCAATCATTTCAGGAGTTACTTTTTTTCCTCTTACAAAAACAACGCAATTGATATCAGCCATTTCAGCCGTTCTCACCGTTTGCATATTCGTTAAGCCAGTTATTAATACCAACTGTTCTGATTCTAGTGTTAATACATCACTCATTAAGTCACTTGCAAATGCATAGTTAATTTCATTATCAACAAACTGCTCACCGCAAACAACACGAGCATCCAGAAGCTCTGCTATCTTTCTTATTTTAAATGATGACGCCATACTTTTTAGTCTTAGCTGGATTTAATTAGCAAACTATTAAAGAAATATTTCCCGAATACAAGAACAAACTAATACTAATATACCGAGAAAAAAAAGGTCAGATGTTGGTTTTCGGCAATACAGAACAAGTCTAAATTAAAATGCAACAAATCAGCTATTAAGAGAATAAATGACTTTCAATTCGAAAGGCCTATTAGTATTTGAGCGTCAAATTATAACGAAGTTTTAATCCATGATTTAGATCATGTTTACTATCAATTAATGCCTACATATACTCTATAGTGACGTCTTTAAGAAACTTCTCTTCGAGCAAGCGTACAACGCGCTTAACCACAGTACGTCGAATCTCTAACTCAACAGGCAAATTAGGATCTTGATGGGCAACGTTAATACGTGTTCCATTCAGAATATGAATACGATCACTTTCGAAAAGCATTTTGATTATCTGGTCGGCTGGCCCGTTACCTAATCGACTATTAACTGTATAACTTTCGAGAATTCGTGCAACTTTCCCCAGAGTTAAAATCCCTTCAGTTACCAAACTAATTCCTTCCATAAATGAAACAGGCGGCAATTCACTATCTTCTGAATCTAAACCAGCATCAAACTTTAAGGCCAGCTCGCGAGCCACCACCTCAGCCGTGGTACCACCGGCTATTATTTTCCGGCCTTTAAAGCGTTTAACTTTTAGCGAAAATTCAAAATCATTGTGTTCTTCAAATGGCGGCCCGGTTATCAATAACAATTTACGAGGTTCACGATAATATATTACACCACAAGAGGTATCGTCTTTTGGTTTATCACCATCGTGCAACTGAGCCATATTAATGACTTTTTGTGCCAATTTACCCGATGATGCAAAAGGTGTATACTTTACAATTTTCCTGACGTATTCGCCCAAATCTTCACGACTCCAACCAAAGGGAAAAGCACGTGTTCCCATACCCGATTGAACAACACCATCTGACCAAAAGAAGATACGATCTTCAAGCTGTGCCTTAAATTTACAAATCCTAAGCTTTTTACCTTTATTCTGCTCACTTTCCAAAACCAAATCTTCCCACCCAGGATCTAATTCGGTTTGCCCACGCATGATCAAGCACAATGGATTATCATACTCAACAATGGTAGTAGTTCCATCGTCTTCAATATCAATAATAGTAAAAGTACTATAGCTCACCTTTCGTACACTACACACAGGTAAGGTATTCATTATAATTTCAGCCGTTCGGGCAACTTCGCGGTGCTCAATGGTAAAGTTCATGGCCATAGAAGCAGTTAATGTAGCCAAAACATTGGCCTTAACTCCACTACCCATTCCATCAGAGAGAACAGCAATAATCCGTCCCTCCTCCTTAATTCTTTGGGAGAGGAAGACATCGCCGCATATAATTTCACCTACATGATTATTCTGGCGACATTCAACATCTATGAAGAAACTATTTTCCAGTTCCATGTTCTCCTAATTGCTGTGCTTCAATGATACTATTAAGTGTTTTTTCGGTTTTTGAGGCACTTTCACCTAATAAAAATGCAATCTGTTGCACTGTTTCCAGATTCTCTTTAATAACATCCTGAGCTCGCTTAATCACTTCTTCTTTACGCACTTCAGGTGTTACCAAATCACGAATAATACCTCCGACAATTTCATTTCGTTTAATCGTAAAAACAGAAACATTAAATATTGAATCATTATAATCGACATCTCGGTCCAAAACATCCTGCCCCGATTGTAACACAGTAGAAAAAACCTTATGAAATTCGACTAAACTCTTTAATTCTGCACCCTTAAGACCGGGGATTACTTCGGCAATCTCTTTAGCATCATCGCCCAACATTTCAACAAATCGCTGATTGGCTTCAATCACATTTAAATTGCTATCAACAATAACTACACCTGCTCTTAATTTATTAAGCATAGCAGTTGTGGTTTCAGCAGCTTCTTTGGCTAAGCCTTCTTCCTGACGTGCCTTTTCTTCACTCTTAACCAAAGCTTCCTGCGACTTTTTAAATTTTTCGTTAGATGCATTTACCTTATTGACGTATGAGCGCAATTTCTTAATTGAAAAAGTATAACACTGTTCATAATCAGTTAAGCCTTGCAAATGTGCCACTGCAAATTCACTACATGTAGGATAACCACAAGCTCCACAACCTAGCTGATCTTCTCTTTTTGATTTACCCATATCAGCCAAAATCACATCAACCTCAACTTTTGTGGGTACTGGCAAACGCAGATCTTTAGTCCTATAACTACGCGATAAGTCCAAATTTTTGAATTCTTCGATATCCAAACGCCATTGATAGGCATCAATGGCCTTCATTCGCTTATTTACATATTTGATAACTTGTGAACGTCGTGTGAATTTTTTTCCTCCTTGAGACATTCCCGGGCCCTGAATACAGCCCTTGCAATAAAAAAGATCGAGGTGTTGATTAAGTTGATTCTCCGACTTAAATTCCTTAATAGATTGTAAAAAATTAGTACGACCTTCGGTAATGAGTATATCGCCCTCAAGCAGTCCCTGATTAATATCAACCGCCTGAAAAAGACCATGAGAAATGGGAAACAGCCCGCCCTTTCTTCCTAATGGTGGATCAAACTCACTAAACTCTACAGTATTTTCAGTAATCCCTTTTTTTGCAAATAATTCTCTTAATTCTATAAATGTCAGTACTCCATCCACATGCCCATCGGTATGATAAAAGTGCTTTGCCTCATCCTTAGCCGCTGTACAGGCTGTTAAATATACCACTTTCAGATCATCGCTATATCGACTATGCAATACCTTTGACATGGCAATATAAGGCGGAACAATTGGCGCCAGATTATCTACCAACTCAGGCTCCTGTTTCTCAATATAATTAACAACAGGTGGGCACTTCGTTGTGATAAAATGTTTTCCCTGAAAATTATCGACTAAGTCCTTGTATTTATAAGCAATCAAATCAACAGCAAAAGACATTTCAGTAACAATATCGAAACCTACTTCACGAATCATGGCCACAAATTTGCGATAGTCGGCCACATCGGTAAACTCACCTGATATTGCAGGATCACAAATAGCAGCAACACGGCTATTGGTTTTAATCAGCTTTTCGACATTTTCAATTTCACTTCTGTATTCAATTGCATTTTGTGCACACATAGTCACACACTGCCCACAACCAATACACCTATCCGGTAGAATTTGAGCGTGTTTATCGGCTATTTTAATTGCCTTAGCCGGACAAACCCTAACACACGTATAACTGAGGTTGCATTTCTCCTTATTACTTATAATTAACTGCCCCATATTTGCATCAATCCTGTTCAACTTCAAAGTAACTATTCAGTATTTCGTATACATTATCGACAGTTACCTTCGAAAACATTTGCTCATCAATTTGTAACATTGGTCCTTCTTCACACTTCCCCCCACAAAGATCACCATGAAAGAACACCTCTGTAGTTAACTGATGCTCACGTAAAAAACCCTTTACAACTTCCAGCACATCTTTATTTCCTCTTGAAAAACAGGAACTTCCAAGACATATTGTAATCTCATGTTTTGTTTCCATATTTATAAAAACTCGGAATTCAAGTTCAAAATAGTAAAAAGAAACCGACCAAGGCCGGTTCCTGAACAATTAATACCGATTTCTTTCAGTATAATGCGTATGTAAAAGTTGATGTGATACTTCACCGAGTGGTTCTTTTAAAAACTCTTCATAAAGATGAATGACCTCTGGATTTTCGTGTGATTTACGAATTGGCTTAAGCTCATCTTCATTGTAAATAGCCTCACTACGTTTTTTACGAATAGCTGGAGATGTTGGTATTGGCTGCCCTCCTCCTCCAAGGCAACCACCAGGACATGCCATTATTTCAATAAAATGATAATCGGCTTTTCCATCTCTCACTGCTTCCATCACCTGTTTAGCATTTGATAATCCATGTGCAACGCATGTTTTAAGTTCAACTCCTTCAAGAAAATCCCACTCAGGTAGCACATTTTCAATTTTTATAGATACCGCTCTAATATTCTCCATACCGCGAACTGGAAGAATATTTAATCCATCAAAAGGCACTTCGCGCCCAGTTACCACCTCATAAGCGGTGCGCAAAGCTGCTTCCATTACACCTCCTGTTGCACCAAAAATAACAGCGGCACCACTGGATTCACCCATGATACTATCATATTCATCATCGGGCAATGACGCAAAATCAATTCCTGCCTGTTTAATCATCAATGCTAATTCGCGGGTTGTTAAAACGTAATCGACATCTTTAAAACCACTGCTACGCATCTCAGGTCTGTCAGCTTCATATTTTTTAGCTGTACATGGCATAATGGATACACTCACGATATTTTCAGGCTTTACTTCAATCTTTTTGGCATAAAAAGTTTTCACCAAGGCCCCAAACATTTGCTGAGGTGACTTAGCCGTTGAAACATTTGGCAATAATTCAGGAAAAGCATGCTCAATAAACTTCACCCAACCTGGCGAACAAGAGGTAGTCAATGGCAACTTAACACTATCATCTTTTTCTTTTACCACTTTTTTTAGGCGTTGTAATAGTTCATTCCCTTCTTCGATAATGGTTAAATCGGCTGTAAAGTCAGTATCTAAAACTGAATTAAAACCTAATCGGCGAAGAGCAGACACCATTTTACCTGTGACAATTTCACCAGGCGGCATTCCTAAAGCTTCTCCTAAGGCTATACGAACTGCCGGTGCTGTTTGAACAACTGTATGTTTCGTATCAGAGTTCAATGCTGACCAAACTTCATCGAGGTATGTTTTTTCGGTTAATGCACCAGTTGGGCAACGATTAACACACTGACCACAATTGGTACAAACTACTTCAAACATCGGCTTATCAAAGAAAGAGGAAACTTTCATGTGCTCGCCTTTATGTGCAACTGTTAGCGCACTAATACTCTGCAACTGATCACAGGTTCGAACGCAGCGCTGGCAACGAATGCATTTACTATCATCTTTTATGATGGATGGCGAAAAGTTGTCAATCGTATATCCTTTATGAGCCACTAAATCAATAAAACCATTTTCTCCAACGATGTATTCCGATGATAGCTCCTGTAACTCACATTTACCGTTTTTATAACAACGGGTACAATCAGCTCGATGCTCACTTACCAACAACTCTACTATCTGTTTACGGGCATTTCGCACTTTCATACTATTGGTATTAATTTCCATGCCTTCATTTACAGGCATGGCACAAGCCGGTAACAACCGGTCGCTTCCAACTTGCTCTACCACGCACACCCTACAGTTTCCGGCAACACATAAATCTTCATGATAACATAGGGTAGGAATGCGAATATTAACCTTTTTTGCTGCTTCCAAAATGGTGGCACCACTTTTAATACTTACTGCTATATTGTCTATTTTGAGATTAATCTTGTCTGACATAATCAAGGTTTTAAGGTTAGTAAATCATTTCTTCTTTGAAATTCTCAACTATGGAAGAAAAGGAATTAGCAACCGATTGGCCTAATCCACATTTGGCAGTTACACGCATGGCTTCAGCCAAATCGAGCAATTTATTCAGATAGGATGAGGGTTGCTCACCTTTCTTAACAGCCTGAATACCGAGCAGAAGCTGCTGAGTACCTACGCGGCAGGGCGTGCACTGACCACATGATTCCTCAACAAAAAAGTCAAGATAATTATGTAATACATTGTACATCGATCGTGATGAATTAAAAATCATCATAGAACCTCCTGTGGGTAAGGAAGTACCGCGGAGCTTGCCCTGATAACCAATAACCGTTTTGTTAAAGCGCTTTCGGGGCACACAAAAACCAGAAGCACCACCAACCTGAACAGCCTTTGAATCACCATCACCAAAGTCGTCGACAAACTTCTGTAAAGACATTCCAAACTCCAACTCATAAATACCAGGTGCAGGAGTGTCACCCGATACGGAAAACACTTTTGAACCGCGTGAATCTTGAATTCCCAGATCCTTAAATTTATCGGCACCATATTTTAATATTGAATAGGTATGCGCGAGTGTTTCTACATTATTAATGACAGTAGGTTTATTTTTATATCCTGAATCGGTTGGAAATGGCGGCTTGTTACGAGGTTCGCCTCGTTTACCTTCCATACTTTCAAATAAAGCACTCTCTTCACCGCATATATATGCACCACTCCCCATAAAAATTTCAACCCGGAAATCCAGATTTAAACTATCGAATAAGTCATGAAACTCGTCGATAACCCTCAATAACTGCGGTTTGAGAAAATTGTATTCACTTCGCAAGTATATGTATCCTTTTTTAGCACCGATTATTTTGGCACATACAGCCATACCTGACAGTACTTTGTGGGGTACACTTGATAGAATTTCACGATCCTTAAAAGTACCTGGTTCACCTTCATCTGCATTACAAATTACAAATTTCTCGTCGGACTGAGTTTCAGCAGCCAGCTTCCACTTCAAACCAGTAGGAAAACCAGCTCCTCCTCGCCCTTTTAAGCCCGAGCTAATTAAATCATTAATAACATCATCGTCTGTTCTGCCAAAAGTTTTCTTTAATATAGCTTCAGAATCATGTTCATTTTTAAATATAAGATCTAGTCTTTGTAAGTTCTTTTTCATGATGTTGCGTGTTTTATGAAACAATTAAATATTAAACACATAGCGCTAATTAGCACTAATTTCCTGATGTTTATATTTCATAATAATCTCACGCACTTTTTCTGGCGTTAGTTCGGTATAAGGCTCATCGTTAATAAGCATGGCAGGTCCTTTATGGCATTGCCCCAGGCAGTTTGTTTCAAGCAGTGTAAACTTACCATCATGAGTAGTTTCTCCTAAGTTGATTTTAAGAACACTTTCAAGTTCCTTAATCACTTGATTTTTACCATGCATCATGCAAGTGATTGTTTTGCAAACTCGGATCACATACTTACCCAATGGTTTGGTATGTAGGAAAGAATAGAAGGTTGCAGTTCCGTATACTTGAGCAGCTGATATATTCAGCTCGCGTGCTACTTCAACCATAGCATCCTCTGAAATGTGTTGCTCCTGGTGTACGATTCCTTGAAGAATAGGTAAAAGGCTCTCCATTGTCCGGCCATGCTGGTCAGCCAATCCTTTTACCAGTTGTTTAACTTCAGCCATAATTGTTGATTTAAGGGTAATTACTAAACTTGGTATAAAGAATTATTTCTTTAAAAGTTAAGTTTTTTTAACATCTAAATCCATGACAAAACTCATTAATAAAGAAATGAATACTTATTAATACTCATTCTTAATAATTTACTATCAAGCAATTGAAGGCTATTTAAGCAATTCCGCTACTTTATTGTAAAAAATCTGTAATTGAACCATTTCGTTTTATTTATCCTATCATTTTTCTGATCTTTGCAAAAAAATAAACAACAGTGAATCAAAAAGAACTACAGCAAATGATTCTTGAAGGTGAACATCAAACTCAAGATTTCAAATTTGCAATAACCGATACTAAGAAAATTGCACGTTCTATTGCTGCATTTGCCAATACTGATGGTGGGCGCTTGCTTATTGGCGTTAAAGACAATGGTAAAATTGCAGGTGTAGAATCAGATGAAGAGTATTACATGATTGAATCTGCAGCCAATCGTCACTGTCGCCCTTCGGTGGGTTTTAAAACAAAAAAGTGGGAAGCTGATGGTAAAACGGTACTTGAAATCATTATTGAAAGAAGTAAGAATCGACCACACACAGCGCCCGATAAAGATACCAAACCTACTGTCTATGTGAGAGTTAAAGACCAGAATTTAGTGGCAAATCGTATCTTAACTGAAGTATGGAAGCGAGAAAAACAACCGAGTGGCTCCTTACTAAAAATCAAATATGCTGAAAGTAAATTATTGACCTATCTTGGCATACATGGTTATATTACTTTTTCGAAGTTTTGTGGCATGGCCAATATTAGCCCACGTAAAGCCGAGAAAATATTAATCAACCTGATTCATATGAAAGTTATTGAGATGGATATCACTGAAACTCAAATCTTTTACAAAATGAACAGTAAACCTGAGTATCCTGAGCCAAATCAAGAGCTGCCTGAAGATTGGTAGTCATCACGCTCTTTAATAGCGTCATAGAAAATCTGCTGGATGCTTGGCCGAACATTCATCTGGTAGATTAGTCGATTATCTCTTCTTGGATATACCCTGTTAGAAAGGAAGATATAAACAAGATCATATTCAGGATCAACCCACACAAACGTGCCGGTAAAGCCACTATGGCCAAAACTCGATGAACTAACAGCAGGCGCAGGATAGCTATCTTTTATTGAAAGTGTATCATTTCCAAATAGTGGCTTATCAAACCCTGCACCTCGACGGTTTTCATTATCGGGATATTGAACTTTTGTAAATTCATCAAGTGTGTTGACTGAAATATAACGCTTGCCGGCATACTCCCCCTTTTGCAAGTACATTTGCATCAGCTTAGCTAAATCATCGGCACTACTAAACAAGCCAGCATTGCCTGATATGCCACCCATAACGGCAGCCGCTTCATCGTGCACAAGACCTCTAATTTGCTTATTTCTAAAGTGAACATCATATTCAGTAGGAACAATTCGACTGGTTTCTAATTTACCAAGCGGATTATAACATAATGATGATGCACCAAGTGGCTTAAAAAAGTCCTGATACAAGTGCTGCTCAAAATCTTCATGAAATAATTCACTTAACAGCTCTGGATAAATCATATATGACAAACCACTGTATTTATACTTTGCATCGTCTAACAATGGCGATTTTCGAATCAGTTTATAAACTTCCTTTTTAAAAGAAGCAGATAAGTACAAATTGTGATCAATTTTTAAACTATATTTTTCTGATGAGTTAATATGAAAATACTTAGAGTTTAGTTCGTCATTCTTTTTTAAAAGCGGATAATAATTAATGTAAGGTGTTAAGCGAGCCTGGTGTGCCAACACTTGTCGCAAACTCATACCGTCTTTATTTGATCGATGAAACAAACGACGATCCCAATCTGGCCAATAAATATGAAAAGGCTTATCCAATTCCATTAATCCTTCATCGCATGCCTTCATTATAAGTGGTAAAGGTCCAGAAATCTTTGTCACCGATGCCAAATCATACACATCATGCTGTCTGACAAGCTTTCGTTTGTGATAGGTATGATATCCATATGCTTCATTAAAAATAACTGTACCTTTTATGGCCACCAATACTCGACATCCAGGAAAAGCACCGGCTAGAATAGCTTGATGCACTACTGAATCAACCTTCATTTTCAGATCTGCATCATTAAGCCCTATCGTCCTGGCCGGAAGGTAATTTAAGCGATTAGACTTATCGAAATACAGTTCATTATTCTGACGCTGAATGGCATTAAAAAGAAATTGAACAGACAAATCTCTGGCAATACTAGAATTCTTCTTGCAATGCAAAACATTCTCTGCTGCATCAATTGCCTGCATTAATTCTTTATTGATTGAATCAGTATAAACAAGCAAGGATATCTTTATTTCACTTTCATAATCATCAACACTAAAACCCGACATACTATCAAGGACGATAACTAGATGTTCTATAGAATCCTTCTCTATGAGTTCTGGATATCTTTGATCCTTGGAATTATATATGGGGGCATTAATATATCGGTAAACAAGACGTTCCCATTCCCGAAAATCACTAGGCACAAGAAAACCTACCTTTTCACTTTCCAAATCTGTAATTGGAAAATTATTACCAGACTGTTTTATAATTTCGATTTGGGAGATAGTCTGATTTAAACTATCCGTTGAAATTGATGAATCGATGTAAGACGATTGAGCCTGTACATTTAAGTTGCCATACACAACTACAACAAGCGCAAAGATGATATGCTTTATCATGCTTAGGGGTATAAAAGGTATCGCTTTCGTAATATGTTATAGGCCGCTAGTTCATCAGACCAACTATTTTTGATGGCTTCTTCAGTCCATCCATCTTTAATCTTCGATAGTAAGCTACTATTACCAGCCAGTAAATTAAACCAACGGACATTAGTGACTAGTTCATCATCATGAAATAGCCGATTAAATTGTAAAAAGTAATTCATGGAGAATCGATGATTCAATGGTTCTTCACGTAAATCTATACCGTAGCATATTTTATCCTGTTGCGGCGGATGCTTCGACATACCATCTATGCTTTGGGGTGTAAAAGAGAATTCACCAAAAGTAGAATCAGGATATCCAATTATTTGAAATGGCATGTAGGTACCACGACCGACACTCACATTAGTCGCCTCAAAAAAACAAAGAGACGGATATAACCGGATGGATAAATCATTGGGTAAATTAGGAGAAGGTTTTACAGGCAAAGCATATACTAAATCATGCCTATAATTCTCCATTTGGATTGTCAGTAAATCGCATTTAACAGAGTCATTCAGCCATCCTTCCTCATTAATCATGGAAGCCAGTTCAGCAACTGTTAAGCCGTGCACTACAGGTATGGGGTGCATACCCACAAAAGAGCTAAATTCCTTCTCTAAAACTGGTCCATCGAAATAATCTCCATTGGGATTAGGACGATCTAATACCAGCATCTTGATATTATTTTCAGCACAAGCCTCCATCATATAGTGCATGGAGGAGATATAGGTATAAAAACGTACACCAACATCCTGTATATCAAAAATGACGACATCTACATCTGTCAACTGTTCATTGGAAGGCTTCTTATTCTTGCCATAAAGAGAAATAACGGGCAAGCCAGTTTTTGAATCAACATTGTTTTTCACGTGTTCCCCGGCATCAGCTTTACCTCGGAAGCCATGCTCAGGGGCAAATATCTTTGTCACTTTTACTTCACGAGACAAAAGTGTATCAAGAATATGAGTTTCTCCAACCAAAGATGTATGATTGACCAAAAGGCCCACTTTCTTATCTTTTAACAGAGGTAAATATTCTTCCATGCGTTCACATCCCAGTCTTAATGGTTGGTTATCGTCAGATACTTTTGATTGGCATGAAGAACAAAAAATTATCAATCCATATAGCAAAAGAGTAAGCCTGGGAGTATACATGAGTAACATTTTTAGTAAAAATAAAAAAAACAAGACAATACAGCCTTGTTTCTTTTGATTTTTACAATATCACTATGCTTGACCAGCCGGGCCAAAATTCATTGGCATCGTAGGCCCCTGACCATTATTGTCAGTGTTTTTAATTGGACCATGCAATGACTCGTAGCGATTTATGTTATCTTTTAACGCATTCATCAGGCGTTTTGCGTGTTCTGGTGTAATAATTACGCGTGATTTAACTTGTGCTTTTGGAACACCTGGCATAATACGTACAAAGTCTAATACAAACTCAGCGGGAGAATGTGTTATAATTGCGAGGTTTGAATAAGTCCCTTGCGAAACTTCTTCGTTTAATTCAATATTTAACTGATTTTGGTTTTTCTTTTCTTCCATAGTTGTATTTTTTAAAAAAGGGGAAGACACAATTGTGCTTCCCCTCTTCCTATATCTCAATAAATTAATTACTCAACATCTTCGCTGGCGGCTTTCTTACTTACCAGGCTATCGTACTCTTCTTTAGAGCCAACAACAACCTTTGTGAAGTTACGCACACCAGTACCTGCAGGAATTAAGTGACCACAAATCACATTTTCCTTTAGGCCATCAAGCTTATCAACTTTTCCTTGAATAGCTGCTTCGTTAAGAACTTTTGTCGTTTCCTGGAAGGACGCTGCAGACATAAAGCTCTTCGTTTGAAGCGCTGCACGTGTAATACCTTGTAGTACCTGTCCCGATGTTGCTGGAATAGCTTCACGAGCGGTTACTAACTGAAGGTCACGACGCTTTAACTGCGAGTTTTCATCACGTAATCGGCGAGCTGTTACAATCATACCAGCCTTTAATGTTTGTGAATCACCAGCCTCTTCAACAACTTTTTTGCCCCAGATTTCGTCATTTTCAGTCATGAATTCAATCTTATCGACAATCTGTTTTTCAAGGAACTTCGTATCACCCGGATCAGCGATATCAACTTTACGCATCATCTGACGAACAATAATTTCGAAGTGCTTATCGTTAATTTTCACACCTTGTAAGCGATATACATCCTGTACTTCGTTTACAATGTACTCCTGAACAGCTGTTGGACCTTTGATACTTAAGATATCATTAGGTGTTGTAGCTCCATCAGAAAGTGGTGTGCCAGCACGAACATAATCGTTCTCCTGAACAAGAATCTGCTTCGATAACGAAACTAAATACTTCTTCACATCGCCAGCTTTAGTCGTAACGATAATTTCGCGATTACCACGCTTAATCTTACCGAAAGTTACCTCACCATCAACCTCAGAAACCACTGCTGGGTTACTTGGGTTACGCGCTTCAAATAACTCCGTTACACGTGGAAGACCACCGGTGATATCACCTGCTTTACCAACCGCGCGAGGAATCTTAGCAAGTATCTGACCTTGATCAACGGCATCGCCCTCTTCAACTGCCATGTGTGCACCTACCGGTAAGTTGTAGTTTTTCAACACTTCACCATCAGCACTTACCACACGTAAGGCAGCATTCTTCGTTTTGTCACGCGTTTCAGTAATTACTTTCTCACGGAAACCAGTTTGCTCATCAGATTCCTCCTTATAAGTGATGCCGTCAATCATATTTTCGAAAGCAATCTTACCTTTTTTCTCAGAGATAATCAGAGCATTATATGGATCCCATTCACAAATCACATCATCCTTCTTAATCTCGGCACCGTTCTTAATGAATAGTTTAGCACCGTAAGGAATTGGGTGAGTTGTAAGAGCAATATTTGTGTTTTTATCGATGATACGTAATTCAGCCAAACGACCAATTACTACATCAACTTCGTCTCCTTCTTCAGTCTTAGATGGTACTGTACGTAATTCTTCAATTTCAACAACCCCATCATATTTGGCGTGAATCTTATTCTCAGAAGTGATGTTACCCGCCGTACCCCCTACGTGGAAGGTACGAAGTGTTAACTGTGTTCCCGGCTCACCAATTGACTGAGCAGCAATAACACCAACAGATTCACCAAGCTGTACCATACGTCCGGTAGCAAGGTTTCGTCCGTAACACTTAGCACAAACACCTTTCTTCGACTCACAAGTCAGTACTGAACGAATTTCTACACGTTCAAGCGGTGATTCGTCAACAATTTTTGCTTCTGATTCACCAAACTCCTGACCTGCTTTAAGAATTAAATCACCAGTATTTGGGTGATAAATATCGTGAACTGATACTCGACCAAGAATACGCTCGTATAAAGAAGCAACGATTTCTTCGTTATTCTTAATATCCGTAGCTGTTAGTCCTCTTAAAGTACCACAATCATCCTCAAGAATTACTACATCCTGCGAAACATCAACCAAACGACGTGTTAAGTATCCTGCATCGGCAGTTTTAAGAGCCGTATCGGCAAGACCTTTACGAGCACCGTGAGTAGAAATAAAGTACTCAAGTACTGACAGCCCCTCTTTAAAGTTCGAAAGAATAGGGTTTTCAATAATCTGACCACCTTCAGCACCAGCTTTCTGTGGCTTGGCCATCAGACCCCTCATTCCTGATAACTGACGAATCTGCTCCTTAGAACCCCTCGCACCAGAATCAAGCATCATATAAACTGAGTTAAACCCTTGATTATCGGTACTAATCTGGTTCATTAACGTTTGTGTTAAACGCGCGTTAACATGCGTCCAAATGTCGATAATCTGATTGTAACGTTCGTTGTTGGTGATGAAACCCATATTATAGTTATTCATCACTTCCTCAGCCTCATCATATCCTTCCTGAACTAAAGTTTCTTTTTCAGCAGGGATAATAACATCACCAAGGTTAAACGACAAACCACCTTCGAAGGCCATACGATAACCTAAGTTCTTAATATCATCAAGGAAGTTAGCTGTACGCGGCGTACCACAAACTTTGTGAACATCACCAATAATATCACGCAACGCTTTCTTAGTTAAGATAGCATTGATATATCCTGCTTCATTTGGTACGAACTCATTGAAAAGAATACGACCTACAGTTGTTTCAATAACTTTAGTTACAATCTCACCATTCTCATCAGTATCTAAAGTTTTCACTTTAACGATGGCATGCAAGTCAACACGCTTCTCATTAAATGCAATCTTAGTTTCTTCAGGAGAATAGAACATCAAACCTTCACCTTTTGCACCTTCACGAGCTTTGGTCATGTAGTACAGACCCAAAACCATATCCTGTGATGGTACTGTAATAGGAGCACCATTAGCAGGGTTTAATATATTCTGAGATGCTAACATTAACATTTGAGCTTCCAAAATAGCTGCGTTACCTAGTGGTAAGTGCACCGCCATCTGGTCACCATCAAAGTCGGCGTTAAATGCCGCACATGCTAATGGGTGTAACTGAATTGCTTTACCTTCAATTAACTTTGGTTGGAATGATTGAATACCTAAACGGTGAAGTGTTGGGGCACGGTTTAACAGAACCGGGTGACCTTTTAACACATTTTCAAGAATATCCCAAACAACCGGGTCTTTACGGTCTACAATTTTCTTAGCAGACTTCACCGTTTTAACCACTCCTCGCTCAATAAGCTTACGGATAACAAACGGTTTATATAATTCTGCGGCCATATCCTTAGGAATACCGCACTCATGCATATTTAACTCAGGACCTACAACAATTACAGAACGTGCCGAATAGTCAACACGCTTACCTAGTAGGTTCTGACGAAAACGTCCCTGCTTACCTTTTAAACTATCACTTAACGATTTTAACGGACGGTTTGAATCTGTTTTAACAGCGTTTGACTTACGAGAGTTGTCGAACAATGAATCAACAGATTCCTGAAGCATACGTTTTTCATTACGTAAGATTACTTCAGGTGCCTTAATTTCGATTAATCGCTTCAAACGGTTATTACGAATAATAACTCGACGATATAAATCATTAAGGTCAGACGTTGCAAAACGACCACCATCCAATGGTACAAGCGGACGTAATTCTGGTGGAATTACAGGAACCACTTTTACAATCATCCACTCAGGACGATTGATACCTTGTGAATCACGGAAAGACTCAACAACATTCAAACGCTTTAAAGCTTCATTCTTACGCTGCTGTGACGTTTCAGTATTTGCTTTGTGACGTAAATCGTATGACAACGAATCTAAATCGATACGTCCAAGCAACATATGAAGTGCATCGGCACCCATCTTAGCAATGAACTTATTAGGATCGTCATCATCTAAATGCTGGTTTTCTTTAGGAAGAGTTTCAAGAATATCAAGATATTCCTCTTCTGTTAAGAAATCCATTTTATTGATTCCATCATCAGCTTTGATACCAGCGTTAATTACAACATAACGTTCGTAATAAATAATAGTATCTAACTTTTTAGTTGGCAAGCCTAATAAGTAACCAATTTTGTTTGGTAACGACTTAAAGTACCAAATATGTGCTACAGGAACCACCAATGAGATGTGTCCCATACGCTCACGACGTACTTTCTTTTCAGTTACCTCTACCCCACATCGATCACATACGATACCACGGTAGCGAATTCGTTTATATTTACCACAGTGACATTCATAATCCTTAACAGGACCGAAAATTCTTTCACAGAATAAGCCGTCGCGCTCAGGTTTATATGTACGGTAATTTATTGTTTCTGGCTTCAACACCTCACCACTTGACATCTCCAAAATTTCTTCGGGCGATGCTAAGCCAATTGTGATTTTATTGAAGCTACTCTTTTGTTTCTGATCTCTTCTAAATGCCATATAGCGTAGAGTATTATTTAAATTATATAATATGGATATCTAGAGAGAAGCGATGAACACTTCCCTCTTCGATCAGACTATTATTCTAGGTTCACACTTAGTCCAAGACCTCTCATCTCATGAAGTAATACGTTCAATGATTCTGGAATACCAGGCTGTGGTAATCCGTCACCCTTTACGATAGATTCATAAGCTTTCGCACGACCAATTACATCATCCGATTTAACAGTTAAGATTTCCTGAAGGATATTAGCTGCACCAAAGGCCTCTAATGCCCAAACTTCCATCTCACCAAATCGCTGACCACCAAACTGTGCTTTACCACCTAATGGCTGCTGTGTAATTAATGAGTAAGGACCAATCGAACGAGCGTGCATCTTATCCTCAACCATGTGGCCAAGTTTAAGCATATAAATTACACCCACTGTAGCTGGCTGGTGGAATCGCTCACCTGTACCACCGTCGTACAAATATGTACGTCCGTAACGTGGTACCCCTGCCTTGTCAGTCCATTCATTCATGTCGTCCATCTTAGCACCATCGAAAATAGGCGTCGCAAACTTAACTCCTAAGTTCAGACCAGCCCAACCAAGTACAGTTTCATAAATCTGTCCAAGGTTCATCCTTGATGGTACACCAAGTGGGTTCAATACGATATCTACAGGCGTTCCATCTTCAAGGAAAGGCATATCTTCAGCCCTTACAATTCGAGATACAATACCTTTATTACCGTGTCGACCTGCCATTTTATCACCTACTGTAATCTTACGTTTCTTGGCAATATAAACTTTAGCAAGCTGTACAATACCAGCAGGAAGTTCATCACCAATAGTCACATTGTACTTTTGGCGCTTTTCTTTAGCTTCCAACTCTTTGTATTTCATCCTATAGTTATGAATAACCTTAGCGATAAGTTCATTCTTTTCACTATCAGTTGTCCATTTATTAGGATTCACATTAATATAATCGATATCATTCAGAATCTTCTGAGTGAATTTGGTGCCTTTTGAAACAACATCTACATCATAGTAATCTTTAACACCTTGCGATGTTTTACCGTTTACCTGAGTAAATAACTTGTCAATCAATCGACCTTTTAATTCTTCAGTTCCTCTTATGAAATCCTCGTCAATCTTTGCAATCTGGCTCTTCTCTGAAGTTCTAGACTTACGATCTTTAACAATACGAGAGAATAACTTTTTATCGATTACAACACCTTTCAATGATGGCGAAGCTTTAAGAGATGCATCTTTAACATCACCTGCTTTTTCACCAAAGATGGCACGAAGTAGCTTTTCCTCTGGTGTAGGATCACTTTCACCTTTTGGAGTTATCTTACCAATTAAGATATCACCAGGTGTTACGTGGGCACCAATTCGAATTAAACCATTCTCATCCAAATCTTTGGTCGCTTCCTCACTTACGTTAGGAATATCTGATGTTAATTCCTCAAGACCACGTTTTGTATCACGTACTTCCAAAGAGTACTCATCGATATGCACCGAAGTAAATACGTCATCGCGTACAACTTTTTCAGAGATAACAATCGCATCCTCAAAGTTATACCCTTTCCATGGCATAAAGGCCACTTTCAGGTTACGTCCTAAACCAAGTTCACCCTTTTGAGTCGAATAACCTTCTGTTAAGATCATTCCCTCAGTAACACGTTGTCCTTTATTAACTAAAGGCTTAACATCAATACAAGTATTTTGGTTAGTTTTTTGATACTTAACAATCGGGTAACGCTTTGTTTCACCTTCGAAACTTACAAAACGATCATTGTCTGTTAAATCATAGCGGATTACAATTTCATCAGCATCAACATATTCAACTACACCATCACCTTCGGCTACAATATGCGTACGCGAATCCTGAATCAATTTTCCTTCCAGACCAGTACCAACAATTGGCGATTCAGGACGCAACAAAGGTACGGCCTGACGCATCATGTTAGATCCCATCAAAGCACGGTTGGCATCATCATGCTCTAAGAAAGGAATTAAGGATGCTGCAACTGATGCAATCTGGTTAGGAGCCACATCCATCATGTGCACTTCACCAGGCTCAACAACCGGGAAGTCACCTTCTTCACGTGCTTTAACACGATCATTCTTGAAGTAACCATCCTCTTTAAGCGGTGCATTAGCCTGTGCAATAATCTTAGACTCTTCCTCTTCTGCAGTCAAATAAGAAACACCTTCATTAGACATTTCTACTTGTCCCTCAGTTACCTTACGGTAAGGAGTTTCAATAAATCCTAGATCATTAATTTTAGCATATACACACAGTGAAGAAATCAAACCAATGTTTGGTCCTTCAGGTGTTTCAATCGGACAAAGACGTCCATAATGCGTATAATGTACATCTCGCACCTCAAAACCTGCTCTTTCACGAGAAAGACCACCAGGTCCTAATGCGGACATACGTCTCTTATGGGTAATCTCAGCAAGTGGGTTCGTTTGATCCATAAACTGAGATAAAGCATTTGTTCCAAAGAAACTATTAATTACAGAAGATAATGTCTTACTGTTAATCAGGTCTATTGGAGTAAATACTTCGTTGTCACGTACATTCATACGTTCACGAATGGTACGAGCCATACGCGCTAAACCAACACCAAATTGATTAGCCATTTGTTCACCAACGGTTCTAACGCGACGGTTACTTAAGTGGTCAATATCATCAACGTCCGTTTTTGAGTTGATTAATTGGATAAGGTGCTTGATGATCGCGATAATATCTTCACGGGTCAAAACCTTGTTTTCCCAATCGGTGCTTAAGTTTAATTTTTTGTTCAATCGGTAACGACCAACTTCTCCTAAATCATAACGTTTATCAGAGAAGAATAATTTGTCGATTACATCACGTGCTGTTGCCTCATCTGGTGGCTCAGCATTACGCAACTGTCGATAGATATGAACTACTGCTTCTTTTTCTGAGTTACAAGGGTCCTTCTGCAGCGTATTATAAATAATAGCGAAATCAGATAGGTTTTGATTCTCTTTGTGAAGAAGTATTGTTTTTGTACCGGAGTCAATAATTTCCTCAACATGTTCATCCGTGATAATTGTTTCACGATCGATGATTACTTCGTTACGTTCGATAGATACAACTTCACCTGTATCTTCGTCTACGAAATCCTCAATCCAACTCTTAAGAACACGAGCTGCCAACTTACGTCCGACAACTTTTTTAAGACTTGCTTTATTAACTTTAATTTCGTCAGCCAAATCGAAGATCGCCAAAATATCTTTATCTCCTTCGTAACCAATGGCTCTTAACAATGTAGTAACCGGAAGCTTTTTCTTACGGTCGATGTAGGCGTACATCACACTGTTTATATCGGTAGCAAACTCAATCCATGACCCTTTGAAAGGGATTATACGTGCAGAGTATAATTTAGTACCATTCGCGTGAACACTTTGTCCAAAGAATACACCAGGCGAACGGTGCAACTGACTAACAACAACACGCTCAGCTCCATTAATAATGAAACTACCCTTATCGGTCATATAAGGGATCGTACCTAAGTATACGTCTTGAACTACTGTATCAAAATCCTCATGTTCAGGATCGGTACAGTACAATTTCAACTTAGCTTTTAGAGGCACACTGTATGTTAAACCTCTTTCAATGCACTCTGGAATGGTGTAACGGGCTGGATCAATCGAGAAATCAAGAAATTCTAACACAAAGTTATTTCTTGTATCCGTAATAGGGAAGTTCTCGTTGAAAACCTGATACAACCCCTCCAATGTCCGCTCTTCGGGAGTGGTTCCCATTTGAAAAAATTCGCGGAAAGATTTTAATTGGACCTCCAGTAAATCAGGGTAATTTAACCTGTTCTGGATGGATGCAAAACTAATCCTTTCTGTAGTATTTGGAGTCATCTATCAACTTATTTATTGAACCTAAAATATAAAAGCACAAAAAGGTTTAGGAGTCAGCTCGCGCTGATTCCTAAACCGGAAATCCTTATATAGGATTAAAATTACTTAAGTTCAACTTCTGCTCCCGCTTCTTCTAATTGAGATTTTAATGCTTCAGCTTCTTCTTTAGTAACCTTCTCCTTCAATGCTGTTGGAGCTTTGTCAACTAATTCTTTAGCTTCTTTAAGACCAACGCCAGTCATTTCTTTTACTAACTTAACGATAGCTAACTTAGAACCACCAGCAGAGTTTAATACTACATCAAACTCAGTCTGCTCAGCAGCAGCAGCTTCGCCACCAGCAGCAGGACCTGCAACAGCTACAGCCGCAGCAGCAGGTTCGATACCATATTCTTCTTTTAATACTTCAGCAAGTTCGTTAACTTCTTTAACAGTTAAATTTACTAACTCTTCTGCAAGCTTTTTGATATCAGCCATTTTCTTATTTATTAAATATTGTTTGTACTTTTATTATTCTTTTTCTGCTAAGGTTTGTAATAAACCATGTATTGTTGAACCTCCAGATGAAAGCGCAGAAACAACATTCTTCATTGGAGATTGTAATAATCCGATAACATCGCCAAGTAACTCTTCCTTAGACTTGATATTGCATAATGCTTCAAGTTGATCAGCACCTACGTATACAGATTCTTCAACGTATGCACCTTTAAGAGTTGGCTTCTCGTTATTCTTAGAGAATTCCTTGATTAATTTAGCAGGAACGTTACCAGTGTTAGAGAACATGATAGCTGTTGTTCCTTTTAAAGTAGGATATATCTCTTCGTATTTGCCTTCCAACTGCTCCAAAGCTTTTTTGAAAATGGTATTTTTTACCATAATCATTTTCACTTCTTTTCCGAAGCACTCGCGGCGTAGATTACTACTTAATTCTGCATTCAACCCGCCTGCTTCAGTCACATAAAAATGACTGTATTCATTCAGGTTTACTAGTAATTCGTCGACTAAGGTATTTTTATCTTCTTTTCTCATGATTCCTTCTTTCTTTTAAGATTAAAAATTAAGCATCAACCGATTTATTATCGATGCGAATTCCAGGACTCATGGTACTAGATAAGCTAATACTCTTTACGTAAGTTCCTTTAGCAGATGAAGGCTTAAGCTTCATAATTGTGCTCATAAATTCTCTTACGTTGTCAACAATTTTATCTTCAGTAAATGAAACTTTACCGATTGAGGTATGTACAATACCATAACGATCAACTTTAAAGTCAATCTTACCAGCTTTAACTTCGTTAACAGCTTTAGCGATATCCATGGTTACAGTACCACTCTTTGGGTTTGGCATTAGACCACGAGGACCTAATATTCGCCCTAAAGCACCTACTTTAGCCATTACGCTAGGCATTGTAATGATCACGTCTACATCAGTCCAACCACCTTTGATTTTCTCAATGTATTCGTCTAATCCAACAAAATCAGCACCTGCAGCCTTTGCTTCTTCTTCCTTGTCTGGTGTACACATTACAAGAACGCGTGTCACCTTACCAGTTCCGTGAGGCAAAGTTACAACTCCTCTGACCATTTGATTTGCTTTACGAGGATCAACTCCTAAACGCACATCAACGTCAACTGAGGCATCAAATTTGGTAGTGGTTATTTCCTTTACCAATTTTGCTGCTTCATCAAGAGTGTAATGCTTTGAGGCATCCAATTTCTCTAACGCTAACTTTTTATTTTTTGTTAGTTTTGTCATTTTCGCAAAAAGGTCTTAATTAGTTACTACCAGGGAATTCTCCCGAAACGGTTACTCCCATACTTCGGGCGGTACCGGCGATCATCCTCATTGCAGATTCTACAGTAAAACAATTCAAGTCAGCCATCTTATCTTCGGCGATTACTCTAACCTGTTCCCAAGTAACAGACCCAACTTTCTTACGGTTAGGTTCAGCAGAACCGCTCTTAAGCTTAGCTGCTTCCAATACTTGAACAGATGCCGGAGGTGTTTTAATTACAAATTCAAAAGATTTGTCCTTATAAACCGAGATGACCACAGGTAAAACTTTACCAGCTTTCTCCTGTGTTCTGGCATTGAATTGCTTACAGAATTCCATGATGTTCACCCCTTTAGCACCTAAGGCAGGTCCTACCGGAGGTGAAGGATTTGCTGCACCACCTTTAATCTGAAGTTTGATAAAGGTTTCTACTTCTTTAGCCATTGTAGCAATTCGTATTTATTAATAAATATAGTTTAGAGGAAAAAAGATTATTACTTGTAAATGCAAACTAAAAGTTTACACGGAAGCTATTCTTACTAAGTATTACTCTTTTTCTACCTGCATAAAACTCAATTCCAGTGGTGTTTTTCTTCCGAAAATTTTCACCATCACTTTTAATTTCTTCTTCTCTTCGTTTACTTCTTCAATTAAACCGTTGAAGCCGTTGAATGGGCCATCTATCACTTTAACTGTTTCACCAACGAAATAAGGCACGTTGATTTCCTCATCGGTCTCATTTAACTCATCAACCTTACCTAAGATACGGTTTACTTCAGATTGACGCAATGGAACCGGAGTATCATCATTATCATTTAAGAACCCGATAACATTTGGGATATTTCTTAAAATATGCGGTATTTCACCAACCATAGCTGCTTCAACCAATACGTAACCAGGTAAATAAGGGCGTTCCTTACTAACCTTTTTACCATTGCGAATTTGATATACTTTTTCAGTTGGGATTAATACCTGACTCACGTAATCGGTTAGCTTTAGGCCTGCGATTTCGCTCTCCACATATTCTTTAACCTTCTTTTCTTTTCCTCCGATTGCTCGAAGAACATACCATTTTTTATTGACTTCTGCCATTATCTGAGAGTCCTAATATAATTAGTAAAGGCGTTTGTATACCCAATCAAGAATATTATCAAACGAGTAATCCATAGCGAAAATGATGCCTGCTATAATAACAGAAGCTATCATTACAACAATTGCACTATTGGTTAACTCTGACCAACTTGGCCAAGAAGTCTTGTTCACTAACTCGTTCTGAACGTCCTTGAAATATGTTGTTATCTTATTCATAGTACTTTTTCATTAATTGGCCGATTCTAAATTCTTAAGATTTAAAACCGGCTTTTTAGCACGGGAGGAGAGGCTCGAACTCCCGACACCTGGTTTTGGAGACCAGTGCTCTACCAACTGAGCTACACCCGTAAAATAACCGGAGCGTAAACTCCGGTTAAGTATATTCTAATCAGTGATTAGTCAAGAATTTCAGTAACCTGACCTGCACCTACAGTTCTACCACCTTCACGGATAGCGAAACGTAGACCTTGGTTCAATGCAACTGGGTAGATCAAATCTACTGTAATAGTTACGTTATCACCAGGCATTACCATTTCAGTTCCTTCTGGAAGAGTAATCTCACCGGTTACATCTAATGTACGTAAATAGAATTGAGGACGGTATTTGTTGTGGAAAGGAGTGTGACGACCACCTTCTTCTTTCTTCAATACGTAAATCTCACCTTTAAACTTAGAGTGAGGATTGATTGAACCTGGCTTAGCCAATACCATACCACGTTTAATCTCTTGCTTATCGATACCACGTAATAATAGACCAACATTATCACCAGCTTCACCACGATCAAGAATCTTACGGAACATCTCAACACCAGTACATACAGTCTTCTTACCTTCTGCACCTAGACCGATGATCTGCATTTCTTCACCTGAGTTGATAACACCAGTTTCGATACGACCTGTAGCAACAGTACCACGACCAGTAATCGAGAATACGTCCTCAACAGGCATCAAGAAAGGCTTTTCAACATCACGTGGAGGAAGTGGAATCCACTCATCAACAGCGTCCATAAGGTCCATGATTTTATCAACCCACTCTGGCTCAGCGTTCAATCCACCAAGAGCAGAACCCATGATTACAGGAGAGTCATCACCTTCAAACTCATAGAAGTTTAATAGGTCACGAACTTCCATTTCAACAAGTTCTAATAATTCTTCATCGTCAACCATGTCAACTTTATTCAAGAAAACAACGATTTTAGGTACATTTACCTGACGACAAAGTAGGATGTGCTCGCGAGTCTGAGGCATAGGACCGTCAGTAGCAGCACATACAAGGATAGCACCGTCCATCTGAGCAGCACCAGTTACCATGTTCTTTACGTAATCGGCGTGACCTGGACAGTCAACGTGAGCGTAGTGACGGTTTTCTGTTTGGTACTCAACGTGAGCAGTGTTAATTGTAATACCCCTTTCTTTCTCTTCAGGAGCGTTATCAATTTGATCGAAGTCTTTCACTTCAGAAAGTCCTTTTTCTGCCAATACCTTAGTAATTGCAGCAGTTAAAGTAGTTTTACCGTGGTCAACGTGACCGATGGTACCGATATTAACGTGAGGCTTCGTTCTTTGAAATGTTTCTTTAGCCATAACTCGAAATATTAGACAATTAGATATAAATTGAATCTTAAACTTATTTTCTTAAAGAATCATCATCTAGCACGTAATAGTGAGCGGGAGACGGGGCTCAAACCCGCGACCCTCAGCTTGGAAGGCTGATGCTCTATCAACTGAGCTACTCCCGCGTTTTTTTTTGCAGGACGTTAAAGATAAGTAAATTCCATCTTAATGTCAGCAAAAAATAGATTTAGATCCTAAAAAAGTGGGGAGAGCAGGATTCGAACCTGCGAAGACATAAGTCAACGGAGTTACAGTCCGTCCCAGTTGGCCGCTTTGGTATCTCCCCAATTAAAATCACACCATTTTATAAGATCGTTGTTAGCAAAACACTAACTTTATTTCATTTCAATAGGCCGATAACCATAGTCAATCAGCCTATTTATAGCGCTTTAGCATAGTTTTACTACCCTAAAAACGGTGTGCAAATGTATAATTTATTTTCTAGAACACAAAAAAATAACTTCTTTTTTTAATTATTTGGCACGCACCTTTTCCTTCCATTTAATCAGTTGCTTACGCAAAGCATCAACTGACAAATCCGTTGCTTCTTCAAAGGTTTTGGTTTGCTTTTTTGCAAACAATTCTCCACCTGGAATATTGATATTGATTTCAGCAACTTTATTCTCCGTTGAATCAGATTTATCCAATCTTAAAATAACTTCAGCCGAAACAATCCCATCAAAGAATTGGTCTAATTTTCCTACCTTCTGCTGAATAAACTCTTCTAACTGCTCTGACGCGGTAAAACGCACGGATTGAATTGTAATATTCATATATAATCCTCCATCTTTTCGGCTCTTGGATGAGCCTGTTTATAAATAGAATTTAATTTCTCAAATGTATTATGTGTATATATTTCTGTTGCAGCCAGGTTTGAATGGCCCAACAGTTCTTTAATAGCATTCAAATCAGCACCTCGGTTCAATAAAGCCGTGGCAAAAGTATGCCGAATAACATGAGGGCTTTTTTTCACTACAGTAGATACTTGCCCAAGATAACTATTTACCACCCGATATACCAACTTATGGTACACTGGCAATCCTTTCTCGGTAATTAACAAATATGGATTTCTTTTTTCAGGAAACAATTTATCACGTTCATTTAAATAACGAACGAGCGACACTTTTAGTTCTTTAATTATTGGGACAATTCGCTCTTTACTTCGCTTCCCATATATTTTAAACACATCATTACCGGCATCAATTTGACAATCCATCAAACCAACCAACTCAGACAATCGCATGCCAGTATGATAAAATATTTCGATAATTAGCTTATCACGCAACCCTGTAAAATCTTGCCCGAACTCAATCGAATCGAGCAAAAAATCCATTTCTGTTTCTTTTACAAAAGCTGGTAACTTCTTAGGTATTTTTGGCGTAATTACATGTTTGGCAACATTGCTATCAACAACATCCTCCAACATTAAAAACTTAAATAACACCTTAAGCGTGGAAATTTTTCTGGTTACAGTTCGAGGAGACACCCCTTCATTAACCAATTGCACCATCCATGAACGGATGACTTTAGAAGTAACATTAACCCAGAGCTCAATATTCTCTTGCTCCAGAAACTCACAAAACTGCCTTAAATCATTTTTGTAAGCA
The DNA here is from genome assembly GCF_016612505.1 of Carboxylicivirga marina. GTDB lineage: Bacteria > Bacteroidota > Bacteroidia > Bacteroidales > Marinilabiliaceae > Carboxylicivirga > Carboxylicivirga marina. Next base: position 148,882 of record NZ_JAENRR010000008.1, read on the forward strand.
ACAATAGTATGCGACGAATTTCGTCGCTCATACTGAAGATAATTATAGAAAGATTCTAAGTATTGCATTAACAGAGGGTGTCTTTTTATGCCTAAAACGAATATACGAAAAAAGCAGTAAACCGACGCCCTCCGCGTGCAATTTATTCAGCCTCGCGCTGCAATTGCTCGATATATATCGCTTTTTTAACTTGCTCTCTTCGAACTACAGAAGGCTTAGTAAATGCCTGACGAGATCTTAACTCACGCATTGCACCTGTCTTCTCAAATTTTCTTTTAAATTTCTTTAAGGCTCTTTCAATATTTTCGCCCTCTTTAATAGGAATTACTATCATAACGCTTACTTTTTATTTGAACCGCAAAATTACTCATTAAAACGCAAAAATTCAACATTTTTAAACCGCTTTAAGCGATTCCTTCAAAAATTTGCAGGTGCAAAGAAAATGAAGTTTAACGAGGACAACAAATTTTTTTAGCTTTCTTTTTTAATTTAATTATCATCAAGCTTATCTGAGTCAACAACAAAGTAGTATTGCAGCTTATTTATATCAGCCTTTTTGAATGCTTCATGCTCTTTAAATTGCGCAATTGAATATAGTGCATCCTCTTTTCTTGCTTCATAAATTTCTTTCGCCATATAAAAATCCAGATAAGGATGATTCTTCATATAATGAAGACTAGCTATAGAAATATTAATCCTTCTAATGTTAGTTGTATCAACTTTTAGGAACTTTCGATTATCATCAACCACTTTTGCCGACAACCCATATACCTCTTTTAGTTGTTCGACACTACAAAAACCACCTAACTTTTTTCTATAGGCAACTATTCGTCGAGACAAAACCGGCCCAATTCCCCTTATCAACCCAAACATTGCCGTATCAGCCTCGTTAATTTCAATTTGCATTGCCAGCTCATCCTCAATCCTATTAACTACTTGTTTAGTCTCAACATAAGTATATTGCTCTTTTTTGTATCCACTTACACCAAGCTGCTCCTTAATAGCCACATTAGAAACATCAACATAAGGACTTATCCGATAAAATAAAACTGAGTCAACTCCGTAAATCTGCTTTAGTTTTGAAGCCTTACTAATTTTCCCACCAGCCTCTCTATACTTAATCAGGTTAATAATAGCCTTATTTGAAAAACCAAGCAATTGCAAACGCTCAACACTTTCAGTATTTGGATCAAAAACAAACACCGTATCCTTGCGTAATGATTTTTCAACTTTTTCGATAACCTTAACACTATTTGCCCATTCAGATAGCTCCGAATTTACATCCCGCATGTCCTTGACTGATGAATCTATGAAAAGAAACACTGACAGTACAAGTAACAGAACAGCCAAACCTAAAAGCCCCAGCTGTTCCCTTTTGGACAATGTTAGTAAATCGCGCCACATAAATACATCTAGCTTATCTAACCAAGCAGTCCAACTGAATACAAGAACACGATAGCAATGGCGATTGGTGCCACAAAACGAATGATAAAATAAATACCACTAAAAAGCTTTACTTTAATAGCTCCCTGATTAGTTAATTCATTAAAAAATTCACTCTTTTTCATGGCCCATCCGGTGAAAATGGCGATAAACATTCCCCCAATTGGCAATAGGAAGTTTGAAGATACGTGGTCCATTGTATCAAATATATTACGCCCTAAAATTGTGACATCTTTTAGCACACTATTAGATAACGAACACGCGACTCCTAAAATCGTAATTAATGAGGCCACTATTATAGTAGCCGTCACACGTTTAACCTTTAATTCTTCAGCAAAATAAGCCACAGCTACCTCCAATAACGATATACTTGATGTTAACGCCGCTACAGCAAATAAAACAAAGAAAGCCAGGGTCCAAACATAGCCTCCTACCATTTTCTGGAAGATACTTGGTAACACAGAGAAAACTAAACCAGGACCTTCGGTAGGTGCTACATTAAAATAAAAGACAGCAGGAAAAATAGCTACCCCGGCCAGTATAGCGATAAGTGTATCTAAAAATGCTACTTCAACCGCTGTTTTCTTTAAGTTATTATTCTTTCCTATGTATGAGCCATATGTTATAATTGTGCCCATCCCTAAGCTAAGTGAAAAGAAAGCCTGCCCCAGAGCATCTAAAACAACGTCAATATCAATTTTTGAAAAATCCGGTCTAAACAAAAACTTCAAACCATCCACAGAGCGACCAATTATCTCTCCGGACTCGCTTGTATTGACACCCAGAGTTAATGAACGAATACCCATTAAAACAATAATCAAAAATAGTACTGGCATGAGAATCTTAGTAATTTTCTCAATACCATTTTTAATACCTCCAATAACAACCACCGCTGTTAAAATCATAAAAATCATTTGCCAAATAACAGGTTTTATCGGATTGGTTATAAAACCATTAAAACCTTTTGACAGCTCCTCAGGACTTTGCCCTTTGAAGGCATTTATAATAGCAAGATGAATATATTCGAGCGTCCAGCCGGCTACTACCCCATAAAATGACAAAATCATAAAAGCCGCAGCAACCCCCATAACTCCTGTTAGATACCATGGCTTATTGGGAGAAAGTTTTTTAAACGCCCGTACAGCATTGACATTGGTTTTTCGACCAATTACAAATTCAGACATCATGACGGGCAAACCGATTACCACAACAAAAAAGAAATAGAGAATTAAAAAGGCTCCTCCTCCGTTTTGCCCAACCTCGTATGGGAATTTCCATATATTTCCTAGTCCGACAGCTGAACCTGCTGCTGCAGCTATAACGCCGAACTTACTCGTAAAACTATCTCTATTTGGGATACTCATGTTACAGTTAGATTTTGTATGCACCAAATTAAAACAAAGAGGCACAATGTACAACATTGTGCCTCTTTGTTTTAATATAATTCTGTATTACAAACGATCGATACAATTAAGATCTTCGAATGCTTCTTTTAAACGCTGAACTAAAGTCTCCTGACCTTTACGTAACCATACGCGTGGGTCATAATACTTCTTATTTGGCTTATCGTCGCCATCAGGGTTACCAATCTGACCTTGTAAATAATCGCGATTAGCAGCCTCAAACTTGCGAATTCCATCCCATGTAGCCCACTGAGTATCAGTATCAATATTCATCTTGATAACACCATAACCAATTGATTCACGAATTTCCTCTAAAGAAGAACCTGAACCACCGTGGAATACAAAGTTTACTGGTTTATCAGCAGTATTGTGCTTTTCCTGAATATACTTTTGAGAAGCATCAAGAATTGAAGGCTTTAAAACAACATTACCAGGCTTGTATACACCGTGTACATTACCAAATGAAGCAGCTACTGTAAAGTTTGGAGAAACCTCTAACAATTGCTCATAAGCATAGTTTACCTCCTCTGGCTGAGTATATAATAATGCATTGTCAACATCAGAGTTATCAACACCATCTTCTTCACCACCTGTAATACCCAATTCAATTTCTAAAGTCATACCCATTTTACTCATACGAGTTAAGTACTCTTTACAAATAGCGATATTTTCTTCCAATGGTTCTTCAGAAAGATCTAACATGTGAGAGCTGAACAAAGGCTTTCCTGTTTCAGCAAAGTGCTTCTCACTTGCATCTAATAATCCGTCAATCCAAGGTAATAATTTCTTTGCTGCATGGTCTGTGTGAAGTACTACAGGTACACCATAAGCTTCTGCTAATGTATGAACATGCTTAGCAGCAGAAACAGCACCAAGAATTTGTGCTTGCTGACCTTCTAACTTTAACCCTTTTCCAGCATAAAAAGTAGCACCACCATTCGATAACTGAATCATCACAGGAGAGTTTACATCTTTTGCCGCTTCAAGAATACCATTAATTGAATCTGTTCCAACAACATTAACAGCAGGCATTGCAAAACCTTCTTCTTTTGCTACTGCTAAAAGTTTACCTAAGTCATCACCAGTAACAACACCAGGCTTTACAACATCTAATACTCGCTTCATAGCTTTTAACTTTATAGTTCGAAATAATAATTTTCCAAAAAACTCTACGAAATTAGTGAAAATCATCGAGAAAAGATTACATTTTTTTAGCGGCTAACCACCTTTCGCTTACACTTAAGATACAAAAGCCATTACAAACCGTAAGTAGAAATCATGATAAATATCACTTATCATTTTGTTTGTCAATACTTTTCACATTTATAAGATGGTATTAAACAAGTTCAAAAGACAAAATCAGATGCTATTTTCAAACAAAGCATCATTATTTTTTTTGCGATCTTAAATGAAGTTTAACGATTGTTTACAAACTATGAAGTTGTTTAAAGTTGTCTAAGAAGAATAATGCAAAAAGCAATGATGTTTAGCGCTTTCCAATGCAATTTTTTGGT
>NZ_JAENRR010000090.1 GCF_016612505.1 Carboxylicivirga marina
GTAAACTAAAAGTAGACATACCGGGTGGTTCTTCAAAATGTACTGCCCGGTGACTTTTTACCGGACACTAGTGATTTATATTAATATGAAAGGCTTACAGCTGTTATGCGTAGATGAGTGTTTTCTTCTAAGCTTTTATTAGTTAAGCGATACATCTGATTTACTTCTACGCATATAAAGCCATACTCTTCTACCACTTTGCCCCGAATAAGGTAGCAGCCCGGCCCTCGAAACGGATAGCGCTTAAACGAATGAGAAAAGTGAACCGTATCGAGCCAATAGCCATCCACGTCCAGAAAGGTGCCGAACGACATGCTTTCTCCACTACTGGTACGTGTAGGTTTACGTGTTATCAAATAGCCCACAATAGCCACGTTTTTGTTTACGCATTGCGGTAGGTCGGCCGATTTAAGCAGGCTGGGTATTTGTTTTTCAAGAAGCTTAAAGGGCGATGTGAGCGGGAAACCCAATAATTCCAGCTCATCAAAGGCGCTTTCCAGTTCGTGTTCCCATAGATCGGGCAGCTCAAACTCGCGTACTTCTGGCTGAAAGAGTGTAGGTTCAGGCTTGGTGACTTTACTGTGTCCTAGCAGGTGGTGAGCATCCCACAGCAGTTCTTTCTTTGTTTTGCCGGTAAAACGAAAGGCATCAATGCGGATAAGTATCATGAGTTGTTCCAGTGAGATGGCTACACGCGATATGAAATCGGCCAAACTAGTAAACTCACCAAATAAACCACGTTCATTCAATAATAGTTCCACCGATTTTCGTTCCAGGCCATGTAGCATAAAGAAGCCCAGAAAGAGGTGCTTGCCGCGGATAATACACGGCCAGTCACCGCGGTTTACACAAGGAGCTTCAACAATGGCACCATGCATACGTGCTTCATGCAGATACAGTTCGGCACGATAAAAACCACCACCGTTATTGAGGGTGGCCACCATGTATTCGCGCGGGTAATAGGCTTTCAGGTACAAGGCCTGATAGCTTTCAACTGCATAGCTGGCCGAGTGGCCTTTGGCAAAAGCATAGTTGGCAAAGCTCTCAATTTGTCGCCATATATCAGCTACGGTTTGCTCGGCATAGCCTTTATTTTGGCAGTTGCTGAAGAATTTTTCGCGCACTTTCCAAAACTCGTTACGTTGCCGGAATTTCCACGACATGCCACGCCGTAATACATCTGCTTCATCCAGCGACAAGCCGGCAAAGTAATGCGCTACCTTAATTACATCTTCCTGATACACCATTACGCCGTAGGTCTCTTCCAGTATGTTGTACAGATCTGGTAAGTCTTTTCTGGCCTGTTCGCGTCGTTCCGGGTTCTGAAAGCGAAGAATGTATTCGCGCATCATGCCACTTTTGGCCACACCTGGGCGAATAATGGAGCTGGCCGCCACTAGTCGCAAGTAGTCATCGGCCTTGAGCTTGGTGAGTAACATGCGCATGGCGGGTGACTCCACATAGAAGCAGCCAATGGCTTTACCCACTTTAAGCAACTCTTTTATCTGCTCATCTGTCTTTAGCCGTTTGATGTCGTCAATATCTATCTCTACGCCTTCGTTTTCGCTTATAATATCCAGTGAATCTTTAATTTTGCTCAATCCGCGCTGGCTCAAAATATCGAATTTGTGCAGCCCTACATCTTCGGCCACGTACATGTCAAATTGCGTGGAAGGAAAGCCTTTGGGTAATAATTCGGTGGATGAGTAGCAGGATATGGGCTCTTCTGAAATAAGGATGCCACTTGAGTGAATACTGCAGTGGCTGGGGAAGCCATCAATAAATTGGCTGTATTTAATCACCCATTGTCCATATTTATTACCGTTGGCCGATGATGGATTTTTTTGTAGCGTAACAATTTCATCATCGGGCACACCAAATACCTTGGCTATTTCGCGGATGGCCGATTTGTATTTAAACGTGATGTAATTACCCAATAGTGCTACGCGTTCATAGCCGTATTCTTCAAAAATGTAGCGCGTAACATCATCACGATCGGTCCACGAAAAATCAATGTCAAAATCGGGTGGTGATTGGCGGAAAGGATTGATGAAACGCTCAAAATATAAGTCTAGTTCAATGGGGTCAACATTGGTGATACGCAGCAAATAAGCTACCAGGCTATTGGCACCACTTCCCCTGCCAATGTAGTAGTAGCCTTTGCTACGAGCATAGTCTACAATGTCAAGTGTAACTAAAAAATAGGCACAAAAGCCCAGGTCGCGAATCACTTCCAGCTCTTTGTTCATTCGTTTAATAACCGCCTCATTTTTATCCGGAAAGCGATAGGTCAAGCCCTCTATGCAGCGCCTTTTCAGGCGTTGAAAATCATCTTCTTTTGAATTTTTAAATACTTGCTTGTTTTTATTGGTGTCAAAGTTAAAATCGATGCTGCATGAAGCTAGTAAATGTTTCGTGTTTTCAATTATTTGCGGATATTGGCTATAAAGCTCAAGTAAATCAGTTTTCGGAATTATCGTATCGGCCTCGTTGGCTTGCTCATCTTCGCTTAGTTTGCTCAGTAGCGTATTATTGTCAATGGCTCGTAGCAGGCGGTGCGCATTATAATCGTGCTTATTTCGAAAGGTACAGGTGTGTTTAATGACTAGCTTATCCTGTTGGTTTTTCCATTTTGAAAAAGGCAGTTGTTTTAAATCCTCGAGAGATATGCCAATAAACTCATTGTTGCACAATTCATCATCAGCATAAGTAAACGGATAAATCACATAGCTGTATTTAAACGGAGGCGCTTGTGTGTCAAATTCAATTTTTTCGTGCAGATGAGGTGTCAGGTATTCATTTATTTCCCTGAAGCCATCGTTGTTCTTTGCAATGGCTACGTATTGTTGTTGTACACCATTGCGAAAATCGACGCCCACTGCTGGTTTAATATTATGCTGTGCAGCAAGGCGCACAAAATCAATGCTGGCTGCAGTATTATTTATGTCAGTTAGTGCAAAAGTATCAAAACCATGGTGCACCAGTACTTTTATCAAGTCTTCGGTGGAGATGGTGCCGTACTTAAAGCTGTAATATGAATGGCAGTTTGTTAGCATGCTTTTTAGTTATTAGTCAGTTAGTCGTCTGAAGAGGGGTGCAGTGCACTAGGTACCATGCGCTGCCTCCGGACTTCGGGCTTCAAGCTTCGGACCTGGTGGTATAATTTCCCCATCCATTTGTCCATTAAAAGGGTTCATTTGTTTTACATGTCGGGCACGCATTCCCTGGGCTCGTTTTACAGCATCTTCGCCGTAGCGCCCACGCAGATTATCCATGGCCTGGTAAAGCTTTATCATTTTAAATGAATCTTCGAAAAGTCTTATTTGATAGCTGCCGCCAATCAGGTTGCTGAATCGCACCCCAATCAGACGTACCAGTACGCGACGGTCGTACACTTTTTCAAATAAATCCTTTACAATTTCAATCAGAGTATGATCGAGCGATGTATAAGGAATGCGCCTCTGCTTGGTGTGTGTTTGAAAGTCGGAGTAACGAACTTTAACCGATACGCAGGAGGTCAGTTTGTTGCTGTTTCGCAGTTGGTAAGCCAGGCTTTCGGCCATGCCCAGTAATATGCTTTTGAGATTGTATATGTCGGTTGTGTCCTGCTCAAAAGTGCGTTCGGTGGATATGGACTTACGTTCGCTCCAGCCTATCACAGGTGTGTTGTCTATGCCTTGTGCTTTTTTCCAGATGGCAATGCCATTTTTACCCAATACGCGCTCCATGAGTTCAATGGGCATTTCTTGTACAGTACGTACCCTTTCGATGCCCATTCGTCGGAGTAGATGATAGGTTTTATTCCCCACCATTGGTATTTTTTTTATGGATAAAGGAGCCAGAAAGGGCTTTTCGTAGCCGGTTTTTATTTGAATGTGGTTATTGGGTTTGGCCTCGCCAGTACCTACTTTAGCTACTGTTTTACTGGTTGATAAGCCAAATGAGATTGGTAGTTTAGTATCATGAATAATTTTGTCGCGTAGTTCTTTGGCCCATAGATAGGTGGTTTGAATATAGCGATCCATGCCGGTTACATCAATGTAAAATTCATCAATAGATGATTTTTCAAACAAAGGCGAACGCTCACGGATGATTTCAGTTATCTGATTCGAAAATTCACTATAGGCCTGACTGTTTCCCCGGATAACCTTAGCATGAGGGCATAGTTGCCGGGCCATTCGCATAGGCATAGCTGAATGGATACCGTAAGTGCGAGCTTCGTAACTGCAGGCGGCTACCACACCTCTGTCAGATGTGCCACCTATAAGCACAGGCACACCTATCAACTCTTTATTTATCAATCGTTCACACGATACAAAAAAAGTGTCTAAATCCAGGTGTAATATCGATTTGTCTATCATTGTCGATTATATCGTCATTATTGTGTTTATAATATAGACAATGTTCTTATATTTGTACAGCGTAATAGGAGACTATTTTTTAACAAAAAGTAGAAGTGTCTGGGAGAGAGGATGAAAAAAATGACGGTCTATGAGTACCGAAATGGAGAACTAAAGTGCTATTTTTTTAGATGTTTGATTTTGTTAGGATTTAGCTTAGTTCTAATGTTTATAGTCTAATAATCTAAGGAGCTATTTTATATGTATTTTGCTGAGAATGTTAAGTTTTTAAGGAAGAGAAAGGGTTTGTCACAGAGTGATTTGTCGTCATCTTTAGAGTTGACACGAACGACTTTGGCAGGTTATGAGAAAAGTGTGCAGCCACCATTTAAAACACTCATTAAGTTTGCCGAGTATTTTAATGTATCCATTGATGCATTGGTACGTTACAAACTCGATGCATTGTCGGAGTTTCAGCTTTCGCAGATAGAAGGTGGTTTTGATATTGATGTGACCGGACAGAAGTTACGTTTATTAACGGTTTCGGTAGATAAAGAAGGGAAAGAGAATATTGAGATGGTGCCAGTAAAAGCACAGGCTGGCTATACCTCCGACTATGGTGATACTGGTTTTATAGCTTCTTTGCCTAAGTTTTCATTACCATTTTTACCACAGGATAAAACCTATCGTTCATTTCAAATAAAAGGTGATTCGATGCTGCCAATACCCGAGGGTGCATGGGTAACAGCTTCGTACATCCAGAATTGGAAAAGTATAAAGGATGGAACGCCTTGCATTATTGTTACGCGCGATGAAGGTATTGTTTTTAAGGTGGTGTATAATCGACTAAAAGAGCATGAGGCATTTTTATTAGTATCGACCAATCGGGTTTATAAGCCATATGAGTTGGCGGTGAAGAAAATTGCTGAAATGTGGCAATTTGAAACTTATAACGGTTTTGAAATTGATTAATGGCATAGTTTGTAGGTGTGTTTATCGTGTTTTTTAGGTCTTTGGTCGTGCTTTTTATTGAATGTTCAAGAGCTTCGTTATCTTTACCCTGAACCTTAAAATATTTACAACTATGAGAGCTATTTTATTAGTGCTTGTGGCAGTGCTGTGTTATGCCTGCTGCGATGAAAAAAAAGACACAACTGCTTTTCCGCAACAATACGTGGGCACCTGGCAATTAATTTCATCCGATTATTACGGTAAAGATTCGGTCACTTCAAATATGATTGAAGGGCAGGAGATGATTAAGATAATCACACCCACACATTTCGCTTTTTTTCTGCATGACCTCAAGCAAGGCAAAGACAGTACAAATGTAGCCTACATGTCGGGGGGAGGAACGGTTGCTTTTAAAAATGGAGAATATACCGAGAACCTTGACTTTTGTACAGCACGTGAATGGGAAACACATGCATTTCATTTTAAATTGGAGCTAAAGGGGGATACTTTGATTCAGCAAGGTGTTGAGGAGTTAGAAGAGCTTGGCCTTGGGGATGAGAATTTATTACTGATTGAAAAATACATCAGACTGCAAGAGTAACTTAGCTTAAACTACGAAGTGAGCAATCCTAGATATTTTTTCTTAGCTTCGTGTAGCAATATTAAAAAACCTAATAGAAATGAAGAAGCTAAATCAAACGTTGCTACTATTGGTAGCTATTTTATTGTCTTTTAACGTATCGGCCCAAAAGTCATTACGCTATAATCTGAAGGTTGGTGAAACCTATAGCTTAAAACAGAATACTGTTCAGTTAATTGAGCAAAACATATCGGGCATGTCTCAAAATATTAAGAATACTTTGGGAGGAGACATCTCTGTAACTATCAAAGGAAAAAGTAGCAATGTTTATTCGTCAGAAGTTGTATTTGAATCCATGCTATTTAAAATGGAAAGTCCGATGATGAACATGAGTTATGACTCAAATGATACGTCGGCCGATGAAACAAATCCGCTAAATAAGACATTTAGCTTGCTTGTGGGGCATAAGTTCCAAATGAAGTTTGATGATCGTGGGAATATCAAGGAAGTAAAAGGTTTTGAGGAGATAGCTAATAAAGTAGTTGCGGCTTTTGGTGATAACCCACAGCAAGCTGAAATGATGAAGCAAACTCTTTCGGGACAGTTCTCAGATGATAATATGAAACACACTTTGAGCAGCATGTTAATTATTTATCCGGCAGAAAAGGTAAAAGTAGGTTCAAAGTGGACCAGTAATACCAAGCTTAAACAGCCAGTGCTAATTAATAATGTTTTTAACTACAATGTAGAAGCTGTTAATAGCAGCGAAGTAAAACTGTCAGGTACAGGAACTATGGCTACTGCAGAAGGGCAGACTATGCAGCAAATGGGGATGACACAGCACTTTGACCTGAAAGGCGATATTTCTTTCTCGGCTAATATAAATGCCAAAACAGGCTGGCCTTCGGAGCTTAAGCTAATTCAAAAGCTGGATGGAAATGTGGCCATTGAGTCACCTCAGTTGCCGGCGCCAATGGAAATGCCAATGAAGATTACAAGCGAATCGACTTATACCAGTATGTAAACTGATTATAGAGCAATGAAAAAGCCGGCAATGCCGGCTTTTTTATGTTTTAGGGATGAGAATTGTCGTGGCTTTATCAGCAGTTGCTATTTTTTCCAGAAACTCTCTGAAGATATTGTACTCCTCTTTAGGGTACATTCCTTTGTTAATTTCTAAGTAGCGGTACACGATTAATTGATTGTTCATATTCTTTATGCTGCAGCAATATCGGCCATACGGCGTATCTACATTCACATCTTTTGGAATTGATTCTATCTGCATATTCTCCGGGATGTTATAGGTTAAGGTATCACATTCGCTGTAGTTGTGTCTAATATAAACAGGGTTTTTTCTATTTCTTGCGTAAGCTGGGATGGTAGAGAAATCATTGACCTTATTTGTTTTTAGAAGTAAGCGTGTTCCCATTTTCGTTGCAAAATCAGGTAAGATAAGATCGATGGTTTTGTGTAGCTCGGGGCTGCGTTTTTTTATCACATCAATATCATACTTATCAATCTTGAACGTAGGTATATCGATAGAATTAGTAATGTGTTTCTTTCGGTCCTGCTCGTCAAGTGTGGTCAGCCAAAATTCATTACCATAAAGTGCCCCTTTGTAACTGGCTCTTACATTTGCTTCGGCATAACCATCTGAATTGAGATTGACTATTGCGTTAATAGCCTGGCGATTTTCCTCGGCAGAGTACGATGGTGTTTTGATTAATTCCGAATTTCCGTTTTTAACAACTAAAACATTTCTGTCATCAGTAAAGTCACTAATGTAACCACAAGGAGAGTGTGAGTTCGTACATTCAATCCATAGTGTGTCCTTAGGTAACTCAACATTTAAAAAAACATGGTTGAAGTTATCTGCCACAAACTCTGGATCGATTTTGGTATTATCTTCACCTGCACTAACGATGGTGTAATGACTCTTGTATCCAAAGTGATTGAGGATTGACATGATATAGTTAGTTAAGGCTTTACAATCTCCGTATGACAGGCGATCTACTGTTTCTGCATCGAAAGGCTGTTGCCCACCGATGCCTTCTTGTATACTGATATAACGATTCTTCTTCTGAGAAAATTCATAGATTTTACTAATTTTCTCGTAATCTGTCATTTCATCCGTAAGAGATTGGCCTATTTCATTAATGGTTTCTTCAGGAATGTTATCTCTTCCTTCTATTAATGAATAGCAAAAATCACCAAATCCTTTCCAACTTTCCAGGTTACCATTATAGCCCTTTAATTCAAAATAGCTTGGCGCTACATCAATGTTAGGTGCCCATATTGATACCGGTGGTGATAGTGGCTCAAAAGTTGGTGCCGCGTAATTTTGAGCTTTCCAGGTGTAAGTTTTACAGTCATCTTCTTCACTAATCTGTACCTCTTGATCGAAATTGGAGACTTTATACCTAAAATTGTAGTCTTGAGGTACTTTGTAAGATACAACTGACTCCTGGACTGAAACATTCATGCCTTTGTATAGCGACCAGCTTGGCCAGATGTAAGAATTATTCATCTTCATCGAATATGAATACTCAACAGTAAATGGGTAATCAGTGCATTTAGGATCAATTAGCTTAACTCGCGTATCATCATATAACGATGCTTCTGAAATGGCACTGCGATCGATGATATCATCCTGTTTAAACCTTTTTATTCGTTTACCTGCGCGGTCATATACTGCACCCTCAATATCTTCTATTTTATACAGTTTGGTGTAGCCCTCTGTAAAATAGGATAATTCAAGCGCACTTTCTTTTAAGATGGTTATAGCGATTGTTTGTTTACTTGCCATCCGACTTGCGCTAACGTATTCAGTGGTTGAGGATTGATATCGAACTACAGCATGGGCATTGGATAAGAGGGCCTTCGGTATTTCATCAACAGGATACTTAAGCTTATCTTTTGCCCAAATGCTATTGGAAAGAAATAGTAGGGCAAACACAAGGAGATTACAATGATGCTTCATTTTGTATGCGTTTAATAACAATTGGTTCGGCATGTTTATTAATAATGGCAGCATAAAGAGATTTCAAATACTTATACTCCTCAACACTGTAGGATGGTTTATTGAGTTTTAACCGGTATGTTACGGTGATGGTGTTTCCAAGTGCCTGATAATTGATTAAAACCGTTGCAGTTTTATCTGGTAGTACCGCTTTAATTGGTTTCGGAATTTCTTCAAACTGATAATCTTCTGGGATATTTATTTTTGAAATGAGGTATTTTTCTCTTTTGTAAGCAAAGTCAACCGGAAATTTACGTTCATCTATTTTAAATGGGTTATCTTCTATCTTTTCAAACAAGAAAGGATTAATCAATGCCATATCATTGATAACTTCAATCTTATTTTTTATACTAACCTGGTATTCTTCTTTAACAGGCTTATTTAAACTGTCAAGATTTTCGACTGAGTAATCTTTTATGGTTAGGCCAGAGTACACATTTTCCATTGTGTTTAAATACTCATCATTACTGGCGTACTTATTCATGCTCTTACGAAAGTTTAATGCTGAATAATCATAATGATATTGACTGATGTTTCCTTCCATAACCATTTCATCAGTGACATTGAGTTGATACATGATAACATCTTTATCTTCTAAATCTGTATCTAAATCTAACCATTTGCCGGTTTTATTTGTAACTAGTCGACCATGCTGGTTAAGGCATCTCTTAGGTAGCATACCAAAAGGCAGAAAAGGTTCTGTAGCATCGAGTACATATTCCTTGTCGTCAATCATGGTCCATACCATCATGTAGTTAAGTTTTCTGTAGCTAGGATAGAAGCGATGAAGACGACCATTATCTCTGGTGCTTATAACCACTGGAAAGGCAGGGAGATCCAGCTTCATTAGCAGTTGCATTAGCATCATATTTATTTCTGCAGAGTTGGCTTGCCCTTCTTTATAGGGTGTTGATAACGACAGACTAGCACTGTAAACAGATTCAATTCCATTCCATTTTATTTTCTTAATTTCATTGTAAGCTGCTTTCACCTTGTCAATGTCAGTCGTATAATTGGCTTCAATCTTCTTTTTTATTTTTGTGAGATAGGTTGAGCCATTCATTATGGCATGACCAAAGTAGCGATCACTGGCAAGCCTATCGTTCACAGCATCCCATGATGTTGTAAAATTTTGATAGATTCCTAAGTCATGAGCCGATATATTCAGAATGTCAAATTCAAATTTTGCCATGTAGTTTTCTATTGAGCTCATGTAGGCCTCCTTCTTAAATGCAGGCACTTCTTGAATGCGATACGTATTTGACCCAATATGCTTGACGCTGTGGTAGCCAATGGCTCGCTTTCGGTAAGTTATGATATCTGCTTCCTCAAGTTTTATTTCAGCATGTTTCACCGGGATGATCTCTTGAAATGCAAACTCAGAAGGTAAAAGTGAATGTGATATTTCAATGTCAAAAACAGTTCCTACTTTTATATTTGGCATTGCTACCCTAATTCGGTAATAGTCTTCGGTGACTTTCTCCTTGAAAATGCTTTCTCTTTTCAGTTTTTCTTCAATTATTTCACCATTTACAAGATTATATACGCGACCGCGAATATTTACATCTTCACCACCAGGGAAAGTATACTCAGAATATTCAGTTCCAGCTTTCTTTAATATTTTCACTCGTCTTGTTAGTCGGTATGTTAGGTCATTTGCTTGGAAGTGTGCGTATTTACATAATACAACAGCAGTTGCTGAAGTGTCTGGTTCGTACACCGTCATTTCTAGTTCTTCAATGCTGACTTTGCCAAATTTGATGGGTGCTTTTTCTGCACGTAAGAAGGATACTGCCATTATCAGCAGTAGTAACATAGATGTTCTTTTCATTGGGTAGGATTTAATATTCCTTTCTAAAATAGAAATATTAAATCAAGAAACAGTGCAGTGTAGTTAACTTTTGTAATGTTTATTTATAATTTAGAATTGTTATATAAGAGGGAATTAATGTTTCGAAGTTTAAGTAACCCTTTTGTGCTATGGGTTTAAGTCAAATTCTAGCACTTGATCAATAACAATTTCTTCAGGACGCACTTTAACCCTGATTGGTATTATTTCTACACCTTCCTGATATGCTAAACTTAATGTATTGGCATATTCAGGATCGATTTGATGGGCTGGTGCAAATTGCTTAACATCACTGCGCTGAATAATGTAAAGCATTACTGTTCGAATGCCTTCTTTCTTTAATCGGATTAATTCTACAAGGTGTTTTTTACCTCGTGTTGTTACAGCATCGGGGAAGCGAGCAAAATCACCATCTTTCATGGTGACATTTTTAACCTCAATAAAGCATGTTTCTGATTCATTTTGTGCCATTATATCTATACGGCTGTCTCCGGTTTTAACTTCGCGCTGTACATGAGTATACCCACTAAGTGCTTTAATCTTGTTTGTTTTAATTGCTTCATAAGCAATTAGATTTGGGTGCATGGTGTTAATGCCCACCCAATCTCCATTAAGCTTAATCATTTCCCAGGTATAGCGAGTCTTTCGTTTTGGATCTTTGGCTGGCGAAAGGTATACCTCGGCACCTTCTTCAATACATGTTTTCATAGATCCACTATTTGTACAATGGGCTACCACAATAGAGCCATCATCAAGCCTTATGTCGCTTAAGAAACGTTTATAGCGCTTGATTAAATAACCGTGAATTAAAGGTGTTTCAAACTTCATTAGCTGTTTTATTGATTTGTAAAAGTATCAATTAACGAGGAAAAATATATTTTTGTCGCCACAAATGATTTGACTTATGAAGTGTCGTGATAATTGTGGAGCTTGTTGCATTGTGCCAAGCATTTCTTCTGCTTTGCCAAAACTACCTGAGGGAAAACCGGAAGGTAAGTTGTAGGGGGTAAATTTTTTTTCTATCTTTACCTTAAATGTATTGGTTATGAAGAAAGGTAAAGCTATCACTTATAGGCGTGTATCTACAGATTCCTCACGGCAGGACATAGAGCGTCAAATGAAACCCATTGAAGATTTTTGTGACGATAAGGATTTTGTGATTATAAAAAACTTCAAGGACGATGTTAGTGGTTCAGTGCCAGTTATGAAACGTGAGGGATACAAAGAGATGATTGACTTTATCGAATCATGCCCAAATCGTTCAGAATTGAATGTCGTTTTTGATGAAGTAAGCCGAATTGGAAGAGAAAAAGTTATTATTTGGGATGCGATAAATTATTTCATAAAACATGATGAGCCGATAAACGTACATATTGTATCGCCTCCTTTAACGATGTTGAAAAAAGATGGAAGTGTTGATGAGGGAGTTGATATCGTTATTACACTATTTTCACAACTTGCTGAAAGTGAGAAAAGGCGAATTGTAGACCGGGTTAACACTTCTATTCCTCGAAGTTTAGAGCAAAAGAAGACACTTGGTGGAAAGCCACTTTACGGTTATATGGTAAACGAAAAAACAAAAGAAATTGAAGTTGATCCAGATAAAATTGAGGATGTTTTTGAAATTTTCAACTTATACACATCAGGGTTAGGAAGTGGAAGGATTGCAAAAATTTTAAATCTAAATAATAAACCATCACCAACTGGAGATAAATGGACAGCATCTTCACTATTAAAAATTATAAAAAACAGACAGTATAAGGGAGAACGAGTCGTGTTAGGTGAGGTATATAGTGTGCCTGCGCTAATACCGGATGATTTATTCAATAAGGCACAAGAAATCATTAGTAGTAGAGGGAATAATGTACAAAGAGATAGGAGTTTAATTAATCCACTTGTTGGAGTTTGTTTTTGTAGTTGTGGAAGTCGTTTATATGTTGGACGGGATAAAAGACGACCTATATATAAGTGTACCAGTTATATGAGAGCAAAGCAGAGGTGTGATGTATTTTCGTCTTTTGATTTTAAAAAGCTAAATAATAGTATTCTTACTTTCTTTAACTTGTTAGTCATCAAAGGGGCGAAAAGTTTGGAATTGAAAGAGAGTCTTTTGGTAGAGAAGAAAAAAATTGTGGAACTAGATATTCCAACCATTGAGAAAAGCAAAAGTAGAGTAGACTCAAAAATTGAGAAGATTAGAGAAGATTACTATGATGATGAAATCACTAAAGTAAAACGAGATAAACTTATTGCCAAGGTTCGTGATGATAATACCAGTTATGATGAAAGACTTTTAAGCTGTAATGACCGAGTGAAAGAAATTGATAGACAAATAGAATCCATAGATGATGATCAGAATGTCGAATCAATTGTAGATATAAAAACTTTTAAGGTATTTGCAAAAAAACATATTAAGCATTTCGAGGTGCAGCGTATTGATAAGCCAAAAATTGAAGGTATTGATAAATATTTTAGGAATAAGAAGGAAATCTTTATTAATGTGAAAATTGAAGCTTATTCTGGAGGACAGATGGAGTATATAATGAGCAACTGGAGTGAATATATATTGTTTAAGTGGGAACTCACAGGTATAGCGACCAAAGGAATAAGTAATTATAAAAATATTGTAGATGCAGGATTCAATAGGGGTGGTATTAATGGAATTGGCAGCCTTGTTGACATCGAGGCGAAGATTGCATACGATGTGATACATTTGCGAGAAGTACTTAAATAAGCAGATTCTTTATTTTGTTTGTTATCTGCACGTAAGGTTGGGAGTTAGGGTGATAACACTGATAGAATCAGTATTCATGGGATGATTCAATCCCTCCCCTTAAATTCAACTTCGACAGGTGAGTCCGCAGGTAAAAAGGTGAATTCAATTTTGCTGTTCTTACTTTTCAACCAGCTTGCAAACTCATTAAATTCGCCATTAGGAACAACACTGGCGAACTTTAACTCCTTAACTTTACCACCAAGACCTAATTGGTATTTGATTCTATTCCTGCTGAAAACTGGATATCGAAATTGGTGCTGTAATTCTACTATATTATGGTAGGCTATGGTGGTTTGATTTCGATTGATGAGGTGGTTTACCGTGATTCCATTGTCAGTTAATTCGACTGACACTAGTTTTGATAATAGCCGGACAAGCACAGTCAGTAACAATATCAAGATTGAAATGCCAACCAAAATAACTGTGGTATTGTCAGTTCGGAAGGTTAGGACTCCAGAAATGCCTATTAGGGCGATAACTGGCACTATTTTGTCAAAGAGGAAGTAGTTGTTTGAAGTGTACTTGGTCATTCAGTGTTCGGTTTAATTTTTGCTTACGTTGGAATACATTAGATAAAGGTTCAGGTCAATTCTATCATATGGTTCATCAATCGTCCCCCTAGTTATATATTGCTTAGCTAAAACTTCGTATTCGTTAATGTTGTTGTTATTTACCTTAGTAGAATCGGTAAAATGGAAGCTGCCACCGTTTTTCCATGAAACTGTGGGGTGTAAGCTTTCAATCAATTCCTCTGTTAAAACATGAGTATTGAAGAGTATAGTTGTGTCTCCAGTTGAGAGTATCGGTTTAATTCTATAAGTAGCTTTCTTATCTAACACTTTCGGTTTGATGTAAATTGTGAAATCTAAAACCATGTAGCCATCGTTCATTTTAGGTTCAGCACATTCAATTCTATAGTTGTCATTTCTCTCAAGTTTGTGGTACATCATTTCACAACTAAAGTTCGAAAACAAGAAGATAAATAAAAGAGCCACTGTGATTCTTACGCATTTATTTTTCATTAGTCTAATCCTTTTCAATGCTCAATAAATACTTGCTTTTAGGAGCGTAATAAAAGCTTACTTTATCACCATCAGAACAACTCTCAAATAAATCTTTATCCACTCTGTAAAGGGTATTATCCATTATAAAATCGAATCGAGTGAATTCATTCATTGGATTATTATGGGGCAATGTGGTCATATTACCACTACCGGCTTCAAAGTCACGTTTTGCCTGTTTTTTTTGAATTACCTTTCGTTCAGCAACCTTTATATTGTTTCTGATATCCTGATAATACTTGCCGTTCATCTGGTAGCTTACCCAAATTGAAAAAATAACACATGCCAGAATGATTAAACCATCAATGCTTGTAAAAACTATCTCCTCGAAATCTGAATTGTATTGATGAAATCCAACAATTACATAGCTTAGTAAAGCGCATAAAAATACCGGAAGAAGGTATCCCATTCGACATTGATAACGCAGTTCTTTAATATCGGCTTGTGATAATGATTTGGTCATAATCGTTGAAATTAATTTATTTCGATGTTTTAACAAACAAGATGACAATATACCTGCCTAAACGGTGATGAATGTTTATTATTTAATACATTTTCTAATTATTTTTCAGTACAGACTACTATCTTTAGGCTAATAAAACCCAAAATAACCTCATGTTCTATCTATATTTCTTACTTCAGAAGATTAACTACAAAATATTCTTTTGGTATATAATTCCAATATCTAGCTTAATTCTTGGTATATCTTACAATCTTGTTAATGAAATTGAACTTGTATCAAGCGATGCAATTAACAGGGTAGTTATGGCATGTATTAGTCCTTATGTCATTGGAGTTACATGGCTAGGGTTGTATTCCGCTTTAAAAAGCACAGGAGATGATAATTTAACACCTAAATCTCCATCAATGAAGTATGGCTCAATTACAAACGTATTGGATGTAGAAAAACTAAGCTTTAAGAATTATTCTAAATGCGTGTTTTGGGCTTGGGTTGTTCAGACAGCATATTGGACATTCGATTTATTAAATTAATCACCGCTACTTAATATACAGTTAAACTTAACCATGGATGAACTACAAAAATTCATAAGTAACCTTACTGATATTGAACTGGCTAAATTCATTGGCTATCGAATAAAGGGTTTCATGGGTAGTTCACAGCAATTCATACTTGATGAGGCAAGAAGTAGAGGGTTGGGTTTTGAAGAAATTAAAACACTTTTCAAGAATGAGATTCCTCAAGGCTCGAATATGCTTTACTGTTGCCCTCAATGTGGTTCAGATAAATATTTTACCGAAACCGACTATGCACAAAGGCAGGTGAGGTACATCAGTTATGAAGTCGCCATTGAATCCAATAGATGTCGAATTTGTGGCTTTAATCCCAATAAGAATGACCACAAAGGGGTTATCAACAAGATTAAAAAGGTCTTAGGATTCTATCGTTCAACCAGATTAAGACCACCGGAAATTGACCGAAGATTGTTTTCCTAAATTTTTCCCTGCTAAACACTTTAAACTGATAAAATTACAAAATATGCTAAAGCTATCATCAACAATAATAATTACAATGCTACTATTAGCATGTAATAGCTTTAATAAGTCAAGAGATATAATTGTTAATGGAGATGTTGATGGTGAGTTACTCGATCGGTTAACGGAATTAAACTTAGTACATGTTAATGACGTTATTTTTGGGTTGTGGTTTTCAAAAACAGAGGAGGTGGGTTCTAAATATGAGACTTACACGTTCTTTACTACTAAAGAGTTGGTGCGTTTTTATCATTTTGAGGGTAATGATGCAAAGACAATTAGGATTCCACTTAATAAGGTGCTGAATATTAGTAAAACTATTGATCCAATTGATACAAGTAGGATTCTTATTAAGGTAAAGCAGTTAGATAAAGTCCTTTATAATAATCGTGAACAAGAAAACGATCTTTTTGATAGTGATTTCGATTTCCGCCCACCGTATGATACTGATATTAATGAGCAAGAGGAGTACTATCAATTGCTACTGGATAAATGGAAGAGTAATAAAAGCTATGAAGAACTGCGTGAGGTGTATGCTGAGTTTTATAATATCGATGGAACTGAAGTAATCTCAAAAGGAACGCAATTAGAGAGAGAGAAACTTAAAGAATTAAGTACAGAACTAACCAATTTGAAATATAACCTTATAATTAGTGAGGATTTTGTCATTATGTATAAAGACCATGACATGTTCTTCTTTAGTTATGATTTTGTCAATGAAGAATATACTGTTTTTAAAATAGTTACAGATAATGAAATTGAAGAGGATGAAGATGCTCTTTTCGTTCCAAAACTGGACCACTATTGCAGCGGTTATAATTACTTTTAGTTCCTTGCTGCCTATTGAAA
>NZ_JAENRR010000091.1 GCF_016612505.1 Carboxylicivirga marina
GCAGTTGAAGATGACTCCTTAAATTAAATATTGAGTCCATTTCTTCTTAAATTTGGTTCATGAATTATTCAGGCTAAATGATTGTAAGAAATAACCCATAAAGAAATTTGGATCAGCTTCTAATGCCTTTTGATTTAACTTCTCCAATTTGGCAAACTCAACATCGTAAAAAGCATCCATTGCTTCGGTGTATAGCACCTTGGCTTCTTTTGACTTTGTGGTAGCCGGCAGATACAAATCTTGCCCAATCAGAGGTGTAACCATTCCTAAAAGCAAAACTGTTAGCAGTACTTGCTTCATTAAAGTAATCTTTTTCATGACAGGTGTTTTTATGTAAATATCAGGACATTATACATCCAAAATACTTTTTTGTCAATAACCTGAAAGTGGTATGTGGGTGCAAAGGGTCATTGCCTAAAAACAAAAAGGCCTTAAGATTTCAAAAATCCTAAGGCCTGTATTGAGTTTGCTAATCTCTACTTCGTCATAGAAGGAGGCAGCTGTGTTGTACCCCAATCCTTATTTGGAGAGCCTCCCATAACAAGTTTCAGTTCGCCACCTTTCATCATTTCCTGGTGATTAAACCATGAACGTTCAAGTACTCTTCCATTAAGTGATGCACTTTGGATGTAAATATTTTCAGGTGAGTTATTTTGAGTAGATATCACAAAGTTCTTACCATTGGCTAATGTAATTTCAGCTTCGTCAAACAATGGCGAACCGAGAATATAATTACCATCAGCCGGATTAACCGGATAAAAACCCATAGAACTTAATACATACCAGGCCGACATCTGACCACAATCCTCGTTTCCACACAACCCATCAGGTTCGGTGGTGTACATCGTGCGGTGAATTTCATCAACTCGCTCAGCCGTTTTCCAAGGCATGCCTACATAGTTATAAGCATAAGCTACGTGGTGACTAGGTTCATTACCCTGCGCATACTGTCCGATTAATCCACTAATATCAGGCGATGCATGTTCGCCCTTAACAGCTTCATCGATGGTAAAAAGAGAATCGAGTTTTGTAACAAAGCTTTCAGTACCGCCTTGTAAATTAACCAGACCTTTGATATCGTGTGGTGCAAACCACGAGTACTGCCATGCGTTACCTTCTACATATTCATCATCGCGGTGCGACGAGAATAATGGATCAAAGTCTTTTTTCCACTCGCCATTGGCTAATTTACCACGCATAAAACCAGTTGATGCATCGAAGTGATTTTTATAATAGCCAGCTCTTTTAATAAATGTTTGATATACCTCATCATTACCAAGTGACTTGGCCATTTGAGCAATACACCAGTCATCATAAGCATATTCCAGGGCTTTTGATACCGACTCATTTTCTAAATCAGCTGGAATGTATTCGTACTCACGATAGAATTTTAAACCCTCAATGTCAGCCATTGCGCTGGCTACCATCGCTTCCAGTAATTCGTTGCCATCAATATCGGTAATTAAGCCTTTTTGCCAGGCATCAGCAATCACAGGAATTGCATGATAGCCAATCATACATCCGGTTTCGTTACCTACCAATTCCCACACAGGCAGTAAACCACCCTCGCGATATATGGCCATAAACGAATGAATAAAATCACGCACTTTATCTTCCTGAACAATGGTAAACAATGGATGACTTGCACGGAATGTATCCCATAGTGAAAATACAGTATATCGCTCAAAACCTTCCGCTTTGTTAACCTTCCCATCTAAGCCTTTATACTCGCTATTATGATCAGAATGCACATAAGGAGCAATCATGCTATGATACAATGCTGTGTAAAAAATGGTTTTCACATCTTCTTCAGCCGTTGTGACTTTTATCTTCTCCAATTCCTTCTGCCAAATATCAGATGCTTTCTGTCGTTGAGCCATAAAGTCCCAACCCGGCATTTCCTTTTCAATACTTAATCGGGCACCATCAATACTTGCCGATGACAAACCAACTTTCATCAATAAGGGCCCCGTCAAAGTCTTATCAAAAGATAGTACAGCCCGGGTATCAGTTCCTTTTAATTCAGCTGAAGACTTTACTTCACCGCCCTCAACAACACTAAAGTTTTGAACTGACTGATTGGTTTCTATCACAAAATACAGCCATTGTTCTTTAGCCCAACCTGCTGATTTACGATATCCAACAAACCGTGTATCCGATTCTTTTTTAATGTAAGTATCAATTGGTTTGTCCCAGTTAATGGCATGGCCTAAGTCGATAATAACTGAGCGTTCGCCTTCTCTAAAGGTGTATTGGTGCATCCCGACGCGTCGCGAAGTTGTTAATTCAGCTTTGATACCTGAGTTTAGCAGGTCAACCATGTAGTAACCCGGCTCTGCCATTTCTTTATCGTGAGTATAATCTGCTTTGTAGTTTTGAAGAAACGACCTTCCGCCTGCTGTTGTGTCTGAAACAACTTTTTGATTCGTTGGTAAAATCAATAAATCGGCTAAATCGCCAATACCTGTCCCACTCAGGCACATATGAGCAAAACCCACCAACTCGGTTGATGATGTGTGATAACCCGAAACCCAATCCCAGCCGTTTACACCATTAACCGGACTCAGCTGCACCATGCCAAATGGTGTTGTAGCACCCGGAAAAACGTGTCCGTGCCCACCTGTTCCAATAAATGGATCAACATAAGTGGTTAATCGCACTTCATTTTCTTCCTGCTGACATGCCAACAGCGAAACGATTACCAATACGGCGAATAAAACCTTTGCTTTCATGCTTAGTTTTTTTTATAAAAATCATTATTAATCAAACACAACTATCGTTGAAATGAATAAGGGCACAAAACAAATTGCACCCTTTATGTCTATTGCTCAACCTGCTCCAACTCTTTCCAAACCACAGCACTTGCACCCAGTACAGCAATTTTAGCACCGTCTAGTTGCGATGGCAGTAACTGCACTTTATTGCTGTATAAAAAGCATATATTCTCTTCCATGTATTTCTTGGTTGGCTTAAAAATATAATCGCCTGCTTGTGCCAATCCTCCGAATAAGAATACAGCTTCAGGACTTGAGAATGCCACAAAATCGGCAATGGCTCGTCCTAACATTTCACCAGTACGCTCAAATGCCTCAAGAGCTAATTCATCGCCTTTTACAGCAGCATCATACACCATTTTAGAAGTAAACTGTCCTGATGGCACCATACGCAAATCACTCGTAATTTTAGTATTGGCATTAAGTTCAGATACTGTTCGACAAATACCAGTTGCTGACGCATATGTTTCGAGGCATCCATTTCTTCCGCAACCACATTCACGACCATCGCGTTCGGTAATGACATGGCCCAATTCGCCCGCAAAACCATCGTGCCCAAGCACCAATTTATTGTTTACCACAATACCACTTCCGACACCAGTTCCAAGCGTAAGCATGATAAAGTTGCCCATACCTTTGGCTCCACCATACATCATCTCTCCCAAAGCTGCCGAATTGGCGTCGTTGGTTAATGCAATAGCCGGATAATCGTAATACTCACGTAACAAATTAACAAAAGGCACCACATCTCCCCAGCCCAGGTTGGATGCGCCTACAATCTCACCAGTATAGTAGTTACTACTTGGTGCGCCTACACCAATTCCCATTACTTCCACTTCTTCTTCAAGCTCGTAAACTGTTTCATTAATTTTTGCACTGAGCACATCCAGGTAATTCTTTACATTGGTATTGGTCAGAGTAGGTGTCGATGATTCGGCCAACAGATTACCAGCTCG
The DNA here is from genome assembly GCF_016612505.1 of Carboxylicivirga marina. Lineage (GTDB taxonomy): Bacteria > Bacteroidota > Bacteroidia > Bacteroidales > Marinilabiliaceae > Carboxylicivirga > Carboxylicivirga marina. Next base: position 3,731 of record NZ_JAENRR010000091.1, read on the forward strand.
ATCAACAACTCCAATTACAGTATTGGTTCCGCCAATATCAATACCAATTGCTACTTCTTTCTTCATCTCTAAAAGAATTTAGTTTTTTAATTAAACACTTGTTGTTTTTTGGTTATTGAGCAAAAGTAAAAGCGCATTTATACTTTGCCCAGCTATAGATAAGATATAATAACCATCTGCAACAAGAAACGATAGCTTACGAAACGAATAACTATACTATTGAAACGATTGTTGTATCTCAAAAATATGTATTAATAGAGTATCAATAAGGTAAAATTCTATGAAATAAGTCGTTTTGATTCCGTTTATACGTAATTTGAACAAGAGACCACCATTGGGCTTGCAACTATAAAAAAGGCTTTGTTACATTCCCTTTCCAAACAAGCCCTTTTGACGACCTTGTCGTTTACCAAAAAAATAGGTCAAATCAAAAAATGGTAATAGAGCTGTTCCATTGGTATCAGTGTAATTAGCAATTGACAATAGGTAACCCACCGAAAAAGAGAATTGTGGTAAAACAAGTGTTTGTAATTCAACATGATGTTCCAAAGCACTATTTCCTGAAAAATCGCCTCTGAAATATTTAAAACTACCCCCCAGCATCAATAAAGGTGTCATCTGCCAGTCAGCTCTGGCTTTTACATATGCCGAATAACCCGAACCCGTTAAAGCAGGACTTCTATTGGCCAAAAAGTGACCTTCCATTTCCTTTAAATCAGAATCACCAAAGGGTACTCCAAAATCAATGCCCAATCCACCTGTTAGAATAATATATGGTTTATCGCGACCACATCGCTCATTGTTTAATATTAATCGCGATACCAATATTTCATTTTTAATGGATAAGATAAACGGTATATCTTCAGCATTATCAACAATAGAACTGTAGTTCTTTTTATTGGCCCAGTTCAACCCCGGTGTAGCTGAATAGAGCCCATGCTTGCTTGACACATACCATTTATTATTTCGCCATCGCTTTTTAAGGTAAACATTGGGCATCCAATAATTAAGTAATATTACTGATGATAATTCAAGCCCCGGTTTTAAGCCATAGCGCGATGGATTAACCAGAGAAATATTGGTAGCTCCATCATATACCGTATTTGCCGTTTCGCCATGCCAAAGTAAGTCATCCCGATTATCATTTCGCCTGGCTCCCATCGGTTGTTTCGGGTTAAAAGCATTCATATCATCTTGCTCAAATGCTTGTTGCTGGCGCTTTTTTATTTCGCGTTTCGAAGTACCTTTATTTCGCTTAAACTTCTTATTGCTCTGAGCATCATTAGGCCCAATAGCTATAAATAGTATTACAACAACAATGATATATTTAAATGTCGGCATATCTTGAGTACTTATAATCAGAACGCAAATAAACAGCTTATAGTCTTTCGGTGTGAGAATAATAGATGAGTGTGTTTAAAAACTTGATGAACTTTCTATGGCCAAACAAGTTTATATCAAGTTCTTCGAAACCCAGGAAACTTTTAACGCATTTTAAGTTTCCTCAGGATAAAAAGTTTATACATTTGCACAATGGAATCGAAACGCCTGGAAATTACCAAAAATGCGCTTAAGCTTTTTTGCCAGTATGGTATTAAAAGTGTGAGTATGGATGACATTGCCCGCGAGCAAGGCATGTCAAAAAAAACCCTTTACCAGTTTATTAACGATAAAAATGACTTGGTTGAGGCAGCACTGCAAGTCGCATCGGATCAAGACTGCAAAGTGATGGTAGTATTTAAAAGAAATGACCTAAATGCCATTGAACAGTTTTTTGAATTTAAAACAATAATGGAACCGCACATTGGACAGTATCAGCCAACCATCATGTTTGACCTAAAAAAATACTATCCCAATGTTTTACAGGAGTTTCAGAGCAAGCAAAAAGATGTAGTGATTGAAGCATACTCCAGCAATATCATACAAGGAAAAAAAGAAGGTAACTACCACGATGATGTGGATGAAAGCATCATTGCCCGTCTTCTATTTGCCCACCATATTTTCACTTTTGATGATTCAAATGGTTTGTTCTCCTCAAACGATTTAAGGAATATGGAACTATTTTCTGAGATTTTTAAATACCACTTCAGAGGTATTTGTACTCCAAAAGGTTTAGAAGAAGTTGAACGACTATTTTGCGAAAACAATGAAGAAAACAAATAAACACACAACTATGAGAAACAAACTAACAACCATGGCACTTGTTATGCTCTGCCTGCTACCTTTGCAGGCACAAACAACAAGTGATTCATTATCCTTTTCTTTACAAGAGGCAATGAATTATGCCACCGAAAATGCTTTTCAGAGCAAGAGTGCCACTTACGACATTGAAGCTGCTGAGAAGAAAGTATGGGAATACATTGCCATTGGTTTACCACAGGTTAATGCCGAAGCACAACTAACCGATAACCTATCGATTCAGGAAAATGTTATCACCATGACTCCTGAAGATGGCTCTGATCCCATTAAATTAAAAACGCAATTTGGGCAACAATACAACTGGAATGCTACAGGTAACGTTAGTCAGCTTTTATTTGACGGAAGCTACTTATTGGGTATTCAAGCAAGCCGCATTTATGTAAACATTAGTGAGAAAAACAAAACGAAAACTCAAATTGATGTACGCCAGTCTGTAGCCGAAGCCTATTACGTTGCTTTGGTTGCTAAAAAAAACTTAGAGACTTTTAAAAAGAATCTAGAAGTGAATGAGCAGACACTGAAAGAAACAGAGGCCTATTTTAATAATGGTTTTCGCGAGATGACGGATGTTGACCAACTTAAGCTAATGGTTAATAACTCACGTAACTTAGTACTGGATGCCGAACGCCAACTGCTAATTTCAGAAGCTGTGCTGAAATACTCAATGGGTGTAAGCATCGAACAAGCCATTAAACTGGTTGATGATATCGACTTTTTATTAACGCCGGTTGAAGCTTACCTTCCACAGTCCAATACTTTTGATGTTAAAAGCCACATCGATTATTCGATTCTTGAAACGCAGGAAGAAGCGCAAAAAACCATAGTAAAAAATGAACGCGTACAATACTTGCCCAAGATCAATGCTTTTTACAACATCAGCTACATTGAGTTTGGCGATGAGTTTAGCAACATGGACAATACAAATTCACAAATGCTAGGTTTATCATTAACCATGCCTATTTTTCAATCGGGTAAGCAAAGTGCAAAAGTAAAGCAGGAACAGATTAACTACCTGAAATTGCAGAACGACATGCGCCAGATGGAAGAAGGTTTGAAGCAACAACTGATGGTGGCTGAATCTAATTTTAAAAATGCACAAGCCACTTACCTGAATGATAAAGAAGGCGAAGAAATAGCTTTTCGCATTTATGATCGCACACGCGTAAAGTTTATAAAAGGCTTGGCTTCAAGTACCGAATTATCGCAAAACGAAGGACAATATATTCAATCACAAATCAGCTACATCCAATCAACACTAAATTTATTGAATACGCACATTAAGTACAAAAAAGCTATCAATCAACTATAAAACTTACAAACCCAAATTAAAAAGCATATAATGAAAAAACTATTAATACTTCCGCTTATCGCCTTAATGGTAGCTTGTTCTGCAGAACAAGGCGATGACAATCAAGAAAAAAAAGAGCAACTTAAAGAATATAAAAAGGAGTTGAGCGAGCTAAAGAAAAACATAGCCAAGCTTGAGAAAGAACTTTCACTTGACCGAAAAGAAAGCGTAATAAATGTGGTGGCTACAGCCATTGAAGAGGGGTTATACGAACACTTTGTTGATGTAACAGGAAAAGTAAAAGCCGACAAAAACATTGTTATTAGTCCTGAGACTGCTGGTAAAATTATATCAATTAACGTGAAAGAAGGCGACCGTGTGAAACGCGGAACCATTTTAGCCCGACTAAACACGGAGATGACACAACGCTCACTTCGTCAGATTGAAATTAACCTGCAACTGGCCACGACTACTTATGAGCGTCAGGCCGATCTTTGGGAGCAGAACATTGGTTCTGAAATGGAATACCTTCAGGCAAAATCGAGCAAAGAAGCTTTAGAACAACAAAAAGAAGCTTTAGAAGCTCAATTGGATTTAGCTGTTATTCGCGCACCAATAGATGGTGTGGTTGATGAAATTATTCAACGACAGGGTGAAATGGCCGGGCCTCAATTACCCTTTGCTCGCCTTGTAAATATCGACCATGTATACATTACTGCTGATGTTTCAGAAATATATTTGCAGCAAATCAAAGCTGGCGATCGCGTTGATGTTGAATTTCCGGTAATTGAAAAACAAATAAACGCACGCATCTATCGTTCATCGGCAGTTATTGATCCAGCCAGTCGAACTTTTAGAGTCCGTATTGACATGACCAATAAAGCCAATGACGTTAAGCCAAACATGCTGGCCATCCTGAAACTGAGTACTTTCGTTGCAGAAGATGCCATTATTGTTCCGTCTATACTTGTGAAAAAAGACTTTAGCGGTGAATTTATTTTCGTTGCCGAGGAGGTTGAAGGAAAGCTGCGCGCCAAGAAACGTTACATCGAAACTGGCATTAAAGACAACAATAACACTCTGGTAACAAATGGGATTCAACCAGGTGACAAAGTGATCACCAAAGGTTATGCACAAGTTGTTGATGGCTCTGCTATTTCTATTTAATCTCTATTGCAATGTCAAGCTACAAGATTAGGAAACTAAACACTCATTCCCCCACTCCTTTCGGGCATCTCCCCAAGGGGAGAATATGGCAGTATACCAATCATCCCCCGGGGGAAGTGCCGAAAGGCGAAGGGGGAAAAACTGAAAGTAGTATATACCGTTTAAAGCATGATATTTCCTTAGCCTAAATCAAATTTCAAATGCAAGAAGAAAATATAAAACATAAAGAAAAAGTGTCGACGCGGAAGTTTAAACCCACGTTTATGGCACTGGCCAACAAAAATACCATTTACATCCTCACCTTCTTTCTGATAGTGGCTGGATGGATGGCCTACGTTAGCATGCAACGCGAGCAGTTTCCTGAAATTGTTATTCCTACGATTTCGGTAAGTACCCCTCATCCCGGTAACAGTCCGCTTGATATCGAAAACCTGATTACCCGTCCGCTTGAGAAAGAACTGAAAGACTTGAATGGTGTTAAAAAAATGTCATCTAACTCTTTTCAGGATATGAGTTTGATCATTGTCGAATTTGAGACTGATGTGTCTGTTGATCAAGCCAAATTGGATGTTAAAGATAAGGTGGATAAAGCCATCAGCGAATTACCTGATGACCTGATGGATGAACCCATTGTGGATGATATCGATTTTTCAGAATTCCCAATATTGAACATCAACCTTTCGGGTGATTACAGCCTCTATGAGTTAAAGAAATTTGCCGAGGGTTTGCAAGATGAATTCGAAACTTTGCGCGAAGTGCGCGAAGCCGATATCCGCGGTGTCGATGAGCGGGAAATAAAGATTCATGCCGATCCACACCGTATGGCTGCCTATGACCTGACGTTTCAGGATATCGAATTTGCTGTACAAACCGAAAACTTTACAGTAGGTGCCGGCGAGGTAAAAGTCGATGGTACTCGTCGCTCGATTCGTGTACAGGCCGATTACACCAACATGGATCAGATACGCAACACCATTGTAAAAGAGATTGATGGTCGTGTGGTATACATCAAAGATGTGGCTGAAGTCATAGATGGTTTTGAAGAACAGAGCACTATCTCGCGCCTCGACCACAAATCGGTGGTGACGCTATCCATTGTTAAGAAAAGTGGTCAAAACCTCTTGGATGCGACGGATAAAATTTTAGGCATCATTAAGCAAAAGCAGGAAAGTGAAACCATACCAAAAGATTTGACTGTAACCATTACCGATGACCAATCGGTTTTTGTTCGTGATCAAATCAGTAACCTGGAAAACAGTATTTTTTTAGGGATGATTTTTGTGATGATCGTCCTATACCTATTTCTTGGCTTACGTAACGCCATCTTCTCGGGCTTGGCCATTCCTATGTCTATGATCATCTCGATGATGATCATCAAGCAGATTGGTTATACCATAAACACCATGGTTCTTTTCAGTTTGGTATTAGCATTGGGTATGTTGGTCGACAATGCCATTGTGGTAATTGAGAATGTTTACCGGATGATGCAACACGGTGTAAAACCAGAAAAAGCGGTTAAGAACGGAACCAGTGAAATTGCTATTCCGATTATTTCATCAACAGCCACTACATTGGCTGCCTTCTTTCCTTTGGTATTCTGGCCAGGCATCGTGGGTAAGTTTATGAGTTATCTGCCTATTACCCTAATTATTGTATTGGCTTCATCATTATTTGTGGCATTGGTATTAAACCCTGTGTTTGCTTCTCAGTTTATGAAGCTTGAAGATGTTCGTGAGGAAAAGAGCTTTCGCAAGTATTTTATTGTAACTGGCATATTAGCAGCAATGGGCGTTGTAAGCTACCTGAGTGGCAGCATCTTGTGGGGTAACTTACTGGTTCTTCCTTTCATAATAACCACTCTAAATAAGTACGTACTAAAGCCATCGGCCATTAAGTTTCAGCATACCTTCCTACCAAAGCTGGAAAATATGTATGAAAATACTTTACGCAGGGCTCTTGGAAGAAGTACAAGTAAGTGGTTACTATTCGGTTCTTTAGGTTTATTCGTCTCCTCCATTATGTTTTTTGGAGCCATGAAACCAAATGTACATTTCTTCCCAGAGAATGAGCCACGTACAATATACGTTACCATGGAATTACCATTGGGAACAGATATTGGAGTTACAGATGAAGTAACCAAAAATGCTGAAGATATTCTTTATAGCACACTTGACCCGTATATGGATATTGTTAAGTCGGTAGGTGTGAGTGTTGGTAATGGTAAGGGTGGACTATTCGAATCGGGTCGATCGGCTAACAAATCATTAACAGCCATCACATTTCTTGACTATCAGTATCGACAAGGACATAGTACGCGTGACATCATGTCGAAACTATCTGAGGCATTTGATGGATTTATTGGAGCCAAAATATTTATTGAGAAAGAAGATAACGGACCTCCGGTAGGTAAGCCGATAAATATCGAAATAAGTGGTGATGATTACGAACGTTTAATCCTTTTAACAGAAGACGTTAAGCAAGCTATTAATGAAGATCGCATCGAAGGCATTGAGAATTTAGAGATGGATTTAAATACCAATAAGCCTGAAATGCAGTTATTTATTGATCGTGATAAGGTACGACGCATGGGACTTTCAACCCAGCAGGTAGCTTTGGCTTTACGTACATCATTATATGGTAAAGAAATAAGTAAATACAAAGATGGTGAGGACGAGTTTGATATTATGTTACGATTACAAGACAAATATCGTTACGATGTATCAACGCTGATGAACCAAAAAATGAAAGTGGATAAGAACGGCGTTATTTCCTTAATCCCAATATCTGCAGTGGCTACCTATGAGTATGCCTCAACCTACGAAAAGATCATTCGAATTGACAATACACGGGTCATTACATTAGGTTCAAATGTAGTGGAAGGCTACAATGCCAATGCCATTAATGCACAGATTAAAGAGTTGCTAGCTGAATACCAGATGCCGGCCAACTACAACTGGAAAATGACAGGTGAACAGGAAAGTCAGCAGGAAACATCAGATTTCCTTGTTGGAGCTTTACTATTCGCGCTGGCGCTTATTGCCATGATTTTGATTACACAGTTTAACTCCGGAGCTAAGCCACTTATAATTATCGGTACTGTTGGTCTAAGTACCATCGGCGTATTTATGGGGCTAGGTGCATTCCAGATGGACTTCATCATCTTAATGACAGGCGTAGGTATTGTATCGCTTGCTGGTATCGTGGTAAACAATGGTATTGTACTGATTGACTACATTGATTTAGTACGTGGTCAGGTTAAAGAACAAAAAGGACTGGATGCAAAAGGGCGGTTGAGTCGTGAAGATGAGATCGACAGCATCGTGCGAGGCGGAAAAACACGTTTACGCCCCGTACTTCTTACGGCTATCACAACCATATTGGGACTTATCCCAATGGCTGTTGGTTTAAACTTCGACTTTTTCAGCTTGTTCACCCAATTAGATCCAAACATCTATTTTGGTGGTGACAATGCCGACTTCTGGTCACCAATGGCCTGGACCGTTATCTTTGGTTTAAGTACCTCAACCGTGTTGACCCTAATTATGGCGCCGGTGATGTACAATCTGGCTGTTAGAGTTCGTAATCGCCTGGTGAAAGAAAAAGTGAGCGCGTAAAAGCTTGCTCATTCGAAATATTGAAACGGCTCTCATTTCTGAGGGCCGTTTTTTTTTATATGTTATTACCCAATAATTATCTGGGGAAGAGGAGATTTAAGGTTAGACCGAAATACATAAACTACCTGCTCGATCCCATCAATAAATTGTTTATTGCACTCAAGTCTTTCTTGCCAATACTTATATCAAGTTCAGGCTAATTTGCTAGCGCAGGTATTAACGCTGGCAAAAACAAAGTTAATATATCAAAGGCGATTGACGCACTAAAACGTAGGAACAAACAATTTCGAAAAACACATTTTACTTTTGTGCTCTATGATATTTACAGCTAGGTAAATTACCTATTTTCAACAAATATACACTTTACTGGAACAAATATATTTATGACCTGTTATACCCCCTAATATTATAGAGGATTATAACAATATTGAAAGTAATGAACAAACAATCCATTGAAATTAACACAAAGCTTGAGTGGAAATCAGAATTTGACACTGATATTTTTAGAATTGACTTAGAGCATAGAATATTTTTAGAATTAATTGACTCTTTTCGAATAGGAATACTTAACAACTATGACGATGAGAGGTTATTAAGGATGATAAATGAAATAGAAAAATATCAAGAGTTTCATTTTACGAGCGAAGAGAATTTTTTGATAGATATAGAATATCCTAATACGCACAAACATCAGCTTATTCATCTCGATTTAATGGAGAAGTTGAATATTGAGCGCCACAACACGCGTAATTTTAATGAATATTTGAATTTTATATATAATTGGTTTGTGTCACATACTTTAACTGAAGATAAGAAGATATCTGATTATATCAAAGACAACAAAATTGGGACTAATACCTTCAAAAATATCAATATAAATGATGGAAAGTAGTGTGAGGAATGTTTTAATTGTAGATGATATAATTGATAATGTTAAGATTATTGAAAATTTATTATTAAAAAATGAAAGGGTTAACACATACATAGCAACTTCAGGAGAACAGGCACTTGGTATTAGTAGAAATATATGTTTTGATCTAATGCTTATCGATGTGCGAATGCCAGATATGGATGGTATTGAAACAGTTCGAAAACTAAAAAGTCAAACGCCTAATAAAGATGTTCCAGTATTGTTCTTAGTTGCCAAAATGGATAAGGATGGTATATCAAGAGTTTTTGAAAACGGTGGAGCAGATATTATCTATAAACCATTTCATTACGAGAGTTCACTTGCCCGAATAAAAGTGCATCTCGATGCTTTTTGTCAGAAAATTCAACTAAAAAAAATGCTGAAGGTGAGAGATCGTTTCTTCACTGTTTTGGCACATGACCTAAGGGCTCCTTTTACCTCCATTTTAGGACTTTCGGAAATATTACATCACAGATTTGATCAACTAGATCATGAAGATAGAAAGACGCAACTGAAAGTGTTATATGAGAGTTCGAACAAAGCATTTGAACTACTTAGTGAGTTGTTAGAATGGGGTGCTAATTTAAAATCAGTAATGACTTTTAATCCAGAACGACAAAATTTGTTAGCGATTGTAGAGGAATGTCAGACTATTTTAAAGTATTTATTGAATGAAAAAAATATCTTATTTGAAACTTCTGTAGATAAGGCTTGTGTGGTAATGGCAGATCAAACATGCTAAAAACCATTCTAAGAAATTTCATTTCAAATGCTATCAAATTCTCGCCGCAAGGAAGCACTATTCGTGTTGAAGCAACTGAAAAAAATAATGAAGTTGAAATACTTATATCTGATAAAGGTATAGGCATGGATGAGGACACCATGGCAACAATTTTTAAGATGGATAATGTGGTATCCAATGAAGGCACCAATGGAGAAATTGGATATGGCTTTGGCTTATTAATTTGTAAAGATTATATCGAGCAACATCAAGGTCGAGTATGGTGCGATAGTACCATTAACCAAGGCAGTGATTTTTACTTTACATTACCTCTAAAAAAGTAACATTTAATTGTTTTCATTCCAATGAATTTTGGCCAATATAAGACAAGTGGCGCTTGCAAAACAGACCAACAACTAATTATCAAAACTGTGTATGAAAGAGTTAGATAACTTTGATATTTTTCCATGGAATAAGAATTTTGAAACAGATATCGAAATCATTGATAAGCAGCATATGAAGTTGATATCAATAGTTAATCGTTTAGCTATACATGTAGTACAGCATTCTTCCATATCAATACTAGATTCAATTTTTGACGAATTAATACAATACACTGACTATCACTTCAAAACAGAAGAAGAATATTGGCATGCTAATATGAAAGAATGCCATTGGAGTGATGAACATTCAAAAACACACAAAAATTTTATCAATGAAATTATAAACCTCAAAAATGAAAAAGGTGACCTTTCTGAACCTCAGGTAACTCAAGAGCTTTTGTCATTTTTAACCAATTGGTTAGCTTATCATATTTTAGACTCAGACAAGCGCATGGCTATTGCCGTTGGGCATATGAACTCAGGGTATTCATTTGAAGAAGCTAAAGGTCTTGCCAACGATGCGATGTCAGGATCGATGAAAACCCTTATCGAAACAATATTGAAAATGTATGATAATCTTTCTGTTCGAACGATTGATTTGTTACGTGAAAAATCAAGGCGTAAAAAAGCTGAACAGGAATTATTATCAAGTGAAAAGCGTTGGCAATTTTTGTTAGAAGAAACTGATGAGGCAATATGGGAGTGGGATATTAAAAATAAAATAGGAAGCTCAATATACAATAGCCCTTTTTATAGTTTTCTGGTTAAAAATGAACAAACGAGTAAGGAGGAGATCATAAAAATTCATCCAGACGATATTGAACATGTAAAGAGTGAACTAGTTAAGCACTTAGATGGAAAAACAAATTTCTTCTCTACCGAATATAGAGTATTGCGAAAAAACAAATCTTGGTCAAGGATTTGTTCAAAGGGTAAAGTGGTGGAGCGAAATAAGCAAAATGTTGCTATAAGGATGCTTGGAACCCATGCTGATATTACAGAGCGTGAACTAGGTTCGTTAATTTATTATCAAAGTCATCAATCTATTGTAATTGCTGATTCTAATTGTGAGATCACAAATGTGAATCCTGCTTTTTTTGAAACAACAGGTTATACAAATAAAGATATGGTTGGTCAAGAGTTACTCTCGTGGATTGATAAAACAAAAAATGAACAATTAATAAACCAGCTGCAAGATATACTAAAATATGATGGTCAATGGAGTGGAGAATTAATAGGTAGCAAAAAAACGGGAGAAAAGTTTACTGCATGGGCTAAAATATTTCCTATTGGGGTAAAAGATAAAACGGTTGAGAGCTTTGTCATTATTTTCACTGATATATCTGACAGGAAGGAAGTAGAGACGCAACTGCTTAATGCAAAGAATAAAGCCGTTGAGAGTGACATTTTGAAAACAGAATTCATTAATAATATGTCACATGAGATAAGGACTCCTATGAACGGTATTATCGGCTTTACAAATTTATTAAAGGCAGAAAACACATCTGAGAAAGATAGGTCTAGCTATATTGATATTGTTCAAAGTTGTGGCACTCAGCTTCTGGGAATTATTGATAATATTCTCGAAATTTCAAAACTTGAAACAAAACAGGTTAAACTTGTTGTAACAGAGGTGAATTTGAATGAGCTGATTTTAAATCTCTTTTCCAGTTATAATGCAAGGGCCGTCGATAATGGTATACAATTATATATCAAAAAAGAAGCTAAAGTTCAAGAGTGTAAAATACTTGCAGATGAAAACAAACTATATACGATACTTAATCATTTGCTTGATAATGCTTTCAAGTTTACGAGTCAAGGTTCCATTGAATTGGGATATAGCACGGATTTAAGTGGGACTTCTCCTAAAATATCAATTTATATCAAAGATACCGGGATAGGAATACAAGAAGAATATCAGCACTTAATATTTGAACGTTTTTCTCAAGAGAAAAAAAATCTTACGGATAAGGTAGGTGGCTTAGGTTTAGGCTTATCAATAGCCAGAGAAAATGCAAGGTTAATGAACGGAGATATTGAAATGATATCAGCGCCGGGAAAAGGAGCAACATTTATTGTTACCCTGCCTTATAACACTCCAGTAAATAAAGTATATGTACCAGAAAAAAAGATAAATAACACTGAGTTTGTCGTACTGATAGCAGAAGATGAAGAAATAAATTCGATTCTTTTGGAAACCTATTTGAATAAGATGGATTTTGCGTGTCTAGTCATTACCGTTAGGGATGGAAAAGAAGCAATTGAAGTGTGTCAAAACAGGCATGTTGATATTATTTTAATGGATTTAAAAATGCTTAATGTTGATGGCTTTGAAGCAACTGAGAGAATAAAAGAACTATATCCTAGAATGCCAATAATTGCACAAACTGCGTATACAGAAGAGGAGGATGAACGTAGGGCTTTAAATGCTGGGTGTGATGATTTTATCACAAAGCCAATTATCCAGAAGAAACTTGAAGAACTTATGCTTAAGCACCTTACGATAGATAAATAGTTGTCAGACGAATAGATTCAATACTTTAGAGTTCATCTAAAGTAATATTGAATTCTTTCTTTATATATAGATAAAGACTGCATCATTACTTTTGCTCTTTTCGTTCCAAAACTGGACCACTATTGCAGCGGTTATAATTACTTTTAGTTCCTTGCTGCCTATTGAAAT
>NZ_JAENRR010000092.1 GCF_016612505.1 Carboxylicivirga marina
AGTGGGAGAGTAGGTCGCCGCCTTTTTTTAGAGAAATCCGATATTCATTATGAGTATCGGATTTTTTGCGTTTATATAATATGATTATCCAAACTATATAACCACTCATTATTTTTATTAATTCCAAATAAAGTATATTTTTGAGCAAAACTTGCTAAATATGCACATTACAGAAGATATAAAAATGGTTGATGTGGTTCAACATGACATTCAACTATTAGCCGTAATTCAACGTTTTGAAATCCCACTTGGATTTAAGGAAGATACCGTTAGACAGGTTTGTGAATCAAATGACGTTAACGTTGAGTTTTTCTTACAAATAGCTAATTCCTTTCATGATAAAGCATTTCTTGATTGGAAAAAGTTTAAAAAATTTCCAGTTCAATGGATCATAACATATTTAAAGAATGCGCACAGGTGCTATGTCGATTATCGTATTCCACAGATTGAAAAACAAATTAAGAGTTTTGAACAACAGGTTGATATCAATGAAAAGAATATCAAGTTGTTATTAGACTTCTTTAGAAAGTATATTAAAGAATTTAATTCGCATATAGAGCAAGAGGAAACAAATGTTTTCCCTTATATATTAGAATTAGATTGTTTGATTAAAGACAAGTCATCACTAGATTTGAGCCTTAAGGGAAAATCTTCAATCAATCAATATCATGAAGAGCATAATAGTATCGAAGAGACACTATTCGACTTAAAGAGTATCTTATTAAAGTATCTGCCCCCTCCTGTAAATAATTGCCTATATAATAATTTGATATTTGATATATTCAGATTAGAACGTGACTTACTTGATCACGCCGAAATTGAAGAGAATGTGCTTTATCCATTGGTGAGAGAAATGGAAGATGTTTTAATGTCAAATAAAAATGATTAATAGATGGTAAAAGTATTAATCGTTGAAAATTCGCACATTATTGCAATTGGCTTAATTAGCTATTTAAGATCCTTCCAGGAAATTGAGCCGATTAAAGTAACTAGTATTGAAGCAGATTGTTGTAAGTTAGTTAAAGAGTTCGAACCGGAGATAATATTAGTTAATACATCCTTTATCGGACATGAGACTATGGCTAAGCTAATGGAAGCGAAACGAGAAGAAGCATTGGTTATTCATGTTTTTAATACCTCTTTGCCTATTGACTCACCAGTTAATCAGATATCAATACTAGAGAGTCAAGATTCAATGCAAGGTAAACTTAATGAGGCACTAAAACGTATTAAATCTGCTCAAAAGGAGATAGTTACCGAAGAATTAAGTCCAAGAGAAAAAGCGATATTAAAAGAGGTAGCACTAGGCCTTACAAATAAAGAAATAGCCGAAAAAACGTATATTAGCACACACACAGTCATATCACATCGAAAAAATATTACCAGAAAGTTGGGTATCAAAACGGTTTCAGGGCTTACTGTTTATGCTATTCTTAACAATATCATTCATGTGGATGACGTCTCATAAATAGTGCATATGAATGCGAAAATTGAACTTGGAACAACTTCTTTTTTTGTCGAAAGGCTACTAGCTGGAATAATCGATGTTTCTATTGTTCTAGGTTTATCTCTATTTCCTCGTATTGGCTGGATTTTTGGATTAATTTATTTTCTTTTTAAGGATAGCTTACCATTTTTAAAGGGTCAAAGCTTTGGACGACGATTATTTAAAATTAAAGTTGTAAGTAATGCAGATGACCAAAGCCTTGTTACTACTCCTGATAAAGCATTAATTCGTCAAATTGTATTTTTAGTACCGTTGTTAAATTTGGTTGAGATATTCTATTTCCTCTTTAAAAAGGAACGCTTAGGAGCTATTTGGACGTCAACCAAAGTGATAATGTTTAAGTAAAGGTAATAATAGTTGTGCTTGTAAGATTGTTACTATTTGATATCAGCCAAGGGAAATTGAAGGTAGAAAGTGCTACCTATGTTTGCCGTAGTTTCAAACCAGATATCTCCACCGCTGTTTATGACAATATTTTTTACGATTGCTAAACCCAATCCCATTCCGCTGGTCTTAGTTGTGAAATTTGGCATGAATATTTTATCTAATGCTTCGCTACTAATGCCTCGACCATTGTCGGATATTGCGATTTGAATATTTGTATCTACCGGTTTAGCAGATATATTAATTAAACCTTCGCGATTATTCGGTATTGCCTGAACCGCGTTTTTGATAATATTATTAAAGACACTAACCATCTGATCAGGATCCGCAAATACAATTCTGCGACTATCATCAATATCATAAGTGAAATGTATATTTTTTTCTGATTTATCAAATAACGATGATGTGTTGATTAATTTGTCAATTATATCCATTTTATCCCTCTTGGCTTGAGGCATTTTGGCGAAATTAGAGAATTCGTTAGCAATAATGCTAAGTTGGTCTATTTGCTCAATTAGTGTCGTAGATACGCGTTTAAGGAAATTATCAAAGTCTTCACGCTGATTATCCCATGCTTTCGTTAAATATTGGACACTTAGCTTCATTGGCGTCAATGGATTCTTGATCTCATGAGCAATTTGTTTGGCCATTTCACGCCAGGCCATTTCTCGTTCAGATTTGGCTAATTTCTCTGCACTGTCAGAAATTTCATCAACCATCCGATTGTATTCCTTAACCAAATTACCGATTTCGTCATTGCCTTTATAGCCAATCTTCTGGTTTAGTTTATCTATTCTAATTTGTGCTAGTCTGTCTTGAATAATAAATAAAGGACGTGTGATTCGGCGCGATATAACCACTGCCACACCAATGGCAATTAATACGAATAATAAATAGGCATTAATTACAGCAACAATTAGGGATGAAACCTCTGTTTTTAGCTCATTATTACCAACAAAATATGGTAAGTTAAGGTAGGCTAGTACTTCTTGTTCAATATTGTAAATGGGTACATAAGCAGAGGTAAAATGCAAATCGCCAATATACTCTTCATGAATATATTCGGGTTTTTGATCATATGCAAGCTTGTAGTATGCCTCAGTATTCATCATTTTACCCGATAAGCCTTGCTGGTAGAGCTCCGGACGCGATGTAGCCAGTAATTCACCATTGGTATTGTATAAGTTAATATCTGAGTAAAAAACATTGGAGAATTTTTGCATGAGGTATTGCAGGTAGTCATGCATGCTTTCATCCAGGTGTGGTTCATTTACTATCTTCTGTTCCATCTCTTGTAGAACTGATTTAATACGTTGAGACAGCATTTGATTGTTTTTTGCTTTGAACTGGTGAACCGAATAGAAAACGGAACTGATACCCAGTACCAATAATATTATGACCATGAGGCTAACAAATGCAATTTGTATTTTCTCTTGAATGGAAAAGGTGATAGCCGCATTTTTGTGTGTACGAGTGATGTAAAATATTAGAGCTGTAATTATTAAAAATAATAGAGCAAATGTTGAAAACGACATCAAGAGGTAGATGCGTTTTATTTCAGGTCGGCTTAATACTAATGTCGTATTGCTGTTAAGTTGATAGACTAAATGCACCATATTGTCTTCTCTTATGGTGATTTTATCTCCTTCTTGAGCTTTATTTAGATGATAATTAATTGGGTAGCTGTAGGAGCCAAACTGTTTGATCAGGCTGTTATTTATGTATTTAGCGTATGAGTAATTCTTATAGATTGCATTGTTTACTTGTTGCTCTTGATTTTGAAGTAATTCTGGATACCCTAAGCCAGAGAATATTGGTGTAGAATTTATATCACAAAAGATGGTTGTTTCAAGATTGTCATCGAGTTGTAACAATGGTATCTTTCCAAAATAGCTTACCTGCCCATTTTCATTATTTAAGAAATGAAAATAAGTACACGAATCAAGCATTTGTCCCTGATTGGTAATCAATTCATTAAAATAATTATAGCAATTTGTCGTGATGTTTTCTGATTCAATGTATAATTCGGCACCTTTCCAGCAGACAACAATCTCTATATCATATCGTTTCCAATATCCTGAGAAATACGTTTTTTCTAAATAGTCTATAATATCTTCTTCTTTATTTTCCAAGTCAACCAGAAGGCTTATGAGCTTATCGTCTTTCTTAATTTTCTTTTCAATTTCAGAAAGATTCATTTCAGCTATTGGATCCGATTCTCGCGTCAATTCAAAGGATAAATTATCGATTAATAGACTTCTGTTATTTTTCTCTTTTTCAATATTATAGGTGTATAGAAGAGTTACCGCGTAAAAAGATGTTGCAAAAATGACCCAAATAAATGAACTATAAGTAATGCCATTATTTCTGTTTCGTTGAGCTTTGTATAAAATTGAGCTTATAACAGCGAATATTATAAAATGTAAAAGCTGCACAGGTTGATTGAAGAGGTAGCTGATGGCCAAAAGAATAAGATAAACCAGAGCACTTATTGCTAAATATTCATATAGCGAGAGGTGTTCTTTTAAAGTTACTATCAGCCGTTCGAAAATAAATATGATTGAACTGTATAAAATGCAAAGAATAAATAGCTTATATAGAGCAGCTGCATTTAGATCTTCAATATTGAAGAATATAGAAGCCTGAGATGAATTAGTAACAAGTAATCTGAGAAGGTCATTGATTAAAAGAAAAAGTGTCATTACAACTAACAGACGTACAGCTGTTAATAAGTAGGTTTTTTGCTTTGAGATACTTTTGTTATTCAAATATGAGGGAGCTTTATAATATCTGTAAAAGCAATAGGCAAAGGTGAGAAAGAATACACTTAAGATTAATAAACTGCCAAGTGACGAGAGAATGTCTGATACTGCAAAAGTTAATGGAGAGAACATGTCGTGATACGAGAGTTCAGACGGAATTGCATAGTTCTCAAATAAAAAACAGAGCAAAGTAAAATAGGTCGTAATGCCAAATAAAAGATGATTGCTCCAACTCTTGTTTCTTTTGATTTGCAACACCCTAATAGCAAGGAGTGTTAGAATGATAAAGCAGAGTATATAAAGAACAAATGCTGTGATGCTTGTTGGTGAAATGACCTGATGGTGATTGTATACTAGTGTTAGTAAATAATTATCATAAATGTCTGAGATAACATGTTCAGAAGCTGTATCATCCAAACTTATTTGGGGATGGTGTGTTATGGTATAAACCTTGTCAAATCTGTTTGATAAGAACTTATTTTGGTATTCATACTCTTCCTTAATTAAACTGAGACCTAGTAAAGTATATTCACCTACTTTCTGTCGATGATATAAAAACCATCCATTCGATAGTTGTATAACGTGCTTAGATTCCTGCAATACTTTATCAAGTGGAACTGTGTGTGTCGACCAGGCAATTAATGATGAATCTTTATACAGATAGTAATGATTGTCTTTGTGCGCTAAAGAATCCATATTTATCCAAATTGATTCCTTATTCCATAAGCTGTTGTCTGAGATTTTATTTATATCATGAATAAGTGTGTTTTGCTTATTCTTAATGGTTTGCTGAATCGAATAGGTGTCGGCTTCGTGCGAATAAGAATGATCAAACTGATACTCAACTAACTTACCAATGGTAAATAAAGAGAGGGCAATAAGAATAGTGGTTAGTAGCTTTGGTTGCTGGCGCGACATAAGTTCATTATTTAATTTAATAAAGATAAAAAAAATCAGGACTTACTATTATTCATGGTGATAAGGTTCATTTTTTAAAATAGTCATGGCACGGTATAATTGTTCCGCAAAAATTAGTCGAACCATTTGATGTGAGAAGGTCATTTTCGATAAACTAATTTTACTATTGGCTTTGGTATAAACTTCATCAGAAAAACCATAAGGACCACCAATTACAAATACGAGTCTTTTAAGACCTGCCAGCATGCGTTTCTCAATTAGTTTTGAGAAATCTATAGAGCTGTAATCTTTACCTTTTTCATCTAACAACACTACATGATCGCCAGCCTGCATCGTTTGTAATATTAGTTGGCCTTCCATCGTTTTCTGTTGATTTGATGACAAATTCTTTGTTCTCTTAAGGTCAGGAATTACTTTCATCTCATAAGGGATGTAATGCTTTAATCGCTTTTCATATACCTCAATGCCCGTTTTTAAATATGAATCATCTGTTTTTCCGATCGCAACTAAAATAACCTTCATTTGAATTCCGTATTTGTTTATCAATAATAAATAAAACTATAAAAGTGTAGGTAAATTAAGCTAAACCTCTATTTTTGTTGTAAAAGTAATGTGATTATTGCAATCAACAGAAATATTGAATGTAATAAGTGAGAGGGTAATTATTTTATAATCGAAAAGCTATTAAGGCGTGATATTTGTACTTGTTCGGGCCGACAAAAACGATATGATGATTAAATTCAAATTTTTATTTGCTCTTATTTTTGTAATGACAATTGCTTTTACAGCAAATGCTCAAAATACTGCAGCATTGCCCGATGGTACGATAATGTCAATTAAAAATAGTGATGCCGAAAAACTATCAGTATCATTTAATGAGCAAATTGAGATTATTTTGCCTGAGAAAACTGCTGTATATAGTCGCAAGCAAGCAGAGATGGTTCTTAAGAATTTCTTTAATCAAAATCCGATAACTGAATTTCAATTGATTCATCAGGGTAAGAAAGACAATGCTTCATTTGCCATTGCGAATTATTATGCCTCCAAAAGCCGTTTTCGCTTTACTTTTTTGACTAAAATAAAAAGTGGTAAAATTTATATTCATCAGATTAGAATTGAGAAACAATGATTAATCAGTTAATCGACCAATTTATTGATGTCAGCATTCGTGAGGACATTGGTGATGGCGATCATTCTTCACAATCGTGTATACCATCCGATGCACGTGGGAAAATGTATTTGTTGGTAAAAGAAGATGGTATTTTGGCCGGCGTTGAAGTTGCACTTAGAATATTTAATAAAGTAGACTCAGAAATAAATACTGAGTTATTTATAAAAGATGGGGCTTCGGTAAAGGTTGGTGATATAGTTATGAATGTTGAAGGACGTGTGTGGTCTTTGTTACAGGCTGAGCGACTGGTGCTTAATGTAATGCAACGCATGAGCGGTATTGCCACTCGAACAGCTGAATATGTTGATCGATTACAAGGCACTAATACACGAGTATTGGATACAAGAAAGACAACACCAGGCATGCGATACCTTGAGAAAGAAGCTGTGAAATTAGGCGGAGGTGTTAATCACCGTATGGGGCTTTATGATATGGTGATGTTAAAAGATAATCACATTGATTTTGCTGGAGGTATTGAAAAAGCTGTACAGCAAGTTAAACTTTATCTCGCTGATAAAGGTAAAGATCTTAAGATTGAAGTTGAAGTGCGTAATTGGGACGAGCTTGAGGAAGTGATGCGTGTTGGAGGCATTCATCGTATTATGCTCGATAATTTCTCAATTGCAGAAACAAAGAAAGCAGTAGATTATATTGATGGCAAATTCGAAACGGAATCGTCAGGTGGTATTACCATTGATACTTTACGTGATTATGCCGAATGTGGTGTAGATTACATTTCTGTAGGAGCCTTAACGCATCACATTAAAAGCTTGGACTTAAGTTTAAAAGCAATGGATAATTAATTTTCATAAAAGTTGTAAGAAGTTGCTAAAATGAGATATAAAATCCCTCAATTGCTTATCAGTTGAGGGATTTTTTTGTGCTTATTTTTTACTTATAATATAACTTCAAGGTTTGTGGTTCCTCCTTAATGTGGAGTTTGATTGACTTCATTTGACCGCCATCGCCCGTATAATTGAAGTTGTAGATTTTGTTTTTCTCTAATACAAACTCCAGTACATCGTTCATATCTTGCTTTGGTCCAGCTGTTTTTCCGCCGCCAATCTGATCGGTATTACAAAATACATCAACGTTAACAGCCACGCGATCATCCCCCTGAAAAGTGCAAACATTATCTTTGAACATCATCACTTTTACCCTTACATGACTTTGGGCTATTTTTTTTGCCGCCTCAGCTTCTTGGTATAACCGTATATAGCGTTCCGAAACGTTTTCGGCATGGACATATTTAATGTCTAAATCCCACACCAGCGGAAAGTAAGTGTCTGATGGTTTCCATGAACTGGCATAGATCGCATGACGCGGGTTGTTGGGAATTGCTTTTCCGGCATCTGCCAAAAACCAGCTTTTGTTAAATCCGCTAGGGTAGTATTCGGTAAAAAACCATTCGCCATCAACCCATACTTCATTCCAGTTGTGGTTGCCGCGTTTATCGTGCCAATTGGGTGTTCCGCCTATTCTTGAAGGAATACCAACTGCCCGAAAAGCATCTGTTAATAAAATGGATAAACCACTGCACGAGGCCATATTTTGCTCCATAGATTCATATGGGCTTTGATCTGGCTTTTCACGTTTGGTATTGTAATCGACCATTAACTCATCCCTGATGTTTTTATTTAAAGAGTCAATAGCTTCTGTAACTGTTTTGCAATTTTCAACATATTTTGAAAAACGCTCAAAAAAGTCTTTTCGCCAATTATCACGTCGCTCGTTTAAACTCGCATATGGTAATACTTCATTAAAAAATATTGAATCAGGTAATGATTTAGCCCAATTATAACGCTCACGCGCCATAAATGCATAGTCTGTATTTTCAAGGATGAAGTCAGCATTTAAAGTTAGTAAATCCCTTTCTGGCATGAAGGCGATAAGGTATGCAATTGCTTCCTTTTGATGAGCAGGCGCCGATTCAATTGCTTTCTTAATTTCTACACTGTTTTGGCCAGCTTTGCTTATCGCAACATCTAAAAGAGAATGATACTCTTTGGGCACATTAGGGTATTTATTGCAAGCTGTTAAGGCAAGTAAAACCGATAAAATAATTAAGGATGTTCGTAACATGAGATTGAAATTTCGTTTGAAACAAAAATACAAAGGCATTGTGGCTATCGTGTGAATATATGTTCAGAAAAGTGGATTGTAAAGATTTTAAGCATAAGAAAAGCCGGCTATTTAAGCCGGCTTTCTTATTCGATATGATTTAATCTTCTTATTTTTTAAGTCGTTCGATGCTTTCGGTCAATGTTTTAATTTTAGCTTCAGCATCTGCCTGTTTTTGTTTTTCTTTGGCAACTACTGCTTCAGGAGCACTGCTAACAAAGCGTTCGTTACCTAATTTCTTCATTACGCCTTTAAGGAAGCCTTGCTGATGGGCTAAATCTTTCTCAAGTTTTGCAATTTCAGCTTCAACATCAATCAGGCCATCCATTGGTACGAAAAACTCACTGGTGCGAACCATAAAAGATACTGCGCCTTCTACCTTTTCATTAACCTGGTTTAATTCATCTATGTTAGCCAGCTTTGTTAATATAGCATTAAAATCAGCTGAAAATTCTTCACCGGCTAAAATACTTAAGGAAAGAGCATCTTTCATTGGAATGTTCTTTTCTTTACGTATCGTACGAACACCGCCAACAGCATCCTTCAATAGCTCGAATTTATCCAGTAAATCAGAATCAGCATTTGTTACTGTTGGCATATCAACAGTCATAATGCTTTCACCTTCTTTACGTTCTTCAAGAGCCTGCCACAATTCTTCTGTTAAGAAAGGCATAAACGGATGAAGCAAACGAAGCATTTTGTCGAAGAATTCACATGTTGCTTTAAACGTAGCTGCATCCAACGGTTTTTGGTAAGCTGGCTTTATAGCTTCCAGATACCATGATGAGAACTCTTGCCAAAATACCGTATAAACAGTCATCAATGCATCTGAAATACGATACTTACTAAAGTGATCGTCCAATGTATTGATGGTCTCATCCAGTTTTGCGTCAAACCAGGCAATGGCTTGTTTGGCTGACTCTGGTTGTTCAATTGTGTCATCAATTTCCCAACCTTTAACCAGACGGAATGCATTCCATATTTTATTGGCAAAGTTACGTCCTTGCTCAGGCTGACTTTCATCAAATAGTAAATCTCCTCCGGCAGGTGAACAAAATAACATTCCAATACGCACGCTGTCAGCACCATATTTGGCGATTAGATCCAATGGATCTGGTGAGTTTCCGAGTGATTTTGACATTTTACGACGTTGCTTGTCGCGCACCATACCTGTGAAATATACATTTTTAAAAGGTAATTCACCTTTAAATTCATAACCCGCAATAATCATACGAGCTACCCAGAAAAAGATGATATCATGGCCTGTTACTAAATCAGATGTTGGATAGTAATATGCTAAGTCTTCTGGTTTTTCAAACCCGGTGAATGGCAACAGCCATGAAGAAGCCCAAGTATCGAGAACATCGTCATCCTGGCGAAGGTCGGCCAAAGTTAAGTTTGAATTGCCTGATTTTTCTTTGGCCATTTCCAAAGCTTTCTCTTTTGTTTCGGCAACCACAAAAGTATTATCCTCAAGGTAATAAACAGGAATTTGATGTCCCCAGTAGAGCTGACGTGATACACACCAATCTTTTACATTCTCCATCCAGTGACGAAAAACGTTTTTGAATTTTGGCGGATGAAACTGCACGGTATCATTCATTACATTTTCCAATGCTGGCTTCGATATTTCATCCATCTTAAGGTACCACTGTGCCGAAAGCTTAGGTTCAATGGCAACATGCGTACGCTCCGAAAAGCCAACCTTGTTATTGTAATCCTCTATTTTAACGACATTACCTGCTTCTTCCAAAACAGGAATGATTTTATTGCGCACATCAAAGCGATCTTCACCTACAAACATTTCTGCAGCTTCACTTAGAGTCCCGTTATCATTGAATATATCAATAACTTTAAGATTGTGTTTCATTCCAATCTCATAGTCATTCACATCGTGGGCAGGTGTTATTTTTAAACAACCAGTACCAAACTCCATATCCACATATTCGTCTTCGATAATCGGAATTAGGCGATTAACAAGAGGGACAATAACCTTTTTCCCTTTTAAATGTGAAAAGCGCTCGTCATCTGGATGAATACAAACCGCTGTATCACCTAAAATGGTTTCAGGTCGTGTGGTTGCAATGGTTACATACTCATCACTGCCTTCTATTTTATAACGTAGGTAGTATAATTTTCCTTGTTTCTCTTTGTAAATTACCTCCTCGTCAGAAAGAGCTGTTAAAGCTGCAGGATCCCAATTAACCATGCGCACGCCACGGTAGATTAGTCCTTTTTCATATAATTCAACAAAAGATTTGATGACTCCTTCAGAGCGCTCTTCATCCATCGTAAAATAACTACGATCCCAATCGGCTGAAGCACCCATTTTTTGTAACTGTTTTAATATGATATTACCATATTCATCTGTCCATTCGTAAGCATGCTTTAAGAATTCATCGCGACTTAAATCTTTTTTATCAATACCACGCTCCTTCAAACGATTTACAACTTTTGCTTCTGTTGCAATTGAAGCATGGTCGGTTCCGGGAACCCAGCAAGCATTTTTACCCATCATGCGTGCTCGACGAATCAAAATATCCTGAATCGTATTATTAAGCATGTGTCCCATGTGTAACACTCCTGTGACATTTGGAGGAGGCATGAGTACTGTATATGGTTCACGTTCATCTGGTTCTGAATGAAAAAGTTTTTGATCCATCCAGTACTTGTACCATTTATCTTCACTTGCCGATGGGTTATACTTGCTTGCAATTTCCATAATTGTAATTGTCTTTCTTCGTTTCTACATTATCACCAATGAAGGCAATTCATTGGAATTATTAAATAAGTGTGCAAAAATAACAAAAAACGCTGTTTTACGTGTGACAATTTATAAGTCTTTAGAATGATTTATTCCCGAATGACAGCATTCTAAGTTTTTTTTATCGCCAAACCCTTTAGAATTGTTTTCTACACTGTTAGAGAAATGGGCCAAATAAAAAATTGCCGGTTGCTTTTGTACAGAATATGGTTGGTGTTTTTTAGAGTAAAGTATACTTAAATAAACGGTGATAGTAATCTTACCAATATATTTTAAAATTAGTGGGTATGATGTTGTAACATAGCGATACATTGAGCATGCAGACATGATTAAGATCAGATAGCTTGTTTAAAAGTAATAGATGATTTTAAAAAGACTATCAAATCATATACTTTTGTGTTTATGAGTGGGTCAGAAAAGATAAAAGCATATTTAAGGGATAGAAAACTAAAAGCAACACCTATTCGTGTTGAATTACTTCAGCTCCTCAATGAGAATGAGGCAGCTTTGCCGTATTCTGAAATTCAGAAACACCTCAAGGTATTTGACAGGGTTACAGTTTATCGAACTATTAATGCACTGATTGATAGTGGAATTGTTCATAAGGCATCGACATCGGGTGATGAAGTGTACTATGCACTATGTAGTCAGGAATGTTCGTCACAATGCCACAAGCACGAACATATTCATTTCAAATGTACCCAATGTCATAAAGTTTCATGTATTCACGCTCACCATTCATTAAATATTAATATTCCGGAATATCAGATTAATGAAATTTCGATCGAAATTGAAGGAGTTTGTAAAAAATGCTTGACTAAACAATAGGAAATTATCACAAGGCATTAATCATATTATTTTTGTAGGAGGTATTAAACAAAAAAAGCGCAAACTATTATAGATTGCGCTTTTTGATACTATTATGCTTATTACGACCTTGGGTGGAATTGAATAAGAGTATTCTTCAAATATTCCTTATCAAGGTGAGTGTAAATTTCTGTTGTAATAATTGATTCGTGGCCTAACATTTCTTGTACGGCTCTTAAATTGGCACCACCATCAATTAGGTGAGTAGCAAATGAATGGCGGAATGTATGCGGGCTGATATTCTTCTCAAAACCTAATTTTTTAGTTAGATTTTTGATGATAGTGAAAATCATCACACGCGATAATTTATGCCCACGTCGGTTTAAGAATAAGATATCCTCGTCTTCTTTATGAATTTTTAACGTGCGGCGGTATTCGCTTAAATATAGGTTAATCTCTTTGATAGCCTTTGAGCTAATTGGCACAAGACGTTCTTTATTTCCTTTTCCTTCTATCTTAATGAAACCTGATTCAAAGAAAAGATTTGAGATCTTAAGTTCAATTAACTCTGAAACGCGTAGTCCACAACTGTAAAGAGTTTCAAGGATTGCTTTATTACGCTGACCCTCTGATTTTTTAAGGTCTACTGAGTTAATAATTGTGTCGATTTCTTCTACCGATAAGATATCTGGTAGTTTGCGTCCGATCTTCGGTGATTCAAGAAGCGCTGTTGGATCTTTCTCTACTTTTTCTTCAATCAATAAGAATTTGTAGAATGATTTAATACCACTAATTACTCTGGCTTGAGTTCTAGGGCTAATGCCTTTGTCTCCAATCCATTGCATCATCTCTTTTAAGTCTGCCAAAATTACATCTTCTGGTCCTTTTTTAGTTCCTTTATCTGTTAAGAAAGTGACTAGTTTTGTGAGGTCAGTAATGTAGGCATGAATAGAGTTTTCAGATAACCCCTTCTCAATCTTAAGGTAATTTCTGAATTCACTAATTTCTGATTCCCAATTCATAATTAAACAATTTTAATTGTATTTCCCGATTATTTTGTATCAGTAAAAATAAAGATTGAACTGATAACGAGCAATAAAACTATATAAAAATTTAAAATAATGTTTATTTTTCCTATAATATTTTAATTTTTTCAGTGGCTTTTTTATTTCAACAAACTATCGTAATTTTGCAGCCATAAATACAATTGGCGGATGAATTTGTTAATAATAAACGGTCCCAATCTAAATTTACTTGGTAAACGAGAGCCTTCCATCTACGGAAGTGAAACTTTTGACGACTATTTAAGCAAGCTCAGCGTCGAATTTGCCGATGATTCTATTGATTATTTTCAATCAAATAGCGAAGGGGATATTATAAATAAGATTCATTCAGATGGATTTAGTGTAGATGGGCTCATCATTAATGCAGGAGCATATACCCACACTTCAGTGGCAATTGCCGATGCAATTTCAGCTATCCAAAGTCCGGTTATTGAGGTTCATATCAGTAATGTGCATAAGCGTGAAGCCTATAGGCATAAATCTTTTTTATCCGCAGTTTGTCTGGGGGTAATTGCCGGGTTTGGTCTTGATTCATATCGTTTAGCTATTGAAGCTTTTAAAAAAACAGTTTAGAAAAAATTTCCACTAGTAAATATAATAATGAAAGCTGTATAAAGTTGGGGAAGAGCTTTATTCAGAATAATATTAATTGTTGCATACCACCAAGAAAAATTTGATTATGAAGAAGTTTACCAAAATTGTTGCTACAATTTCGGATCGCAGTTGTGATGTTGATTTTCTTAAAAAACTTTACAAATCTGGAATGAATGTCGTTCGTTTGAATACGGCACATCAGGATTTTGAAGGCGTACTTAAAGTAATTACTAACGTAAGGGCTGTATCAGATAAAATAGCTATTTTAATTGATACAAAAGGACCGGAAATCAGAACCACAAAATGTGATGATGACATCGAATTAACGACAGGTGACATTCTTAAGGTGAAAGGTGATTTAGATGCTTTTTCGTCAAAGGAATGTATTTGTGTTAGTTATGCTGATTTTGTTCAGGATATGCCAATTGGAGGTCAGATCTTGATTGATGATGGTGAAGTTGCCATGGAAGTCACATCTAAAGAAGACGACCACTTACTTTGTAAAGTGTTAAATGATGGAATTGTTGGTAGTCGTAAAAGTGTAAACGTTCCTGGGGTTAGAATCAACTTACCATCAGTAACTGAAAAAGACCGCAATTTTATCAAGTTTGCAGCTCAAAATAACATTGATTTTGTTGCGCACTCATTCGTTCGTAATAAAGAAGATGTGATTGAAGTGCAGCAAATTTTAAATGAGATGGAAAGCCCGATGAAGATTGTGGCTAAAATTGAAAATGAAGAAGGTGTTGCCAATTTAGATGAAATATTAGAACACGTACATGGTGTTATGGTGGCTCGTGGTGATTTAGGTATTGAAATTCCTCAGGAAAAGATACCTGGAATCCAACGTCGAATGATTCGTAAGTGTGTTGAAGTTAAGAAGCCTGTTATTGTGGCCACGCAAATGTTGCACACAATGATTAAAAATCCACGACCAACGCGTGCCGAAGTAACCGATGTGGCGAACGCAATATACTATCGTACTGATGCTATCATGTTAAGTGGTGAAACAGCCTATGGTAATTACCCAATTGAAGCGGTAAAAACGATGGCGAAAATTGCAAAGGAAGTTGAAGCGTCTAAAGATAGTCGTTATGATATTCCTGTTTTACACGACACCAATGATATTACCGCTTATCTATCAGATACAGCTGTAAGAGCAAGTAAAAACTTAGCTATTAAGGCTGTTTTAACAGATAGTTTGACAGGTAAAACAGCTCGTTATTTAGCTGCTTTCCGTGGTACATGTCCTGTTTATGCTTTGTGTTATAATTCTAATGTTGGGCGTCAGTTAGCATTATCTTATGGTGTTTTCCCTCGCTTGATGGAAGATGGTAGTTCAAAGAAAGAGATTTTGAAAAAGACCTTGAAGAAGCTTCTTAAGAAAGAAGTGTTAGTTGAAGACGATTTAGTGGCTTACCTGGGAGGTAGTTTCGGTATCGGTGGTGGTACAACCTACCTTGAGGTGATTACAGTAAAAGCGCTATTGAAAAAGGTTGAAAAGGAATTATAATATTATAATTTAATAGTGTAAAGGTGCAGCTCTTGAGTTGCACCTTTTTTTTTACCATAAAAGGACGTTGATATTGGTTGATGTAATCCTTAAGATATTATCATGTATGGGGCGTTACACGACTAAAAAGATTGATGATGACCGTGATTTTAGTGTAAAATTTAAAGGAAGTATATTTTTTTACTTTCTTAAATAGTTGAGTTCAAACATTCAAGGAGGCAGGGATGAATAAAAAGTGCATTTCTATTAAAAAAAGGTATTGCATAATAGAAAAGAAGCCTTATCTTTGCATCGCTTTCAGAAACAGGGATACCACCTGAGGCGGTATTAACAAAGGAAAGCAGGAGGTTTTCAAACGGAAAACTGATTCCAAAAAAGATTGAAATGAGATTAAACTGGTCTGGTAGTTCAGCTGGTTAGAATGCCGGCCTGTCACGCCGGAGGTCGCGGGTTCGAGTCCCGTCCAGAC
>NZ_JAENRR010000093.1 GCF_016612505.1 Carboxylicivirga marina
GATTTCAATAGGCAGCAAGGAACTAAAAGTAATTATAACCGCTGCAATAGTGGTCCAGTTTTGGAACGAAAAGAGCAGTTTGTCGTATAGACTTTTTATGAAAAAGCGGTTGTCTTTAAATCTATATTTCTGGTAAACTGTTGAGTGTCGATAGAGTGAGTAAAGTGAGATTAAAATTATGAATATTGGTAGCCCAATAGCGTTTGACGTCTCAGTGTCAATCCTGGTTATGTATATACCTATTAACACTATTAGAATCGTATATCCTTTTGCCATTTTATTATATTATTGATTTAAATTATGCTCTTTGTATGAGATACAACGGACGCGGCTATGAAGCGAAAGTGATTTGTTGCCAAATCTGCCTTTCAAATTCTAAGTAGCCAAAGCGTTGGTTTTGTTTTTACCTTATAGTTTTCAAAAGCCAAATCAACGATTTGGCGGTGGTTGCCGAAGCTACGAACCTTCCAAAATTAGTCGACTCACTTTTGCTTTATTAGCCATTGTTAGCTGCTGGGCTTTATTTTTCTATTGTAATATGGATGATATTATCATTACGCTCTTGCTTCTTTTCGTATTCCAAGGCGATTAAAATTACTACAATAAATATTGCTCCTGTAATCAAGAAATTCCTAGTGCTTTTCGTTCCTAAATCATAAGGACCAGCAATCTCGTCTACGTATTTACCCTTAAATCCTTTAATTGACCAAACAACAAAAGCTCCAATTAATTCACAGAAGAGTTTAGGAAATGAATTTCTCCACATAATTTAATTTTTATAGACTCCAAATCCTCTTCGCCTTTTCCATTCTTCTTCTGTTATTCGAATGAGTTTAGATTTGTAAATTGGTTTACCGTCCTTTGAGATTGGAAACAGTTTATTTCTCTTAACTAAATATCTTTTAGTTACGTTTTCATTATTGTCGTAAATTAATGGCTCTATTGGTGGCAATTTTGTGGTATCAATATCTCCTAGTTCACAATCTTTATAATAGATTGGTAACCTAATTGTGTCTGGTTTTAAATCAAAAATCAATCGTGTTTTTTCGATAAAGTACTTTCCATTCCGTTCCTCAAAAATTAAGTCCCCTGTAAAATTCCAATAGAATGTTGAATCATTGTTAATTGCAATCTTTGTGATAAAGAATCCATTAGAAACTTTTTTACTCACATAATACCCGACAAAGTCTTGGCTCCTAACTGTTTGAACAGTAAAAAGAATAGAAATCAATAATATGTATATATTCCAGTCTCTCATTGCCTTGCAGCTAACGGACGCGGCTATGAAGCGAAAGTGATTTGTTGCCAAATTTACCTTTCAAAGTGCTAAGTAGCCAGAGCGTTGATTTTGTTTCTAACTTATACTTTTCAAAAGCCAAATTAACGATTTGGCGGAGGTTGCCGAAGCTACGAACCAACCAAAATTAGCCGGCTCACTTTTGATTTATAAGCCATTGTTAGGCAAAGTAATTTATCTATTAGCTCTTTTCCATTCTTTCCAATAGCTAAGCATGCTCTCGGTATAATCACATTCTTCTTCTAAGTCAATTTGCTGAATTTTTATATCTATTTTTTTTGTAGTTATATCCCACAAGACATAATTACCAGAGTCAGTTTCGAAGTATGTCCCATTGCTAAATATATATTTGGTGTCATTTTCAATTTTCATAAAATAGCTTGTGCTATCCTTATTCATTAGTATATCAAATCCCTTTAAATCTGAGAAATTGAATTTTTCGATTCCATTTAATTGTTTGTTTTTTGCAATCAACTTTTTTTCAGTCACTATTTTATTTGAATCATCAGCAAATTCTCCATATTCTTTAACTAATTCTTTTAAATCTTTATCTCTCATATTAGTCAAATCATTAAAGAATTTGTTTTTTTCATCATCATTTGTCCAATAGCTATCTTTTTTTTCAATTGCTGACACAATATTGAAATACTCAATTTTTCCCGTTCTTTTTGATAAATCTAATTGTAGGCGAACTTGTTCAATTACTAAACAACCACTTAAGGAAATTAGAGTTATTACGATTAGAACTAATTTAAAAAAATGATATCGATTCATATGGTTTTTATTTTGCCTAACGGACGCGGCTATGAAGCGAAAGTGGATTGTTGCCAAACCTACCATTCAAAATGCAAAGTAGCCAAAGCGTTGGTTTTGTTTTTATCTTATACTTTTCAAAAGCCAAATCAACGATTTGGCGGTGGTTGTCGAAACTACGAACCAGCCAAAACTAGTCGGCTCACTTTTGCTTTATAAGCCATTGTTAGGCAAAGTAGTTTATGTATTTATGTTATTTTCAAAATCTAAAATTACTTTATCTAGATTCTCACCTAGCACTTTTTTAGCATTCTCATATGTTTGATTACCAAAACACTCAATGAATTTATCTCTACCGAAATTATCTATCAACTCTTTAACAAATAGTCCTGAAAGCGGGTAAGTCAATTCCATTGGATAATCTGTCCAACTTTCCCAAATCTTATGAATGTCTATTTTTTTACCATTTGTACTAATCCAGTCTTTAACAATTTGTTCTTTGTCTTGAGTTGCTTGGTCAAAACAGACTGAAGTCCCCTCGTTTATCAATCCAGTTTTTTGCTTGATTTCTGTCGCATAATGTGATATTACGTGGGTCATTTCATGTCCCAATGTTTGTTGATAATGTGAATGAACTATGCTAAAATAAGGTTTGGCGAAACCGAGATTCTGATTCATTAATTTCTTAGCATCTTCTTTTAAGTTCCACACAAAGAAATCAATCTTCTTAGGGATTTCACTCTTAAAAAAACTGTTTATTCCTTGATAAGTATTCTCATGAGACTGAACATACTTTTTAGCGTCCGAATCTGACATGTTTTGAAAATGAAATCTAAAATTGTCAGATTCATAAACTTTCCAACCATCATAAAAACTATCAAATCCAAACAACAGCATTCGGCCATAAGCGTATTTAGTAGCATTTTTAGTTATGTTCAAACTAATACAATCACTTAGTGCTTTTTTAGATTTTTCATATTCTTCAATCATAAAAAGACAATTACCAATATATCCTAATGCCCAAGCCTTTTCCCAGTTGTTTTTATTGTCGTGTTCAATAGAGTTTTCAAGGTATGGAATTGCTTTTGAGTAGTTTCCTAAATCAGCTTGTGAGCGTCCTAAAATGAGATTTAATTCTACGTCATTTGGTCTTTCGTTTAACTGAGGAGTAAGCTGCTCAACTATTAAATCATATTTCTGAGATTGATATAACTTCCAATAATCTTGTGCTGTTTTGTTTTGCCCAATCGTCATTATGCTTGTCAAAAGCAGGATGCAAGTAATTGTGATTTTCATTGCTTTTATTTTCTGGTTAGACGGTTTTTCTATTTTGCCTAACGGTCCCGCTGCATGGCGTCGTGAGGGGATTTAACCTTACAATCGTTCCAAATTGAGCTGAGCCAAAGCGGTGTATTTGTTTTAACTTTTCATTTTAAGCCAAATCAGCGATTTGGCGCTGGTTGGCGAAGCTACTGACATTTCAAAATGCTCGAATCCCGAAATGCGCTATGTGCAGCGTGTTGTGCTTAGTGCTTATTATTTTAAGTCTGTTAACCTATCTACCTCCTTAATCACGATTTCTTTAGCACTAATTATTGGGTCTTCAAAAAAGTGATTACATCCACCGAAACACATGTCAGAAATTCCATAGTTTCCTCGTTTTCTATATTCTTCATCCCCTAAAATCAAAATCCTTAAGGTGCAGGCTATCATTGTGTAAATCCTAGTGCAATTAGGTTCTTGACTATCAATGCCAAAACCATATCTAATATCTGGGTTTTTGTCTTGATTGTTTATTTCTAAAATATAAGTGTCAAATTCTGGGGTTTGAAATAAATATTCATTAGGAAATAA
This sequence comes from Carboxylicivirga marina, assembly GCF_016612505.1. GTDB lineage: Bacteria > Bacteroidota > Bacteroidia > Bacteroidales > Marinilabiliaceae > Carboxylicivirga > Carboxylicivirga marina. The sequence continues at coordinate 3,905 of NZ_JAENRR010000093.1, forward strand.
ATCCTTTGATTTATTCCATAGTTCTTCAATTCTATGGGAATATTTTCTTGGGTTAAATGATGAATCATTCTTTAGTAATAATGCTTTTAAATATTTCTCAATTGAATGCATAGACATCCATAAACTAGTTCCAAGCTTTAGTCCATAATACGAGCAAAGAATATGTGAAACAAAATCACAATCAGCAGATAAAAGAAAAGTCTGCCAGGACATATTGTTCTTTCGTTTTTGAAAATATTTGTATTGCATTTTATATAAAAAGTTAATCTGATTAGTTTACAGGGTTTGGCATTAAGCACAACGGTTGGCTAGATGAAGCTTTTGGCGATTTAACGAATCAAACCTCCCATAACTCCACTGAGCCAAATCTTTTATTTGTTTTTATCTTTCCATCACTAAAGCCAAATCAAAGATTTGGCGGTGTTCGCCGAAGCTACAATGTTTCCAAATAATCACGAACGCCAAATGCTTTATACTAGCGTGTTGCCACCCGTTATTTATTCGTTCTTAGTGCCTACAAAATAAATATGATTACTATTCTCAAGGTCTTGAAAACTTGCACGTATCATATTTGATTCTTTGTCATAGTTACTCAAGTTTAACCAATGATTAGAAAAATATTTCTGAGTAGGCCATCCTCCTCTGCCTTCAGCAAAAAATTTATCTTCAAATTTGATTGAAAACTCACCATATAGTTCAATATTTTGTGCTTCAATAACCATCGTATATTTCATATCAGAAGATTCTTTACTAACTCTTTGAGCTGTTAGTTCAACGTCTTTAACTGCATAGTTGTTATTTCCTTGGACATTTACAGTTCCTTTGTAAACACCTTCAATGATTGATAAATTCATTAACTCTTTACTTCTTTCTGTCTTGTACTCTTTAATGAATTCCGAATCATTCAAATATTTTGGAATTACAAACCAATGTAATTCAGGGATAAATGAGTCTTGATGCTTTATACTCTCACCATATTGAATATTACAAATCTGAATTTTCACCTTATTTGATTCTTGATTTATGAATAGTTTACTGTGATATTCAATGTTTTGCTGAACTAAGCCAATTCTACTGATTACTCCTAGTAAAAAGTAGTTCTCAAAATTCACTTCTTTATTGATATCAAAATTGAATTGAGTTAACTGTTGATGTAGCTCTTCTTGTGATTTTATAAAAATATTCTTGTCAATATCCCATATGCTTTCATTAAAAGATACTAATTCTGCTTGTTCTTGATTATTTATTGGGAATCCATTTTTAATTACGTTAACAGATTCAAAATCACGAAATTCTATAAATTTTTCTATTTCTTCTTTCTCACAAGATGAGAATAATAGAATGATTAAACATACTAGACTGTAAAGATTAAAGGTCTTGTTATAATTTCTCATTTACTTAACGGTTTGTTTTTTAATGGGTGGCAACTAATCGATATACTGCCCTATGCTTTATATTGCGCTTATAGTATTTCATTTATTTTACGCCTGACGTTTTTAATATATACTATATATCAAACTGTCATACAATATAAAACTACTAATAATTCAATCATTATCGCGTGAGTAAAGTAGTATTAGCTCATAAAAAATATTCTTTATTTCACTGTCTTATTGATTTATATCCCATCATGTAAGGGGGAGTCAGTGATATTAGGTATTTAGCATTATAATTAATGTGCACCGTATGTTAAGTGTGCGGTTTTATAACTCATTTATTCGCTCTCTTGATTGAGCCGTGCGTTTTCGATTGTCATCTACGGGCATTAAAACAGCATTGCTTAGCATTTTTAATTCATAGGGTGGCTACACTTAGTCATGTACCTCATCCTCAAATCGAGTAGGGGTCTGGCCTGGCTAACAGGCCGGCTTCATTGGTGAAACGATAGTGGCAAATGGCGCACCATTCTTTGGGCTGCTAACAGTCAAGGGCTTTGTAAGGGGGTACATGCGGTTTCGTACCTATCTTTTCTGTTTTTTAAGTGGCTACATGCGATGTTTTTGTCCCTGTTTCATATATATAAGTGCCGCTCTGGTCCATAGAAGCCATTTAGTCCGGTATTTGATCGCATGCCTCATACTTTAAGGTGCATTTTTCCTATTTGCAAGTCCACTTATGTCATTTAGGAGCGATTAGTCCCGGGTGATAACAACAATGGGGGTACTTCCGAAGTACCCCCTGTGGCAATCATTGCCCCATGCTATTATCTAAAACTATAAAATGCTTTTCAAAAAGTCTTATCGTCTATTGTCTTAAATCTTGCATCTATTGTCAAAATCGACTCTCTTTAATAAATAGCAAAGTCAACGCTAAGCCAAGTACAACTTTAGCCGGCCAGTACGGAACGGCAATTCCAATTAGAGCAATAATGATGACTGCTTTTAGCAATTTGCCCGAGCGCTTTTCTGCTTTTGATTTAAATTGGATGAGTTTTAAACTACGGTTTTCCATATCCAAAAGAAATACGCCATCATTCTCCACTACATAATCGTATTCTAGCAGTTGGCGCCGCGTATTTCGGTTGCGGGCACTAATGGCTGTAGTGCCACTTTTTACTTCCACAACATACTTTTTACCGTTCTTTTTAACAATGTAATCGGGTTGTATTTCGGTGCATTGCACTTCGCCATCTTCCATGTAGCGGTGCTCATAGGTACTTTGGTAATCGACGATGGTATAGCCTTTGTTTTTTAGAAAATTTTTGGCTTGCTGCTCAAGTTTGTTGCCTCTTTCAAAGCGCTTTTTGACTTTTCGCTCCTTAAAATACTTACTCACTTTGTTTTTGATAATGAAGTAGGCCAATGCCATGATGATGAGGGCCAGTAAAAGGAATATAATGTGGTTTTGGTTGGTGTAGTCAAAATTGTCCATGCCTTGTTCGTCCGTCTTAATTGTGGCATCAAAAATAATAACACTTCAGGTAAATATGTTAATATTTACATTCGAAAAAGATGACATTCTTGCGCCATTTTCAGAGCTTTGTACTGGTTTTTGTCGATTGCCCTTTTGTTTGGAAAGAAGAGTGTTTTAAAATAAACCAATAGTTAGTCAGGTGTTAATAATTACACGGAATAGCCATTGAATTCAGGTATTTAGTATTCTGCAATTTTTAATTATACCAGGCCTATTGCTTTTAATTTAAAACTAGTATTAATTTGCAGTACTCTTTTCGTAAAATATTCGGTGGAATCAAGTGTTAATCTTTTAATTAAAGAAATATATCTTGAATTTTCATTTTTTTAACATTTATAAGGTCGACTTATCACTTGTAGTGTATATTTTTGGCAGCGTAAAAGACAATTAAAGAATTTTTGGTGTAATTGTAAAGTATCTGTATTTATGAAAGTATCTGAAAAGATTGAGCTACTTAAAAAGAAACGTGAAGAAGTCCAGAAAATGGGTGGAGATGCACGTGTGGCTAAACATAACGAAAAGGGCAAACTTTCAGCTCGTCAGCGTATAGATTATCTTTTTGACGAAGGTAGTTTTAGGGAGGTAGACATGTTTGTTGAGCACCGCTCGGTAAACTTTGGTCTTGAAAAAATTGACATACCTTCTGACGGTGTAGTTATCGGTCATGGTTTAGTTAACGGTCGTCCGGTATTTGCTTACTCACAAGATTTTACTTCACGTGGAGGTTCACTTGGTGAGATGCATGCCGCTAAAATCTGTAAGATTATGGATTTAGCCGTTAAAGCTGGTGCGCCGGTTGTTGGATTAAACGATTCAGGTGGTGCTCGCGTTGAAGAGGGTGTTGATGCCTTAAAAGGATATGGTGAGATTTTCATGCGTAACTCACGTGCTTCAGGCGTTATTCCTCAAATTTCGGCTATTATGGGTCCTTGTGCCGGTGGTGCTGTATATTCACCAGCAATGACTGACTTTATCTTTATGGTAAAGAAAAAGAGTCACATGTTTATTACAGGTCCTAATGTAATTAAGACGGTAACAGGTGAGGAAACTACTTTAGAAGATCTTGGTGGAGCAATGGTTCACAATACCAAGAGTGGTAACGCACACTTTGCCTGCGATAGCGATGAAGATACTTTGGATGCCATTAAGGAGTTGTTAGAGTTCTTACCAAACAACAACCTGGAAGAGGCGCCGCAGATTCCGATGGGTGATGACCCAACTCGTGTATGCGAGGAGTTAGATACAATTATACCAGATGATCCAAAAACACCATATAACATGGTGGATATTATTGAGTCGGTACTCGATAATGGTGAATTTATGCAGGTACACGAGTATTATGCTGAGAACGCCATTGTTGGTTTCGGTCACTTAAACAACCGTTCTGTAGGTATCATTGCCAACCAGCCAATGATTCAGGCAGGATGTTTAGATATCGATGCTTCCGATAAGATTTCTCGTTTCGTGCGTACCTGTGATGCTTACAATATCCCAATGATTACGTTTGTTGACGTACCAGGATATTTACCAGGTGTTCAGCAGGAGTGGGACGGAATTATTCGCCACGGTGCTAAATTACTTTGGTCGTACGCCGAGGCTACTGTGCCTAAGTTTACGGTAGTGACTCGTAAAGATTATGGTGGTGCTTACTTAGCTATGTGTTCTAAGCCTTTAGGTGCTGACATGGTATTTGCATGGCCATCGGCTGAGATTGCAGTAATGGGTGCTAAAGGTGCTGTTGAGATAATCTCGACTTACCGTAAGCAGATTTCCGAAGCAGACGACAAGGACGCAATGAGAGAGGCTAAAATCAATGAGTACGAAGAGGCATTTAACGTACCTTACTTAGCAGCTAAGCGCGGTTATATTGATGATGTTATCCTGCCAAGTGAAACAAGGCAGCGCCTAATCGACGCCATGGAAGTGATGTCGACTAAAACAGAGGTGTTACCTCCTAAGAAGCACGGAAACATTCCATTGTAAATTAGTGTACTATGACAGCAAGAGAAAAAAGAAGAAGAGCGGCAATGATCGCTGTAGCTTATTACCTTGAGCAGGAAGCTGCTAAAAACAATGAAGTAAAAGCTGCCAACTCATGGAAAGCTGCCGGTAAGGAAGTGATTATGAGTAATCGTGCAATGGTACAACGTCGTGGTCGTTTGTTACGTTCTCGCGCTTAAATAATGATAAGAGATTAAAGATTAATTGTTAGTGATTAATGATGCATTATTAATTAGTCATTAACCATTAACCATTACCAATTAAACATTGAATCAGATGAATTTCGATAAGCACGGAGCATTAGAGATGGCTCCACTAGAGTTTGGCGCTGACCGTCCAAAGGCAGCCAATCCAATTAAAATTAACGACGTAAGTTTACGTGACGGACACCAGTCTTTATTTGCAACACGTGGTCGTACAGAAGATATGTTGCCAGTTGCTGAAATGATTGACAACGCTGGCTACAACGCAGTTGAAACATGGGGTGGTGCTACATTTGATACGATGCACCGTTTCTTAGCTGAAGATCCATGGGAGCGCCTTCGTACTTTGAAAAAGCACATGCCAAAAACACCATTCTCAATGCTTCTTCGCGGACAGAATGTGGTAGGTTATCGTAACTATGCCGATGATGTTGTTCAGGCTTTCGTTCAGCGTGCCATTGATAACGGTATGGATATTTTCCGTTGTTTCGATGCTTTAAACGACTACCGTAACTTCGAAACGGCAGCTAAAGTCATCAAAGACAATGGCAAGCACTTCCAGGGGGTGGTTTGTTATACATTAAATCAGCCTCGCTTGGGTGGTGATGTATACAATATGGATTACTACATCAACAAAGTAAAAGACTTAGTTGAGTTTGGTGTTGATTCTATCTGTATCAAAGATATGGCTGGTTTAATTGCGCCTTATGATATCTATAACTTGATTCGTGAAATCAAGAATTTTACTGATACGCCAATCAACTTACACACGCACTTTACTTCTGGTATGGCCGATTTAGCTATTTTCAAAGCTATCGAAGCTGGTGTTGATATCGTTGATACCTGTATCGGACCTTATGCTTACCGTACGTCTCATGCAGCTGTTGAGCCATTGATTATGTCCTTGTTAGGTACTAACCGCGATTCTGGTATGGACATCAACAAGATTACTGCTATCTCTGACGAGATGGAGAAATACATACCTAAGTACAAGCACTTAGATAACAACCCTAAGTATGCTACTACTGATATTAACGTATTGCTTCACCAAACGCCGGGTGGAATGCTTTCGAATCTGGTTAACCAGTTAAAAGCAATGGATGCTTTAGATAAATTACCTGAGGTATTCCGTTTATTACCTAAAGTGCGTAAGGATCTTGGTAACATTCCTTTGGTAACGCCTACTTCTCAAATTGTTGGTGTACAAACCGTAAATAACGTATTGTTTGACTCTTACGAAGGTGAGTATGCTCAGATTACTAAAGAGGTAAAAGACCTTTGTTACGGATTGTATGGTAAAACAACTGACCCAATCAATCCTGAGGTTCAGAAAAAAGCCTTGAAAGATTACCCACGTGGTGAAGAGCCTATCACTGCTCGTCCGGGTTCTATCCTTGAGCCGGAGTTGGATGCAGTGAAAGAAGAATTCTCAGGCTTAGCTCAAGATATCGATGATGAAGTATTGTGTGCTTTATACCCTGTAACTGGTAAGCGTTTCTTGAAGTGGAAATATGGTAAGGAAGAAGTTCCTGCTGAATTTCAGGCGAAGACCATGGAGCAGGTTGAGAAAGAAGAAGAATTGGTACGTAAAGCACTTTCTGGTGAATTAACATCAAAAGGTGGTGTTGGTGCAACGCGTGAGTTAGAAGTGAAAGTTGATGGTGAAGTATTTACGGTTGAAATCAACGATCCTAACGCTGCGGCAGGTGCTCCACGTGCTCGCCGTGCCAAAGGTGGTGCTAAAGAAGTGGAAGCAACAGGAAGCTTGTTAGCGCCTATCCCGGGTATGATTGTTGAGTTCAAAGTTAAAGTTGGTGATGAAGTAAAAGCAGGCGATACGGTTGTAGTACTTGAAGCCATGAAGATGATGAACAACCTTGATGCTGCCGTTGATGGTGTTGTTAAGGAAATTAAATACGATTCTGGTGATTCAGTTGCGAAAGGTGATGTAATGATGGTGATTGAACCAAATGAATAGTCACTAAATTCAATACAATATACTCCAAGAATTAAGGCGGGCCGAAAGGCTTGCCTTTTTTTATGCTTTCATTTCATCCCACTCAACTGGCAGTTCAGGCGGTACTTTTAAGGCTTCATCAAATAAAATTGCCGAGACTCAACTAATGGCTCTAACTTTGGTTCTGTTAATAAGGTGCTTGAGCCGGATTAACAAACACAATGTTAACCTTTAATAAGATGAACCCAAATCAAAGTAGGCATGCGTTAGTGGCCATATTTGTCGTTGTACTTTTATTTTCTTCTTGCAAAGAAATAATCGAGTATAGCCCTTATCAAAACATCGTTAAGTCTAAGTGGAAGAAACAAAATGTTAGTAATTACAACAAGCTACTTCCTGAGGCCGATGAAGATTTTACACCATTTCGTGTCGGGTTAATATCAGATTCGCACAGTTACTACGATGAGTTTGAAAAGCAGGTGAAATACATCAATACACGTAGTGATCTCGATTTTATTATTCACCTGGGAGACGTGACTCTAAGTGCCAATGCTCGTGAATATGACTGGTATAGCGATATTATGAATAACATAAATGTCCCTGTTATTACAATCATTGGTAATCACGATTGCCTTGGTAATGGCTATGATATTTACACCGAGATGTTTGGTGAGAGTAACTTCTTTTTTAAGTATAAGGATGTCAAGTTTGTGATGTTTGATGACATCATCTGGGAAAAGAAAGTGACTGACCCTGATTTTGAGTGGTTTGATAAGGCTTTGGTGAATGATTCAGAATATGTTCATGTTATTCCATTCGCCCATATTCCACCATGGGATGAGCAATTCTCTTTGGGAAATGAATTTTTATACAATCAGATTATATTGCGCAATAACCTCAATTTATCGATTCATGGCCATGGTCATAGTTACGGCTATTCACAGCCATATGATGATGTGAATTATTTATCTATTCCTGCGCCTATTCGAAACGAATTGATCATTCTCGATATTCAGTCTGATACCATTAAGCATGAGCTCGTACGCTACTAAAGTTAGAAAAGATAAAGTGAGAAGATTTAAATATATCGGCGTTTTTATAATTGTTATGCTATTGGCAATAGCACCTGTGACTAATGCCCAGGGTGATGCAAGCGACACAATACAAAGCGAGTTGCCAAAGATGCTACAGAATGCTTATAAAACACGCACCGTTGTTATTAAGAAAGATACTGTGACTTATCGGCATCGCTGGTTTATACCGGGGCAATATAAGTTGCAATATGCCGGTAGTATAGGCTTTATGTCTATTGGTTTTGGTTTTGCTATCAGCCCAACGTATCAGCCGGCATTATTTATTGGATATTTGAGTGAGAATTTCGGAGGAAGTAAAAACAGTGTGGTTAGTATTTCGCTAAAAAATAGTTTTTACTTTACAAAGGAGCCTGTCTTTAAATACTTTAAGCCATACGGTGGTTTATCAATCAACTGGGGAAATACCAACAATACCTTCAATCGTTTGCCCGATTATTACCCCAAAGAATATTATTTTCAGAATAAGATTCACTTTGCTCCATTTTTGGGTGGCGAATTAAGGTTTGATATAAACCAACGCTATTTTCATGGTTTTGGTGTCTATACTGAGTTTTCGGCCTTCGATGCTTATTTGTTAGAAGCCATCAGAACCAAATACGTGAAGCCTCATATGGCTCTTTCAATGGCTGTTGGAGTTACTTTTTACTTACGTTAAACATTTCTTTTCATAGGTGAGTAAATCATCTATAGCTCATAATTAGTATAATAAGGCGCTTTCAACGGAGAGTAGCCTTATTTTTTATTTGTGGGTTCTGTATGGATTAGAGTGGGTAAGCTCAAGAATTACCCTATGGCCTTGGCTGGTGAGCCATAAAGCAAGGTTGTAAATGACGTTTAAGAATCGTTTTCTGTTCGAGCGAAGTGAGTTTAAACGATTCCAGTCATTCAACCGTAGTTTTATGAGCTTAATCAGGCGTAGCCAAAGATTTTTTTGCTTGCGTTTTTTCATCATGGAAAAAATGAAGTCGGGGTTTGGGGTTGAAAACCCCAGAATGATAGTAAGAGTATTACCTATTAAATATCATATTGAGCCAATTTATGGAATCATATTTGTTAAGCATATCCCGAAAGGATAAAGAATAATAAAATCTGACATAGTAGTACTTATATCCTAATCCTTTTTCCTACATTTAAACGTCAGTCTAATGCTTAACTGTTAACTCATGAATAAAAAGCAAATACTTCTAATTCTTATCGTCATAACTGCATGCCTGTTTATTGGAAACTGGGTGTATGGCAATGTGCTAGCAAATAAGATCCAAGAACAACTAGAACAGCAACTGGAGTTGGCCATCGGTGATGTTGATGTGGAGTTTGAGAAGGTGGTTATTAATCCCTTATTTTCGAAAGTTGAACTAATTGGCCTTGAAATCAGAACAATTAACGGCCAGGAATTATTGCTTGGCAGTTCGCAGGTTAAGCTGGCTATGCCATACTCCGAAGCAATGCGTTTGTTGAAGACGGATGACTTTGAGCATATTAAATCATTCAATGTTCAACTGTTTGATTTGAGTTTAAACGTTATTGGAGCTGATGATAATTTATTGGTAGATGATTTAAGTATTCAGTTTAGAGGACATATAAGTAAGCAAGATATTGAAGTTTTGAATACTCAATTTCCGGATAAGAAGCAGGCTGTTAAAATTAAAGCGAAGCATTTAAGGTTTGCTAACACCCCGTGGATGGATGCCCTTGGCTTTACCAAAGAGCAAATACAACGTTTTAACAAGGTCGATAATTTATTTATGGATCTTGAGTTTGACCCCAAAAAAAATAGAATTGTGTTGGATGATTTACATATGCATTCTCCAATAGTAAGCTATGTTTCTAAGGGGCAAATGACCTACGATGGTGAAGGACTTGATAATTTCTCAATTAAACAGGCAGCCTCATCGCTCGAGTTGAAGTTGAATGATAAGGGTTTACAATGGGGAAATAAAGAATCAAATGGCTTATATAGTCTGGATAATTTATATGTGAAGATGGATGGTGTGATGAATCATAAAGGCGCTGAACCTGTTATTCAATCGCACACCACTAAGTTTTTGGTAGAAAACCTGACAGTAGAGTATGCTGGCGAGAAAAAACAACAAATGGAACAGCAAGCCGCGCTTTTAGGATTGAAGATGGATAAGTTAATGTTGCAGCGTTTGGCTTTAAATTCTGAATTAAAGAATAATGAGCTTTACATAACCGATACGGAAATAAAATCATCTTTGCTGGATGCTCAATTGAAAGCCAAAATAAATGTTAATGCCTTACAACATGAGTTATCACAAATAGAGAAAGGTACCCTGGTGATTAGTAATTTAGCACCTGGCTTAAAAAATGCCTTATCAACATTTGAATTGATGACCATGCAATCGTTACCACGAAAAGGTAATAGCATTGTACTTGAAATGAGTGGTAACATTACTCGCCCTAATATTAAAGGATTAAGATACTAAGCATTGGAATATAAAGTTGATAAAACGGCTTTGGTTCTCGAAGGTGGTGGTTTCAGAGGAATCTTTAGTGCAGGTGTTTTAGATTATTTTTTGAAGGCTAACTTGCATTTTCCATATGCCATTGGGGTATCGGCAGGCGCTGCTTACGGTATTTCATATGCCTCACAGCAATTCGAACGAAACAGGGTTGTTAATGAGCGGTACACAGCCGACTCAAGGTATATGAGCTGGATGAACTTCATCAGAACAGGTAATCTTTTTAATCCTGATTTTATTTATGATGAGATACCCAATAACTTGGTGCCATTTGATTATAAAGCAGCATTTGATTCTTTCTGTGATTTTAATATTGTTGTCACAAATGTGCAAACCGGAGAACCTGAATACTATTCGTCAAAAGAACTGAACGAACAAGAGCTGTTAAGCGCTATTCAGGCATCAGGTAGTTTGCCACTTGTTTCTAAGATGGTGCCATTTAAAGGTGCTTATTACCTCGATGGAGGTATAGCTGATTCGATACCGGTTAATAAAGCCTTGCAAAGTGGTTGTGAACGAGCGGTTGTGGTGCTTACACGTAATCAGGATTATCGAAAAGAACCTGCTAAGTTTCAGTGGGTAATTCAGAAAAAGTACGGTAAATATCCTCATTTTGTTAATAAGATTCTAAGGCGTGCCGATGCATATAATCAAACACTGGATTTAATCTCAGACCTGGAGAAGGAGGGCAAGGTGTATGTTATCAGGCCACAGGAACAACTTGAAGTTTCCCGCATTGAGAATAATCCTAAAAAATTAGACAAGCTTTATGTGCAGGGATACACTGAAATGAGCCAGAATATCGATGCTTTGTTAAAATGGTTATTTCCGGGTGGTAATTAAAAGATAATTGCCATATCTTTTCTATAAAAATAGTTTTATGGCGAAAAAAGTAACAGGGATAGGTGGTATCTTTTTCAAATGTAAAAGCCCTTCACAAATGAGAGATTGGTACAAGCAGAATCTTGGCTTAGTTACTAATGAATATGGTTCATTATTTGAATTCAGAGAGTCGGATAAACCGTAAAGGTCTCCGCATTACCGATATAAAAAAAACAACTCATTAGATTGATCAATCAATTTGAGGCAGTGTCAATCAA
>NZ_JAENRR010000094.1 GCF_016612505.1 Carboxylicivirga marina
AACCCAAGGCATATAAGCAAAGAAAGGAATCTCAGCTAACTTTTGGATTTACTTAAAAAAATGGGGTAACTCCAATTCATAATACTCCTTGATATTAAGCCTGGGATATCATAAATTTATTTTTATTGATATAAAACCTATGCTTAGCCTATTTCTTAAAAGATCACCTTTTCTTCGAGTTGTCATTCCTGTTGTTGCAGGCCTGTACATTTCCTCTGCATTAATTATAGAAACCGACTTGCTGTTGCTGGTTAGTTCTCTGTTATTCGTGTTTTTTTGCTTTGTTATTTATTGGCTAAAAAAGCAGGCATTGTATAGATATCGCTATACAACTGGATTAGCGGTATTTCTTTTTACTTTCTTCTTTGCAATGTTGTACATGCAGTTGAGGTTCCCAACAATTATTTCAAGCAATGAAAAGACGGAGTTGAAGGTACAGTTAATTGAAGCAATCGGTAAAACAGAAAAGAACCACAAATTCGAAGTTTATCTAAAGGGAGTAGTAAGCGATTCATTAAGTCAGTACGTTGGTAATCGAGGTATCGTTTTTATTCCATTAGGAAAAGATACCGCAGCATTAAAGGCTGGAGAAGTATTCTACATTAGCGGCCGATTCATACCTTTTACGAGTCCTGATAGTCAGTTTAATTTTGATTATTGTGGCTATCTCCGAAATCAAAGAATTGCCTTTCGCTTTATAGTCAGTCAATTTCAGGTTCAAAAAAATGGCGCTACAGCAAGGGATTTATTTATAACTAGTTCACTATTAAAGGAGTATTTAAGAGATAAGTTTACTGAAGCCGGATTGGCAAATGCCCATTTGGCTATTTTAAATGCTTTATACCTTGGTGACAAAAGCCGTTTATCTTATGAGCAAAAGGTGGCTTTTTCCAATGCCGGCGCTATGCATTTGTTGGCTGTTAGCGGACTTCATGTAGGGATTATTTATATGCTGATTATCGGATTAGTGGCTACAATGGGTTTAAAAAAAGACAAGTTGTGGGTAGCCTTTGGGGTGATTTTAATTTTGTGGATTTACGCATTTATCACCGGCTTCTCTCCTTCGGTATTAAGAGCAAGTTTAATGTTTACAATACTTGAAATAGGGCGAATCTCAAAACAAAAAACCGGCATTTTCAATCTATTAGGAGCCTCCATGTTTATTATATTATTGATTGAACCCTTATCTCTTTTTAATATTGGCTTTTGGTTAAGTCATTGTGCCGTAGCATCAATTGTTTGCTTCTATCCCAAAATAGTTAAGTGGTTTCAGTTTAAATTTCCACCATTTAGGTGGTTATGGTCCATTGTGGCGGTTTCAATAGCTGCTCAAATCGGCACGTTACCAATCAGTATTTATGCCTTCTATGGTTTTCCGCTTTATTTTATTATTACAAATGTATTGTTAATCCCGATAGTAACGCCAATATTAGTATTAGCCATTATGGCTTCAATATTATCATTTTCTCAAATGGCATTACAATTATTGACTCCGGCATTGGGTGATATGTTAGCATTTATGCATCACGTGGCACTTTGGGTTGATGGTTTACCTTATTCGAACATTACTAATCTATACATCACCAGCTGGCAGATATTTGTTATTTATCTATCTGTTATACTTCTATTGGTGTTTCTCGAGTATCGTTTTATCAGGTATCTGAGGTGGTTGCTGGTAACGTTAATATTAACTGTAAGTAGTATTCATCTTAGAAACCTAACAGTTCCTAATCAGATTTTATATGTAGCAAATGTACAAGGTAAAAGCGTTGTAAATTATATTGTCAATGGTAAAAGTACTGTTTTTTCGAGCACTCATTTATCGGCAAAGGAACTGGATTTTGCGTTTAGTGGTTTATGGGCCTATAGTAATGCCAGTTCGAACATCAAGCTAGTCGTAGTTAATAGTAAACAGAATGCACAACCCATTGTTAACCTTATAGGTAAGGAAAAGATTGTTATTGTACCAGAAAATGCAGAATGGGATTTTAAGCTCAACTCCTGCCATATTGACAAACTGATTTTACTGGATAAACCGAATATGACCATTGAACAAATAAGAAAAAGCATGCGGGTGCAGCAGTTGGTATTACCCAGTGGTTGGGCTTGGTATCATAAACGCACTTGGCTAAAAGGACATTCGCAGTACATTGACAATGTGCATGATGTTAATAAAGATGGTGTGCTTTTTGTAACAAACTGAAAACTGAGGTGATTTAAATCCATTTTTTTTGGAGATTTTGTGGTATTATCTATTAATTTGCGATGTTTTTATCAGGCAGCAAGTCGTAATAAAGAACATTAAACGTTATGAGAATATTTATAGCAGGGGCAGGAGAGGTTGGAACGCATTTGGCTAAAATGCTTTGTTCAGCTAACCACGATGTTATATTGATGGATGAAGATGATGAGAAATTAAAGCAAATTGATTCTCACTTTGATTTAATGACCATTGTTGGAAGCATTTCATCCATCGAAGATTTACGTGAAGCGAATGTAAAATCGTGCGACTTGTTTATTGCGGTTCCTCCTTATCAGGATATGAGCATACTATCTTGTATTTTGGCCAAACAGCTTGGGGCAAAAACCACCGTAGCCCGTGTTAATAACTATGAATATTTACTAGAAGAGAATAAAGAGTTTTTCGGTAAACTTGGTATTGATGAACTTATTTATCCAGAGCAACTGGCTGCAAAAGAAGTATATGCATCATTAAAGCAGGTGGGTACTCGCCAGATGTATGAATTTACAGGTAGTAAGTTGGTTATGTTTGCCTTAAAGGTGCGTGATAATGCACGTATCGTTAATAAAACACTGGCAGAAATATCGGCCATGTACGAAAATCAGGAGTACAATATAGTGGCCATTAACCGAGATAGTGAAACCATAATCCCAAGAGGTAAAGAGACGTTGCAACACAATGATTTGGTGTATATTATCACCACTAAGTCTGCTGTGAAGCAGGTGATGGAGGATGCCGGTAAGAAACAGTTCGAAATCAAGAATGTAATGATTCTTGGAGGGAGTCGAATTGGTAAGAAAGTCGCTCAAAAACTAGAAGGTAATTATAGTATCAAACTCATTGAAATAGATAAAGAAAAAGCGGCTCGCCTGGCAGATTTACTGGCTGATACACTTGTGATTAACGGAGATGGTCGTAATTTGGAGTTGTTGAAAGATGAGGGTATTAAAAAGATGGATGCTTTTGTGGCCGTAACGGGCAATTCAGAGGTAAACATTTTGGCTTGTCAGCTAGCTAAAAAGATGGGTGTTAAAAAGACTGTGGCTGAGGTTGAGAATATTGATTATATTGACTTGGCTGAGAATATTGGAATTGGTACACTGGTCAATAAAAAGCTCATAGCGGCCAGTCACATTTATCGATATACCTTAAGAGCTCATGTGTCGCATGTGAAATGTTTAACTGCCACCGATGCAGAAGTGCTGGAGCTAATTGCACAGCCCGATTCAAAGATAACCAAGGGGCCTTTACGTAAATTGAGTTTGCCAAAAGATGTAAATGTAGGTGGTGTTATAAGAGGTGAAAAAGCTATTATTGCGAGCGGAGATACCGAGATTGAACCACATGATAAGGTGGTATTGTTTGCCATGCCATCAAGTTTTGTGAAGATTGAAAAAATGTTTAGCTAATTTCGCACCTATGAATACAGACGTATTGTTTTACCTCATGATGGGCGTTGGAGCCCTAATATTTGTAGCAGCTATAAGCAACTGGGAGTGGTTTTTTAAGCAACGCCGAGCTCAGGTGATGATTAAATTGATGGGACGCACCGGAGCCAGAGTTTTTTATGGTTTGCTGGGTGCTTTTTTCTCCATATTTGCCTGGATGGTACTATCAGGTCGACTAGTGATTGATTCAATATTTTAAATTTTTAAAAAAGTCTGTAACCTTTCTTTCCTATCTTGTATCTCAGTAGAGAAACAAATAAATAATAGGATTATGGAAGATGTTACAATAATGTTTGGTTGGCTTGGATTCTTTGCTGCCGCTTTTTTCTCTTGGTATTATTACCTGCAGGCTCGCACCAAAGAGCGCACGCTACTTATTGAAAAAGGGGCCGATGCCAGTAATTTCTACGCTAAAAAACCGGAACGTAGAGGTTTTCGATTTTCCTTCCCTTGGTTAAAATTGGGTTTATTGTTAGTTGGTATTGCGTTCGGTTTAATGTTTGGGTTTGTAATGACACACGCTGTTCTTCCAAATAGTTTACGTAGTATTGATGAACCGTTTGTTTTTGGTTCGACAGTTCTATTTGGAGGTTTTGGAATGATACTCGCTCATTTTACCGATAAAAAGAAAGCCCAATAGTGGAAGAAATTTACATCAAAAAAGTGATAGAAGGCGATGAGCAAGGCTACCGCTATATTATCAGGCGGTATCAAGACATGGCCTTTTCTATTGCTATTTCTGTTGTAAAAGACGAGTTTTTGGCCGAAGAAGTATCGCAAGAAGCTTTTATGAACGCTTTTGAGAAGATGCATACCTTTAAAATGCAGTCGAAATTCAGTACCTGGTTTTATCGCATCATTATTAACATTGCTTTTCGAAAGCTCGAAAAGGAAAAGAAATGGAAGAATGAACCTTTGGTAGCTGTTGAAGAATCAATTGACGAAAGCCATCTGGATACTTTGGAACAAGACGAACGCAAGTATTTTATTAATGAAGCCCTTAAATTGATGTCGGCCAATGAGAGTTTAGCACTTCGCTTGTTTTATCTTGAGGAATTGTCACTCAGTGAAGTAAAAGATGTGACAGGATGGTCAAATAGTAAAGTTAAGGTGGTTATCCATCGGGCACGAAAGAGTTTTTATTCATACCTCAATACTTTATTAAAGAATGAATCGCGATTAATAATCTGATAACTGACAAACGGATGGATGAATTGAAAGATACACGGTTAAAGTCCTTATTACAGGAAAGTCGCCTGGAGATGCCATTTTCAGATTTTGAAAATAAAATGATGACACGCGTTAAAACCGAACTACATGGAAAGCGTGTGATATCTAAAAACCTAAAGTTGTCGTGGCTGTTTTTCCTTTTTGGTTCTATTTTCGGCTTAGTCTTAAGTGTTAGTCTGCCAATGATTCAAGTAAACCTGGGTGGTTTCGAACTGCAAGTGCTAAAATATCCGGTACTGGCATTAACCTTGTTTATTATTCTTTGGCAATTGGAGGCTATGATTAAGTTAACCGTTCGGCACAGAAAAGATAATTGATTAAGGTAATTTATATGGATGGGTGAAATAGAATTTGGCTCCTTCACCAGGTGTGCTTTCAACGCCAATTTTACCGCCCAATAGTTCAACCAGGTTTTTTGCGATTGATAAGCCTAATCCTGTTCCTCCTAAATTAGCCCCAAAGCGTTCTTCTTCTCTAAAAAAACGGTCGAATATTTGGGATACACGCTCTTTTTTAATGCCCACACCAGTGTCTTTCACGTAGAATATCAAATTTTCCTTGTCATCAGAAGGGTAAGCTCCAAACTCGATATCGCCATGTTCGGTGAATTTAACAGCATTTTCAAGCAAGTTAGTAAGTACTTGTCTTAGTCGTGTTATATCACTATTGATAATTAGCTCTTCAGGAAGTTGTGAATGGATATTGTAATGACAGTGTACATCCTCCTTATCGAGTCGGATAATACGTAATTTGAAAATATCCAGAAGGTGCTCAAATAGCTGATTAATATTAATGTGTGTCTTTGTGATTTTTAATTGCGATGCTTCAATTTTAGAAATATCAATAATATCCGATATAATACGCAATAGCTGCTGTGAGTTTTCTTCAATAATACTCAAATAACGTTCCTTATCGCCATTATTAATATCATCATCTTTTAACAGATCGGTAAAGCCAATGATACCATTCATTGGTGTTCGTATTTCGTGACTCATATTGGAAAGGAACGCTGTTTTTAGTCGATCACTTTCTTCGGCTTTTAATTTCGACTTTTTAAGTTCTTCATTGATGCCTTTGAGAGCTTCATTTTGTTGGCGTAGCAGCACCTCAGTGAATTTGAGTTCATCCGTGGTGTTTCTTAAATCGGTAATGTTAATTAAAGATACAATTACCTTGCTCCATGTTTCTTCATAGCCATTGGGTATTTTAACCGTAATTGAAACATGAAGTTTATTGCCCTTAAAAGTAATGTGCTCTGATTCGGTTTCGTAAAGCATTTTGCCATTGTAGAAGGTAATCAGTTCTTCAGCGAAGTCTTTTAAAGCATGTTCATTAAATACCTCATTAACATTATTAAGTATTTCTTCCTTGTTTTCGGCCTCCATATATTGCACGGTGGCTTTGTTTATGTTGTTGATGCGCACACTCCCGGCACATGCTCTTACAAATTCAGGATGATTGCGTATATAATGCTCAATATCTGATACCCCTTTTGTACTGATGGCATCAATCATTTGTTTTGTCTGACTAAAATCTTCTTCCCAAAGTGAAATTGGGGAATCTTCAAATAATAACTTAAACCGTTCTTCACTAAGTGTCAGGTTCGCATGGACCACCTGCCTTCGGCCTACCTCTTTGGTTAAATTATTATTGGCCGACGATAGTTCTTTTGTACGTTGCAATACCGCTTTTTTCAATCGACGGTTAAACAGAAAGAAAACAAGCAATGAAATTAGAGATACGGCCACAATAACCATGAGAAAATAAAATGCCTGTTTTATTCGTCGGTTATTAAAAAGTTGATAATCCTCTAATAAAAAACCATCAATTGAAAATAGAGGTTGAAGTTGTCCAATTTCCACAAAAGTATCGGCAATGTATCGCCATCTTTCGGGATTCATATGGCCCGGTTCAATTAACTTAGGCATTACTAAATCTTCCATCATGGTAGATTCGAAGCGCAATAGCTCTCTCGAAGCCTTAGAATTGTATTTGTTAATAATGAGATCGATAATTTCACTTTTGTTATCCATGGCGTAAACCCAACCTTTTAAAGAAGCTTTTACGAAACGCTCGGTGAGCTCTTGTTTTTCCTCAACCATTTGTTGTGATGTAAACAGGATGTCGCCATATAAATCAATACCATAGGAGCGAGGCTTAAATATTAACGGTTCAACGCCTGCTTGCTCAAGCATAAAAGGGGCATCGGTAATATAGGTGGCAATGGCATCGGTATTGCCTTGTATTAAGTCATTTACATAACCAATAGAGCTGCCGTAAATGTGTTTGTCTTCAGGTATACTAAACTTATTTAGCAGGGCCTTGGGTGATGCCAGACCATTTTGACCCAGTGAAATGCGTTTATCTTTTAGATCTTCAATATTACGGATGTCAGCATCTTTTCTGGTTAAGATAATTTCAGGCGAATGCTGAAAGATGGCAGCTAATGCAACAACAGGGAAATTATTATTACGGGCAATAACCAGTTTCGACGATTCAATTCCAAAATCGGCATTACCACTAATGACTTCATTCACAAAGTTGATGGAAGTATTCCCTTCTTTGACTTTCACAACTATACCAGCATCTTTGTAATAACCTTTTTCAATAGCTGCATAAAAGCCGGCAAACTGAAACTGGTGCTTCCATTTTAACTGTAGAACTACAGTATCAAGCGCTTGTTGAGCCAATAAAGTATTACTTAAAAATAATACGTGTATTATAAAAAGGAGCCTGACAGCTGGTTTCATTAAAAAGGATATGTTTGACTTTCTTT
This sequence comes from Carboxylicivirga marina, assembly GCF_016612505.1. Taxonomy (GTDB): domain Bacteria; phylum Bacteroidota; class Bacteroidia; order Bacteroidales; family Marinilabiliaceae; genus Carboxylicivirga; species Carboxylicivirga marina. The sequence goes on from NZ_JAENRR010000094.1 coordinate 7,697, forward strand.
TGACGACTGAATATACAATCTTTTTTTTACCCTTTAAAATTCAGTGCTTTTTGTTGTATGAATGTCTGAAATGTTAGTTAACAATAATTTCGTCAATAAAGAGCCAGGCCGGACCGCCTTTACCATTGTGCCAATCAGGACAAATGCCTATGTTCTTTACTTTAACCTTTAGAAAGCGTGTATTTATGTCTTCTTGTTTAATTTGAATGATTCGTGTACTAAAGTTGTTATTCGTATTCGTTTGTTCCACAGTTTGCTTAATAGGGGTAGAATAGTTTTTACCATTGGCCGACCAACTGATTTCAATGTATTCGGGGGCAAAAATCCATGCTTCAATATTATTCATAACACCTACCGATACTTCATTAAAGACGATGCTCTCACCAAAATCAATGATGGCTTCGGCATCGTTGCCTTCAAATCCCAGCCAGTTGCCATCGTTGTAAAAGCGTGTGCCCGTTTTACCATCGTTAAGGGTGCTGGCTCCATGGCCTTTGTATTTGGTATGTGCACGCGTGCTTAACTCTATTTTACGACCAACAGCTTTGTGTTGAATCGTTTTTCGTTTTTTAGGTATGTCATCCACATTAGCAAATTCCCATTTTAAATAGGCCGCTTTCAATTCCTCTGTTTTGTCAGGATATTGTTCAGCCAGGTTGGTCATCTCTGTATTATCGCGTACTATATTGGCCAAAAACAAGAGGTCTTCATCTGGGTTTAGTTTGCCTTTGCCACTATTATCTTGCGGGTAGCCCAACAATTTCCAGTCGCCCTGCCTGATGGCCCAGCTGCCACCACTCTTCCAAATAAATTGCTGGTGCTCGCTTGTGCTATTTTTATGGATGACTTTGCGAAGGCTCTTTCCTTCAATACCATCGGGTAGCGTTTTAATACCACAATAATCAGCAATTGTTGGCAACCAATCGATGTTAAAAGCCATTTGCTCGCGATGCTGCTGGCTTTTTATTTTATCGGGATAACTGATGATTGATGGCACCCGAATGCCACCTTCGAACAAGGAGAACTTAGAGCCCCGGTATGGCCCGGCACTGCCACCGCCACCAAAGGTGCGGGTTTCATTACTATGGCCATGATCCGATTGAAGGATGACGATTGTATTTTCTCTTAGGCCTTCCTCTGTAAGTGTGTGCATTAGCTGGCCAATGTACTCATCAATGGTTGATATAAATGCAGCATAATCGCGGCGTGGCATCGGCATGTTTTTATAATGCTCGCGCCATTTACCTTTGGGCTGAAGCGGGTAATGAGGCATGTTAATGGCGTAATACATAAAAAAGGGCTTATCCTTATGGCTTTTGATGTAATCATCGGCCTTGCTGGCCATTAGGTCGCCAAAATACTCGCCATCGTGCCATACTTCTTGTCCATTTTCCCACAGGTCGTGTCGGTTAGGACCATTCCAGTAAAAGAAGTGCGAGTAGTTATCGATGCAACCACCCATGTGACCAAATGAATAATCGAAGCCCTGGCCAAGCGGCATGGTTTCGGGTGTGTAGCCAATGTGCCACTTGCCGATGTGTGCTGTTTGGTAACCTTCATCTTTTAATAGTTCGGCAATGGTGATTTTCTCACCTGGCATGCCACTGTGTCCTTCTTTCGATGAGGCATTACCCGGTAACCCTGCTTTATGTGGATTTTGCCCTGTTAGTAAAGATGCTCTTGATGGCGAGCAAACCGGTGCTGCCACATAAAACTGATTAAACTGAACGCCCGAAGCGGCCAGTGCATCCATATTGGGCGTATGCAAATCACTTGCGCCATAGCAGTTCATGTCAACGCTTCCCTGGTCGTCAGTTAAGATGATGATAATGTTGGGTTGCTTGTTTTGTGCTTTGCTTGACTCGGATGATGCCAAACTGATTATGGCTATTGCAATGAAGATGATCCTATGCATGATGGTGACTTAACGTTTGTTTGAAACAAATGTAGGGCTATCCACCGCAGTAATTGTTTTAAAGTGGTTCAGATTTTGGGAGAGATGTTCAAATGAAAGCTTATGAGTTGATGAGTTTGGGGTTTAGAGTTGAAAAGTTTAACGACCAAACTCAGCAGCTGCATTTAGCACTCAGCGTTTTAAACTCTTCAACTTATATACTCATCAACATTTCAACTATTTACTCGACATAAATAAGTTTCTCATCCTGCTCAAGTAATTCACCAAAGCAAATTGGCTCAATATTATTTTCCTTTAAAATGGCTTCTACCTGAGTACAGGCATTGGGTTCAACAGCAATTAAAAGGCCACCACTTGTTTGAGGGTCGCACAGTATGTTTTTAAAAGCTTCATCAGCCAGTTGAACATCTTTTCCATAGCTAAGCCAGTTACGGGTAGTGCCTCCGGGCATGCATTTCTGGTCGATGTATTCCTGTAGCATCGCTAGCTTTGGTATTTTTGCGAAGTTGAGATGTGCCGATAAGCCACTGCCTTCGCACATTTCGCTTAAGTGACCAATAAGGCTAAAGCCAGTAACATCGGTCATGGCTGTGATACCTTCAACCGGTGCCAGTATCTGGCCCAGTTTATTAAGCTGACTCATTAACTCAGGGGCAATGGTAGCATGTTCCTCTTTAAGCAAGCCTTTCTTTTGGGCGGTTGATAATATGCCCACACCTAAAGGTTTAGTAAGGTAGAGTTTACAGCCTTTAGTGGCAGTATCGTTACGCTTCAGTTTATCTAAATCAACACGGCCAGTTACGGCTAATCCAAAGATAGGCTCAGGACTATCGATGCTATGGCCGCCGGCCAACACAATACCAGCTTCCTTGCAGGCCTGGCGTCCGCCATCCATTACTTGCGAGGCTACTTCGGGCGATAGTTTCTCAACCGGCCATCCTAGTATGGCAATGGCCAGTAGTGGCTGACCACCCATGGCATAAATGTCGCTAATGGCATTGGTGGCTGCTATCTTGCCAAAAGTAAATGCATCATCAACAATGGGCATAAAAAAATCGGTGGTACTGATAATGGCTGTGCCATCACCCATATCGTATACTGCGGCATCGTCGCGACTGCTATTGCCAACAATAAGCTTCTCGTCGTGAATGGGAGTGATGTTACTCTTTAGTATATCTGTTAATACCGATGGTGCTATTTTGCAACCGCATCCGGCACCGTGGCTATATTGTGTTAGTTTAACTTCAGACATGTTGTTTGGTATATTCGATTAAGGTTTCTGCGTTGTTGGTAAAATCAATCTTGTGCAAAGGAATAATATGTATCTGCTTTGCTTCGCGCTTATCAACACCTCGCTTGTAATACTTGTCATAATAGCCCAATGTTAATATGGCTACCTCGTAAAAATTATCTTCATCGAGCAGCTGATGGGCTTTTTTAGCTATATCGTTGCCTAATCGTTTTGATATCCGGTTGATACCGTTGGCCAGCTTCTCTTTATCGCCAAGCGCATATTCATCAACCAATAAACGGGCACGCTCTTCTTTGCTTATTTCGATGAAGAATAATTCCGAATCACGCATTTTATGAAACAGGTGCATCGGTATGTTTACATCGCCAATATTGGGGCTTTCATCTTCTATCCAGATGGGTTGTGAGAAATCAAATTGACGCCACTGCCAGTAGATATTGTTTTCGAACTGCTCGGTTGTTGGTTGCTTGTCCATACCGATGTTTCCAAAGGCCGAGCCCTTGTGTGATGCCAGTCCTTCGAGGTCGAGTACCTGATGACCTAAGTCTTCAATCTTGTGTAAGATGTGTGTTTTGCCACTGCCGGTGTAACCACCCAGCAAATTAAGTGTGCCCTTCTCAAAATTATTCAAGGCCTCGTGGCGATAGGACTTATAACCCTTTTCAATAACAAAAACCTCATTAAAACCATTGTCCTTTAGGTGTTGAGCAAAAGCATGACTGCGCATACCACCCCGCCAGCAGTGGATAATAATGTTTTTATCGGGAGCTGCTTGTAACGATTCGTCGATAAACCACTGAAGCTTTGGTGTGACGTATTCATAGCCCAGTTTGATGGCTTCTTCCTGCGATTGCTGCTTATACACAGTACCCACATGCGCTCGTTCATCGTTACTAAAAAGCGGGATGTTAATAGCCTGAGGTATATGCCCTTTTTCAAACTCGTCTGGTGAGCGAACATCAATTAAAGGCAGGTGTGTATATGATTTCAAGTACTCTGTTATGCTTATATCTTGTGGCATGGCGCAAAGGTAGTTAATTATTTGAGTGAAGAGTGGAAAGTGAAGAGAGGAGAAGGAAGTTGCTTAGTGTTCAGTAGAAGATACTAAATGCCATAAAACGTTATTTGTATCACGCTTCCTTATTTGTTTGAAGAAAATATGAAGTAAGCTACTACAGACGGTGGGTTGGGATGCAATAACTTCGCTTGATGGCAACTTACATTATGAGCTTAAGCAGGCGTAGCCAAAGATTTTCTTGCTTGCGTTTTTTCATCTTTGAAATTACTTAGTTATTTATGAGGACATATAAAAGACAAGCACTTCCGAATAAAAAATGAAGTCGGGGTTTGGGGTTGAAAACCCCAGAATGACAGTAAGAGTATTACCCACTAAATATCATATTGAGCCTATATTTTGTAGTTGTAGGCAAGTAGGCAGAGTGGTTTTAATAATAAGCTATGTGTAAATGGGAATTTCGTTTGCCATCGTGCAAACAAGATTATCCATCGCACTAGCAACACATTTGCAAATTGCACTAGCCGACACACAAACCTTAATTTTGCAAAAGAGCTACTCTCTCACGCAATTAGCTTGATATTACATTTTGTAATATTCTAATTCATACATAAGGAGTTGTTCTGTAAGTTCTAAGGAATAGACGGGAAGATTTAAGGACCGTAAAAGCATCTCTCAACAATCAGCCCGTAGGTAGTAATTTGCCAAAGAACTTACAAAGCCACCCCATTTTACAGCCTTTCAGGGCGTTTTAAGGTGGCGATGCTCAACTGCAATGAATAAATACCTGCCTGCAAACACGCTGCTATAGCGCCCTTAGGGATTCGAGTATTTTGGTAAGTCCTTAGCTTCACCCTTTTTTGTATACCCGATTTATTGAATGACTACCTGGCTGTGCGTGATAGGCCTTTGGTTTGATGTGATGTGGAGGTCATCTGGCGTGATATAAGGTTACATGGGTGTGATATTGAACTTTGAGGGCGTGATATTGACATATTAGTGCGTGATATGCCTTTGGTTTGATGTGATATGGAGGTCATTTGGCGTGATATCGTGTTACATGGGTGTGATATTGAACTTTGAGGGCGTGATATTGATATATTAACGCGTGATGTGAGGAACGTTTGAAGTGATATCGGGGTATGAGTACGCGAAGGGAGATTTGATGTGAGGTTAATGCTCATTAAAGATTGGTCAATGTCATTCATTTATCAACATAAGGATGCATATTTCGAAAATAATTTTAATTTTAAGCATTGCCTAAGCGGAAATAATACCAACTCTATAACAAAATGAGCTTTAAATCATTTTGCTTATTAGAATGGTAAATGCCGTTTTTAGATAAAACCATAACCTTAAGCACAAAAGTATTGGCCTGTTGATAGTGGGTATTGAAAATATATCGGCAATATGCATGCAGATACAGAAGAGTTAGACCTCATTTGGGACACAAAAACGCAAGATTTAAAAGGACAGCAATCATTGGCTGTTGGGTGAACCGCCTCAGCCCATCAGCGTTAAGAAAATTTTGAACTGGGAGCGTAACAAACCAAAGCTGTCTGAGTCCGTTGAAAACGGATGAGTTCTTTGGTTTTAGCGGACAGAAGAAATTTTTAGCAAGATGGGGTGCAGCGGAGATTTTTTGTTTCCTTTTTCATGGTTGGAAAAAGGAAAAGCCCGTCTGGCTTGAAGACAATGAAACGCGTAGGCATTGACTCAAACACTGAAAAAGCTGACACGGAAATTAAAGGGAAGCTATTGATTCACTGCATAATTGAGTATTAGCTTTTTCAAGTTCGGACTAAATGACGACATAATCCAGTGATTCAGTAACTTATGGATTGAAAAATTGATAAAGACAAGAATAAGATTGATGAAACGCGAATTTAGCAGCGACTGAGCTGGTTTAGAATTCGATGAATCATTTATCTTTAGAATTAAAACGAGGTCTAACACGCTTCAATAGCGCAAAAGGGGATCAGTGCATTTTGCAAGGGCACTGCATCGGCAAACAACGCCAAAGGCTGATTTAGCCTTAGAATTAAAAGTTAATACAAAATACAGCGCTTTGGCTCAGCTTATTTTGGAAAGAAGCAAGGATTACTCTCCCTTTCAGCGCCATGTAGCGAGACCGTTGGCATTCATTAAAAACAGCACCCTAGAATTAAGGGAATCTTTACGGAAATTATATATTATTATTATCAAATATGGAAATAAAAGATTTAACTGGACTTAGTAAACCATTGCAGAAATTAATTAAGGTTGTCTCACAAGGAGTTGGAGCATTGAGTAGCCCATATTTGATTAGAAAAACTGCCGATGCAAGGGCATATGAAATCAAGGTACTTTCAGAAGCTATAAAAGATAATCAACAAGATTTGAAAAAAATAGGATTCACAGAAGATAAACTGAGCTTACTTTCTCTTGATGGTAATGCTCTTCAGAAAGAAGTACCTATTGAAGAAAGGGCGAAAAATCGATTAGAATATAAAGAGCAAAAACGTCAGAATAATATTGAAAATATAACGCAAAAAGCTGCTTCAAATTTAGAAGCAGAAACAACTGTTTCTGATGAACCTGTAAATGAGGATTGGACTACAAGGTTTTTTGACTATGCGGAGGAAATTTCAAATGATGAAATGCAAGAATTATGGGGCAAAATTCTTGCTGGCGAAATAAAACAACCAAAGTCCTACTCATTAAGAACATTAGATATAATTAGAAATTTATCTGAAGATGAAGCAAAAGTTTTTATGAAATTTGCGTCATTTGCTCTTTTCGTTCCAAAACTGGACCACTATTGCAGCGGTTATAATTACTTTTAGTTCCTTGCTGCCTATTGAAA
>NZ_JAENRR010000095.1 GCF_016612505.1 Carboxylicivirga marina
ATTAATGAATTAACAAAGCGAATCGTGCTTCTTTTTGCTTGACATTCAGCGTTTTAACTTACGTGGGAAACATCAGTGCTGTAATTTATGATAGTCTGTATCTAAAGTTTCACTGATACGCTCAATGTTATTTAAGTCGCTAAGAACTATGCCTTCCACGTATTGTTGTGCTTTATCAAAATTATCTTTGGTCCTAGTGCGAAAAGATTGATGAAATTTATGAAGGTAAGAACACAGTCGATCAGAGAGTTGATGAAGTGTTTTACCATAATTTTGTCGGTTGTTTAGATGACTATTTCGTTACCCATAGCTTTCGTTGTTTTACACCTCTAAGGTACTAAATATCTATATCTTAGCCTAATTCAAAGCTTTCTCTTTTAATCTGTTAAAGTAGAAATAAATAGCTATTAACCAATTAGCAGCATCTGTTTCCTTTGTTGGATCATTGAGGTAAATTTCAATGGGGTCAATCTTTTTATTGGCCTTTAACTTCTTATATCGCAAATAAGAATATGCAGCCGCCCATCCATTACCTAAATGCTCATAGTCGCCTTTAAAAGTCACCTTCACAGCTTTAATTGAAGCATAGGAACCTTTATAAAATGGCGCTTCCATATCAAAATCTTTTGTTACAGGAATACCTGATGAATAAGTACATTCGGGGTCGGTAAAATCAAACTTGTGATAGATTGAAAATGCAGAATCATTTTCCAACGCTTCATTTTCACATAAACCATTAATTTTTGAAAAGGTCTCTTTCATCGACGGCCCTACTTCATACATCGGACACGTTTCTTTAATAGTTACAAAATCGAATCCTTGCAATTGAGAAACGCCATCAATAGTAATGTCTGAATCAATTTTCTCTTTCTCAATTAAATCTTTAATCATTTTCAAGCCTCGCTCATAATCCATTCCAATCCAGGGCTCCATTTGTTTAGCCATAAACTTAAAGAAGAAAGGCATCGCACCTTTCATTCCCCATGTGATTTCGCACCCACCTTCAACTTCATTAAATTCCCAGTAAACAGCACTCTTTGATTTAAACGGCTTAATGAAACGTATCTCCTGATCAATGCTTTTATATTCGACTAATTTAATGTGTTCAATTTCACCCGAGCCCACCAAATCGCCCACCTAAGCATTTACGGCACCAATACCTACTCCATTATTACTAATTGTCACCTTTGCTTCTGGCTCCATGCACAACCATGGCGACCATGCCTGCCAGGTATTAAAATCAGAAACTAATTGAAATGCTTTTTCTTTTGAGGTATTCACTACCATCGACTTTTTAACATGGTAAGACCCATCGATGCTCAATAACCAAATAAAAAGTCCAATAATAATTACACCTATCACTATTAATGCGATGATCATATTGCTTAAGTTTTAAATTATTTTTAAAGAAATAAGATAAACAAGTTTTTTGGCTGAATCAAATCGTCTATTGCGTTCATTAATATTTAATCAACACAGGCTCACTAATCACCCCTTCAGAGCCAAAAGCATTTATCGCTGCTATACGAACAAGATACTCTTTCTTAAGTTTTGATTTTTTTTTCGGCATTCGATATTTAGTCGAATAACATAAGTCAAAAATAAATTTTGGGTCCTCGGGATTAAAAGCCTCCGATACATCATACAAATAGACAATATATTTACTGGAGCTCTCGCCCTTCCATCGAATTGATTTAGCACGCGCCTTAACCTTCATAGGCATTTCCGAACTATTCGTATACTTCATTCGCCCAATGTGTGGCACTATGGCTTTTTGCGAATAAAAAGTCTTCGCAAGTTCATCATTAAAGCCTAATAAATCGCGCTTAAAGTGCTTGTAACTAAAATAAACACTTCCGCTTAAATTAGAACTCGAACGTACACTTTTAATCTGATTAGGTAGTTGCTTTTCATCCTGCCAATCAGGCTTATCACTTCCGATTTTATAAATCCCATGACCGATATAAACGGGAATATCATAGTGATTTTGATTCCACCAATTGCATAAAACGGTGTAATTAGCAACCGGATGCGATGTTCCCCAATACAACTGCGGAACAACATAATCAATCCAGCTATTTTTCATCCACAATAAAACATCAGCATACAAGCCATCGTAATTGGTCGTGCCTGCTTTCGTTTCTGACCCCCGCGAATCGTCACTACTATTTCGCCAAACACCAAATGGACTAATGCCAAACTGTACCCAAGGTTTACTATTTTTTATAGTCGCTCGCAAAGTTTCAATTGTTTCATTGACGTTATTTCGGCGCCAGTCAGCCAGATTAGCAAATTTATCTTTCCCATATTGATGATAATACAATGAATCAGGAAAAGCCTGACCATGAATGGGGTATGGATAAAAGTAATCATCCATATGAATACCATCAATCGCATAATTTTGCACCAGTTCTTTAACTACTTTATTTATATGAATATTTGACTTCGGATTACCGGGATTATAATACACCTTGTTGCCATACTCTACAAACATATCAGGTTCAATATGTATCGGATGCATTTCGGGCAACTCTTCATCCAAACTCATCGAAGCTCTATATGGGTTAATCCATGCATGCAGCTCTAAGCCATTCGAATGCGCCAGTTCAATCCAAAAATCAAGAGGATCATAACGCGGATTTTTACCTGCCACACCTGTAAGCACCTTCGACCATGGCTCCAGGCTCGATTGATACAAAACATCAGAAGCCGGTCGTACTTGCAGAAAAATAGTATTTAACCCCAAATCCTTACAGTGCTGGATAATTTCAAGGGCCTCTTTTTTTTGCTCTTTAACCTTTAATCCTGGCTTACTGGGCCAATCAATATTAGCAACAGTAGCTACCCATACACCTCGCATTTCATATTTCGGTGATTTTGACTGACTACTTATAATAGCCGAAAAGTACAAATTGAACAATAATAAAAACAGAAATTTAGAACGTACCTTTAGAGTTTGATTCATGGTATAAAAATTGTTTCTCAAAAATAGCAAACGATAACAAATAATAAACCTGGTAAACTTAATTCTACTATATTTAATTTACCGTTTTTCAGGAGCTTAAATTGTTATTATCTTTATAAACTTAAAATACAGTAAACTTAATCTTTATGGGGCAGTTTCGATTAAAGGGGATGGCCAATACTATTCAAAAAAAAGTTGTTATAGCATTCGTCATTATTATTTTAATAATGTCGGTCGTTTCGTTTCTAAGTATCCGTGGTATTCGTCGCTTGTCATACGTTGTAGATAGTACTGAGCAAGTTAATCGCTTGCAAGATAACATTTACCATTTGCGCCTCAATGAAAAACGCGCCATTATATCTGGTGACACCGCCCTTATCCATAATGTTGATTCACTCACCTTAAGCATCAGTAATCGGTTACAGCAAATAAGTCAATCTGAAGCCAACCCTAAAACCAAGAAAGTATTAACCCCGATGCTGGATTATATAACTGCCTTTAATAAAGATTTTAAATTATATGCCCAGTTACACAATTACCGCAATAGCCTTTCGCACAAAACAGATAGCATCTATAATCTCATTGAAAATGAAGAGATCAAACAACAATCTCTACTTGAAGAATGGCTAACTAAAAATCGCCAATCGCACGCAGAAGCCATTGAAAACTATAATAAAGCCCACGCCTACTTAATTGCCATAAGAGCCATGCAGACTCGAATAGGCATTGACAATTTAGGTACAGCCCGACGTGATTCATTGGAGAACTGGTTTGACAATATGTTAAATCTGACTTTCGTGGTAGAAAACCAGGTTAATAACATGGATGCCCGAAGTTACATGAAGCAATTCAGAGCGGACTTAAGGCATTACGAACAAACCATATTACGAACCATAGATTTGGTCAACAACATTGGTGCTGTCCAGAAATCACTGCGAAGTAATGCCATCATTCTTCAGAAAAATGCTGAGCAAGCATCAATCATTCAATCACAGATGCTAAAAAAATGGGGTGAGCTAAGTTTGAATTTTCTGGTCATTCTGGTTTTTGTGGCCATTGTCTCGGGCTTATTAGTATTACGCTTCTTTGTTTTCACAATCACTTCAGATGAACGCAAAAGGCGTCATGCCGAAAATGCCATTGAGGATAACCGACGATTGCTTGACGATATCATAAATAATTCGAAAGCACTTATATACGTAAAAGATATTGATGGTCACTATTCGTTAGTTAACCAAAACTGGTGTGATGAAGTAGGCATGAAAGAAGAAGATGTCATCGGTAAAAAAGGTGATTTCTTATTCAACAAGCAACTGGCCGAAGAATCACGAGAAGTGGATCTACAGGTTATCAATAGCGGTGTTCCAATACAATATGAAGAAGAAATTGAACTAAGAACCGGGAAACGTTACTATTTATCTAACAAATTCCCAATTCGAAATAAAAAAGGTGAGATACAAGCCATATGTGGTATCTCCACAGATATTACAGAGCTGAACAAGGCACTGCGCGACCTTGAAAAAAGCAGGGAGAATTATCGAAATATTGTGACCAATGTGCCTGGTATCGTATATACAGGCATGGTTGACGATAGTAGGACAATGCTATTCCTAAGTAGTGGCTTTAGTAAAGTTACTGGCTTTGAAGCTGAGAATTTCCTTGATGGTGTTCAATCATTTACCAATCTTATTTTTGAAAATGATCGGGAACGCGTACTGGATACTATCAAACATGCCGTTACTCGCAATCATTCCTATGAAGTGGAATATCGCATTGCTGATGTGAAAGGCGAAATGCGATGGCTGCACGAAAAAGGGATGTCGGTTAAACAAAATGATGGTGGCCATTACCTTCAAGGTGTAATGATTGATGTTACCGCCACCAAAGAAGCCATCTCGGAAGTAATGATGCGCGATCGTTTCTTAGAAGGTGTTGCCGAGGCAGTGAAGGAACTCATTGTTAATCAAGACTCCATTGAGGCCATTCAAAAATCACTGCGCATTGTGGCACAGAGTGCAATGGTCGATCATTCTTTTATATTTAAAAATGATATCGCTGAAGGTGACCAGCAGCCAACTGCCAGCCATATGTACGAATGGCATAAAGACAAAATTAAACCAATTCAACGTAACAACCTGAATCAAATAAAGTACAGCCAAATAGGTTCAAGGTGGTTCCATTCTCTGGCTGATAAAAAAGACATTAGTGGTTTTAAAGACGATTTTATCGAAGAGGAACAATTCTTATTTGAAGAATTAAACCTTGAGAGCTTGTTGGTTGTGCCAGTTTTTGCACGCGATACATTTTGGGGATTTATTGGTTTTGGAAATACTGATAAAGGCATGCCTTGGGTAGAATCACATCGGGCAATCTTTAGAGCTTATACGGTAACATTAGGTATTGCCATTGCTAAAGAAAAAGATGCCGTTCTTCTTAAAGAAGCTAAAGATGATGCCGAAGCCGCAACACGAGCCAAAAGTGATTTCCTAGCGAGGATGAGCCACGAAATTCGTACACCGATGAATGCCATTGTTGGGTGGACGCATTTAGCCATAGAAAAAGAAGTAAACCCAGGGCAAGCTGATTACCTGAAAAAGATACAAGGAAGCTCTAAGTCTCTATTGGGGATTATTAATGACATACTGGACTTCTCGAAGATTGAAGCCGGCAAACTAGCGATGGAAAGCATCGATTATGACCTTGAGCAAGTATTTGACGACTTGAGTAATATGGTCGCCTACAAAGCCCATGAAAAAGGTTTGGATTTTATATATGCACTGCATGCTGATGTACCTCTAAATCTGATTGGTGACCCATTAAGACTCTCTCAAATCTTAGTTAACCTGATTAACAATGCCATTAAATTTACAAACACAGGTGAAATTATAACCAGTGTTTTGGTACTTCAGGAAGATGACAACGAAGTGGAATTATTATTTGAAATTAAAGACACAGGCATTGGTATCAAGGATGATTTACAGGAGTATCTATTTGACTCGTTTTCTCAAGCCGACGTTTCAACAACCCGAAAATATGGCGGAACAGGTCTAGGACTTGCTATTTGCAAACGATTATCTAAACTAATGGGAGGTCGCATATGGGTTGAAAGCGAATATGGAGAAGGCAGCTCATTCTTCTTCACCATGAAGGCTGGTAAACAAAAAGCTCAAAAACGAGATTTATTAATTCCTCCTTCTGACCTTGAAAACAAACATGTTCTGGTTTTAGATAATCATCCAACCACTTCATCCATTATCAAGGACATGCTTGAGTTACTTAAATTTAAAGTAACTCTTGTTAGACGAAATGATTCTGCCATTATAAAATTGGTTGAAAGTCATCAGGATAACTCAATTGACTTAATCATTGCTGACTGGAACATTGCTGGCAACAAACTCAAACATGCCGTTCAGGAATTATACATCAATAATACACAGCAGGTTCCACTATTCGTTCTCATCAGTGCTTTTGGTCAGGATGATGAGCTACAATCATTCATTAAAAACAACACGGTTGGTTCAATCATAAAGCCAGTAAACTTTTCAACGCTTCACGATGCTTGCCTCGAAGCATTTGGTAAAGAAAAAACCAAATCATCATGGCGAAAAAAAGAACCAGGCTTGTACCTGAATGAATTAAGACTCAAAGAAGATGTAAAAGTACTCTTGGTAGAAGATAATGAAACCAACAAACAAATTGGGATTGAGCTGTTAGAGCTGGCTGGTGTAAATGTTGATGTTGTGTCAAACGGTGAAGAAGCCATCTCAGCAGTTCATGATGGTGGTGCCAATTATTTTGATTTGGTATTAATGGACATTCAAATGCCTGTAATGGATGGATTTGACGCCACAAAGGGTATTCTGGCCATGGAAGAACACGCCAGCCTGCCAATTATCGCCATGACAGCCGATGCCATTGGTGGCATCAAAAAGAAATATCTGAATGCTGGCATGGTAGATATGATTGCCAAGCCTATCGATCCCGAGCAAGTTTATAAAAAGATACTGAAATGGGTTGAAAAACGAAGAGGCAGTAAACGAAAAAAGAGAAAGCCAATTGCGATAAACGAACAACCTATCATTGAAATTGAGGCATCAACAAATAACCTTCCCGAAATAAAAGGGATTAATGTACATGATGGAGTTAAGCGTTTTGCTAATCGTTGGGACTTCTTTAAAAGACTACTACAACGTTTTTATTACGATCATCAAAAGTTCATTTCTGAATTCAACAGTTCTCGAGAAGCTGATCGAGAAGTTGCAGAGCGAATGCTTCACTCATTTAAAGGTATCTCAGGAACAATTTCTGCTCCCAAACTTTATGATTTAGCGATAAAAGCGGAGCATGATTTTAAAAATGAAAAACCGGAATTCAATGAGCGTTTTAAAGAATTATCGATCGAATTGGAAACCATTTTAAAAGAATTAAGTACAAATAAAGCAGTTGATGTTGAGAGCTTTGAAAAACCTAAATAAAATGTATGCAACAGTTTTATCGATTATTACTTTCAACACTATTGCTCACGAGTGTTTTGGCATGCGAACAACACGTAAAAGTTGGCAAACCACTCATTGAATATAACTTCAATAACACACTAAAAAATACCGGAATGGCTAAAGCGGCCATTTTTGGCCCACAGGCTGTAGCTTATGCATTTGATAAAAAAGATACATGCCTTGATTTATCTATCAATGCATCATTACGGCAAGCTTTATCTGTTAAGTTAAAGGATGATTTCTCATTTAATGATTACAAAGGCTTTACCGTCTCATGCAGGGTGAAAAAAGACCCACTCGACCCTGAAGCATACACCATTTTATCACATAATCATGTGGATTCGATGGGGTGGCACGGCTGGAAGATAAATGCACAAGCCAATGGAGCATGGGAGTGGCAACTATCTGATGGAGAAAGAACATGGAACTACAAACCTACAGTAAAACAAGCCATTAACGATGGAAATTGGCATCAAATCTGCTTCTCTTACAATGCACAATTAGAAGAAGCGAAATTGTTTTTTGATGGAAATAACGTGGCAATTATTTCGCTTTTCAATAACCAACTTCAACTATCAAATACTCCTGTAATCATAGGTAATGACACACCAGTTAAACGAAGTAAAGATTTATTCAATGGCGTAATCGATGATTTTACCATTTGGTCAAGAGCCTTGAGTGATGCTGAAGTTAAATCCATTCACAATCAAAAAAGTAAAATCTGTTCACAACCATACGAAATTGATGAACAATTAAAAGTCATGACCTGGAATATTTGGGATGGCGGAACCCATGATGGGCGTTACATCGGCATTCAGAAAATCACTCAACTCATTCAACAAGAGAACCCCGATGTTGTATTTCTGCAAGAAAGCAATAACACTGGCATAGCTATTGCCGACGCCCTCAATTACATAATGTACCAAAGAAGCCCAGAGATATCAGTTCTAAGTCGCTTTCCACTCATTAGATCACATAACATATTCCAAACAGAGTCCTTTGGATGCATTGAACTGGCAGTTGCAAATGATGAATCAGTAATTGCATGCCCAATTCAACTGAGTGCTGCTCCCGATTTAAGCACATACCTACGCTCACCGGAAGCTAAAGTTGATTCGATACTAAAATGGGAAAACCAAAACAGAGGCAAACAAGCCCGATTCATATTAAGTGAGCTCACACATTTAATAATTAACTCTGATGAAAAACCAATTATTATTGGTGGTGATTTCAACAGCGGTTCACATCGCGATTGGTCAGATAAAAATGCAGTTCGTAATAACAATTTATCAGTAAAATATCCTGCCAGCACACGCTTTGAGCACAAAGGTTTTACAGACAGTTATCGTCAATTACATCCGGATGAGACAAAGCACTTTGGGTATACCTTATCACCACGTTTTGACTCCATCATGCATAATCGTACAAGCTTTATTCACTATAAAGGCAAAAAGCTGTATCCTGCAGAATGTTACGTAGTGAATGAACATCAGAATGGCTTTCCATCAGATCATGCCGCTATTGTTACTGTTTTTAATTGGAAAGGCAACTAGCCACATTTTATATTTCAACATTAACACAAAAAAAATGTAAATTGGGTAAGGGTAAAAACCCTGCCACATGTCCTTTAATAAACTAATTGTTGATGGCCAAACAAGTTGAAGAGAATAATCATGATACACTGCTGTTACAAAAGATAAAAGCAGGAGATGAGTACGCCTTCGAATTAGTTTTTAAAAACTATTATCCACATTTGGTATTATTGGCTCAAAAATATCTGGGCGATAAAGATTTATCAGAAAGTATTGTACAAAGTGTTTTTGTGAAAATGTGGGAAAATAGAAAAACGGTTGAAATACGTTCATTACGAGGTTTTTTAGTAGTTGCTGTTCGAAATAAATGCACCAATGAACTAAAGCACCGACAAGTTGTACGTGAGTATGAAAAGGTAAATGACCATAAAGAAGAAGCTGTATGGATGTCATTTAATGAAAATGTATATCTGCAAAAGATTAACAACGTCATTGAAGAGCTACCCGAACAGCGCAAGCGCATATTTAAAATGAGCCGAATGGATGGTCTGAAGTATAGAGAAATTGCAGAGAAATTAAACATATCGCCTAAAACAGTTGAAGTACAAATGGGCAAAGCTCTCAAGTATTTGAGAGAGCAGTTACAGCCATTAAAAAAGCAGTTGTTGGCAACTATAGCGTTATTAATGATGCTTTAAATGTGAGAATGATGAAGAAAGAGAACGAAAATATCAGCTGGGAACTTTTGGCTAAAGATGTTTCGGGTGAGCTAAACCACCAAGAACATTTGCAGCTTCAAAAAGACTTGGAAACAAACCCAGATATTGAGAAGCAAGTAAAGAAGCTTTGGGGAGATGCACATTATGCACAAGCATTAAATCACATTGACACTAACAATGCATGGAACTCAGTTAAGAAAGAGATTCATACGAAAAACACATCCCGATTAAAAATCTATTATAGCATAGCGGCAGTACTTTTAATAGCCTTAGCTACAAGCGTATTTTTTACCTTATTCACAAATCAACAAGAAACCATAATAATTACCAGCCAAAATACAGAACAAGTTACATTGCCAGATGGAACCATTGTTGACTTAAACTATGGCAGTCAAATAAGTTACCCCAAGAATTTCAATAGTGATATTAGAGAAGTAAAACTAACTGGAGAAGCTTTTTTTGATGTTGCGCGAGATGAAAATAAACCCTTTGTAATCGAAACTGCACAACTTAAAATAGAAGTTCTTGGTACATCATTCAATGTAAAAGCTTATAAAGGAGCTACTGACTCAGAAGTAATTGTGTCAAGCGGTAGAGTAATGGTCGATGCAAAATTAGCTGATAACAACGTGGTACTGGAAGCCGGCGACGCGGTTAAGTATTCTTCGTTATCGAATACATTAAGCACACACAAAATACACTCACCTAACTACAAAGCCTGGAAAACAAAGGAAATTGAGTTTAACAATACACAGCTTTCAGATGTATTTACAACCATTGAAAAAACCTATCATATTAAAATAGAACTTGACAGCTTGGTTAATATCGATAATGAAAAACTAAACGCCACCTTTAGCCAATACTCACTCGACCATGTGCTCGATGCAGTATGCGCCACTTTCAACCTTCAATATTCTAAAAAAGCAGATGTTTATTTAATTCAAACAAAACAATAAAAGAACATAACAGTATACGAGTAAACACATTTTCTTGTTAAAAAAATTGATACATTGTATTCTGTTATCAAAGCATACTAACTTAAATCAAACCGTCAATGCATAAGCATTTATATAGAAAATGCGGACTTCTTCTGTTTTTCTTTTGCTTGTTGCCTGTTTTAAATGCTCAGATCACCTCATTTAAACAGAACTCTATTACTATTGAATCGCTTTTTGATTCACTCACCAACAGAACATCCATCGACATTGCATACGATGTCAATGCAATACCTCACGACAGCTTAATTCGTGCTGATTACTCGAATCAACATGCCCTCCAAATTGTACAGGATGTATTGAAAAATCAAGCCATTGAAATAAGCTACCTCAATGGCCAAATCGTTATTAGCAAAGCTATTGAATCTTCTAAAGAAGAAAAATCAATCCGGTTAACCGGAACGGTCTTCGATCAAAACGATAGTACAAAGCTACCTCTGGTTAATGTTTCAATTACTAACAAACCACTTGGTTCCATCACAAATTCGCAAGGACAATACGAGTTTAAGCTTCCTAAAACTTATAAAGGCGAGCAATTAGCTTTTTCATTTCTTGGATATCACACAGCTTTTTGCCCGGTTCCCGGTAACGATTCTATTATTAATATAGCCTTGCAAGCAACTTCTATTAAGCTCAACGAAATAGAAATCACATACAAAGAACCATACGAAATCATTAATAATCTACAACTACATCATGAAAATAATTACCATAACAAGCAGGCAGTTTTAGAAGGATTCTTCAGGGAATCAATAAAGCAGGATGGTGATTATGTGCAAGTTTCAGAGGCTATTATTCAAATTATTAAACCTTCTTATTCTTCTCCTTCACACCTCGAGCGTGTAAAATTTATTAAAGGCCGCAAGAAGAACGATTTACAATCGATGGATTTTGTAGATTTCAAATTAGAAGGCGGACCATTTCAATTCTCAAGAGTTGACATTGCCCGATACAAGGATTTCTTTTCAATCGATAATAATTTATATAAATACAGCTACGATGGTATTGATGTACTTGATGAAGAAATCGTATATAAAGTAAAGTTTCGTCCTCGAAACGACGATGGCAATTTATTATACAATGGACTTTTGTACATCCATTCGGAGAGTTTTGCTTTGGTCAGAAGCGAATTCAACCTGACAAAAAAAGCACTTCGAAGCAGTGGCAAATCACTTATTAGAAAGGCCTCGCGAAAAATAAAAGTTAAACCAATTCAAGCTTCATATTACATTGATTACCGAAAGCTAAACGACAAGTGGATTCTTAATCGTATTGAAGGAGAAATAGTGATTCGCATAAATGATAAGCGACATCGTATTAATTCTGAATTCTCTGCTGTTACCGAATTGCTAATCAGTAATTGGGAAATAAATAATAAAATTAAACTACGTCCATCGGAGCTGTATAAATCCAAGTATGTACTTTCAGATCATATACAGGAAACAGACGAACAATTTTGGAAGAATTACAACATCATCAGACCTGATGAAGCACTAGAGAAGGTGTTTAAAAAAACAAAGGTTGTTTCCAAATAAGTTGATGGGACGATAAAATGAGTGGTTTTATAGTCTTGCTTGGAAACAACCTCATGGGATTGGTCATTGAAAAATTTTTATGCGCAATGCCTCTGCAAATAATCAATAGTAGACTTTACAGAAGTCAATTGAGGTATCTCATCATTTTGAATAGCTACATCGAAACGTGTTTCTAAATAAAATAAGAAACAATTCATGTCTAAATCATCAACAAAAAGTTCATCACGTAGCGAGGCTTCTTCACTGATTCGGTTCTTAGGCACACCAGTTTTTCTTAAAACTTTGTACAAATTACGCCTTATCGCTTTAGCATTCATATCAATTTCATTTTTGTTTACATTACTAAGACAATCATCATGCCTAACGGACGTACCCAAAAGTTGAATTTTTTTGAAAAAAATTCAACTTTTCAAGACAAAAACTCCTACATCACTGTGTTAGTGCCCTTTATACAATGCAGGAAAGTTATTTTTTTCTCACTATATTTGATAATACTATTTACTCATACAGTCATCAATCGTGATAAAGATACTTTTCACTTTCACTCTAATCATTGCTTGCTCCTTCTTTGCAAAAGCGCAAAGAGACTCATTGGGCAACAAAATTCTCAACAACCTAGACTCACTTCGTTTTGCAGAAATAGAAAGGAAGTCATTTAAAATCATGCCTTATATCGCACCCTCCTATACCCCTGAAACAGAGCTCCTAATTTCAGGCGGAGGTTTAATTACCTTTAAAACTCATAAAGATCGAAAACTCAATCTTTCTTCAATTCCTTTTTCTATTGGATACAGTACTAACCAATCTTTCTCGTTAAGAGCCTTAAACGTTATATACTGGAAAGGTGATAAAATGCGATCAATAGGCGAATTCCAATTGCGAGACATGCCTGATAACTATTGGGGAATTGGCTATGAAAATGGTAAAAACATCCCTAAATCAGACTCAACAACTGCCTATACCAGAAGCCACATGCGTTTTTACCAAAGACTTCTCTTCAGAACTGGTAATTCATTGTTCCTAGGACCCGTCTTTGACATCAACATAACAGAAGCTAAAAATGCCAATGAACTCATGTTACTCGATCCTAATATCAAAGAAAACGGAACCGATATTTTTAATACTGGTATTGGTTTTGAAATTGACTACGACTCACGTGATTTCGTACAAAATGCTTATGAAGGTGTATTTATAAGTGGGATATTTACCTATTTCAATGAATTTTTAGGCGGAGAAACAAATTAT
Organism: Carboxylicivirga marina; assembly: GCF_016612505.1. Taxonomy (GTDB): domain Bacteria; phylum Bacteroidota; class Bacteroidia; order Bacteroidales; family Marinilabiliaceae; genus Carboxylicivirga; species Carboxylicivirga marina. Next base: position 13,488 of record NZ_JAENRR010000095.1, read on the forward strand.
GGTGTCATTGACATCGATTACCGCCAATACATTCCTATTAAAAGAAAAAGGCGAACACTGGCTTGGCAGGTAAGAAGCAGAATGGTTGCAGGTGAAAAGATACCTTGGTCTGATATGTCAATATTGGGTGGGCCAGATAATATGCGTGGGTATACATTAGGCCACTATCGTGATAGAAACATGCTCTTGGCCACAACAGAATACCGCCATATGTTTATGAGAAAAAAACTCAATAAAAAAGGAAATTATAATAGTCGGTTTGGGTACGTGCTTTGGTTAGGAGCAGGTTCCATATCTCACAACCTCAGCTATAGAAACTGGCTACCTAGTGCCGGCGGTGGTATTAGGTTAGAACTACAACCACGCATGAATATTAGAGTTGACATGGGTATTGGTCAGGATGAAACCGGTTTTTATGTGACCTTCGCTGAAGTCTTCTAACTAACTGTATATCTGTTCACATTCAATTATTTTTTTAATATTTATGCGAATACCTTTCGCTGTACTCATTCTGTTTTATCTTTGCCCGATAAAAATTTATTGTCATGCAGAATTTATTCGAGTGTAAAGTCAAATACGAGAAGATTGACGAACAATCTGGAAAAGAAAAAAAAGTTAGCGAAACATATTTAATTGATGCTGTATCATTTACAGAAGCCGAATCACGTATCTACAAAGAGATGGAATCGATGATTCGTGGTGAGTTTATTGTCACCAATATTCGTAAAGCAAACTACACCGAGATATTTGAAAATGAAGAAGGTGACATTTGGTATAAAAGTAAAATATCGTTCGCCTCAGTAGACGAAAAATCGGGAAAAGAGAAAAAGGTAAGTAACCAAATACTAGTGTTAGCTAGCGATGTGAAAGATGCATTTGAGAAAATTCACCAAGGCATGGGCGGCATGACGGTTGACTTCGACATCAATGCCATTTCAGAAAGTCCAATATTAGATTTTTTCCCATATTTTAAAGGTGAAGAAGTTAACGAAGAGATACCAGCTCACCTTAAGCCAATTGCTAATGTTGAACAAGAAGGAGAAACATCTGAGCCGGAATTTGAGAATGAATAATTTTGAAAATGAATAGTATTATTAGGCCTTAAGTTAAATCGCTTAAGGCCTTTTTTTTTATAATAAGAGACCTTTGCAAAAATAGTTGAAAGTAGATCTTTTTGTTTTTATGACCATTTCCACCTTTCTATTTAACTATAATA
>NZ_JAENRR010000096.1 GCF_016612505.1 Carboxylicivirga marina
TATTTAAGTTTTTTTGTCGAAACAAAAATATAGGATTCTGAGGGCTATTTAAAATTCCGACTTTCGGAGGCTAGTGAGTGTAGGTATATAATTAGATTTGATGGGCAAGAATATAATAACATTGAATTGGAAGACTTTGCTTATCCAGATATAGTTTTTAATGCGGCAAATAAGTTTTTAAGAAAAAAGGGATATAAATCGATTAAAAAGTTAGATCGGGCCAAAAGAACAAAACCTACTCATGACAAAAAACCCATTCTAGAATTTTTGACCGAGTTATCAAGTTTTAATAATGAGGATAAAACACCTATCGATTTTGAAAGTATGGGGGCAAAACTGTTTTTATCAAAAAAAATCTGTGAGGAGGTAAGAAGTACTGAGATTAAAGAGCATGATAGTTTATATCCTGAAGTAAAAAGGTTTCTGCTGGAAATCACCAGTGGCTAGTCGAGTAAGCTAGGGGAATTTCACCCCTAACTTCTCATACCACCCAGCGTACGGGTCTCGTACTGGGCGCTTCGTTAAATCATCAGGAAAAGTGAATCACGCTTGTTCGGCGTGATTTATTATCAACAACTACCACTCCCACAAACTCATGTTGGTACAACAATAATAGTGTTCAATTAAGTAATACTATTCGCAATTTTTATAGCTATTGCCAGTCATAAGCAAAGTCGATTATGATTCACAATCACGACTTTACTCACGCTAAGCTATCTGTATTTTTATTATTTTTAATTCGTTTTTTTCTATTCATACCAATGGATACAATCAACCTGAATTGAATGAATAAATACACTGCCCATAACGCACTATTCGCCATTATAGTAGTTCTACTTGTAGTTGTTGGTATTCTTTCAGTATGGTTATTCGCCGAATCAGATGCATTAGACAGACATGAGCGCATTCGTCATCAATCATTTATGCTGGCTGATGAATTAAAGCAAAGCTCAGATGATTTAACACGATTTTGCAGAACTTACACATTAACCGGCGATAGTATTTGGGAAACAAAATATTGGGAAACACTGGCAATCAGAAATGGGCGTATGCCACGAAAAAATGGCCGAACCATTTCGTTGCAGGACAGCATGCAGAAACTAGGCTTTGCTAAAGACGAGTTAGCACTGTTAAAAGAAGCCGAAGATAAATCAAATGAATTAGTCAGAACTGAGCAAATAGCTTTTAATGCTATGAAAGGTATTTTTGCCGACTCAAAACATCAATTCTCAATTACCTCTGTTCCGGATACCTTATATGCACAGCAATTATTGTTCGATAAAGACTACCATGAAAACAAGGAGCGTATTATGACGCCAATAACGAAATCTTTCAATTTGTTAGATTCTCGAACCAGGCAAAACGTTACGGATACAATAGTTAGAAAAGACAATATTCTGAAATCGATACTATTGCTTATCGTCATTATTGGGGCACTATCATTTTACGCCATATTAACACTCAGGAAACGAATCATTAAGCAATTACTCAAAGTAAATTTACTTAATACAGACCTTGATAATCAAGTTAGGAAACGTACTGGTGAATTAGAATTCGAAAAGGAGAACCTCACAAAATTAAATGAAGAGCTAAAAAAAGAGCGACTAAACTCTGAGCAAAACGAGCAGAACAACAAAATCCTGTTCGAAATACTTCCGATTGGTTTGGCCCTGGCAAAAATGACTGGTGAGTTAGTGTATATTAATAAAGCCTATACCGATATTATAGGTTATTCTGAAAAGGAAACACTTCAACTATCCTATTGGGACATTACCCCTGAAACATATGTCAAAGAGGAACAGCAACAGCTAGAAAGTCTTAATAAAACTGGTTTCTACGGACCTTACGAGAAAGAATACCGACATAAGTCAGGAGCACTAATACCCGTAAGGTTAAAAGGAAGAACAGTAGTTATTAATGGTGAAGCGTTCATTTGGTCGAGTGTTGAAAACATCAGCCAAAAAAAGAAAAAAGAAAAAGAATTACACCTGGCAAAAGAAAAAGCCGAAGAAAGTGAACGCTTAAAATCAGCCTTTCTGGCCAATATGAGTCATGAAATACGCACCCCGATGAACTCAATCATTGGTTTTACCGAATTGTTGAAAGTTAAAAACTTACAGGAAGAACAAAAAAACCAATACATTGAAATTATCAATTTCAGCGGGAACAAGCTGCTCAGTTTAATTTCGGATATTGTCGACATCTCAAAATTAGATGCCCGGCAATTGACACTATCGTATGGCGACTGTCACTTGAATAAATTAATTGACAACCTTCAGAAACAGTTTAAGATTTCAAACCTCAACAACAATTGTGAAGTAAAGACGAGCAAAGGCTTAAGCGACACTGTATGTAGCCTATCAACCGACGAGCTACGACTAACACAAATACTTTCGAACCTGTTAGAAAACGCCTTAAAATATACGGATAACGGACTGATCGAATTTGGTTATGCGATGAAGGAAAATATGCTTGAGTTTTTTGTAAAAGACAATGGCAAAGGCATTGCACCCGACGATTGCAAAATAATCTTTGACCGGTTTATCCAGGCTGAAAATAATCACCTGACTTCAGGTCCGGGAACCGGCTTAGGGCTTTCCATCGTGAAAAGCTTAACCGAACTATTGGGTGGTAAAGCATGGGTGAAATCTAGTTTAGGTAAAGGCTCTACCTTCTATTTCACAATTCCATACAAGAATACAAAATTGTAAAAGAGAGCCTTTAAGCAACAGAAGGTTATACTGACACAGGTGTAAATGCTGTTTTGTTAAAACCACTAAAAAACAAAAACGCCAGGCTCACAAACTAGTATTAATGACTATTTGCTGGCGTGGCGCTACGTCCTATTTGTTATTGTAATAGTGATATTATACCAATTTTATTTTGGAATGAGCTTTAATTTTTTCGAATATATTTTGCTTAGGCAAGGCGAAAAATTGAGGCATAGCCATAGCTACGGCGATATTTTTCAACGAAGCATAGGTAAAAAAGAACGAAAAAATAAGGCTCACTTCAATGTAATATTGGTATTACTTCACGCCCACGCCCCAATTCTTATTAGGCTTGGCTCCCATTTCAAATACCAATTCTCCGCCTTTCATCAAATCATCATGATGCAAATAACTTTGCTTATAAGGTTCACCGTTGAGTGTTGCTGATTGTATGTAAGCATTTGTCCTTCGAATTGTTATTGGCAATAACGGTAAAGGTTTTCCCCTCGCCCACATTAACAGCCACCTTGTTGAGTACCGGACTGCAAAGCTGATAAATTGAGTCACCAGGACAAGCCGGATAGAAACCCATAGCTCCGAAAACATACCATGATGATACCTGACCGCAATCGTCATTGCCGGACAAACCTTCTACATCATTAAAAAAGTATTTGGCCAACATATCGCGTACCACCTTTTGGGTTTTCCACGGTGCTCCAATGAAGTTGTACATATAGGGCGCATGCATCGAAAACTCATCGCCCACATAGTACATGTCTTTGGCAAAGAAATCGTCGAGTTTAAAGTATGAATTATTCATCGGAAAATGCTTAAGCGTATAGAGTATACAACAATCGAAATAAAAACACATAAATCCACCAATTTGAATTAATAGCACATATTTAATTAGTGAGTATTTATGATGTTTGTATTATCGAACAGAACAGCATTTGATTATCAATAATCACTATTCATGACAATAATAAATAAAGATAAACGACACCCTGCTCTTTGGATTCCAACCGTGTATTTTGCCATGGGGCTACCTTTTGCCTTAGTAAGTATGGCATCCGTTCTAATGTATGAAGATCTTGGCATTAGTGATGCCCGAATTACTTTCTGGACAGCATTAATTACTTTGCCCTGGACCTTCAAACCTTTTTGGAGTCCATTATTAGAAATGTTTAAAACCAAGAAACATTTTGTAATAATCACACAATGGATAACTGGTATTTCATTGATGTTTGTAGCATTCTCACTCCAATTACCATCCTTTTTTCAGTATTCAATTGCCTTCTTCGCCATATTAGCCTTTAGTGGAGCTACGCATGACATTGCCACCGATGGTGTGTATATCAATGCGCTATCGACTCAAGACCAGGCTAAGTACATTGGTTGGCAAGGCGCAGCTTATAATATTGCGAAATTCTTATCGATGTCGGGCTTTGCCTACCTCGCTGGTGAGTTAAGCAAAACAATGGGACCTGCTACCGCCTGGATGTGGGCCATGGCAGCCTGTGGTACTTTAATGATTGTATTGGGCTTTTATCATTTGAAAATGCTTCCTTCAGGAGGTACTGCCGATCATCAGGTTACTTCCTTAAAAGATGGATTCAATACATTATTCGAGGTCATCAGAACCTTTTTTCAGAAGAAGTTCATTATCTGGCACATTGTCTTTATCGTCCTTTATCGATTTGCCGAAGGATTGGCATTAAAAATAGTGCCTTTGTTTTTAAAAGCACCAATTGCCGATGGTGGATTAGGTTTTGACACCTCAACTGTGGCAGCTGTGTATGGAGCGGGAAGCATATCTTTCGTTGCCGGTTCGTTACTTGGAGGGTTTTTCATCTCTAAACTAGGATTAAAACGTTCACTTATATACCTGGCATTAGCCTTTAACATACCATTTGTCTGCTATTTCCTCTTGTCATTGTTCCGACCTGAGAATATCACCTGGGTCTATGCTTCTGTTTTAACAGAATGGTTTGGCTATGGATTTGGCTTTGTTGGATTGATACTTTTTATGATGCAGCAAATTGCGCCGGGTAAATACAAAATGGCTCATTATGCATTTGCTTCAGGCGTTATGAATCTGGGTATTATTCCTTCAGGAATGTACAGTGGCTGGATGAGTGATTGGCTGGGCTATAAAGTATTTTTCATTTGGGTATTGATTGCGACAATCCCGGCCCTATTAGCCGCTAAATTCGTACCTTTTATCTATCCCGATAAAGAAGAGTAGATGTAAGACAGAAGATTTAAGACACAAGACAATTTGCACAAGGTATTAATACAGTAAAACAGAAAATATCATTATCATGACACAAAATATAACTCCAATTCCTTGGGAAGAAAGGCCGGAAGGCAGTAATGAAGTAATGTGGCGCTATTCAAAAAACCCCATTATTGGTCGTTATGACATTCCATCATCCAACAGTATTTTTAACAGTGCGGTAGTACCTTTTAAAGATGGATATGCCGGCGTATTTCGCTGCGATAACAAAGCGGTGCAAATGAATATTTTTGCAGGCTTTAGCAAGGATGGTATTAATTGGGACATTAATCATGAGCCAATTGTAATGCAAGCAGGCAACACCGAGATGATTGACTCTGACTATAAATACGATCCACGCGTATGTTTCATTGAAGATCGTTATTGGATAACCTGGTGTAACGGCTACCACGGACCAACCATTGGCATTGCCTACACCTTTGATTTTAAAGAGTTTTTCCAGTGTGAGAATGCCTTTTTACCATTTAACCGCAACGGTGTCCTTTTTCCTGAGAAGATAAATGGGAAATACTGCATGATGAGCCGCCCAAGTGACAACGGACATACGCCTTTTGGTGATATTTATCTGAGTTACAGCCCGGATATGAAATACTGGGGCGAACATCGTTGTATGATGAAAGTAACACCTTTTGAGGACAGTGCCTGGCAATGTACTAAAATTGGTGCAGGGGCAGTGCCAATTAAAACCAAAGATGGTTGGCTGATTTTCTATCATGGCGTTATTAACACCTGTAATGGTTTCCGTTATTCAATGGGTGCTGCCTTGTTGGATTTGGAACAGCCCGATAAAGTCCTTTATCGTACTCAACCATATTTGTTGGCTCCAGCCGAGTTATACGAATTAACTGGTGATGTGCCTAACGTTGTTTTCCCTTGTGCTGCTTTAAACGATGATGAGAAGGTAGTAGTTTATTATGGTGCTGCCGATACAGTTGTTGGTGTGGCTTTTGGCTATATAAATGAGGTTATTGATTTTATAAAGAAAAACTCGTTGTAGAGAATAGTAAAAGACTTAAGACTCTAGAATTTCAGGATTGCGTTCGTATCTATCTTGTTTTTCTGAGGCCCATTGTTTGGCATCATTCCTAAATCTGCTAATGTCCATTCATGGCTATGACTAAAGCATCCGTTGGATTTAAAACTAGATTCATATCCTTCTTGCCACGATGGATTTTGATTATCCGAACTTATCTTTAACATACCAAAAGGCATCCACGCCCCTGATGCAATCATCCAGCACGAATGTCCTGTTCTCATCTTGGTATCAACACATTCTGCTGGTGTAAGAACGCTGATTTATAATCACTACTAAAAAAACGCCTGATATTCAGCAGAACATCAGGCATCTATCCTTTAATTTAACTTTACAGTTTTATTTTCTACTACGTTCATTCTTTCGTCGAAAATTAGGATTTTGTGAGCCGCGCTTTTTATTACGGTTAGCAAAAAACTCTTGCTTTTTGCGTTGTTTCTCTTTTTCAAACTCCTTTTTCTCCTCTTTATTCATTGGCTTATCAGATTGAGGAAACGGATTATCGCTAACCACTTCAATCTGTTTCTTAATAAGCTTCTCAATGTCTTTTACATAGACATTTTCTTCCGGCTCACAAATGGCAATGGCTACCCCATCTTCTCCTGCCCGGCCACAACGTCCGATACGATGCACATAAGTTTCAGGTTCGTTAGGTACATCATAATTAATAACGTAGCGCAGCTTGTCAATATCAATACCGCGAGCTGCAATATCGGTCGCCACTAAAACACGTATTTTTCCCTGCTTAAAAGCTTTTAGTGCTTTTTGACGTTGATTTTGGCTTTTCTCACCATGTATAGCAGCGCTTTCTATATGTTTGTGTTTTAAGTTACGCACTATTCTATCGGCACCATGTTTGGTTCTCGAAAAGAGTAAAACCTGATCAATTTCCTTATCCTTCAGAATATGAAGTAGTAGATTTTTTTTAGTGTCTTTATTGGTTTTATATAAATACTGCTTGATGGTTTCGGCAGTTGACGAGACCGGATTGACAGTTACCTTTTGAGGTTGCTTCAATATTTGCTGCGACAGAGTCAAAATCTTTGGTGGCATGGTTGCCGAAAAGAATAATGATTGGCGCTCCTCAGGCAATTTAGTAAGCAGTTTTTTAATGTCGTGGATAAAGCCCATATCGAGCATTCGATCTGCTTCATCCAATACAAAATACTTAACATCCTGCAAACTAATATATCCCTGATCCATTAAATCCAGCAGTCGACCAGGCGTAGCTACTAAAACATCAACACCGCCTCGTATCGTTCTTACTTGTGGGTTTTGAGGTACTCCACCAAAAATAACAGCCGTTTTAACATTGGTATATTTTCCATATGTTGTAAAGCTTTCGCCAATCTGAATGGCCAATTCACGGGTTGGTGTTACAACCAGTGATAGTATTTTTCGTTTCCCTCTGGAATTGTGACCTATTAGATGTTGAATAATTGGAATGGCGAATGCAGCAGTTTTACCTGTTCCTGTTTGTGCACTTCCCAAAACATCTTCTCTCTTAAGAACCAAAGGAATAGCCCTTGCCTGTATAGCGGTAGGTACTGAATAGTTTTCATCCCTTAAAGCCTTTAGTATAGAAGGATTTAGTTTTAAATCTTCAAACGTCATAATTTGTTTTCCTATGATTTATACTGTTTTGACGGAATGTTATCTTTGGGAAGAACAAGGTATTTTCTTGCTGATTGCTTATTTTATCGTTGCGAAGTAATCTTAATATCAACTGCTAATGCCCAATTATCAAATTTCGTCTTTTACACTCAATACCTGAATGCGAGTGCAAAAGTACTCAAAATAATTAAGAGCCTATGAATTTAATTTTCATTGGAACATTGCCACACCGTAGATGAGGCATTGATTTTGCCGTCAATTGATAGATTCTGATGGCAAAATCTCATTTTTTTAATAAAAGCAGCTCAATTTTATTAAATACATTCAATTTTTAAGGAAAAATTTATAGTTTAGTGAAAATTAAATATAACTCAAATATGAATAAACAAGAATTAGTTTCAGCTATTGCTGAAAAAGCTGGTATTACAAAAGCAGATGCAGAAAAGGCAATCAACGCCTTTGTTGATACAACTAAAGAAACTTTAGCTAAGAAAGAAAGCATCCAGTTAATTGGATTTGGTACATTTTCAGTTTCTGAACGTGCAGCCAGAACAGGTCGTAACCCTCAAACAGGAAAAGAAATTCAAATAGCTGCTAAGAATGTTGCTAAATTTAAGGCTGGAAAAGCTTTAGACGAAAGCATTAACTAAGAATTTCGATAAGAAATAATAAGAGGTTACCTTAAGGGGTAACCTCTTTTTTTTGCTATTATTTCTCATTTTCGATGAGATATTAAAAACGTTCCTCCTATACCATAGATAGATAAACTGAAAACAACAGTAGCTACAGTAATACCAATTTTGTCCAAAATAGTTTTATCAATTGGACTATTCGCCCAAACCTGACTTCATTCTGACACAATTAAGAATACTAAATTCGTAATCGTCTCGATACCTTGAAGCAAGAGACGCAAGCAAAAAAATTTAAGGCTGCTTTTTACGGCTATTTCGATGCTCTTCCATAATTTATCTATCAATAAAACCCTTTTAAACAAACCTTTTAAAACATTTAACAAACGCGAATTAGCACATATAAAAGTAAATTTCACCTTTATTTTTACTTAAAAGTAAATTTTACTTTTATATTTGTTGCTGTTATGCAAACAAATACTTACGAACAATATCAAGAAAACAAACGCTTTGTGGCTGTTGACTGTGTGGTTTTTGGCTATGAAGATGATAAATTAAAGCTATTAGTTTTTCAGCGTGCTATTGAGCCAGCCAAAGGGGAATGGTCATTAGTAGGCGGATGGACAAACAAAGAGGAATCGACAGAAGACGCTGCCAGACGCGTACTTCAAAAATGGACCGGACTTCAGGATGTTTATCTCGAACAAGTCCACACTTTTTCGGACCCCAATAGAGATCCTGGCGGAAGTGTTATTACAGTTGAGTATTATGCCTTGATAAAAATCGATGATAAAACATCGAATCTAATTAAAGATTATGGAGCGAAGTGGTATACGCTTGATGAGTTGCCTCCATTGATTTTTGACCATGACATTTTAGTTGAGAAAGCGCTTGAAAAACTAAGGTTACGTTCGAGCTATGAAATAATTGGACGCAAACTACTACCTGAAAAATTTACGCTTACCCGACTAAGAAATATATATGACCAAATTTTCATGCGAAAATTCGATCCGGGTAATTTCAGAAAAAAAATATTGTCGCTAAAAGTTCTTGAACGACTGGAAGAGAAAGATATGTCGGAGTCAAGAAAAGGCGCTTTCTACTTTAAGTTTAAGCCTAAAAAAGAAGGCGAATTCAGCGACCCGATTTTTAAACGATCAATATAAAATAACTAACTGCACAAAATACATTATGGAACAATTTGAATTTACCGAACATTCACATCGTCGTTACAATGCATTAACAGGCGATTGGGTTTTAGTATCTCCCCATCGAACTAAGCGACCATGGCAAGGCAAGGTTGAGAAACCAGCCATTGAAGAACGTCCAAAGTATGATGAAAAATGCTATTTATGTCCGGGCAATGAAAGAGCCGGAGGACATGATAATCCCGACTATAAAGATGTTTTTGTTTTTCAAAACGACTTTAGTGCTTTAGTTCCTGATATTCCTGAAGGAAATTATACCAAAGGCGATCTGTTCAGAGCTGAGAGCGAAAGAGGATTTTGTAAGGTCATTTGTTTCTCGCCTCGTCACGATTTAACCATCCCTGAGATGGAAGTCGAGAATATTAAAAAAGTGGTTGATCTGTGGTGCGAGCAGTACAAGGAAATTGGTTCTCTGGACTATATAAAGCATGTTCAGATATTTGAAAACAAAGGTGACATTATGGGGTGTAGCAACCCTCACCCCCATGGTCAGATTTGGGGACAGTATTCTGTTCCTGTTGAACCTGCTAAAGAATCTATCAAGCAGAAAGAGTACTTCGACAAGCATGGTAAAACATTGTTGGAAGACTATGTGGCAGATGAGTTAGAATCAGGTGAACGAATTTTAGTTGAAAACGACCATTTTGTTGCTTTAGTTCCATTTTGGGCCACATGGCCTTTTGAAACCATGATTGTAAGTAAGCGAGCGGTATCAAACCTGACTCAGTTAACTGATGATGAACGTGCTGCCTTAGCTGATGCTTATAAGAAATTGACGGTTATGTATGATAACCTGTTTGAGGTTTCATTCCCATATTCAGCAGGTATCCACCAAGCTCCAACGGATGGAGAAGAACATCCTGAGTGGCATCTGCACATGCATTTTTACCCACCATTATTGCGTTCTGCAACGGTTAAGAAATTTATGGTAGGTTATGAAATGATGGCCAATGCACAACGTGATATCACAGCAGAGCAAGCGGCACAACGTTTACGTGATTTACCAAAGGTTCATTACAAAGCAAAGTAAATAATATACAGCTGGAAACTGCGAACTGGTTTCCGGCCAATTTTATAATAACACTTAATTCAGTTTAGATATGCAAATAACAAGTTTAGTTGAAAAGATTAACGGAGGAAACAATCCGTTTTTTAAAGAAATTTATGGTACTGATGAATCAGTTTTAAAAGAACAAGCAGACCGTTACATCAAGTATATGAATGAGTTCAAAAGCATCTATGAAACAGAAGATGTAATGCTTTTAAGCTCTCCTGGCCGTACTGAGGTTGGTGGTAACCACACTGATCACCAGTTGGGTCGTGTATTGGCAGGTGCTGTTAATCTTGATAACATAGCTATTGCTGCCCCTAACGGAACCAATAAAGTTCGCATTACTTCAGTAGGATTTGACCCGTTTGAAGTTGACTTAAGCGAATTAGAAGTGACTGAGTTCAAATTAACACCAGGTAACATTGTTCGCACCATCGCTAAAGAGATCAAAGCTTTAGGTCTTGAAATCAAAGGTTTTGACGCTGTTATACATGGCTGTGTTCCTGAAGGTTCAGGCTTAAGCTCTTCAGCTTCTTTCGAAGTATTGATTGGCGCCATTTTCAGCAACTTATTCAACGATGGAAAGTTAGATCCGGTTGACAATGCTAAAATCGGCCAGAAAGCAGAGCATGCCTGTAAGAAATTCTGTGGTTTAATGGACCAGACAGCTTGTGCTGTAGGTGGCTTCATCACTATCGATTTTGCTGATAAAGCAAACCCAGTGGTTAAAGCCTTGGATTTTGACTTTGCAACAACAGGCTATTCATTAGTGATTACCAATACAGGTGGTAGCCATGGCGGATTAGATGAAGAGTATAATGCTTTACCAGGTGAGATGAAATCTGTTGCTCAGGAGCTTGGCCAGGAAGTACTACGTCCTTTATCAATGGAAGATGTTGTAAAAGGTATTCCTGCTATTCGCGAAAAAGTAGGTGATCGTGCCTTATTACGTTCTATCCACTTCCAGGCAGATAACTCTAGGGTAGTATACCAGGTAGATGCTTTGGAATCAGGCAAATTCGACAAATTCTTAGAATTAGTTGTTGAATCAGGTTTCAGTTCTTACATGTACAACCAGAATATTTTTGTTGGTGGCGAAACCAAGCATCAAAATGTGGCATTAGCACTAGCACTATCTGAGTTAGTATTAAAATGTAAAGGTGCATGGCGTGTTCACGGTGGTGGATTTGCCGGAACTATCCAGGCATTCGTACCAAATGACTTATTGGAGGACTATATTTCAACCTTAGAATCAGTATTCGGTAAAGGTAACTGTCACAAGTTATTTATCCGTTCGAAAGGTGCTGTACAAGTTGAATTATAATATTAACCAAAGGCATGTGAGTCATTACATGCCTTTATATTTTTGTAAAATATGAAAGCATCTGATGTTTTTAAATTAAAGAATAAAAATGGTGTTGAAGTAATATTTATTGCCCGTGGTGGCCAAATCACCGGCATTAAAGTACCCAACAATAAAGGAGAAATAGCCGATGTGGTAATTGGCTATGAAACCACTGAAGGCGCATTAGCCGGAGATGCCTATTTTGGAGCTCTATGTGGCCGATATGCCAATCGTATTGTAAATGGTCAGTTCGAATTAAATGGTGAGAAATACCAATTAGATATCAATAATGGACCAAATCACTTACATGGTGGAAGTGACGGCTTTAACCTTCGCACATGGGAAGTTGAAGAGGTACAGCTTCCTCAATTTGCTCAGTCATATAAGTTAACATTAGTAAGCCCCGATGGTGACCAGAATTACCCGGGTGAGTTAACAACACTTGTTACTTATGGCTTAACAGAAGACAATGAGTTTGTGATTGAATATGATGCCGTATCAACAAAAGATACCATTATTAACTTAACGTCACATGCTTATTTCAACCTTGAAGGCGCAGGAACCGGAACAGTTGCTGAGCACGAATTATTGATTAATGCCGATAAATTCACACCTATTGATGGTGAAATTGGCACGGTAACAGGTGAAATAGCTGAGGTAAAAGACACAGCAATGGATTTTACTACAGCCAAATCTATTGGTGAGACATTAAGCGCTGATTGTCCGCAGGTAAAACTTGTAGATGGTATTGATCACAATTTTGTAATTAATGGTTATGATGGCTCGCTTAAGCTGGCTGCTCGTCTTGAGCACAAAGCTGCAGGCCGTACTATGGAAGTGTATACAGATCAACCAGGTGTTCAAATTTATACTGGTAGTCATTTTGACAGTTCGGAAAAAGGAAAATTAGGTGCGCCTATTGAAAAATGGGCCGGCGTTGCATTAGAAACGCAAATTTTCCCGGATTCACCAAATAAAGAGCATTTTCCAGATGCAATATTAAAAGCAGAAGAGCACTACAAACACATCTGTGTTTACAAGTTTTTATAGTAGTTTGTATTAAAAAGAAGGGAGCTATTTCTATTTTAGAAGTAGCTCTCTTTTTTTATACATCTATTTATAGTTGACGTTCAATTTCATACTTCTCACAAGCTGATCCTTTGGGATCTATATGATGCATTTGATTTAACTTAACTCCAAGTTAAAAAAGACCTTAGTAAATGTTCGATTTGGAGTTACCCCATAATACAGATGCCTATCTCATGGATTTCTTAGTTAACAAGGGTTTGCAGGGAATGCTAAGT
>NZ_JAENRR010000097.1 GCF_016612505.1 Carboxylicivirga marina
ACCCAAGGCATATAAGCAAAGAAAGGAATCTCAGCTAACTTTTGGATTTACTTAAAAAAATGGGGTAACTCCAACATGCACATAATTAAAATTGATAAAAATCAGGTTGCTTTTAATAATTTTTACCGTTTAATATAGCATTTACTAAACAGTGCTTCAGTACATTTGCCGTACAAACAAACTAATTACAATGGAATCAATTAAAGAAATATATAAGATAGGAAGTGGCCCCTCTAGCAGTCACACGATGGGACCTAAGAAAGCAGCAGAAATGTTTATTAAAAGACAACCGCAAGCTGCTTCATACAAGGTTGTTTTGTATGGTAGCTTGGCCGCTACAGGAAAAGGCCACCTAACCGACTATGCGATTGAAGAGGTTTTCAAGAAAAAGGAATTACAGCTTTCTGTCGAATGGAAACCGGAAGAGTTTCTGCCCCGTCATTCAAATGCGCTCACTTTTTATGCACTTGATACAGATAACAAAGAGATTGATCGATGGACTGCATACAGTGTAGGAGGAGGAACCGTTATTGATGATTTCACACAAGAAGAAACAACAACGGTTTATGAATTAACAACCTTGGATGAGATTCTGCAGTGGTGCGAAGCAAATGGAAAACACCTTTGGGAATACGTAGAAGAAATTGAAGGTAAAGAAATATGGACGTACCTCGAGAAGGTCTGGAAAGTCATGCGCACAGCTATCAAAAAAGGCCTCGACGAAGAAGGTGTTTTACCTGGTGCACTTAAGCTGCCAAGAAAAGCGGCTTCGTATTACACTAAAGCTAAAAACTTTAGTGGTCGCATGGAGCGACGCTCAATGATATTTGCCTATGCTCTAGCTGTTTCGGAACAAAATGCAGCTGGCGGAACCATAGTAACTGCCCCTACATGTGGTGCTAGTGGTGTACTACCTGCTGTGCTCAAATTTATTGAAAGCTATTACGAATCAACCGACAAGAAAATTCTTCGTGCCCTTGCTACAGCGGGCTTAATTGGTAATCTAGTCAAATACAATGCTTCAATCTCTGGGGCTGAAGTAGGCTGCCAGGGAGAAGTAGGAACAGCTTGCGCGATGGCTTCTGCCGCAGCTACTCAATTATTTGGCGGCACTATTTACCAGGTGGAGTATTCAGCTGAAATGGGCTTAGAGCATCACTTAGGATTAACTTGCGATCCAATAGCAGGCTTGGTTCAAATTCCTTGTATTGAACGTAATGCTTTTGCAGCTGCCAGAGCATTAAACCATAATACATACGTCCTTTTATCTGACGGACGACATCGAATAACTTTCGATGAAGTAGTAAAAGCGATGAAACAGACCGGACATGATTTACCAAACATCTACAAAGAAACTTCAACAGGTGGTTTAGCCGTATTTCATCAGGCAAGAGACATCATGAAAAATGATTAATTTAAATAAAGGGGCTTAATTAAAGCCTCTTTATTTATATCATAATTCAATGATGCCAATTGCAACATCGGCAAAAATGATTATATTTATGTAACTAAACCAAACATAATTAATCATGGAATTTCTATCCAACGTGGCGGTTATCTGGTTTATAGCTGGAGTCGCTCTCTTATTACTCGAATTTATTATCCCTGGTGTTTTTATTTTATTCTTTGGCATTGGCGCATTGGTAACTGCTTTATGCGTTTATCTGTTTGAGCCATCACTAGCCGTACAGTTCTTAATCTTCAGTATTACGTCAGTATTATCACTCATTTTACTTCGGTCATACCTTCTTAAGAAACTCTACAAGATGCCCGATTTAGTAGATGATCCGGATGAAGAATTTATTGGCGAAACAGCTTACTGTCTTAGTAACATACAACCTGATTCTGATGGAAAAGTTGAATTCAAAGGCACAACCTGGACGGCATCTGCAGGCCAAGAAATAATTGCCGGAACAAAAGTGAAAATCATCCGAAAGATTGGTCTCATCCTTGAAGTCGAGGCCGTTTAATTTTATTTTAACCTCTTATTATTCATTTTTTATGGACGCACAAAGTATTGTTTTAATTGCAGTAATAGTCTTACTTGTAATCATTCTTCTGTCATGTATTAAAATTGTTCCACAACGTTCTGCCTTTATCGTTGAACGATTAGGTAAATACAACGGAACATTAACTGCTGGTTTTCATTTCTTAATGCCTTTTATCGATAAGGTATCGTATAAACACACTTTAAAAGAAGCAGCTATTGATGTGGCCTCTCAGTCATGTATCACAAAAGATAACATTGCGGTAGAGGTTGATGGCGTATTGTACCTTCAGATTATCGACCCTAAAAAAGCCTCATATGGAATTGACAATTATGGCTTTGCAGCTATCCAAATAGCACAAACAACTATGCGTAGTGTGATTGGCCGACTTGATTTAGATAAAACTTTCGAAGAACGCGAAACCATAAATACGAGCATTGTAGAAGCTGTTGATAAAGCCAGTGATCCTTGGGGTGTAAAAATCACACGTTATGAAGTGAAAAACATTACGCCTCCACAAAGTATTAAAGATGCTATGGAAAAACAGATGCGTGCTGAACGCGAAAAGCGTGCCATGATTGCCGAATCAGAAGGTCAGAAACAAGCAAAAATCAATGTAGCCGAAGGTGAAAAGCAAGAACTTATAGCGCGCTCAGAGGGTGAAAAGCAAAAACGCATTAACGAAGCAGAAGGTAAAGCTGCCGAAATTGAATCCATTGCATCTGCTACGGCAACTGGAATTCGTGAAATTGCTTTGGCAATAAATGAAAAAGGAGGAATTGATGCAGTTAACCTCCGTGTTGCTGAACAATACCTGGGTGAATTTGGCAAATTAGCCAAAACCAATAACACCATGATTATTCCATCTAACATGTCTGACGTTTCAAGCATTATTGCAACGGCTACTTCTGTTTTAGATCAAACAAAGAAATAATTCAACAATTTGTTTTAATCAAAAAAGCGGGACTTAGTCTCGCTTTTTTTTTACATTTGAACGCAACAAATAAAAGTATTCGTAAGTCACTACCTCTTTCTTAAGGTTACAACAGATAACAATAGCGCACAACATTCTAGACTCTAATTAATCAACTACAATATCTTCAACAAAATCAGGTATATGAAAAAAAGTGTAACATTACTTTTAATGATAATCTCAATCCTTACCTTATTGAGTTTTTTATTTAAAAAAGTTGATGATTACACTTCAAGCAACCATTATTGTAACTCATGCCATGTACACGATCATGCCCATTCATCTTGGATGCAATCCGTTCATTACTATAACTCTTCCAAGGAAGAATCAAGCTGTGTAGATTGTCATTTACCACCTAAAGGACATGGCTATTACAAGGCCAAAATTCATGCGGGCTATAGGGATATACATGCATTCCTGTTTAAGAATTCCACTGAATATAATTGGCACAAAAAATCACAGATTGAGGCAGCTAAAAGTCACACTTTCAAACAATCGTGCCTCTCTTGTCATGACAAGCTTTTCCCCATTGACTTGTCGCAGGATGGAGAATTAGCGCACTGGCACTACCTTCAACATCAGGATGAAATGCACTGTGTGCAGTGCCATATAAATGTTGGTCACGGTGCTGATGCTAAAGCAAGCCGAAATTTTCTCTTTCTGCAAGCCAAGGAGCTAATAGATACGATATATGAAACGCCAGCTACAATTGATCGTTTTGAATCATTTACTGAAAGAATTCCTCAAAGCGATATTTCTTTTAAAATGATTGCAGTCAAAGACAGTCCCTTGAAAGATTATAATCAAGATGCCATTGTCAGCGATTTCTTTATAGCTGAGATTGAAACCAGCTGGGAAATGTATCAACAATTTCTGTCAGAAACAGAATCAGAAGGTCGAAAAGAGAATGAAATGATTGATGGCATCTCTGGCGCCACCCCTCCATGGGGAAATCCCGACCAAGGATGGGGCTTGGGACAGCGTCCGGCTATTACCATGACACATTATGCAGCTAGCGTATTTTGCCAATGGCTTTCTAATAAAACAAATAAATCGTATCGACTACCCACTGAACTAGAATGGGAGCATGTCGCAAAATTAGCTATCAAAAACATTGCTATTTCAGATCAAATTGCAAATACGAACCAGAACAAAACTACACTCCCCGACGAAATCGTACCTGATAATCTTGGATTGAAGCACTTATTTGGGAATGTAAAGGAATTTTGCTCCAACAACGTTAGAGGTGAGTACATTATTAAAGGTGGTTCATTTAAAAACAGGCTTGAAGAGTTATCACCAGAATGGCGCAAAACCACCCATCACTCCAAATGGCTTAAGACCGATCCGCAAATTCCGAAAAGTATTTGGTGGTATTCAGATTGTAATGATGTCGGATTTAGAGTAGTTTTGAGTTATCAACCAGAGCAAAGGAGCAGGTAATGAAATATACACGACGTGACTTCATTAATAAAAGTCTGCTGGCAGGAAGTCTAACACTGACTGCCAGCACAGTGAGTTGTTTACAAAATGAGGTAAAATCTGATTCCTCATTACAGGCACCTGATGGACCTAAATTAAAAGCCGGTTTAATTGGTTGTGGATCACGTGGAACAGGTGCCGTACTCAATTTCCTAGATTCTGGCCCTTCCTTAGAAATTGTGGCATTGGGTGACATCTTCGAAGATAAACTTCAGAAATGCCGTGACAATATAAAAAAAGAAAGAAATATTGAACTTGATTATGAAAGGTGCTTTGTTGGTCCTGATGCTTTCGAAAAAGTAATTGATTGCGATATAGACATCGTATTGTTAGCTACACCACCATATTTTAGACCTCAACATTTTGAAGCAGCCATTAAAGCAGGCAAGCATGTATTTATGGAAAAACCAGTAGCCGTTGATCCGGTTGGTGTACGCTCCATATTAATTAATGGTATTCGTGCACAAGAAATGGGGCTTTCCGTTGTAACTGGTACAATCAAGCGTCACCAGGAAGATTATAAGGCTACTTACAAAAAAATCCAACAAGGTGCTATTGGCGAGATAACATCTGGCAATTGCTATTACAACCAGGGCAAGTTGTGGCATGTTAATCCCAAGGCAGAATGGAGTGAACTCGAAGCCATGGTGCGTAACTGGGTGAATTGGACATGGCTTTCAGGAGACCATATTGTAGAGCAACACATTCACAACCTCGATTTGATGAATTGGTATATTGGTAGTCATCCCATCAAAGCTACTGGTTTTGGGAGTCGACAGCGGCGCGTTACCGGCGATCAATTTGATAATTTTAGCGTTGACTATATCTATCCAAACAACGTACATGTCCACAGCATGTGTCGTCAAATAAACGGCTGTTCAACCAATGTTAGCGACTACATCAGAGGTACGCATGGCTACACTAACTGTGAGAATACCATCTTTAATCCACAAGGTCAGGTTCGATGGAAATACCCATTAAACGATGAACAGTCCAATGATCGGTGGTATTTTTTCTGGCGCGCCTTTGTACAAGAGCATGTTGATTTAGTAACTGCTATCAGAAACAATCAACCTATAAATGAAGCACAACAGATTGCTGAGTCATCATTAACAGCGATTATGGGACGTATTTCGGCTTATACTGGTAAAACAATAACCTGGGATGAAATGCTTAATAGTGAAATCCATTTAGGTCCAAAACATTTTATCATGGGCAATACCAGCTTTAATAAATCTATCCCAACACCCGGTAAATAATGGATAAAACCGACACCATAACTTGCAACTCATGTCAATCATCCTTCAAGAACTATGAACTTGATAGAAACTGTTGCAATTGCTTTTGCTGCACTGGTTGTGAAATATACATTTGCGCCCGGTGCAAGGCTGAAATCATCATACGTCCCATTGGTAAACCTCCTGATATTAAATACCATAACGAATAATTTTAGTTTTTCTTTACTTTTATGGTAGGGTAAAACAGTCTGCATACGGTAAGTGAGTACACAAGAATAAACTAATACTCATTACCATGAGAAAGAAATTATATACCTCAGCAGTGGTCCTATTATTGTTTTCAACATTAACATTGGCCAACAATCCTACCAGGAAAAGACAGGTTAATCAACAAATACGCATTAGAAATGGCGTTACAACTGGAGAACTTACCAAAGCAGAAGCAATTAAACTGCAAAAGCAGCAAGTAAACATCAAGCGGACTAAAAAATCAGCGATAGCTGATGGCATTGTTACAAGAAAAGAACGCGTAGCCATTCAACACAAGCAAAATAGAGCCAGCGCTAACATCTATCGAAAAAAACACTATAATTTAAGCCGTTAAAAAGAATCTATCATGTTGCAACTAGCTATTTTATCAATTGTTTTAAGCGCATTTATTCTCATACACATGTGGAAATGGGGAATGAGTGACAGAGGCAAGAAGAAACATAGAAAACCCTCAAAGCAAGTTTTTTCATTTCACGAGGGCACTTTTAAATACGAAGAACAAGAACTTTAGAAAGTAGTTTTTTTCATAACAGTTGGATTAATACAATCCTTTAAACAACAAGCCGGAATTCTCACTTCCGGCTTGTTTATTTACGTATATATTTTATTACCCATTTATTTTCCAACAAACATTAATAGTACACAATAAGTGTTAATATCTAATGCTTTGGCATATTTTTTATTGTTTCAATAGCAAACAATAAAACATTAGCAATATGAATCGACTTAAAACATTTTTAATAGTTTCAGGCATGCTGTTTAGCTTGTCGGCAATGGCAGGAGAAAGCGGCATTATCAAGGTAAATCATCATCCTGAAAGTGGGTATTCTGTTTTATCAATTATAAACAACCAACTCAATTACAACACTCTGGAAGTCATTTGTAATTCATCAGGTCAAACATTAATGAATGATAGAATTAAAAACCAGGCCTCATACCAGAAATTACTTGATTTTAAAGAGCTAGAAGATGGCAGCTACACAGCTCAAATAAGTGGAGACAACGAATTAATTTTATGAAGAGTTCGACATTCAATACGGTACAATCCATAATAAAGAATTCGCAAAAGACATTTATGACGAAAGCAACGAAACAAAATTCTTTATAAATCCCGAAAAAACAAGCTTGACGGTGAGTCACATCAATTCAAAAAGAAATCATTTGGTATTTAAAGTGACTAACCTTGATCGTCAAAAAGAAGTTGAATTAACAAAAGAAGGTAACAAGATGGGGTATTCAAACATTTATGACCTTGAATATTTGAGAGCAGGAAACTATAGAGCAACATTAATATCAGGCGATTCCTCATTCCATTATGACTTCACACTTTAAAGACATCAAACATGGATGTTCAAGAACCAAATTGTAAAAAATCTGGTTTTCTTGTTTATCTGCATTTCGATGCCATTACCATTAAAAAGATTATAATTTTTTAACGTTTTGATGCAGGACAGTAATAAACTATTGTTTCCAACTTCTGTTTATTTATAGATAGTTAATTAAAGTTGTACATATAAGCAGAACCTTTTGATTTCCTGTTAAATTGACTATTTTTGCGCCGTTTTATTATAGACTAAAAAGCAAATAAAGAAATAGAATTAAATATTATCACATGAGCAAGAAAACGATATTGATTATCCTTGATGGATGGGGATACGGAGACCACTCGAAATCAGATGGTATCTACACAGGTGAAACACCATATTTCGATAGTTTGGTTAAAAACTATCCAAACTCTCAATTACAGGCTTCGGGTGAAAACGTTGGATTACCTGATGGTCAGATGGGGAATAGCGAAGTAGGTCACTTGAATATTGGTGCTGGTCGTGTTGTATACCAGGATTTGGTAAAAATTAACCGTGCTTGTGCCGATGGATCAATTGCTCAAAATCCGGAAGTTGTTAAAGCATATTCATATGCCAAAGAGAATAATAAGCAAATTCACTTTTTAGGTTTATTATCTAAAGGTGGAGTACACTCGAGTCAGGAGCATCTGTACAAGTTGCTAGATATTGCTAAAGAGTACGGCATTGAAAATCAGGCATTCGTTCATGCATTCATGGATGGTCGTGATACCGACCCCAAAAGCGGAAAAGGCTTTATGGCTGAATTACTTCAGCACATGGAGAAATCAGGCGGAAAAGTGGCCTCGATGATTGGTCGTTACTATGCTATGGATCGTGATAAACGCTGGGAACGCGTAAAAGAAGCATACGATCTGATGGTGAATGGAACAGGTACTCCTTCGACAGACATTCTTTCATCAATTGATGCTTCATATACTGAAGGTGTAACTGATGAATTCATTAAAGCAGTAAGCCACGTAGATACTGACGGTAATCCGGTTGGAACCATTCAGGAAGGTGATGTAGTAGTTTTCTTCAACTTCCGTAACGACCGTGCTCGTGAAATTACGCAGGTATTAACACAGGAGGATATGCCAGAAGAAGGAATGAAAACCATTCCATTGCATTATTGCACAATGACGCCTTACGATGCTACATTTGAAGGCATGCATATTTTGTATGATAAAGATAATGTAACAAACACCATTGGTGAAGTAGTTGCCAATGCTGGCTTAAAACAACTTCGTATCGCTGAAACTGAAAAGTATGCTCACGTTACATTCTTCTTCTCAGGAGGTCGTGAAGCGGTGTACGAAGGTGAAGATCGAATTTTGGTCAATTCGCCTAAAGTAGCCACATACGATTTACAACCTGAAATGAGTGCGCATGAGGTTAAAGATAAAATTGTAGCTGAGTTAAATCAGAATAAATACGATTTTATTGCATTAAACTATGCCAATGGTGATATGGTTGGTCATACCGGAGAATACGATGCGATTATGAAGGCTGTTAAAGCTGTTGACGAATGCCTTGAAGCAACGATTGAAGCAGCCAAAGCAAATGGTTACGAAGCGATTATTATTGCCGACCACGGTAATGCTGACAATGCCATCAATGCTGATGGTTCTCCAAATACTGCTCACTCATTAAACCCGGTTCCTTTCATTTGGGTAACCGAGCGCAAAGGTGAAGTGAAAAATGGAATTTTAGCCGATGTGGCACCGTCTATTCTTCGTTTAATGAACGTTGAACAACCAGATGACATGACAGGTGAAGCACTGATTGATTTGAAATAGAAGATTTCTTCATATTGGTAAAGGCAACTCATATTGGGTTGCCTTTATTTTTTGCCCAAACAAAAGTGATTCAATATCGTTTCATACAAAACACCAGTTAATGAATCAGCATAAAAGAAAGAAACTTAAGCCAGTAAATGTAATTGATAATAGATTACTGACTTCTGGAGTTCATTATATATCAATCGAAAAAAATTGTGAATTCAAAGCCGGGCAAGTCATTGCAATAGCCCTGAACCCCAACGACGAACCTCGCCTCTACTCTATTGCTTCGGGAACTAATAAAAAATACATCAGCATACTTTTTGATATCAAACCCGGTGGTGAACTAACTCCACCTCTATCAAAAGTTAAAAGTGGCGATACGGTATTTATTTCTGAGCCTTTTGGCAAATTTCTATGCGCCGATAAACCAGCAACCTGGATCGCGACAGGCACAGGCATTGCGCCTTTTTTATCGATTATCGAATCAGGACAAAACAAAAACATTAAATTATTACATGGTGCTCGCACTTTAGATAAGTTCTTCTTTCAGGAATACCTCTACGAACAGCTTGGAGATTACTATCTTCGTTTTTGCACTACTGAATCAAATGAAAGAACAATAGATGGCCGTTTGACAGACTATCTCAAGAATTCAAAAAAACTACCAACTAATAATAAATACTATCTTTGCGGCAGTTCGCAAATGGTTATTGACGTGCGCGAAATACTGATTAGCAAAGGCATTCCTTTCGATAATATTATTGCAGAAATATACTTTTAAAATGAGCAAAGAGGCATTATACGGAAAAACACTGAGTGAGTTAAAGGCATGTGTGAAAGAACTAGGTTTACCCGCATTTACCTCAAAGCAAATTGCAGACTGGTTGTACAAAAAACATGTGACCACCATAGATGACATGACCAACTTGTCGAAGAAAGCTCGATTAATGCTTAACGAGCAATTTGAGGTTGGCCTTGTACCGCCACAATCATTTCAGGAGTCAGTCGATGGCACTAAAAAATACCTTTTTCAAACCAACAATCATCAGTTCATTGAAGCAGCCTATCTGCCTGAAGATAATCGCAATACTCTTTGTATTTCATCACAGGTTGGATGTAAAATGGGATGCCTATTTTGCATGACGGCTCGCCAGGGATTTCAAAAAAACCTGACTACCAACGAAATTCTGAACCAAATTGCCAGTCTGCCCGAACGCGAGACACTAAGCAATGTTGTATACATGGGCATGGGCGAACCAATGGATAACATTGACAATGTATTAAAAAGCCTCGAAATTATCACTTCAGAATGGGGCTACGCCTGGAGTCCTCGTCGTATTAATGTTTCAACCATAGGTGTTATTCCGGCCATGCGTCGTTTTATCGAAGAATCAGAAGCTCATTTGGCCATCAGTTTGCATTCACCCTTTAACGAAGAACGCAAGCAGTTGATGCCAATTGAAAATGTTTACACGGCTGAAAAGATGATTGAAGCTCTTAAAGACTACGACTTTGGCCGTCAGCGTCGTATATCCTTCGAATACATCATGTTTAAAGGTGTTAATGATTCTGCTCAACATGTCAAAGGATTGCTTCAGCTTTTAGATGGCATAAAATGTCGGGTAAACCTCATTCATTTTCACCCTATTCCTAATTCACCATTGGAAGGTAGTGATTATAAAACAATGGAATATTTCCGTGATAAATTATCACAAAAAGGCATTACCACAACTATTAGAAAATCGCGTGGTGAGGATATTTATGCCGCTTGTGGGCTGCTATCAACCAAGAAACTCATTCAGGAAGATACTGATAAAGACTTCTAAACTTTTTACTTCCATATATACCTTGATATTGATACTTTGTATTGACATTCAGTTTTTAGCTTCTTAGATTAGACGATAATTATAATACTAATAACTAAATCTAAGCAAAATGTTAAAACTTATCTTGAATGGAACTGTAGGCTCTGATGCCGAAGTCAAAAACGTTGGTCAGCGCAAAGCCATTAACTTTGATGTTGCAGTATCAATGGATCACAAAAATGCTAATGGCGAAAAAGTTGAGCGCACTGAGTGGGTAAGAGCTGTATTATGGAGAAGCGAAAAGCAATTCACTAAAGTGGCTGACTTTCTAAAGAAAGGTCAGAAAATTATCATTGAGGGAACACCTGGAAGTCAAGGTTATCAAAGCAAAGATGGCACTATTAAATCAACTTTGCATGTCAACATAAAAGAGCTGGAACTTCTGAATTAAAAGCTATTCTTATAAAAGCTGCAGTCATTTTTCAACTTGCAGCTTTTCCTCGCTTTTACTTTTCAAATTGAATATAGTAGTGCTTCAATAATTCTTTCTATTTTTGAGTATCAAATTCAATCACCATGAAGACACTGTGTATTTTAACAACATCATTACTTATACTATTAGCAGCATGTGGTCCTAATCAGCAAGAATTAGCGAAGGTGAAATTTAACCGTGCTGAACAATTATTTATAGATAAAAAGTTTAATGATGCTAAATTAGAAATTGACTCTATCGAAGTATTGTACCCCAATCAAATTGAGTACATTACACGCGGACACGATCTTCTAAGAAAAATAACGATTGAAGAGCAACGACAGAATTTGCTGTTTTTAGATAGTATGCTGGCAGTTAAGCAGGCAGAACTAAAACCGTTGATGAAAAACTTTATTGAATCATCAGATTATGGAAGTAAAAAGATTTTGATTCATAAACGCCAGAAGCCTGAAAATTCGTATGGCCGAATATACCTTAGGGCTCATCTTGATTTAGAAGGTAACTTTTATATTTCAAGCAGATACACGGGTACCGAAAGAATATATCATGATCAGATAAAAGTATATTTTAGTGGTAATACGGCCCTAAGCGAAGAAATTGCCGAAGATGGTTTTAACAACCGTCATTTTGAAGATGGTGAAAACCAATGGGAAGTAGTGAACTATAAAGATGGAAAAGACAATGGCGTAATCGATTTCATTGCCAATAATGCTGATAAATCATTAAAAGTTCAATTCCGAGGAAAAAAGTACTATTACATTGTTATGGAAACTTTTGATAAAGAAGCCATTCGCGATGGTTATGAAATATCATTCGTACTAAAAGAAATCGAACGAGTTAAAGAAGAAATTAGCAAGGTTAATGCCGAATTAAAACGCCTAAACGCCTAGTAACTCAAAATAGATAAAAAAAGCTGCTACACACTTTGTTGTAGCAGCTTTTTTTATGCCTAATAATTTCTTTAATGCACTAATTCACAAACGTTACAAACCCCAATAAATAAGTTCTCAATACTTTCGTAACTAATTTTGGTACTTTCATCAAAAAAGTGAAGAAGATGGCATAATCCTTAATAACTTTAGGTGATTAGTTTTTATCAAAACTACACTGATATGCAAACCAAAAACCCAATTGGCAGGTTATTAAAAATAGCTTGTATAACTTTATTCGCAATAATATTGCCTGGTTATATACTTTCACAAGAGATAACTATTTCTGGCACAGATGGAGAAGAAGGCTCAACTTCTGGGAAGTTCACTTTCACACCAGCATCTGCTTTTACAAGTGATGGTACAATTACTGTTAGTTTCACTTCCGGAACTGCAACAGAAACAGTTGATTATTCTGTCGTAAGTAAAACTATTAATTATTTAACCGGAGAAACTGAAGTTTCATTAGATGTTAATATAATTGATGACAGTGATGTTGAAGGACAAGAATCAATAGAACTAACTATTCAAAGCACTACAGGAGACGCAACTATTAAATCTTCTCCTGGTAACAAACAACTGATCAACATTACCGACAATGACAAATCAGTCATTTCAATTGACGCTACAACTCAGGCTGAAGAAGACAATACAAATGGGCTATTTACAATCAATATTACTCCGGCACTGGTAGGCCCGGCAACGATAAACTACACTGTGAGTGGTACTGCACAAAATGGAACCGATTATTCAACCATCACTTCCTCCATTGACCTGAACACTGGAGCTAATTCGGCAACTATTCCGGTAACAGTTACTACTGATGCACTAGTCGAAGGTAACGAAACGGTCATCATCACTTTAAATACCCAAACAAA
>NZ_JAENRR010000098.1 GCF_016612505.1 Carboxylicivirga marina
ATTTAAGTTTTTTTGTCGAAACAAAAATATAGGATTCTGAGGGCTATTTAAAATTCCGACTTTCGGAGGCTAGTGATTTGGTGATAAAGTTTGGTATAGCTATTGCAATTTAGTTGACAGATTTTTTTCATAGATTTGGGTTTAGGTTATTGAAAAGCCGGTTTTACTAACGAGTAAAACCGGCTTTTTTTTGTGCTAGCTAATTGTGTTTAAGAATTTTAACATTGTTATTAAAATAATTTAAAGGAAACGAATGACTGACTTTTGGCACAGGTATTGCTTTAATCCTATCAGTAGATTTTTTTCATAGATTTGGGTTTAGGTTATTGAAAAAACGGTTTTACCAACGGGTAAAGCCGTTTTTTATTTGTGTACATTGGTGTTGTAAATCTGTGCTTTAGGTTTTGTAGTGTTGGTTTATTGGGGTGAGATGCAATAAAATGTTTGCACAATAACTTTATATGCTCTATATTTGCATCCGCAATTGAGACAGATAACAACGTGTTATTAAGATATATTGCGGGGTGGAGCAGTTGGTAGCTCGTTGGGCTCATAACCCAAAGGTCGTCCGTTCGAGTCGGGCCCCCGCTACTATAAAGTCGAAAAGCAAGTAAACTTTTCGACTTTATTTTTGAAATCTTGAAACACGTGATGTAAAAATATATTGCGGGGTGGAGCAGTTGGTAGCTCGTTGGGCTCATAACCCAAAGGTCGTCCGTTCGAGTCGGGCCCCCGCTACAAAGAAAAGCCGAAAGAAATCATTCTTTCGGCTTTTTTATTTTAAAAGGCTTCTGTCATATTGAAGTAAACCAGGGTGTTGTTGTTAATTGGGTTATTACCTACATCAATTCTGAAATTCATGCGTGGCTGTACTTCAATACGCAAGCCAGCACCAAAGTTAGGCAGAACACCTTCCATATTAACAGCATCAGGACCCATAACCCCAACGCCAGCCCAGGTGGCAAATCCTAGTCTGTTTATTAATTTTCCAAGTAAATCTTCTCGCTTCGAATTAAACATGTTTCGGTATTCGGCCATCGCTAAATGAACCGAATGGTCTCTATATTGACCAAGGTAATACCCTCTCAGGTCAAAAGGTGAGCCAACAAAAGGCATTCTTGTTAAAGCAACATCGCCAAATGAATTTTTACTTTGCACCATCCATCCCAATGATTTTCGCTTACCAATCCAGTCGAGGGTGGTAAATTGGCGATATTCTAAAGAGATGTTGGAGTAGTTTAGATCTCCTCCAAAAAAATCGGCATAATGGGTGAACTTAAAGTCGAATAACAGGCCACTATAAGCATTAGCCGGAACATCTCTGGTGTCATATGAAAGATCGATCCCAAGCCCTACATTTAATAAGTACAATCGATTACTACTTCCCCCTTGCTCAATGTATAAGGGATCATCGGCAACGCCTTTTGAAACCTCTTTCATTTCATCTGATGTAATGTCGATAAGCGGACCAATAAAGAAATCAGATTCTTTTAAACGAAACAGAAAGATTGGGTTAAACTGTAATGCATTGTTTCTAAATTGAGTGGTTGAGTCACTTCTAACGGTGTTTTTGGCGGTTTCATAGCCTACACCATAGTAGTTGTCCAAAGTGTTCTTATAGATGATCTGTCCAAAAATTCTGAAGCGATCATGATTAAAGAATAGCTGAGGTCGGTTAATAATGGTTACTCCACCTTCAAAAAGAAAGGCAAAACCAGTTGGGACCACGGAGCGTTTTAAATCCTTATCAGAAGTGTCGGTGCTAAATGTAAATAAAGCACTACCGCCTAATAAAGCACCGAAATCCGGCGTGTAACCAGGTCCGCCAATGATACTGAAACGGAGGTTTTTCTTTTCTTTTTTCTTGGTGTCTGTACTATCTTTTTCGGCTTCCTGACCAACAACATTATGAATGGCTATTGAGAAAAGTATGATCGAAATAATCAGTTTAAATTTTATCATATTTCATTTATTTATAAGACAATGTGCAGGTTAGGGTGTTGTTAATCAGTTTAGAAGCTACAGTTCCCATCCAAAACCTGTTGAGAAAACATAATCACTTTTTGAAGTGCCTTCAACAGGTTGATTATCGTAGTTTAAAGTTAGAGCCATTCGTACGTAAAAATCTTTTGGTAAATCGTATTTGACATCAAAGCTAAAATCATAACGCCATCGACCTCGTTCGGTTATTCCAGGGTAAACACCAATTTTAGAAGTTAAACTTAAATCACCAGTGTCAAACATGTTTAGCTCCGAAGCTACAAAGCCCTCCCAGCTGTCCCTGTCATTTTCAGGTTCCTCATACAATTCTTTGTTAAATGATGCACCGGTTGAAAGGTTCCAAAATACAGCATTGGTTTGTAGAATGTATGTACCCATACCTAGACGACCGTTTGTACGAAGGTCGAGTTTTTGTTCAGTATTTGATAAAAAGGTAGTTGAAATAAGCGCAAACCATTTCCTTTCAAAGTAATATTTAAAATCTATACCTGCGTCATCTCTGCTAACAGGGGCAACGCTGTCCTGCTGTGAGTTTAATACATTGTAGAAAAGATCCGTTGACCATCGTTCGGCCAAATATCCGACATTACTCCTTGAAGTTAACTGCCTTAAGTTGTTGGCTCTTGTCATGTCAAAACCAACATCGACGCTCGCATATACCTGACTCCAAAAGCCTTTATCAACAGATTCCAAATGCACTATGCTCTCTTTGTTTACTACAACAGTGCCTTCATCATCAGTGATCAAATCGATTAAGCCATCACCGTTTGATGCTATTTTTCCATTGTAACGCTGGCCGTCTGAAAGCGTAATTAGGAAATAAGTCTCAGTTGAAATATCTTTAATTTCTATCCATTCAATTGTGAAATCGTCATCACTGTAATCGGTTTCAATTGATAATACTCCTTGTTTCATGTACTTGACCTCACCAACAACAGAATCATTGTTTCTAAAAGTGATTTTGTCATTCTGAGCAAATGATACGATGCAGAAGAGCATCAGAAGAAGGGTGCATTCAATTTTCTTCATAACTATATGTTTGTAGGTTTGTATTTTAAATAACGATTACAGTTTTGTTTTGTTGAATATTGATGATAAGTTCTCAAACATTAGAATAAAAATCAACTATTTGACGTAAAAGTGTACTGAATCATTAATGAGGTGATATGGGTAACTCATAGGAACGAAGCTTAATAGTAAGGATTCTTGCTTTTTTAACAAGGATATAACTACAAAACGTTCTTGTAGTATGTATCTTTGTAGCTGAGTTATGACAAAAAGTGGCTTAAATATTATCCAAAAGACGATGGCATTGTTCATGATTGGTATGGTACTAGTCGTGACCAGTGGGTTTAGTTTATATAGTCATCATTGTAGTCATAAAGAAATTGCCAATTACTCAATTTTGGTACCTGTAGAATCTTGTAGTTGTGTTGATGCAGTTGTTTCATCTTGTTGTGAATTAAAAGAAACTACTACATGTAATAATTCATGTGAAGATGATTGTTGTAAAGACCAACAAAAGTTCTCGAAGCTTGATGCTGAGATTCTATTTAATGTGTCATTGATTGAATTTCATGCAAACGTCATTAATTTGCTTCTTACAGAGCAGAATAACGATGTTGGTGATATTTCTAGTGCACGTTTTAATATTCTTTGGCGTTTAGTATCAGAACCACCGCCACCACTTTCAAATAGTGATTTTCGTTCACTCGTACAGGTGTATTTGAATTGATAGTAGCCATCATTAGTTTTTGAAGCTTGAGTTTTATCAGGTTTCTAATGATGTAATATCAATTTAAGTATAAGTTATGAATGATATAAAAGCAAGGCTGTTTTGCGTGCTTACTGTTTTTGTGTTTGCCTTTAGTAGTCATGCACAAAAGCTTAAAGGTATAGTCACCGAACAGGATAATGATAAGTTGCCGTTGGTAGGTGTTAACGTCTACTGGGAGGGCACTACCGAAGGTACGATTACTGATGTGGATGGTCAATTTGAAATTCAACGATCACAGGTATCTCAGATGTTAGTTTTTAGTTATGTGGGTTATCAAAACGAACAAATCAAGATTGTTGACCAAAAACAAGTAGAAGTAAAGATGACACCAGGTGCTGATTTAGATGAAGTAACTGTAGCTCATCGAACTAAAAGCACCAGTGTCTCAAAAATAGATCCTATTTTTACAGTTAATATTTCTGACAAGGAATTGACGAAATTCGCCTGTTGTAACTTGTCAGAAAGTTTTGAGACCAATGCATCTGTAGATGTATCGTATGCCGATGCTGTTTCGGGCATCAAACAAATTAAAATGCTGGGTTTGTCAGGGCGTTATTCGCAACTGATGATGGAAAATGTACCAATTATCAGAGGTGGAGAAGTCGCTTTTGGGCTTAGCTACATCCCAGGTACCTGGATGGAGAATATTCAAGTATCAAAAGGTACTTCAGCAGTAAAGAATGGTTATGAGAGTTTAACCGGTCAGATTAATATTCATTACAAAAACCCTGATGGAAAGGAGAAAATGCATTTTAATGTATATGGTAATCAGGATGGAAAGGTTGAAGCCAATGCCGGCTTGAGTTTTAAAACCGGTAAAAAATGGTCGACGAATATATTGGCC
Source organism: Carboxylicivirga marina (assembly GCF_016612505.1). GTDB lineage: Bacteria > Bacteroidota > Bacteroidia > Bacteroidales > Marinilabiliaceae > Carboxylicivirga > Carboxylicivirga marina. The sequence goes on from NZ_JAENRR010000098.1 coordinate 4,623, forward strand.
CATGCAAGTGGTAATGCCCGCAAGATGGATATGAATAATGATGGTTTTCTGGATAAGCCACTTTCAAATACTATTAATGTCTTAAATCGATGGAACTATGTGAGCGATAAAATGACAGCCAAATTAGGGTTTTCGGTTATAAATGAGAGTCGTAATGGTGGTCAGATGGACTACGATCATGAGTTACCTCAAAACGAACAAGCTCATTATGGAATTGGTATTGATGTTACACGCTTAAATGCATTTTCTAAGCTTGGTTTTATTCTAGAACGACCATCAACCAGCATAGGGTGGATAACATCGGCTAATTACTTTAAGCGCAATTCTTTCTATGGTTATAATAATTTGAATGTTGATCAGTTAAATCTGTATACAAATTTGATTTATCAATCGTACATAAATAATACCCAGCACACTTACAATACAGGTGTTAGTCTTAATTATGATGATAATAAGGAGTTGTTTAATAGTAATGATGTTGGTTTTGAGGAATTTGTAGCGGGTGGTTTTTTCGAATACAACTACATCCCTTCTGAGCGGTTTTCGCTATTGATAGGTCTGAGAAATGATTATAGTTCGTTACACGGGAATTTTGTGACGCCACGTATTCATTCCAAATATTCGATTAATGAAAAAACGACTGTGAGGGCATCGGCAGGCAAGGGGTATCGAACACCTAGTGTGCTGAGCGAGAATACCCAGTTTTTGGCTACCTCCAAGAGTTTTGTCATCGCCGATAGTAAGATTCAGGAAGAAGCCTGGAATTATGGAATTAGCTTATCGAAAGAAGTATCAATCAACGAACGAGAGGCTACTTTTTCAGTTGAGTTCTTTCGTACCGATTTTATAAATCAATTAATGGTAAATTTAGATCGAAACCAGAATGAAGTTCATTTTTATAATTTGGACGGTCGATCCTATGCTAATAGTTTCCAGATAGAGGCTTTTTATGAATTATTTACACGTTTTGAGCTTACAGCAGGTTATCGGTATAATGATGTGAAGGCGACTTTGGATAATACTTTGCAGGAAATGCCATATGTCAGCCGTTATAAGGCCATGTTATCAGGTCAGTATCGCACACGTATGGATAAATGGCAGTTTGATATGACCCTTCAGTTCCATGGCGATCAGCGCTTACCCAATGCCAATTACAACGGACAGGCATTGCCAGACAGGTCAAAGGAATATACTAACCTGATTGCTCAAGTAACAAAGAACTATCGTAACTGGAGTTTTTATGCAGGAGCTGAAAATTTGACCAATTACACACAGGAGAATGCAATTATTGATGCTGATAATCCTTTTGGAGATGATTTTGATGCCAGTCGAATTTGGGGACCATTATATGGGCGTATGTTTTATGTAGGCATCAAATATAAATTGGACAGATAATTTATTTTAAAAAGAAGAACAATGAAAACATTGATAATAAGTATCGCACTAATGCTTAGCACGATTGCTAATGCGCAGGATAAAAATCAGGTGACCATTACTGTTTTTAAGGCGTCAATCACTTGTGAGAATTGTGAAGCCAAAATAATGAAACAGTTACCTTATGAAAAGGGTGTAAGAAACGTGCAAGTTGATGTCGATAAGAAGCTGATATCAGTGAGTTACAAGGTGGCTAAAAATACCGATGACCAACTAAATGCAGCCATCGAAAAACTGGGGTATGAATCAGAAATATTTGGGCAGGCATTGGCTTTTAAGGTATATGGGAATTGTGATATGTGTAAAGACAGAATTGAGGAGGCCTTAAGCTCAATAGAGGGGGTGCAGTCTGCCATGTGGAATTCATCATTAAAAGAAGCATATGTGGTGGTGGGTTCAGCAGATGTTACTTTAATTGATTTGCAAAGGTATGTTGCGAACGCTGGTCATGACACTGAATTTATAAAAGCACAGGACGAGGTGTATGCTTTACTTCCTGCATGTTGCAAGTACTCAAGAAACAAATAGGATGATATCTGGTGTTGCGTTTGCATTTAGAAACATTTCTTTAGAGGCATATTAAATATTTTTCTAAATTTGCGCACCGCTTGGCCTCGTAGTTCAATGGATAGAATGTAGGATTCCGGTTCCTATGATGCGGGTTCGATTCCCGCCGAGGTCACAGGTTCTAGTCCCAATAAAATGCAAAAGCACTTAAAATGAATGTTTTAAGTGCTTTTGCATTTGTAGCTATTCGTTTTTTACTTTCGAGTAGTGATACCTAAAGAACATTAAAGATTAACCGTACTGATTTTTGATGTTTTATACCCAATACGTACAGCTCTGACAGCAATCTTACCTTTCGTTATTTTTATGGGTTTCGAATAGAGCTGCCAATGCTTGCTGCCAATTTCTTCATTCAATTGGTAAACGATGGATGCACCTTCTGTGGCACTATGTAATTCAATGCTACGGCCATTCTTCTCAATTTTCACAGGTTTTGTTTCTGGTTGAATACCACCTGGCCACATCATGTTAACCAAATCGTGCTCAGGAATAAACCCCATGTCATTAACATCCAATTGCCACTTGTACAAGGCTTCTCTCAATTCATCAAGTTTTTCTTTGTGATGAGTTTTTTTAGCCAGGTTGTTCACTTCATCAGGGTCAGACTGCAAATCATACAATTCTTCATATGGCAAGCTATGCTGAAAGATGTATTGCGCATCACCTTCTAATTCTCCAGCCTGATTCATGCATATCAACTGTTTAGTCATATCTATCTGCTCACGATAATAGAGCGGGTAAGTATATGGCTGGTTAAGCATGTAATTGCGTATGTAAACAAAGCGACCATCAATCACCGAACGACTCATTTGTGTATGTTCGTCAAAGCGATCGGCACTTCCAAAAGCATATTGATGAGGGTTAACAGTTTTATATTCGCCCAGAAAGGCTTTGCCGTCCATATTGTCGGGAGTTGGCAATCCAGCCAGAGACATCACGGTTGGGCCTAAATCCATTAGTGAAACAATGTCATTGACTTCAGTTCCTGCCAATCGTTTATCAGGAAAACGAACGATAAGCGGGACATGGAGACCTGAGTTCCCAACTGCTCGTTTTTGACGTAGTAATGGTCCACCATGATCGCTCCAGAAGAAGATGATGGTTTTATCCAGTAAGTCCTCTTCTTCGAGCTTGTCCAACCATTCGCCAATTTGGCGGTCTAATTCTTCAATATTGGAGTATTTACGTCCTACGTCTTTACGCACTACCGGAATGTTAGGGTAGTACTTCGGAATACGAATTTGCAAAGTATCTACGGTTATTGGTTCATCTTTTCGTTTCCATATTTGTGATTCATGGCTCACGCCGTGATTGAAAACCGCAAAGAAGGGTTGGCCCTCCTTTCTATTTTTATAATGTGCCTCATTACCTACTTCATCCCAGGCTGTAATGGGACAGTTAAATTGGTAATCGCATTTAGCATTGTTGGTACAATAGTAACCAAGCTCACGCATGTATTCACTAAAACAACGAACCCCAACAGGCGGGACAACCGAATATTCAGGGACGTTACGTCCGGTTTTATCTTTAACTTTGATGATTCGTTTGTAATCTTCTTCTTCAGGTGTCTTATATCCCCAATGATTCCCCGTTCGCATATTGTGAGCCCCAATGCTGACCGGGTAAGTACCTGTTATAATCGATGCACGACTTGGTGCACACACACCCACTGTTGCATAAGCATGGTTGTATTTGATGCCTTCATTGGCCAGGCGATCGATGTTTGGCGTTTCAATACCTTCCGTTCCATAACAACTTAATATCGGACCGATGTCTTCACAACTTAACCAAAGAATGTTGTACTTTTCCTGGCTAAGAGTGACTTGTATAAGGCACCAGCAAAAAAGAAGGCTGATGATTGTTCTGAGGCTTAATCTGTGCATGATTATGATTTAATAAACTTGTGTACTGATTTTTTTCCTTTCGATATTATTTCGATGTAATATACACCTTTAACCAATGTGGAGATGTTCACCGACTGATGTTCTTTAGAGTTTTTTAATACGAGTTGTCCATTGGAATTATATATACTTGATGAATCAACCCTATCAATACCTTTAAAATGCAAGATATCTTCAGCCGGGATAGGGAAAATCGTTATCGATTTAGTTTCGGTATTATGAATGTCATCAGTTACTGTAGGTGTGGCACGTGAAATCTTAATATCATCAATCCAAATTTTATATTCCGTATTAGCTGGAATATTCATATTATTGAAATAGATAAACAGACGATTATTGGTGAGTAATACAGTATCGAAGTACTGCTCATAATTGCCTGTTAATTTATGTTGTTTACTGGCAGATGAATGTGCTCCAACAGCCAATAGGTCGTTGCCAGCTTCATTGGTGCGCGCTTTGAAAGACACAATATAATCATGACCTTCAAATTGAGTCATTTCTATAGTTCTTAATTTGATTAAGCTTCCGCCTTCAGCACTTGATTTAGGATTAAGAGTTATTTCCAGAGCCTTGGAGCCATCATTGGCACTATCATCTATAACCTCTGCTGAGAATGAATTAACAAAGTCTGTTTTCCACAGACGCTCCCAAATCGAAGCATTGTGTAACCAATAATCACCTTGGAAAGCATCAGTTAGGTTGTAATTTTCGAAGTGCTCAATATATGGAATACCAAGCTCACCTGTAGTTGAGCCGTTGAAGAAGTTGTGCTGCTGTGTCCACCAGGCCGCCGCTTTGGTCTTTAAGTCAGATATAAGCGATGAATAGCTCACATCATTAGCCAGGTTAATCGTTTCAAGAGGATCGGCATCGTAATCATACAACTCTATTTCTTTAATGCGAGATTCGTCCCAGTCCATCAGGTCTGTTCGATCATCACTACTGTGCATCCAAAGGGTTAAACGGTATCGATCTGTTCTGAATGAGTAGCTGGCACCACCACCTTTGCGGTATTCACTAACGGCCATGTTTTTGCTAAGTTCCTCACCACGCAAGGCCGGCGACAGACTTTCACCTTGTAAAGTGTTTTGGGGTACATCCAATCCTGCCAAATCACATAGAGTGGGGTAGATATCCGTGAATTCAACTGGTGTATTATTTGTGCCGGTAATTCCATCGGGTGAAGAAATAATTAATGGTGCTCTCACGGAATTCTCAAATTGTGTATGCTTGCCCCATTGGTTATGATCACCCAAATGGTAGCCATGGTCGCCAAAGAGTAAAATGACCGTGTTATCAGCCAGACTTTTTTCTTCCAGTTTATCCAATAGCTTGCCCACCTGCGCATCAATGTACGATACACAAGCATAGTAACCATGCAGTAATTTACGCTGATCATCAAGGGTGAGGATGCCATCACCTAATGTTGGATCATTGAGTGTCCATTCATTTGGGATGTCATTATAGCTCATCGGCTCTGGTGTATGATAAGCATAATCAGGACTACCTGTAGCCATTTTCTGAAACTCTGCCAAATCGAGTGAAGCACGATCGTACAGTTCCCAATACTTCTTTGGAGCCACAAAGGGGATGTGTGGTTTCTTAAAACCAACAGCCAGAAAGAAATTCTCGGAATCGGCTGCCAACGCATCTAATTTACCCAAGGCATCAAGGGCTATCTGTCCGTCGGTATAGCCATCATCTTCAACGCCATCAGGACCTTGCTCGGTAGATGTATTCGCACTTACCCGGTAATTGCTTCCCTGCACAAAGTCACCATATTCAGCCGGGTAGGTGTAGTCTGATGGATTGGTATAAGGAATAGACCAACTATAAATATCGTGATTATCATCGACATTACGCGGATCGTATACTTTACCGGCACCGGCTGTGGTGTAATTGTTTGTCAGAAAATACTCAGGTAGGGTCACTACATCTGGGTTCTCAGTTCTTAATTGAGAAGATAAATTACGAATGCCAGTCCCATCAGGTGTGAGTCCACTCATGATACTGGCACGTGAAGGGCCACACACTGCCCATTGACAGTAGGCTTTGGTGAATACGACACCTTGCTCTGCCAAACGATCGATATTGGGAGAGTGAATTTGTGATTCGCCATAACAGTTGAGAACGGGACGCAAATCATCCACCGCAATCATCAACACATTACGGCGTGGCTTAATGACTTTCGGTTTTAGCACAATAAAGTTGACACTGTATTTTTTTGCTTCAAACGATTTACCACTCTTAAGGTGTGCTTTAAAGGGGGCGATGTTGGCAAAGTTATCAGGTCCTCCTCCGGTTGTAGTACCTGTTTCGCCATTGATGTAAAACTTGTGGTCACCAGCTTCAAGGTTGTTGGCATGTAGTTCGTGCCAATACATGTCTGCTTCTTCCGTTGCAAAAGTCGATAAGTCAATATTTACGGTATGGGCATTGGCATCGGTGTTGATAATGATCAAGCCTACTTCGCCACTACTGAAAGTGGAAGCATAGGTTTTAATGTGGGTGTTGTTGGATGAAGCTTCAATCATCTGATCGCCGAAGTGGCTGTGGATGTATTGGAAAGGCATATAACTTTGGCGTGGCGAAAAGTCAGCCTGTTGGGGATCGGCTTTGGCCAGGAAACCTTTGCTCTCTTGTGCCGCCTCACTCCAGTTCCATTCTGAGACCCACAGGTCTACCATGCCATAACCGTTTTTAATGGCTTCGGCCAATACCTGAGTGACGAATAAGCCGTTCACCATGGTGCAGTTCATGGGACCACGTGAGTTAAATTCGGTCATGGCCACCGGGTAGTAATCACGTGCTTTACCGGTGTATTTTTCAATACAATCTAATAGAGTGGTATGCACACTTTCTACCTGGGGCACACTGGCCAGTATGTTTTCTGCTGTGGCATTTTTCACTGTTGTAAAATAATTGTGAACCACCAAAAAGTCGGCATGGTCTTTCACTTCAGGTAGCAAGCCACTGTTCCAGTCGTCATCTTCGCGAGTGACTACAGCACCTACTTTAATGGATGCATCAACGGCCTTCATCGCTTCAGCAAACACACAAAAGTCTTCGCCATATTCTTGCCCTGTTGTTACCACACCATCTATCTCAAAGCCTTCTTCCCAGGCTCCGTAGCATTCGTTGCCTATTTCCCAGTATTTAACATCGGCTCCTAATTCGATGTTGAGGCGGCGCACAAAGCCAGCCGCATAATCGGCCGCTTGTTGTACTCTGGCTTCACGGGTTCCTTCGGCAGTGATGCCATAACGTGCATAAAAGTAATTGACTACCACGGTGGCTTCACTATTGGCATTCTTCTTAAACTGAACAAACATCTCTGGTGGCATGCTATTGTGTTTGCTGAGGGTGCCATCAATCGGATTAAACTCAACCCGTGTTTCAGTAGGCGTATTGCCATCGTAAAAATAGATATTGGAGCCACTGCCAGCTGGGTAACGCATGGAGCCAATGCCTGCATTGGTATACAGTTGAGTGCGGTCAAGTTGTGTATTGCCGTTTCTAAAAGTGGTATTAACGCCCAGGTGTGTTGGCAGTACTTTATTTATAATCGTATTGACATTGAACGACACGGTCCCTTCGCTCGCCGTGCTCGATAATTGCTGGTTAGTATATGAACTTGGTGTTGTGTAGATCTTTTCTTTCCAGGTATCCAGAAAGAATTGTCGTTGGTTTTGACCAAATATAAGTGTCGATGTACCAAGACTTAGTATTAAGAAAATTATAAGATAGATTGTTTTGTGCATAGCTTGTTTTAATACAGATTTTTCCATTGTAAAAATAATATTGTGCCTATCGGACAGGGATTTACATATCGTTCTCTATTGGTATGAATTTCGTTCTTCAGAAAGAATATGAACTATTTACTCACCTTTAATGAACGCTATTTACATCCTAAAAACCCTATGGAGGCCATACTTTTGGGTTGTTGTTAATTAAAATCTAATTGTTATGAAAAAATTGTTTACTCTTTTGTTAATGCTTGTGCCACTGTTGGGTTTTGGGCAGAATTTTCTAGAAAACAAAAATCCAGGCTTTGAAAGCGTAGGTGATATGTCAAAGTGGAGGAACTTTAACGGGAATGCATCTATTGAAAGAACAACCACCGACAAGCATAGTGGTGAAGCATCTTGTAAAGTAACCATAGCTTCTGGTGGTGATTGGCATGGGATGATGCTTAATGGGAAACTTTCTCTTAATGCAGGTTCATATGTTTTTAGCGCATGGGTGAAAGGTACGGCTGGGAATAATATTAATTTTATGGCAAGAGTTTATGATGCAGATGGTACCACAAAGAAAGTAGATGTTGCAAAAAGCTATGAGTTAACAGGTGATTGGCAACAAGTACAGCATCCATTCGATATCGATGTGACAGGATATATGTTAAGTCCTATAGGGGACTTCTATAAATTAAAACTTTGACATACAGATGTGTATTAGTATTTTCAGGCGATAAAATCAGCCGAAAAG
>NZ_JAENRR010000099.1 GCF_016612505.1 Carboxylicivirga marina
GAATTAAACTTTATACGCGGATTATCACTTGGCCATTATAGCATACTATACAAACAACAAGAATCTAGAATTTACATTATGGCCTTCTGGGATAATCGTCAAGACCCCAGCAAACTATTTATGATTTTGAAATAAACTGGAATAAAGGTTAATGCATTAATCCTTTTGGTGCAAATAACATCCTACAATTATCAACTTCGTGTTGCACCGATTTTATTTACATTATGTAGTCATAGGGCGTCACTACGCTTGCCCTATGCTATTATATATAGCGCCTTCAGCGCATTATTTGCAGCTTGAAGATGAACACCCCCATCCCTTACAGGACTTCCCCTAGGGGAAGATTGATTGGCGGCTCCAATAAAAACTCTGTGCGCTTCTTTTACTCTGCGGTAAAATAATATTCCGAAGGAATTAATCCCGCTATGGCGGGACAAGTTCTGTGTTAATCTGCGAAAGCTGTGGTTTAACTTTTACAAGCTGTCAATCAATTCTCTCCTTAAGGAGAGATGACAGAGAGGTATTACACCGTGCCAATCAAATGCTCCCCCTGGGGAGCTGCCGCAGGCTGTGGGGGTAATTATCACATATTCCGGTGCAAATAACATCCTACAATTATCAACTTCATGTTGCACCGTTTTTATTTACATTATGTAGTCATAGGGCGTCGCTATGCTACTATATATAGCGCTTTCAGCGCACTATTTGCAGCATGGTTGAAAAGCCCCCATCGCCTTTCAGGCACTTCCCCATGGGGAAGATTGATTGGCAGCTCCAATAAAAACTCTGTGCCCTTCTTTAACTCTGCGGTAAAATAATATTCTGAAGATATTAATCCCGCTATGGCGGGACAAGTTCTGTGTTAATCTGCGAAAGCTGTGGTTTTACTTTTAAAAGCTGTCAATCAATTCTCTCCTTAAGGAGAGATGACAGAGAGGTATTACACCATGTAAATCAAACACACGTTGTCAAATATCGAAGACATAGAGTAACTAAATCTTATCAATCATTATCAGCCAACATGCTGGATAAGCGTGAGGCTCACCACAAAAGCGATGATCGATATACAAAGACCAATAACAAAAGTAATATACCCCATGCGCAGATAGTCGTATTTCTTATTCAGCACCTTACCCAGGTGGTATAAATCACGTGTTAAGCTTTTGTAGAGGTAATTCTTATCCTGCATCAATTCACTAACGCCCCATTCAAAATCATCTTGTTTCATTTGATGAAAATTACCAAAAAAGATAAGGTTGCCACGCTTATTAGTGACATCATCGCGCGACATTAAACCATGTGTGGTACGCGGAATGGTGGAGATAATGGAGATGATAATGGTGGTGATACTGAAACCAACTAATAAGAGTGCAGGTATTAATAAATAGCCATTGTTATCTAACTTGGGGAAAAGCGTCGATAGAACAATGGAAATAATGATACCATTAACACTAATCAAAGTGTTAGCCTTACTGTCTGCAATCTGACTCAACGACAGGTGATTACGCAAGGTCACCCTAAACATCGTTTCGATACCCTTATCTGGTTTTTCAAGCGCTGCTTTCTTCTTTTTTTTCTTTTTGGCAGTCGATTTCTCCAATTGCTCGATCGTTTCAATGTCTTTTTGTGCCAATTCAATAAGTCGTTGTCTGTTTTTTTCTTTTCCTTCCAGATAGTTATCTCTGGCATAAGAGGTATAATACTCCTGTTCATCAAAGAACACAATGCAATCGTTGATCCACTCTTTGGGTGTTTTATCGATTCGTGAGTTTATTTCTTTAAACAGATTAAGAAACTGTGTACGGATGTAATCGTTATTTTTCAAGTGCGACAAATCAGCATCTTTGATGATTTGCTCATAGATATCAGCAGGCTGTCGTCCTAGTTTGGTGCTTAAGATAACGCGTTCAACCAGGAGTATAGAGGCTTCGTGATAATTACGGGCTTCCAGCACCTCACGCGCAAAAGCAGCTGAGCGCTGTTCATGCCCCTTAATCTCCTCACAGGCCTTCACATCATGAAATAATGCAGCTAATTGCAGACTCTCCAGATCATTCTCAGATATGTCGGCTGTAGCGCTGCCAATCTCTGTTACAGAATTCAATACATTGAGCGTATGCTTCCAATTATGAAAGCTATGTTCGTTTTCCTGATACTTTCGAATCTGTTCTTCCGCAATTGGCATACATTCGCTTACCAATAAGGTCCATGGCTGCTCACTCATAATTTATTTATTATTTATCAATCCTGTTATTTTTTTTCAGTTGACTTTTCAATAAAATCTAATTTCATTCTGAAACAGAAAACTTCCAGAAGAAAACTATGGTACCATTAAGTTACGAATCAAAACTAACCATCTTAATCCCCATCACCACACCTGCGGTGCGGCACTTCCCCTTGCTTTCAAGGCAAAGGGAAGAAATGATTGACAGCTTGCTTTAATAACGTCAGTTTTTATCTTTTTTGTTTTTGTTTTTGTACCCCTTCATTCCGATATTTCTCTGTTAATTTAGCAACTAATTCAAACATATAGGCTTGTGAGGTCATTTTATTATTCGACTTCACAAACTCATTGTTACCATCAGGCGTAATCACGCGACCTTTTAAGCCATCATTCATTTGGTATTTAATTTGATTGTGAAGCAAGTCCCGAACATCCTGATCCCATACAGGAAATGCTATTTCAATGCGTGAGGACAGATTACGCGTCATCCAATCGGCCGATGCCAGGTATGTCTGTTCATTATCCAGTTGATAGATGCGTGTGTGCTCCAGAAACTTATCGACCACGCTAACGATTTTTACATTTTGTTCCTGCTTTTTGCTCAGAGGTGCAAAACAACAGATGCCTCGAATTACCATCTTAAACATGACCCCATTATCAGCAGCTTCACGAATTAAATCAATCATCTCGGGGTCTTCCAGACTATTGAGCTTGATCTGTAATTGCTGCTTCTCTCCTTCTTGTGCTTTCTTGATCGCCTGTTTAATGGCTTTATTAATTTGCAAACGTAATACAAAGGGTGCTACGAGTAGATGTTTAAAACCTGGCTGGTAACTCACATCTTTTAAATAGCGGAACACCTCGTTTAAATCATTGGTATAACGTTCATCAGCTGTTAACAAACCATGGTCGGCATATATGCGTGCTGTTTTTTCATTCAGGTTACCGGTACCCAGGTAAGCATATGATTTTAACTGGCCCTGCTCGCGTCGTTTGATCAGGAATACTTTGGCATGCACTTTTAGGGCTTCAATGCCGTATTTAACCTGTGCGCCGGCCTGCTCAAGCCTTTCGCCCCAATAGATGTTCGATTCCTCATCAAAGCGGGCCAGTACCTCTGATAGTACAAATACCCTTTTACCTCGCTGAGCGGCTTTTTCAAGGGCCAATGCTACTTCTGATTCTTTACTGACACGATAGAGCGTGGTACTGATTTCCTCTACGGCCTCATCATTGGCGGCCATCTTTAAAAAGTTAGTGACATAGTCAAAGGACTGATATGGAAAGCTTAAGAAGACATCTTTTTGGCGAATGGCTTTGTACCAATCATTGCTTTCATCAAGTGGCCTGCATGGCAATTCTTGGTGTAAGGGATTATACAGGTGCGGCTTATCGGGGAATGTTGGAAAGGCAAAAAAGTCGTAATAATTATGGTAACGACCGCCGGCAATTAAGCTGCTCATGTCCAAATCGAGCTTAATTCTTAAGGCATTAATGTGTTTAAAAGGGATGTGCTCATTAAACAACAAACGACAAGGTAAACCAGTATCGCGCTTTTTAAGGCTCTTCTTAATTTTTCGAACGATGTTCTCATCCTGTTCTTCATCGATGTACAATTCAGCATCGCGCGAAATCTTAAAGGCATAGGTGTGTGATTCTGCACCCAGTATTTTGTGCACATTGTATTTAAACACATCATCTACCTGTACAATTTTCGTCTCTTGCTCGTTTTGTTCGAGCTTTATAAATCGCCCCCAGCGTTCATAATCCATCTCCAGCAACCAGGTCCTGCCATCGGCTATAATAAGCTGATAGATAGCCTGATTTTTCAGATGGAGTGAATGATGATTTGTTATTTCCTGTAGCTCAAACTCATGCTTAAAATGCGCATCGTAATAGTTTTCAATCAACTGTCTGTTAGCCGTATCAATATCGCCACATAAAAATCGTATGCCTTCACTGGCCATGCCTGGCACAATTTGCTCGTAAAATAGTTTACCCAGCATCGCTTGTTGCTCACCTACCAGGTTATTTATTTGCTGCAAAATGTAGGATGGCCTGTAGCCATACTTATTACGTTTATCACCTTTATACTTTTGAGCAAAACGATGACTGGCCACGCGTACTTTATAAAACTCTTCCAGGTTAGATGAAAAAATAGCTACAAACTTAAGCCGTTCCATTAATGGCACATCGTCAGAAGCTATTTCCTGTAGTATCCTTCCATTAAATGCTAACCAACTTAAATCCCTGTCGACATACTTCATGGGGTATTCGTATCAATGTGTTACTATTCTTTGGTGATGACTTCTTCATAAACCTGCTTATCATGCTTTATGGCATCACTCCCATTAAAATCTACTTCAATGCGCAAAGCTTTTAGTCCCGATGCGCCTTTCAGATCTTCCAGTTCCAAATCTTCGACCTGTCCGCTTATATAACCTTGCGCTTTCATAAAATCAAGGTAGTGTTTGTACTCAGCAATTTCATCGGCATGCGAATACACAATAGCAATTTTACCCACCTGGGTCACACGTTCCCTGGTTCCTTTCACCAGGGCCTTATCAATTCGTTTCTTGGTAATCTCGTAACGGATATTGTAAGCCCCGGCTACGTCAAACTTTTTCTCATCTTGTCTGAAAGCAATGCTTAATGGCTTAGAGTGTACCAATATTAATTGTGTAATATCGAGCTTCGTAGGCAAATCGGCTTGTAAGCTCCTCACTTTACGGGCCACACTCACCATCACCAATAGTTGCCATAATCGTATGTTTTTCAAATAAATGGAACTATACTCCAGCTCCTTAACCAGCGACTGGCCGATGTATCCGTTGTACTCAATACCATCGGTACGGTATTTTTCGAAATAATGCGGAAATACAGTCTGTGCTTTTAGTTGTTCTTTATCGATTATATCACTCACTTCATCGTTAATCATTGTGAGGCTATCCTCAAAGTTTTTACGCTTATTGTAGATAACACCCAGCTCGGGATCTAACAGTTTTTCATAGGCTTCAATGGCCTCAATCATTCCAGGATAGCGCCCTTTAACCAGATTAAAAACAGGTTCAATTTCTTTCTTTAAGAAATCAATAATGAGTACTTCATCACCGGCTTTTAAGCCTCTTCCCACTGTTTTTAGATGTTTTTCAATGGTGTAACGCAAATCTTTTAATAATGGTACGTCAGCCAGCACTTCATGTCCCTCCAATATCTGACTGGCCTCCCTAAGCTGTTTTCTTAAATCATCACGGATGGCTACATTACGTTCTACTGACGAGCCCCTGATATCTGAAGCACCATAAATAGGTACTACATCCGGGAAGATAATATCATCTGGTTTTTTGTTATCCGGTGCATCATCATCGTTTATTAACTGCGCTGCTGCCTCTCTGAAACGCCATTCTACTGTTGGGTGGATGGCAGTAAACTCCTCTTGAATAACCGAACGAACCATATCATCCCAATCCTCTTTCGAACGTTTCATGGCCAGGGCAAAAACGGGGAATAGATCGTGCAGCAACTTGAGCTGAATCATGGTGATGCCACCCGGTTTTTTACAGCCAAACTCCAGCATGCCCATTATTTCATCATCCAGAATTAAAGGCACGATGGCATGACTTCGAATGCCCCTCTTTAAAAAAGCAGCGACCACATCGTCTTTTTCCAGCTTGGCCATGTCGGTGGTTAATACAATCTGCTTGCCCTTAAAAGCTTTCTCGTACATCGTACCCTGGTAGTCGTGGCAATCCAACTCTTCACGCGGTATAATCGTATTCCAGATAAAGTTTTGGTTAAGGTTTGTTTCAAAACCATAATTGGCAGCCATACCAAATTCGGCATGCGGATTTTCGATCAGGGTTCTTATTTTGTCCTTAATCTTCAGGTAACCATCCTTACTTAATATAGACTCCTTTTTAAGCAGGTCGGATTTAAGATCTGAGATAGCATGATCACGCGTCACATCATGATAAGCAAATTGTAAAAAACCATTAAATTCAAATTTCTCCAGGGGGATTATCTTATTCCAAAGAACCAGGTCATTATCATTATCAAACAGCATTTTAATTTGCTTAGCAGATAGATCTTTGACTTCCCCTATCGTACGTATTTCAAGAAATCGTGAATTGAATCGCTTATTAAAAAACTTGACCAGACCAGTATCAGTATCAGTCATTTTTAAAGTAAATGGCAAGTCAATGGGAATATCCAGCTTGTAGTATTTCTCGAGAATAATCACATATGCCTGATACAAGACCGTAATAAGCATTTGATTCTCATCCAATTCCTTTGCTAATTCAAAGCGACGATTCGGACCGCCCATTATCTTTTTAAAGGCATTCGTTGAGTATATTTCCTGTTCCATATCAAATGGTTTCCAGGCGGCACTAAGTTCAACATCATCCAATAAGGGATTAAAGGCAAAACTCATAAGCTGTTTTAACAGCTCAGGATACTTATCTAATGTCTTCTGCTCCACTACCTCGTCCATTAACTCAGGTGCCTTTTTAAGTTTTGAAAGTAAACTGGTAGCCATCGGATACATTGGATGTGTATCTTGCTCGCTTATAGCGGTAATATCTTTTATCAGATACCGAAAACTCAAATGCGTTTTAAAAGGAATCTCACACAAATTGCAATTTACCTTTATGTAGTCTTTGTTAATCATCTCCCCAATTTTATATCGATGTTGTCACAATTTAATTGGCGCTTCGCCCAAACCCGACTTACTTTTTGTTCTTGATGACAAAAACTAAGGAAAAAACATCAAGGCTGCACCCATTTTGCTCAAAAACCTACGTTTGGTTGACTGAAATTGATTAAACTCACCTTTTACGTTCCTCCAAAGGCTCGAACAGAAATCAATTTCACAACGTCAACTCATACTTGCTTTTTGGCTCAACGGCTGAGGCCAAGCATAATCAATAACATTGAAACAACAATTTTAATCATTTATGACACTAATGATTTTACATCAAATATCTCAACACTTTATTGACATCGCAAGCTTATAAGCATGAAGCTGATTAATCAGTGTACCAAACGCTTACTTACCCTAATGAAACAGTTAATTCGGGCTATTGTTTGATTAACCTGGCAGCTAAAATAGGACGGCTTAGTATTAAATTGCCGCTTCATCGCAAAGGGATTTAAAAGTATCAATACTAATGCGCTCCTGAGGTTAACTTAGATTTGGCATAGCCTATTAACCTCATTCTTTACAACGAAATCACGTTAAACATTAAGCCCCTTTTACTCCATTACCACAAATTTTCGTAAACTATAATTCTTGAGCTTCTCGTATTTCGCCCTAATTACTATCTTTGAGCACGATGCGTCTTAATGATTATATGGAAGCACTATATGTGTATTTGTTTTAAGCATAACTGTATAAATATAGGTGCTAGGGCATATCTGTTTACATGTTTATGGCCTCTTTTAGAATTGTTTTCGTTTTGTCGAAAGCATTAGTAAAACCGTGTAGTTGAGAGCTTGCTCGAAAATCACACGGTTGCACTTAGGTTTGAGATAAATAAGAAGACTATTATAAAAGCAGTCTTGAACTTTTTTCCTTAGTTTTTTAGTTCAAGCTAAAAAAGTAAGTCGGGTTTGGGCGGATAGCCCAATAGTAAAATATAGGACAACATTACTTTGAGAACTACTATTAAGTCTGGGATTTGAAAAAAGAATTGCTACAAGCTATTGATGAAGAACAATTTGATTCTGTTGTTTTATACCGTTTACCCTATCAAACAGATAATCAAATCATAATTGGCAATAGCGAAAAAATATACAATGGTATTAACATGCATCACTGCATGGATAATGGCTTTGTTATCGAACCATTTGATAACACAAAATCATACGGATTATTTATAAATAATTTATTTTCTGCATCTTTTCAGCAATTAAGCGAAGCGCATACGCACAAATTAACACCCCATTTTTCTATCAGTTCAGAAGAATCTTTCCTCTTTGAAGATGATTATGATTCGTACGAACGAAGCTTTGAACAGATGCACCAGGCCATTAAAAGCGGAAAAATAGATAAAGTTATCTTATCCCGTATTAAATGCGGACCGGGAGTTAAACACGAGCAAATCATCCCTTTATATAATGCATTGGAGCAAAAGTATCCACATGCTTTTGTATACGTATTTAGCTCGCCTTTTAGTGGCACCTGGATTGGAGCCGGACCAGAACTCTTATTACAACAACGCAATAACAAATTATCAACTGTATCCCTGGCCGGAACAATACCTAACAGCCCTGGTCATAGCTGGTCACCAAAAGAATACGATGAACAAGAGATGGTCACCAATTATATTGAACATGTACTTATTCATCATCAGGTCGATAAAATTGAATATGGCCATGCCGAAACCATAGATGCCGGTCAGGTGAAGCACTTGTGTACGACCTTTAATTTTGAATTTGAGAAGCTGAATGGCAATCAAATAGGTTTACTATATGATTTACATCCCACTCCGGCTGTCTGCGGTATGCCCAAAGAAGAATCTTACCAGTTGATTTTAAATACTGAAAGTCATCAACGCCAGTTTTATTCTGGTTTTTTAGGCCCTGTTAACAATGGCCATTACCAATTTTATGTCAACATTCGATGCATGCAGGTCCTTCAATCAAAAACGGCCCTGTTTGTTGGCGGAGGATTAACAAAAGATAGCGAGTGCAAAAAGGAATGGCATGAAACAGAGCTGAAAGCACAAACACTTTTGTCGGTTCTAAAAAATATTTAACCTTTGTAATCTTATGAGTAAAGCAGTTTCTGATAAAAAAGTCGTAAAGACTTTAATTGATATATGTATTTCTGAGGGCTTACGTGAAGTTGTGATATCACCAGGTTCGCGCAATGCACCCCTCACCCTCACTTTTGCCGCTCACGATGAATTTGAGTGCTTTAGTATTGTGGATGAGAGAAGTGCCGGTTTTTTTGCGCTGGGCATGGCTCAGCAAACAGGTCGACCTGTCGCTCTGGTCTGCACCAGTGGTTCGGCATTGTTAAATTATGCACCTGCCATTTCCGAAGCGTATTACCAGAATGTACCCTTAGTTGTTATCAGCGCCGATCGTCCGCTTGAGTGGATCGATCAGGCCGATGGACAAACCATCCGACAGCTTGGTGCATTGGATAATTTCGTGAAGTACAGTTGCCAGCTTCCGACCTCAAAAAATGCCAGTTCGTGGCATGTAAACCGGGTGGTGAGTGAAGCGTTTTACCATTGTCGTTTTAAGCTAGCGGGTCCGGTTCACATCAATGTACCCCTTGCCGAGCCTTTATATGGAAAAACCGTTCA
The DNA here is from genome assembly GCF_016612505.1 of Carboxylicivirga marina. GTDB lineage: Bacteria > Bacteroidota > Bacteroidia > Bacteroidales > Marinilabiliaceae > Carboxylicivirga > Carboxylicivirga marina. Next base: position 9,541 of record NZ_JAENRR010000099.1, read on the forward strand.
CGCAGAGGAAAAACAGCGACAAATTAAGCAGGTAACATCCTGTAGCTCAATCGCTGATGAATCAATAAAACAACTTAGCGAAGAGTGGGGCGCTAATGATAAAGTATTGATAGTCGCAGGGATGCTTCAACCCAATACGGAGTTTCAGCAAATACTTCGGCAATTATCGGATATGGAACAAGTGGTTGTACTGGCCGAGACCACCTCAAACATTAATGGTGATCATATTATCTGCGGCATCGACAAAACCGTTTCTACCATTACTGAAGAAGAAGTACACTTTTTTAAACCCTCATTACTTATCACTTTTGATGGTGCTGTGGTTTCAAAAATGGTAAAGACATTTCTGCGTAACTATCCGGCTAAAGGGCATTGGCACATCAGTCCGGTTAGTCGCCACCTTGACACCTATAAGCAGCTTAGCACTTCAATAGAAGCCCAGCCGCTTGAGTTTTTCAAACAACTGCTCCCACATATTTCAGAAGTTAAAAGTCGCTATCGAACAACCTGGCTTAAACGGGCTGAACGTTCAGAAAAGCACCATGATGAATACCTCGTTAAAAATGGATGGAACGATTTAAAAGCTTACGCGCATCTGGCCAGCCACCTTCCGAAAAACTGGCAGATACAATGGGGCAATAGTTCAGCGATTCGATATGCGCAGTTATTTAAAGCCTTTTATAATAACAACAGCTATAGCAACCGGGGCACCAGCGGCATTGATGGTTGTGTTAGCACAGCTGTAGGAGCTAGTTACATTAGTGAGCAACCAAGTCTGTTGATTGTTGGTGACCTGTCATTTATGTACGATAGCAATGGCTTATGGAATAACTATTTGAAACCAAATCTACGAATTGTTGTTATCAATAATGGTGGTGGCGGTATTTTTCGCTTTATCCCAGGCCCTTCTGATTCAGAGGAGTTAGAAACCTATTTTGAAGCCAGTCATCAGCTCAATGTACAACCATTAGCCGAGATGTATGGTGTTAAATACTTAATGGCTAATAATGAGGAGACGCTTAACGAAACCATTGAACAACTGTTTGCACCTGGTGACAGACCTATTATATTAGAAATTAAAACACCGGCTAAAGAAAATGCGGGTGTGCTAAAGTCTTATTTTAAACGATTAAAAGAAGAATTATGAGTCAACGTAACTGGACGTCTGTAAAGGAATACGAAGATATTAAATTTGAGTTTTTTGAAGGTATTGGTAAAGTGACCATTAACCGTCCACGCGTTTATAACGCTTTTCGCCCAAAAACAGTGCTGGAATTAATTGATGCTTTTGATATCTGCCGTGAACGACAAGATATTGGGGTGATTGTATTGACCGGTGAAGGCGATAAAGCTTTTTGCTCGGGAGGTGACCAAAATGTAAAAGGACACGGCGGATACATCGATGAAGGTGGTGTGCCTCGTCTGAATGTACTTGACTTACACAAGCGTATCCGTTCGATGCCGAAACCGGTAGTGGCCATGGTTAATGGTTATGCTATTGGTGGCGGACATGTTTTACATGTTGTGTGTGACTTAACGATTGCATCTGACAATGCTATTTTTGGTCAAAGCGGACCTAAGGTAGGCAGCTTTGATGGAGGATTTGGCTCATCAACACTGGCTCGTCACGTTGGACAAAAGAAAGCCAGAGAGATTTGGTTCTTGTGTCAGCAGTACTCGGCTAAGGAGGCCGAAGATATGGGCTTAGTCAACACAGTGGTGCCGCTTGAAGAACTGGAAGATAAAACGGTTGAGTGGTGTAAAATAATGCTACAGCGTAGTCCTATGGCTTTGCGAATGATTAAGCGCGGTTTAAATGCTGAGTTAGATGGTCAAACAGGTATTATGGAGATGGCCGGTGATGCTACATTGATGTTTTACCTGATGGAAGAAGCACAGGAAGGACGTAATGCATTTCTTGAGAAAAGAGATCCTGACTTCCAGCAATTTCCAAAATTTCCGTAATCAACAATAGGATATAATTAATGAAGCACAGTTCATTGCGAGCTGTGCTTTTTTTAAACCTTACACGAGCAATGGATATTCCCTTGGAGCAAAGCATGAATAGCATCAATAGCTTTAATGCTTGTTGTGTAGCTGTACTTTTGGCGTTTCACTCAAACCCGAGTTGCTTTTTGCTTAAGGTCAATTAAAGCATAGCGTCAATCGCGAATATCCTTTAAGGCAGGTCTTTATGAACGAAAACTAACAAAAAACTCGATGACTGTTCTAAACTTATTCACTGAATTAAAAGAACTCAACCGATAGTCATCGGTCTCAAACAGCTTTTAATTCTACGCTCACTTCGATTGAAAGGTGCCCATTCCGTCTTAAATTTCGGGACAAATTCTACGTTGCAGATCTTAGAGTCCTTGGAAACTATCGTCTTCTCATTCTCCACTCGAAACAAAGTTTCGAACTGTTGAAAGTCTGTGATAAGAGTGGATATTGCGCAATGGCGACTTCGACGAAGAAGAAGGAAAGCCTGAAGTAATAAATCCATCTCTGGTGCGCAGCAATCACCTCTTACAATAAAGTTTTTGCAATCCTTTTTTAAAAAAGGATGAAAACCTGTCTGGTAAGACATTGGCTCAAGCCACGAGGGCTTTCCCTTTTTTCTACAGTCAAAAAAGGGAAGAAAAACCCCGCTGACTGTAGCACTCGATGACCTTTTCTAATCTCATTCGCTGAATTAAAAGAACTCACCCGATAGTCATTGGTCTCAAACAGCTT
>NZ_JAENRR010000009.1 GCF_016612505.1 Carboxylicivirga marina
GAGCCGTGTGATGGGAGACTATCAAGCACGGTTCTGTGAGAGGCTTAGGGTGAAATTCCCTTTGCCTACTCGACTAGCCAACGTTACCTGTAATTGATGAAAGAGAAGACTTATATATTGATATTTATTTTCCTAATTAGCGGTTTGGAGTTGCTAAATAAGAAAGGAATAAAGGTTAATCCTCCTTTCGCTTTATGCAGCAGAACGTCAGACTGTGCAAAAACTCCCTTTAATTGTTGATAACTACACATCAGATACTTAGATGTTGATTCTATGATTTATTATCTTGAAAGTGAATCAAATACGGAGAGCTATGGTTCATCAGCAAGGAGAAGATCGCAATCAAATGTTCATGTTTAGCCTGGAAGGAGCAATTGCCCCGGATGCCTTTGTCAGGGTAGTTGACGCTTTTGTCGATGCAATAGACCTAAAGAGCTTTGGATTTAACCATGTCGAATGTAAAGAAGAAGGTCGCCCGCCCTATCATCCTGGTGCATTAATGAAGCTCTATTTATATGGGTACCGTTACGGTATTCGCACTTCACGACGATTAGAACGTGAAGCACAGACAAACATTGAGGCCATGTGGCTATTATCGGGCTTACGGCCCAAGTATAAGACAATAGCCGATTTTAGGAAGAATCACCCCAAAGCATTCAGAGAAGTTTTTCGTCGTTTTGTTTGCCTGCTAAAAGAATGGAAACTGATAGATGGAGAAACCATCGCCATTGACTCATTTAAAATACGGGGAGACAACTCCTTAAAGAACAATTTCAATGAAAAGAAGCTGAAACAACACATCGAATACATCGATAATAAGATAGCTGAGTATGAGGTGCAATTGGAACAGGCAGAAAAAGCAGAAGAGAAAGAGGCTTTAACCAGCAAGATAAAAGAGCGCCAAGATAAGAAAGTCAAGTATGAGCAAATAAAGAACCAATTGGATGAGAGAGGTGAAGACCAGATATCGACCACCGATCCGGATGCCAAATCAGTTGTCTTTCAGCGCAACTCGGTGCGAGTAGGCTATAACATCCAGGCTTCATCGGGAGCCAAACACAAATTGATGGTTGAATTTGGTACAGGAGACGTTAATGACACCCATGCCTTGGCACCTATGGCGATAGCTTCTAAAGAATTATTACAGGTAGAAGAACTTAGTGTATTGGCTGATAAAGGTTACCATACAGGTGAGCAGCTGCATCAGTGCCATACCCATAATATTACCAGTTTTGTTTCTCCAAAAGAGCCCTCTACAAAAGACACAGGTCTTTATCCGATTTCGGCATTTATTTACAATACAGAACATGACTACTATACATGTCCTTGTGGCAGCAAGATGCTAAGTAATGGCAAATGGCACAAACGCTCAGAAAACCGACGAAGAAAAAAGAGTGATACACTCTTTAAACGCTATACTACCAAGGATTGTAAAACTTGTGATTCCAGACAGCTCTGTACTCAAAGCAAAGTTAATGGGCGTAACATTGACCGCAGTCAATATGCTTATGACGTCGAACTAAACAATCAACGAGTCAATAATAACCCTGAATACTATCGACAGCGTCAACAAATAACCGAACACATGTTTGGTACATTTAAACGACAATGGGGCTTTACCCACACACTTCTTAGAGGTAAAGAGAAAGTGTTAGGTGAAGTGGGGTTATTGTTTATCAGCTATAACCTTAGTCGAAGTATCAACATCATTGGTGCAAAAAAGTTAATTGATATGCTGAAAAAGCATGCATCAAAATTAAATTATCAAGTTAGAGCAATTTTAAGCCTATTTGAGGCTCTGAAATTTCAAAGTTTAGAAGTTCAATTGTCATGAAAAAGCGCCAACATAACGCCCCATATAGGACAAATACAACCTAATTGTTACCTTTTATCCAATATAAATGGGTTTATTACACAAACTCCCGTTGGCTTGCATTAGATACTACAATACCTCATAAATGATGAATAGATTGATAACGTATATTTTTGTGACAATAGGCTTTTTATTGACACCAATAACTGAAACTAAAGCTCAAAGCATCAATTTCAGGACGGACTTAGAGAAGTACAATGGATTTTACACAGCTATTGAAATGACTGGTGGAAATATTCCTATTGAAAAAATCCCAGATAGAATTAGAAACTATAAAGACCGACTGTAGCCTTCCCTGAAAATGTAGCCTTCCCTGAAAATCGGACAGTTTAGAATTGTACTAATTAGAATGAAAAGTACTTTTTCTGTACTTAATAGATCGTCAATAAATAAGCGAGTTATATGATGTCAGTACCAAAGTACAGAAAAGTACCATCAAAAAGCTACTACTGGTCCAATTTTCTCATTGCATCGATTAAGTAATGCTTATTGGGTTTAGTATAGAGCTCTGTAGTCTTAATTTCAGTGTGTCCAAGCATTTTACTTACATATTTAAGTGCTACTCCTTTATGTAAAGTGTTGGTTGCAAAAGAATGTCTGGCACAATGAAAACTAATGTTACTTGCTTTGTTTATTTTACATTTTGTGATTGATTTTCGGAGTATTTTATTGGTATTCTGATTTGTTATAACTCTAAATATCGGCTTTCTAGTGTTGGCTACATATTTAGGTAGGTATGTTAAAGCTTTTTTTGTTAGAGGTATAACAACATCAATTTTAGTTTTATGCATTTGTTTCTCGACAGTTTTCCAGTCATCAACACCACCATCTTCATTTGAAAGAATTGAATTGGATATAATGTGATTGGGGGTTAATAGTTTAACATCCATAAATCGTAATCCGGTATAACAGCTAAATAAGAAATACTGAAGTACATTTTTTTCTCCTTTAGGTATATTTGATGAGTTGTAATATTTTTCAAGTAATTCTACTTCATATGAAGTTAAATACTCTCTTTTACCTGGCACCTTATGTAATTTAATCTTTTTAAAGACATTGGTATCTAATAAGTCATTCCTAATGGCGTCATTCAAAACAGCTTTTATAAAACCTAATGATTTGGTGATTGTATTTGTTTTATTGCCAAGTTTCGTGTGCATATAGTTTTTGTAACCTTGAATAAAGTCAAGATTGTTCACTTCTGATAGCTTTAGGGTTTTGATATTTTTATAATTATCAAGTTTGGTTAGTTGACTTTTGTAAGTTCGTTTGGTATTTGCAGATATATCATCATGTTTATCAATGTACAAGTTTGCAAATGCAAAGAAACTATCCTTTGAGAAATTGCCACGAAACTTATTTGTGAATTCAGTGAAGGTTGGCGGCTTGTTAAACCTGATAAAATCATTATTGATTTTCTTGGCCTTCGTTATTGCATCAACCAGCTTCAAATTATTAATGCTACTATCTTTAACGGTAGAACGAATTCTTTCCTTTTTTTCAAGCCAGTCGTCATTTAAGCAATAAATACCCAGTGAAAAGTATTTAGACTGTCTGTTGATGGTAATTCTTAAATAAATCGGATGAGAACCATCTGTTTTGGAGTACGATTTTCTTAAAACTAATTTTGAACTTGCATTCATATTATTTCCTTTTTTGTAAAACAATTGTCAAACAAATCTGGAAATAAGTTGAGATTTAGACATTCAATTAGTTTAATAGAATTCGTCTAAATAGTTGAAAATGAAATGATTTGAAGTTTCATATTTCAAATCATTTCACTTTTTGGTGGAGCTGCGGGGGATCGAACCCCGGTCCAGACAAGGAAGCTTTGCGCTTTCTACATGCTTAGCTAAGACTTAATTTTCGAATAATAACTGGATCAAAGCCACCGATTATTACCTTATCCTTTTAAGTTTCGGAAAAGATCCAAGGCTTACCTTTTCCTAGTTCTGATTTTCCAGCATCTCTAATGCGAACCGCCTCAAAACGTTAGCATTCGCGAGATGTCTCGTTTCAGCACCTAGTGCCGAAATAAAGCTAATCTACTATGATTCGATTAAGCAGCAAGAGCAAAATTATTTTCGCCAATTAAAATGTTTGAGATCCGGGATTAACGAGCCAGCATCACGACGCTCGACATGCTTACACATCACTTTGCCAAGCTGTCAAATCCACGTCAGCCCCTTAAAGAAATGCGACTGCAAAAATAATAAAATATGTGTATGGTCAGGCATTTATTAATAGAAAGAGTGCCGTATTAATAATTATAAGACCATAAAAAAGCCATGCTTTACAGCATGGCTCCAATGGAGGATTTTTATTTTATTTCTTATTTAGCGACTGCTAACCATTCTGATGAATCAAGCATCCAGTTCTCAATTGCTAAAGGAGTTTCAGTAAAATCAGTATCGTTAAAAATTGCTGACCAACTGCTTAAGCTAAGCATCCATTCTTCAATGTGTAATTGTTCACTGGCAAATTCGTTAGCAACATATGCGCTACCTTGATTTAAAACCTCCCACTCTTGAGTGTTTAACATCCAGCTTTCAATGGCTATGGTTTCTTCTTCAAATTCGGTGCTTTGTTCGATAATTGAATAGCTCGCCAAGCTTAGCATCCAATCTTCAAGATAAAGCTGTTCCTCAACAAATTCATTGCTGGCGTAAGGACTTGTTGGTGATAATACAGCCCATTCTTCGGTATTCAACATCCAACTTTCAATAGCAAGTGTTTCTTCAGAAAAATCACTATTAGCTGAAGCTATTGTCCAGCTATTGATATCAGTCATCCAGTCCTCAACAGCAATAGCTTGCTCGGTGTATCCTGTAGGTATTGAATAGGTTTTAGCAGGTGCAGTTGTTGCGGCATATGATTCTGTCATCCATGGTTCAATAACGATAGGAGATTCAGCATCACTTGTCATCATTTCTTTAAGATTTACTGAATACGTTTCGGTAATAGGAGCTGTAGAAACATGCTTGGTTAATCGTGAGTTTACCATGTAAGACATGTCTTTGTAAAATGTTACTTTCTCTTCTTGTTGAAAATATGAGAAATAAATACTCAAAGTAAATATGCTTGCTGCAATACCAAAAAACAGGTAGTTTATTACTGAGTTCTTGTGGCTATGGTTAACTGTAGTTTTCATCTCTAATTCCTCCATTGTTTGTTACGTCAATGGTATATCAGATTATGTGCCATGATTTGTAAGTGTCACATATATAGTGGATAAGATGCTTGTTTGGGGTTTTGGGACTTCTTTTTTTGAACGATATTGCAACAAGCCAATGTTCGAAATCGAACAAATAAAAAATCCTGCCAATAATCGACAGGATTTTCATGATGTTTATCTATGAATTTGCTCTTTATTAAGCATTCTTTTCAAGTACACTCATTACTTCAAGTACATGTTTACGACTTGTTTCAAGTAGTTCTTTTTCTGCAGCATTCAAGTCAAGCTCAATTACTTTCTCAACACCGTTTTTGCCTAAAATTACAGGAACTCCAAGGTAACAATCATTGATACCATATTCACCATCTAATTTGATACAAACCGGAAATACTCGTTTTTGGTCTCTTACAATGGCTTCAACCATTTGTGCTGCTGCCGAACCTGGTGCATACCAAGCTGAAGTACCCATTAGTTTAACCAGCTCACCACCACCAAACTTGGTGCGTTCGATAATAGCATCTAGTTTTTCGCTGTCAATTAGTTCAGTAACCGGTATTCCTGCAACTGTTGTGTAGCGTGGAAGTGGCACCATAGTATCTCCATGTCCACCCATCAATACAGCTTGGATATCTTTTGGTGATACATTTAATTCCTCAGCAAGGAAGGCACGGTAACGAGCTGTATCCAGAATACCAGCCATACCCATTACTTTTGTGCGTTGGAATTTAGACGTTAAATGTGCCTGATATGTCATTACATCCAATGGGTTGGATACAATAATGATAATTGCTTCGGGTGAATGCTTAACCACCTGTTCTGTTACAGATTTAACAATGCCGGCATTAGTTGAGATTAAGTCATCACGAGTCATTCCTGGTTTACGAGGAAGACCAGATGTGATAACAACAACATCTGAGTCAGCTGTTTTTTCATAGTCATTGGTCGAACCAACAGTTCTTGTATCATACAAGTTAATCGGAGCTTTTTGCCAAATGTCAAGCGCTTTTCCTTCTGCAACGCCTTCTTTGATGTCAACTAGTACTACTTCGTTAGCAATTTCTCTATATGCGAGAACATCAGCACAGGTTGCACCAACATTACCTGCTCCAACTACCGTTACTTTCATAATAATAGGTATTAATTTAGTGTTATATAATATTTTCCTTAAATCCAGATATTGTGCGGCTTAGTATAGCTTAACATTTACTCAATAAAGTGTTTAATTTTTTGCACACGCAAATATAAAACTTTATTTAGCGACACCTTGATAAATTAGCTCTTTAACGTTTGTTTGCAAATGATGCCGTGCTTATAATATTTTGATATATAGTTGTATGTGAATATTTTTATTTAATGAAAAAATTCTCTATTTAAAGATTTTGGCTTTAAATGTTAATAAACCTGACCATTACCTAATTTCACGAAAAGTTGATTACTCAACCTATAAATTCTATTGTCTGGAACAGAGCTGATAATTTGTATTAGCTTTGTAAAACAATTAACAATTAGAGGCTCATCATGTTTAAATATATTTGTAAATGTCGATGAATAGTAGTGTAAAAGAACATATAATCAATCTAAAAGGCGAGTTAAAGAGTTTGAGCAGTCCATTGGTAATGGGCATTTTAAATATAACACCCGATTCTTTTTTTGATGGTGGCAAGTATCAATTACAGCACGATATTGAAAAACGATGTGAACAAATATTGGCCGAGGGTGGTGAAATAATTGATATTGGGGCCTACTCATCAAGGCCTGGAGCTATCCATATTGATGAAAAGGAAGAAGTTAAGCGCCTGACTGAGGCTTTATCCTGGATACGTAAAAGTTTTCCTGAAGCGATTCTGTCAGTTGATACTTTTAGATCATCAGTAAGTCAATTAGTAGTTGGTGATTTTGGTGTTGATATGATTAATGACATATCGGGCGGCACCATGGATGATGCTATGTTTAAAACTATAGGTGAGTTAGGCGTTCCGTATATTATGATGCACATGCAGGGCACTCCTCAAAATATGCAACTTAATCCAAACTATAAGGATTTGATTGGTGATATCAGCCTCTTTTTTGCGCAGCAAGTGAAGAAACTGGCAAGCTTTGGGGCGAAAGACATTATTTTGGACCCAGGCTTTGGTTTTGGAAAGACCTTAGAGCATAATTATCAACTTTTAAACGAATTAAGACAGTTCGAATTATTAGGGCTTCCATTGTTGGTTGGGGTGTCGCGTAAGTCAATGATATACAAGTTGCTTGATGTGTTGCCTCAGGATGCTTTAAACGGAACTACTGCTTTAAATACCGTGGCTTTATTAAACGGGGCCAACATTTTAAGGGTGCATGATGTCAAAGAAGCCGTAGAATGTATTAATTTAGTGCGTCAACTTAAAAAAGCCTGATTACTAAATGACATTTCTGGATATACGCTTTATCGATTTAGTCGACATTGTTTTGGTAGCTTACCTGATGTTTCGCATTTATAAGCTTATCAAAGGTACAGTGGCGCTTAATATTATGATAGGGATTGCTGCCTTTGGACTTTTCTGGTTCATTATTAACATCTTTAATATGCAGCTATCTACCAGTATAATGGATAAGGTGGTGAGTGTTGGAGTAATTGCTTTTATTGTTGTTTTTCAGCAAGAAATCAGACGTTTTTTGTTGTTATTGGGTTCGAGATATAATGTGACCAATCGATTCTCAATGGATAAGGTCTTTGTATCAGAATCCAAAGGAATGATGTCGATTTATAATAAACCTGTTGTGCGAGCTTGTGTATCACTTGCTAAAACGAAGACTGGAGCCCTGATTGTAATCACTAAAAATTCAGAATTACTGGATTATGTACAAACGGGCGAACTTATAAATGGCGTTATTTCAACCCAATTAATAGAGAATATTTTCTTTAAAAATAGCCCATTGCATGATGGAGCTGTTATTATTACCGGAAATAAAATAAAGGCAGCAGGATGTATTCTACCTGTTTCTCAAAATACAGCTTTACCTAAACGTGTTGGTTTAAGGCATAGAGCTGCCATGGGCATTACCGAATCAACCGATGCACATGCCATTGTAGTGTCTGAAGAAACCGGGCGAATTTCCTTTTTTAGTAAAGGGCAAATGGAGATGGGGGTAACAGATGAAGAGTTACAAGAATTTTTGAACAAATCCTGACATATGAGTTTTAAACTAATAAAGTAGAAAATGATATGCCGCAAAGGCTCACAAAATATAAAGTTGCTATTAGTGGAGCAACAGGTTTTATTGGTACAGCATTAAGTAGTTTTTTAGAAAGTAATGGTTTTGATGTCATTCGTCTAAAACGCCATCATTTTACATCAAAACGCGTTGGACAGCTAAATAAATTACTAAATGGATGTTCTGTCATTATTAATCTCGCAGGAGCACCTGTGGCTGCCAAAAAATGGACCAAGGCTTATAAACACGAAATATTAAATAGTCGCATCGATACTACAGAACGCCTCGTGGAAGCGATACATGAAATGACAACCAAACCCGATGTTTTTATCTCCACTTCGGCTGTCGGGATTTATGATAGTTATGAGGTTCACGATGAGTTTTCGACGAATTATAGCAATGATTTTTTAGCCGATGTATGCCAACAATGGGAAGCAAGAGCATATCGGGCACAGTCTTTAGATAATGTTCGCTTATGTATTGTCCGGTTGGGTGTGGTACTGGGTAATGAAGGAGGTGCATTTCCTCGAATGATAAAACCTTTCAAACTTGGTCTTGGCTCAAAGTTAGGGGATGGACATCAGGTATTTCCATATATCCACATTAATGATGTATTGAGCGCCTTTTGGTATCTCATTCAGCGAAAAGCATCACACGGTATATACAACTTTGTAGCACCTCAAATGATTTCTAACCTTGAAATAACAGAAGCTCTGCAGAAAAGGACGCGTAAGTCACTTCTGCCAGCAGTGCCCAAGGCAGCACTTCGCTTGCTTTATGGCGAAGGAGCTGAGTTATTACTGACTGGACAGAAAGTGAAACCTAAAAGACTCGAAAAAGATGGTTTTCATTTTGCCTTTCCTGATATTGAATCAGTACTTGACGATTTGTGCTATTAAGTGCTCTAATTGATGTACCAATATACTGCATGATAATGCGAATAAGCACCAGCTACTACGAACACATGGAAGATGGCATGGTTAAAAGGTATGCGTTTAATTTGATATAAGATAGCGCCAACAGTATAAAAAACACCGCCAATAGCCAGCCAGGTTAGCGCTTCTTTAGAGAGGGCATCGAGCAATGATTTACTTGCAATAATCACTACCCAGCCAAGTGCTACATAGCTAATCGTTGATAACAGTCGGAATCGCCCTGTAAAAAAAAGTTTTAATATAATACCAGCAATTGCCAGACCCCAAACACCTGCCATCACCAAATAAGCAAAAGGTGTTGCAATGCCCAATACAATAAACGGAAGGTAAGAGCCGGCAATCATTAAATAAATAGCACAATGATCAAATACTTTAAGTTTGCGTCGACGATTTGGGTCTTTCTCTGAATGGTAAAGGGTGGATGCCGTAAAAAGGGTAATAATACAAACTCCATAAATAGCGTAGATAGTAAAGTGTAAAGGACTGTTCGCTTTTACAAGTAGTAAAATTAGCGATATAATGCCTGCTACAATTCCTGTCAAGTGACTATATATGTTTATCTTCTCTTCAAGCGGGCTGTAAGTTGTGGTTTTATGCTGCATTTTTATTTCAAAAATAGTTGAATAAATGATGAAAATAGTCAAAAAATCAATTGTTTTCATTTGAAACGATAGTTCAAACTTCTTAAGAAAAGTTTGTTTTATCTACCCCTTTGCCTTTTAAGAAGTTTCCCTTAGCCTTGTAGACTTCAGGGTTAAACCAAAGAAGCTGTAGGCTTAAACCCTGGGTGTCCTTCGGTTAAACCTTGGGTGTCCTTCGGTTAAACCCTGGGAAGTCTTGGGTTAAACCCTGAATAGTGTCTGCTTAAACCCTGGGAGAAATAAAATAGGCTTTTACTTCGGTGAGTAAAAGCCTATTATCAATTTTTATTATAAAGCTTGATTTACTGTAGTTGGTAGATAAAAGATTCTAAAGGTTGCAGGCTCATTTTAATCGAACCAACTCCATTATTGATTTTTAAGGTGTTATTTGAACCATACAGTACATCTGTCAGCTGGTACGAACCATCTTTTAGTCCCCATTTTTTAATTATTTCAGCCGGAACTTTCAAGGAAAAAGCTTCAGCATCTGCTGGCTTAAAGCTAGATGTAATTATCAACTTTTCATCGCCACTCCATCTCACAAAGCTGAAAACCTTATCGCCATATCCTTCTGTATTTGCACGATTGAAACTGTGAATTTCTTCATATTCACCCATTAAAGCAGTGCTTTTAGTTGAAAAAGTAAGTAATCGTTTATAGAAATCTCTTAAGGCTTTTTCATCGTCAGATAACTGGCCTCCGTCAAAGGCACCGTTATTCATCCAACGCTGATGATGTGGAACACCGATGTAATCAAAAATACTGGTGCGACTGTTACTGCCAAAACCAGCATCTTCGGCACCTGGTTCACCAACTTCTTGCCCAAAATAAAGCATGGTAGGAGCGGTGCTAATGCATGTAGAAACGACCATGGCTGGCATGCCTTTATCGGCATCTCCTACAAATTCTGGACTGGCAATGCGTTGCTCATCATGGTTTTCAAGGAAATGCAGCATGTGGTGCTCAATATCTTTTAAACCTTCCTGGATGGCTGGTAAATTGTCTGTCAAGCCATGTCCTTGCATAATGTGCTTTAGTGTATCGTAGAGTTCTACTTTGTCATAGAGGTAGTCCATCTTTCCTTTATGGATATAATCGCGATACAAGGATGGGTTGTATACTTCTGCCAAAAGAAAAGCATCAGGATTGGCATTTTTGATGGATGAATTCATGAAACTCCAAAATTCAACCGGTACCATTTCTGCCATATCAAAACGAAAACCGTCTACACCAAGTTTGGTCCAATACAAAGCAATATCACGAAATTTAATCCACGAATCAGGCACTTGTTTATCTTGCCAGAAATCAAAATGCGCTTTTTCATCCATTTGGTCATAATCCTCAGGTAAAAAAGGGAAATCGAAGGTTCCATCAGGACGAACGCCGTAATTAATTTTTACGGTTTCGTACCAGTCGTGGAAGCCAGGTTGTGCAAGTCGCGAACCATTGCCCGTCCATTTTGCCGGATTTTCATCAAATTGTCCATCAGATAACGGATGCTTCTCGCCACCCAATGGTTGGTAGTTATTCTCAGCAGCTGGTACTTTAAATGTCTCACCCGGGATGTAATAGAAGTTGTTATTAGCAGCATATTCAACACTCGTATCGTCAGTAGCGCCAAAATCCAAAACGCCTTCTGGGTTGTTCTTTCCTTCATAGTGACGTGCTACATGGTTTGGTACAATATCGATCAGTACCTTCATGCCATGTTTATGGGTACGTTCAATAAGTGCTTTAAACTCATCAAGGCGCTTATCAGGATCATCTGCCAAGTCAGGATTTACCTGGTAATAATCTTTAACAGCGTACGGAGATCCGGCACGCCCTTTTACTGCATCCGGATCATCATTTGAAATACCATAGGCCGTATAATTATTGATAACAGCATGGTGAGGAACACCTGTGTACCACATGTGAGTTACACCAAGGTCTTTCAGTTCGATTAAGGCTTTATCGGTGAAGTCATTGAATTTTCCAACGCCATTTTCTTCAATGGTGGCCCAGGTTTTGTTGTTGGTATTAGTATTGCCAAATAAGCGGGTGAAAACCTGGTAAACAACAGCTTTTTGTTCTGTTTGTAATGCAACTTGTTCCTGCTTTGGCTGCTGACAGGCCCAAAGTAAGGCAAGCATAAGTGCGAATGATAATAATTTCTTCATATATGTCATGTTGTATTTGTTTTTACTCTGTAATAATGGTGAGGATATTATTGCTCAATTTTGTTTTGATGTGCAGCTTGCCTGTTTTAGACTTATAAGCAGCGCCTTCATCAAGTTTGTTTAATCGACGTAATGAACCACCAATTTTATATTCTTTATCATCAATTTTAATGTGCTTGGTTTTACGATGAAAGTTATGCACTACTATTTCTATTTCACGCTCTTGAGGCATGCCTTCATATTGATATCGTAGTGGTGTTAACTTAAAGGTTAGATAACCTCTGTTGATACAATCAAATAGTATTGTTTCTGATTGTTGTTTTAAATGGCTGTCTTTGGTTTTTCCATCATCTTCATACATATATCCATGACCATTATGAACAGCATCATCATGGTAATAGTGTAAAGTCAGTTGTTTAGATGAATATTCTTCGGCATTCATAAATTTAGGCACCATAGGAATAAATGCACCAGCTTTGATAAATACAGGGATGGTTTTAATATCAACGGGCACATCAACATATTGACCACCATAATGTTTTTCGCCCGTAAAATAATTATACCAAATATGATGGGCTGGCAGATATACCTTTTGTGATGTAACTCCTTTTTCAACTGCCGGTGATACCAAAATGTCATCGCCCCACAAGTATGTTTTAGTTTCATCTAATAACTCGGGGTTTTCGTCCATGTAAAAAAGCGGACGCATCATTGGGAGGCCAAGAATTGCATTTTGATGCATTATGGTATAATTATAAGGCATTAATTGGTAGCGAAGGTTGATATATTCTCGAACAATATTTTTTGTGCTATCGGGCCAAAAAATAGGTTCAGGAGGTACATCTTCCTGTGCATGAGTTCTAAATATGGGTTGAAAAATGCCGTATTGCAACCAGCGGGTATAGAGTTCATCGTCCCGATAATCACCTGCGAAACCACCTAAATCGGAATGCATGTAACCATGTCCCTGCATGCCCATTTGAAGTGAAATTTCGATTTGCGATTGTAATCCACCCCATGAGCGGTTGACATCACCCGACCATGGCACAAGACCATAGCGTTGCGAACCAATGAAACCAGAACGCATGAGAATAACAGGTCGAGTTTCGGGGAAATCATTTCTATAACCTTCGTGCAGCACTTTGGCCCATTCGTGGCCATATAAATTATGCACTTCATCAGCACGACCATTGACGTGTAGTAAATCATCCGGATGTACTTCGGGTTCGCCTAAATCGCCCCACCAGCCATCAACACCACTAAAGGTATGCTTTTTATAAATAGTCCAAAACCAATCCTGTGCTTCGGGCTTAAAGATATCTAGTAATGCAGTGGTTCCAAAAAAGAAATCGAAGATATAAGGACTTCCATCAGCCTTAGTTCCCAATAAATTTTGTGCCGCACATTCAGCATATTTTCCACTATTCTTTAAAATGAATGGTTCGGTGATTAAAACAGTTTTAACACCTTTTTCTTTATTTCGTCTCAGCATTAATTCTGGTTCAGGAAATGAATCGCGATGCCATTCAAGGTTACCCATGTGGCCGGTAACGTCGGGACCAAACCAGTAGAGATCAAGCACAATACCGTCTAAAGGTATTTCATCTTCAATGTATTTGTCAATTACAGATTCTAATTCTTCTTGCGAATGATAGCCCATGCGAGATGAGATATTTCCAAGCGACCAACGAGGTAACATTGGCTGACGTCCGGTTAACTCAGTGAAGTTGGCTACAAGTCCCTGCCAGGTATCTGATATGACTACAAAATAACTTTGACGCCCACCAATGGTTTCGAATTGCAGGATGTCTTCTTCTGTTTTTCCTAAATCGAGCCATCCGCTGGCACCATTGTCAAAGCCAAGCATGTATTTCTCCGACGAGATAACCAAAGGCATGGAGTAATACATTAATTCAGCATGTGTTTCATAGCCATATGAGGCCCGGTTGTATAGCTGTAATCGGTGCCCTCGGCGATTCATCCCAAGCGCCCGCTCACCAGCTCCGAATAGGTGTTCTGTTTTATTCAGGTTAAACCGAAAGCCACTAATACTATCGTTGGAAAAGTAACCTTGTTCTTCTGAAAACAGGAATTCGCCCAATCGATAGTAACAAATTTTAAAAGGCTTTTTATTAATGACAGCAGATATTTTGGTTGTGGCAAAGTGTATTTGGTGCTCATCGTTTAAGTAGGTGATTTTATCCAGATAAGGTTCATCAATGATAGCATTGGAAGGAAATGGAGTGGCAGTCGAATCTTCAATGAAATGAATTTCAAGATTAACATCGGAATATGGAGTGATTATTATTTTACCATCAGAAACATTAAGCGTGAGTATATTATTGTTAAGGTTGGCCGATACAAACTCACGTTCTTTGTTTTGAGCTGAGATTGAAAGACTGAATAATAAGTATATTGGAAGTAACAGGCTTGATAATCTGATAGTCATACCGATTTATTTTTGTTTTAATAATGTCGTAATTGGCACTAAAAAGCTTATAAATTCAATAAAGCAAGATACAAATAAGGAGTCTTTATTAACAATTGTTAGTGAGGAAATTAGCTCGTTGACAATAGTTAATAGCGATTTTGCGTTTCGGTGTTATAGGAAGATTGTCAGAGTGTTGTAGTTACTTATGTGGAAAGTTTAAATTGGATAGTAGACAAAAATGTAGATGAATATTTTTGTAATAAGCTATTTGCAAACGTTTTCGAACGTAGTTGTAAAGTTGTATTTCTTACCTGAAGATGATTGGTTTTTTCAAAGTAGGCATATTTAGTGAATTGTTTTATCTTAGCGCCCCAATTATTTAAACAAATTATTAAAACATATACGATGAGTAAAGTAGTTATTAAGAGTTTTGACGAATTAGAAAAATTAATAGGTAGTGACCTTGGAATTTCTGATTATCATGAATTTACTCAAGAGCAAATTAACCTTTTTGCTGATGCCACTTTAGATCACCAGTGGATTCATACCGATGTTGAAAAGGCCAAAGAAGGACCTTTTGGAAGTACAATTGCACACGGTTATTTAACACTTTCAATTTTGCCACACCTGTGGAATCAGATTGTAGATGTGCAAAACCTTAAAATGCAGGTTAACTACGGTATCGAAAAGTTGAAATTTAATGCACCAGTATTGGTTAATAATAAAGTACGCTTGCATGCCAAAGTAAACAATGCGGTAAATTTACGTGGTGTTTGCCGTGCTAATATTGGTATCAAATTAGAGATTGAAGGAAGCAGAAAGCCTGCTTACGAAGGAGAGATAGTATTCCTTTATCACTTTAATGCTTAATCAGTAGAACGAAAATAAACAAAAAAGGTGCTCCTGGGCACCTTTTTTTTATTGAAGTATGTTGTTAAGAGTATTGATTGATTGCTTCTTCTAGTCTGTTAAGAGCTTCGTCCATTTCATCTGTAGCTAATGAAATGCGAATATGCTCCTTAGCGCCAAAAGCTATTCCCGGAATGACTACAACACCATTTTCTTTTGAGGCTGTTTCAAGACAGAAGTCTTTAGTGTCTTCTCCCACTATTGAACTCAGCTTAGGAAAGATATAAAAACTACCTCTTGGGCTATTGAAAGGTATGTCCATACCTTTAAGAAAACTTTCAACTTTATCGCGATTGTTCTTCAAAACCTGATTGTAATCTTGAATTGTAGCATTGGTTTCTCCTTTAACAATCGGTAAGGCAGCAAATTGATTGACTGTTGGAGGTGTGCTAATTATAGTAGCATTGTTGGAAGTAAGCGCCTTGGCCAATTGTTGATTGCGGGTAACTAACCAACCAACACGAAGCCCGGCTACAGCACCACTTTTAGAAACGCCATCAGCGGTAATGGTACGTTCAAAGTATTTTGAAAAAGACTCAAATGCTGTTCCCTCATACACTAATGCACCATATATTTCATCCGAAATAACATAGCCTTCTGTAAGTTTTTGTTCAAGAAGCTTTGCCAGTGATTTTAATTCATCGCTTGTGAACACCTTTCCAGTTGGGTTCGATGGTGAGTTTAGGATAATAATGTCATCAGGTAAAATCAGTTCCTCTAAAGCTTGAAGGTTGATACTGAAATCATCATTAAGCGGATAACAAAGAACTTCAAGTCCAAAATCAGCCGGAATCTTCTTATAAATACCAAAATGAATGGATGGAATGAGAACACGTTTGGCTCCAAGCTTCTGAAGAGTTCGGATGGAGGTATAAATCGCATTCTGAACTCCAATGGTTACAACCACATTGGTTTCATCATAATCAAAGCCATCTTGTTCATGTTGTTTTTGAGCAATGGCTTTTCTGAGCCCCGGCAAACCAGCATTTTGAGTATAAGATGTTCCTCCATTACTCCAGTTGTTTTGCAATGATTCAAATATCTTTTTATCTACCCGAAAGTTTTTTAATTCGCCTAAGCCCAAGCTAATGCCACTTGGATGTTTTGATAAATTCACTTCGCGGATAGCGGGTAGGGGAAAGTTGGTATTGGCTAATCGCTCATCGATGCTCATAATTTTATGCTTTTATTTGAAGCTGCAAAAGTACAGGCTTTCTTTTAGACAAAAAAAAGAGGGCAACTTTAAAAGTGCCCTCCGGATGCCAATACTTGACTCTGCGGTCTAGTAATTGGGTTCGTTAATTTCAAAATATGCTTGTGAATGTAAGCAGGCCGGACAAGTCTTAGGGGCCTTTGTTCCTTCGTGAATAAAACCACAATTGCGACACATCCATGTTACTTTACCATCTTTTTCAAATACCTTGCCTTCTGCCAGGTTATCATATAACTTACGATATCTGGCTTCGTGATGAGCTTCTACCTTAGCAATCATTTTAAAAGCAACAGCAACTTCTTTGAAACCTTCTTCTTCTGCAATTCTAGCAAATTCAGGATATAATTCAGTCCATTCTTCGTTTTCGCCATCTGCAGCAGCTTTCAGGTTTTCTTTTGTATCACCAATAATTCCGGCAGGATAAGTAGCTGTAATTTCTACCATTCCACCTTCCAAAAATTTAAAGAAACGTTTTGCGTGTTCTTTTTCTTGTTCAGCAGTTTCTAAAAAGATGGCAGAAATTTGTTCTAGGCCTTCTTTTTTAGCTTGTTTTGCAAAATACGTATAGCGATTACGTGCTTGCGATTCGCCAGCAAATGCTTTAAGTAAGTTCTTCTCCGTTTGCGTTCCTTTTAAGCTTTCCATTTTGTTCATCTAAGGATTAATAATTATTAATGTCTGGGTTGGACTAAGCAAATATAAGATATCATAATTTTTTTCATCCTATTTAATTTCCAATAGTCCCTAATTTAGGTCGCTTCTAAATACCAACGGGTCTTATTAAATTGGCTCAAACATTTCTTTCGGTGAGCCACATGTTGGGCAGGTCCAATCGTCAGGTAAATCATCAAAAGCAGTTCCTGGCGGTATGTTGTTTTCCGGATCGCCAACTTCAGGATCGTATATGTAGCCACAAGCCAAACATTTATATTTCTGCAGAGTGCTTTGAGTTTTATTATCTGTTGATTTAAATTTGGCTTCATCAATATAAGTAGGTGCGTTTTTAGGAGCTAATCCTTTTTTTATTTCATGATAATAGGCGTAAGTGAGTGGTTTTTCATTTTTGAAAAGTATGTCATTATCAACAATGCCAGCAATAAATAAGATATGGGAACCAACATCTACCATCTTATTTACTTTGCAATCAAACCAGGCAATAGTATCTTCAGTAACAACAGGAGAGCCAGTTGTGGCGGTAATGTATTCAATATCTTCAAACTTATTAATTTCTTTACCAGATTTATATCCAAATAAACCAATGGTTTCGGATTTGGCGTTTTGATTTAAGATGGATATGGAAAAGATTTGACTGGATTGAATCAATTTACAGGTGTAATTGTCTTTACTGCAGCTTATTGCAATTTGGGGTGGATCGGCAGTAACTTGAAATGCTGTATTGGCTATATAGCCGTTTAGTTTATTTCCATTTTTTGTTGCAATAATATATAAGCCGTAGGTGAGCTTAAAGAATGCTTCAATATTCATAGGGGTAAATTTAGTTTGTATAATGTCTCAAACCAATTTAGTGATAAGTACTTTAGTATGAAAATCAATGCAAACACTATTATGCTTGATGAGGAGGTAAAACGCTAATTTAGAATTGGTGTAAATTGCTAAGGGGTAACTAAAGTCATTATTTGAGTATTATTCGATAGGTATATTTACCTTTGGAAATTCTAAAAAATGCTAGAGTTTATATGAACTCTGATTACCTTTGGGTCTTGGGTACTATAACTAAGTAATTGTTTGTTATAATGAACAGAATTATTGAAAAGGAGTTTTTTTCGGAGAATGTGGTTCGTCTGGAAATTGAAGCTCCCCGTATTGCAAAAGCCCGTCGGGCCGGTCATTTTGTGATTGTAAAAGTTGGTGAAACAGGAGAGAGGATTCCTCTGACCATTGCTGCTTCTAATCCTGAAAAAGGAACCATCACATTGGTAATTCAACGTGTTGGTGTATCATCTCGTCGGATTACAGAACTAGAGGTTGGTGATGTTTTAACCGATTTGGTTGGACCTTTGGGAGAGGCTACACATATCGAAAAGGTAGGTACTGTGCTGGCATGTGGTGGCGGAGTTGGAGTTGCTCCTTTGTTACCTATTGTAGAGGCACTAAAGAAGGCTGGAAATAAAGTAGTAACCATTTTAGCTGCTCGTAACAAGGATCTAATTATTCTCGAAGAGCAAATAGCCAAATACTCAGATGAGGTGATTGTAATGACCGATGATGGTTCTTACGGTAAAAAAGGATTAGTTACAGACGGAATGAAAGAGGTGATGGAGCGCGAACAAGTGGATGAGGCGGTAGTAATCGGACCAGCCATTATGATGAAATTTGCCTCTTTAACTACAAAAGAATATAATGTACCTACGGTTGCCAGTTTAAATACCATCATGGTTGATGGCACGGGTATGTGCGGCGCATGTCGTATAACAGTTGGTGGTAAAACTAAGTTTGTTTGTGTTGATGGTCCTGAGTTTGATGCCCATCAGGTTGATTTTGATGAAATGCTTCTTCGCCTTAATGGTTATAAAGAAATTGAAAAGGGAGCAGAACAAGAATATCTTAAATCAAAAGACAAATAAATAGTTATGGCTGTTACAAAAGAGTTTTTAAAAGAAGAAAGAGAGCAGGCATGGCGAGTAGATATTCGTAAACTGCTTAAAAATAAAGAACGTACAGCACTCACTCGTGTTCACATGGGCGAGGTTGATGCTAATGAGCGTATTTTATCAAACATTGAAGTTAATACCGGATTAAGTGAAGAGGAAGCAGTAAATGAGGCCAAGCGCTGTTTAGACTGCCCTGATCCGACATGTATCACAGGCTGTCCGGTAGAAATTAATATTCCAAAATTTATCAAGCGTATTGAGCAGGGCGATTACTTAAAAGCTGCTCAAGTGTTGAAACAAACAAGTGCCTTGCCAGCTGTGTGTGGTCGTGTTTGTCCACAAGAGAAGCAATGTGAAGCTAAATGTTTCTATCAGCTTAAGATGAAGAAAGAGCCTGTAGCTATTGGGCATTTAGAGCGTTTTGCGGCTGACTATGAGCGTGAGTCGGGTCAGATTTCAGTGCCCGAAGTTGCTAAGGGAAATGGGGTTAAAATAGCCGTTATTGGCAGTGGGCCAGCTGGCTTAACCTTTGCAGGCGATATGGCCAAACAAGGATATGATGTAACCGTTTTTGAAGCTCTGCATGAAATCGGTGGTGTTTTAAAATATGGTATTCCTGAGTTTCGATTACCTAACAGTATTGTTGATGTTGAAATCAATAGCCTCACAAAAATGGGAGTTAAGTTCGAAAATAACTTTATTGTTGGTAGAACCGCAACCATTGAAGATTTAAAAGAGGAAGGTTTCGAAGCATTCTTCACAGGTAGTGGGGCAGGATTACCTCGTTTTATGAATATTCCGGGTGAGAACTATATTGGCATTTTAAGCTCCAATGAGTATTTAACGCGTGTTAACCTGATGGATGCTGCTAATCCAAAGACGGATACTCCGGTTATTAGTGGTAAAAATGTAGCGGTTATCGGTGGAGGTAATACAGCTATGGATTCAGTTCGTACAGCCAAGCGTTTAGGAGCAAAACGCGCCATGATTGTATATCGTCGTTCGATGGAGGAGATGCCGGCACGTGTTGAGGAAGTAAAGCACGCGCAGGAAGAAGGAATCGAGTTTTTAAATCTGACTAATCCGGTTGAGTACTTTGCTGATGAAAACGGCCGTGTTAACAAAATGCGTGTTCAAAAAATGGAGTTGGGTGAGCCAGATGCATCTGGTCGTCGTCGTCCGGTTGTGATCGAAGGTTCAGAATATGATATTGAAGTGGATACAGTTGTTGTAAGTGTCGGTGTGTCGCCTAATCCTCTTATACCAAGTTCGTTGCCTCAGTTAGAGACCACGCGTTGGGGAACCATTGTTGTGGATGAAGAGAAGCTACAAACGTCTATTCCGGAAATGTTTGCCGGAGGAGATATCGTTCGCGGTGGAGCTACAGTGATATTGGCAATGGGAGATGGGCGCAATGCCGCAGCTGCGATGCATAACTATTTACAGGATAAACTAAATGCTTAAACCCTTAATCATGAAAGATTTAAAAACTACATATCTTGGATTATCCATTAAGAATCCCATCGTTGTTGGTAGCTCAGGTTTAGCATCAACCATTGGTGGTATTAAAAAGTTGGCCAATGCAGGAGCTGCAGCAATTGTGCTGAAGTCCGTTTTTGAAGAGGAAATTAAAGCCGAAGCTGAGCAGACTGTAGGTCAGCAATTAGGCATGGATGAAAATAATCTGGAATTTTACGATTATTACGATTATCAGGTAAAAAACGAAGTGTTGGAAAATTACGTATCGTTAATTCGCGAAGCGAAGGAGGCGGTTGATATTCCAATTATTGCAAGCATCAATTGTAGTAGTTACAGTGAGTGGGTGTCATTTGCCAACAAAATTGAAGATGCCGGGGCAGATGCAATCGAACTAAATATTTTCAAGTTACCGTTTGGTATTAATGATGAGGCCTCTGAAATCGAGAAAGTATATTTCGATATAGTTCGGAAAGTAAAAGAGCGTTTGTCCATTCCGGTTGGAATCAAATTAGCACCTTATTTTACCAATCTTGGTAATGTCATTAATCGATTGTCGCATAGCGGTGTTAGTGGCTTAATTCTTTTTAATCGTTTTACGTCGGTTGATTACGATATTGAAAATGATCAGGTTATAACTGGTAAAGTGTATTCGGGAGCTGATGATTATGCTAATACCTTACGATGGGTTTCAATTTCTTCGAACCTGGCAGGTTGTGACATTGTGGCTTCAGGTGGTATTCATGACTATCGTACGTTGGTTAAAATGCTTTTGGCAGGTGCTGCATCTGCGGAAGTGGTATCGGCAATATACAAAGAAGGGCCAGAGGTGATTGGAGCTATGCTAAAGGAATTAGAAGCTTGGATGGAGCGTCGTAATGTGAATTCTATTAATGAGTTTAAAGGTCGTTTATGTCAAGGGAAAGCAACTAATCCGGAGGTGTTTGAACGCGTTCAGTTTATGCGTTATTTTTCCGGACATAAGCATTAAAATAGCAATAGAATAGATGGTTTGAAGGCAGAAGGTATATGAAACATACTTCTGTCTTTTGCCTTTTAACTAAATCACTAATTTACTGCTTTGTTTCTTCTTATTTTATTTCTATCTTTGCGCCCTGATTATTTAAACCTTCTAAAATTAAGAAGATATGTTAAATCGTTATGAAACCGTTTTCATTTTAACTCCCGTTTTGTCTGATGTTCAGATGAAGGAAGCGGTCGACAAATTCAAAGGTTTGATTGTTGAGGCCGGAGGAAAAATGGTAAATGAAGAAAATTGGGGACTTCGTAAGCTTGCTTACCCAATTCAAAAGAAGTCAACAGGATTTTACCAGTTGTTCGAATTCGAAGCTAATGGTGACTTTATTACAAAGTTCGAAACCGCTTTCCGTCGTGATGAGCGTGTTCTACGTTTCTTATCGTTTAGATTAGACAAATACGCAATGGCGTATGCAGAGAAAAGAAGAGCAACTAAAAAAGAAAAAAAGGAGAACTAGACCATGGCACAGAATCAATCAGAAATCAGGTATTTAACTCCTCCTTCAGTTGAAATTAAGAAGAAGAAGTACTGTCGTTTCAAAAAGAACAAGATCAAGTATATCGATTACAAAGATCCTGAGTTCTTAAAGAAATTCTTAAACGAGCAAGGTAAAATTTTACCTCGCCGTCTAACAGGTACATCTTTGAAGTATCAAAGAAAAGTTTCGCAAGCAGTGAAGCGTGCACGTCACTTGGCCTTGTTGCCATACGTAACCGATTTGATGAAATAAGAAAAAGGAGGATTTACGATGGAAATTATTTTAAGAGAAGATATTCAGAATCTTGGCCATAAGAATGATATTGTGAAGGTTAAGAATGGTTACGGACGTAACTATTTAATCCCACAAGGACTTGCTATATTAGCAACTCCAGGTGCCAAGAAAGTACACGCAGAAAACTTGCGTCAGAGAGCTCATAAAGAAGAGAAAATCAAGAATGAAGCTCTTGAAGTCGCTAAGACACTTGAAGGTAAGTCATTTACTATCGGTGCTAAGGCTTCATCAACTGGTAAGATTTTCGGTTCAGTAAACACTATCCAAATTGCAGAGGCATTAACAAAAGAAGGGTTCAGCGTAGAGCGTAAGAACATTTCTATGAAAGAAGATGCTAAAGAATTGGGTACTTTCAATGCAACTGTAAAATTACACCGTGAAGTTAAGGTTGACATCTCAATTGAGGTGGTTGCCGAATAACAATTTTATTAATCTCGGATAGATTATAAAAACATTTTTCAAACAGACATAAACCACCATGGGGACATGGTGGTTTTTTTAGTACCCAAATGTTACACTTTTCATCACTTATATTGGTAATTTGCTTTAGAGCGCGTTGTTGATGTAAGTGCAAAAAAAAAAGCGGATAACCATAATGGTCATCCGCCTGATATTATTATTGAAAACAGATTACTTTACTGCAATCGTTTCAATTTCTACCAATACACTCAATGGTAATTCTTTTACTGCAAATGCTGCACGTGCCGGAGGGTTCTCTTTGTAATACGAACCGTATATTTCATTCATAGTTGCAAAGTTGCTCATATCACTTAGTAAGCAAGTTGATTTAACCACATCGGCAAAGGTATAACCAGCCTCATCTAAAATAGCAGCAATGTTTTTCATTACCTGCTCGGTTTGTTCTTTTACACCGCCTTCTACTACTTTACCAGTTGCAGGATCAACAGGTACCTGACCTGAAATGTATAATGTACCATTTACTTCAATAGCCTGGCTGTATGGGCCGATAGCACCAGGAGCTTTAGTTGTTGAAATTACTTTTTTCATTTTACTTAGTTATTTAAGGATTAATCATGTATTCTTAATAGAAGTTACCATTGTCGCGAGGGTGGTTGCGCTTTTCGTATTTAAGATCTTGCAGCATGCTCGAATTAACCCGAATTGTAAAGAAATACGACTTATATCTTCCCACGGGAACCAGGTTGAAGTTCATACTCCAGCAGTGTAGATCTCTGCTAATTCCGATATTCGTGTGGGCAATTTCATTAAGGTCGAAGCTATAACCTGAAGAAAAATTAATCCGCCACTTTGGAGTGAGGGAAACGTTTCCATTAAGGTTTATATCAGAAGTAACCTTAAAGTCGTAATCCATTTTACTTTTATTGAATGTGCCTTTACTCAGGCGGAATGAATAATTCAGCGAAATATTCCAGGGGATTTCAAACTTGGCATAACCATCATCTCCTTCCACAAAGCTGGCATTGCTGCCTTTGAATGCTGCCTGTGGGTCAAATTCTTGATTGTTTAATGGATCTGGAGGCAAAGCATTGGGGTCGTCTTCAATATCGTTTGGATCTGTGGTGGTGTTCTTTTTATCTTTCTTTTTAAAAGTATCGGACCCAAAGTTTAGACCAAAACTTAGGTTGGCACTCTCTAATCGAAGTAACTTCCCTTGTTGTGATAACACTGACTCATTTACGCGAATCGGTTGTCCTGTACTTGTCGTGTCAATAGCATAAGGGTCAAATCGAGCACCAAAATTAACATTAGTGCCAAATAATTTAGTTCTACCTGTCATGTTAACGGGTTGCCATTTCAAAGAATCAGCCAGAAAGTTGTGGCTCGTGCTAAAGTTTAAGCTTTCCAGAATTTTTAACTTTTTGAACCCTGTGGTGTCTTTATCGCTTTTAACTTTCATTTCGAGGGTGTTGCCTAAACTTACGCTCATCGAGCCTGATTTGCCACTTCCAGGGGTGCCATATAGAGAGTTTTGATAGTATGAATAATCGTGTCTTACAATTTCATCTCTTTCTTCATCGTAATATTCAAACCAATCGTAATAGCCATAGCTGGGATCGCTGAAATCAGGACGATAAGACATCGAAACAGAAGGTGTTGCAACGTGTCGAATTTTATCCACCTTATTGCCAAAAAGTTTCCTCCAGGGTGTGAAGAATGTATATATTTTAGTAGATGTTCCAGCGCTTAAGCTGTAGTCATAAACTCGGTTAAATCCCGTGATTGTATCGGTGTTGACAACTGAGTTAGTTTCTTCGTCGTATCCTTGTTCAACTTTACTTAGGTACCATCTTTCAGTGTAATTAAACGATGGGGTGACTGTAAAGTGCTTTAGAAATTTCAGGTTCATTGCGACCGGAATACTATGCTTAGCTCCGTTCTTCCATTGTGTAATAAAGCTATCGCCATCTACTCCCAGTTCCGATTCCTTGGCGTGTACGTAATTTTTCATGTTACCAGTATACGAAACACTGATTTTTTCAAGCATATTTTCTTTAGTGCCAACTTTATCCTTTTTCTTAAACGGATAAAAACGATTAACCGTAAATGTCAAATCAGGCAAGGTTAAGTCAATGGTTGTATCTCTGCTATTTTGTGAGTGTAATAGGTTAGCTGAGAAATTGTAAGGCTTGCCAGCCCACCGTTTGCCATAGGAAATACTTGAGCGTTTAGTATTGGTCGAGATATCGTTATTGGCAGGATTATAAAGGTTGTTAATGTTGTTTTGATCAAATGAGCTGGTCGAAAAATTAACACTAGCTGAGAAGGTTTGGTAGGGATTGGCCTTGGCATCTTGTCGATGGGTCCAGTTAATGGCCATATCCTTGGTTTTTCTATAGTCAGGTAAATCTTTTTCACTGAATATATTGGTGATATATTGGAAGTTAAAGCGCCCACTGTATTTATATCTGACTTTGTAATTTGAACCTGTTCTGATAGCCCATGAACCATTGGTGAAAATATCACCTTTAACCATGAAGTCAAAATAATCGCTTGCCGCCCAATAATAACCACCATCAGTTAAACCAAATCCCCGTTCTTGTTCATCGCGATACGAGGGGAATAGAAATCCAGAACTGTAAGAGCTAGTTGTTGGTATCATGGCAAAAGGCACAACTATTGGTAGTTTTACATCTTCAACTACAAGGTAAGCAGGGCCGGTAATTGTTTTTTTGCCAGGTATTACTTTTGCTTTAGTTAAATTAAGATAGAAGTGAGGGTGATCGTGGTGATCGCAGGTTGTGTATTTGGCATTTTTCATGCAATATGAGTTATCCTCAATTTTTTTTGCTTTACTACCCACAACAAAACCTTCACCTTGTTCAGTAACGATGTGTTCGATTATTGCTTTTTCTGTCTTGAAATTGTATTTCATGCGGCGCATCGTGTATTCACCGCTCGGATCGGTGAAAACGGGCAGCCCGGTTTCATTTCCAACAGAGTCAACCGTACCATAGGCTAGAGCCGTGCTGCTATCCATATCAAGTACAATTGTATGTGCTTTTAGTAAAACTTCCTGATAACTTACTTCAGCATTTCCATACAAATATGTTTTTTGGGTTGCCAAATCGAAGTCAATGGAGTCAGTGGCTTTGTATTGTACCTCAGCATCAATAATAAATGAACCAGATGGGGTTTTAGTACTGTCGGGTTCTTGTATTTCTTGACTGTCAATTGCTTGTATTGGTGTTTCTTGACCCAATGCAATTGTAGAGAGTTGAGAGAGGCTCATTAATGCAAAAGTTAATGCTGTTAGTCTGAGCGTCTTATATACTTTAGTTCTAATTAGTGTCAAAGTGGTATTTTTTTCAAGCGTTCACAAAAATAATTAAAAATTACGCACATGCAGGCTCATCCTGTAAAATATGCGGATTCCCTGTTTTTTTAAGTGTGTATAATTTTCCTATTTTTGAAAAGTAATAATGTAAAAGTATGACAATTAATTTATTTAAAACACGGCATGCGATTTTAGTAAGTTTATGTGTTTTATTTCTTTTTAACACTTCAGGTGTTTTTGCGCAAGAATCAATACAGTTTAAAACAGTTGTAATTGATGCCGGACATGGTGGTAAAGATCCAGGAGCCATAGGGAAGGCTTCGAAGGAAAAAGATATTGTATTAAACGTAGCACTTAAGTTGGGCGCTTATATCAATGAATATCTACCCGATGTTAAGGTTGTATATACGCGTAAGACTGATGTTTTTATTCCACTTAATAAAAGAGCAGAAATTGCAAATAAAAGTGATGCAGATTTGTTTATATCAATTCACGCCAACGCCATCTCAACACCCAAAATATATGGGGCCGAAACTTTTGTTTTAGGACTGCACCGAACTAAAGAGAACCTCGAGGTTGCAAAGCTTGAGAACTCAGTAATTGTACTTGAGGATGACTATACAGCAACCTATGAAGGATTTGATCCCAACGTATCTGAATCGTACATCATTTTTGAATTAATGCAAAATGTACATATTGATCAAAGTATTCAGATGGCTTCATTGGTTCAAAACCAATTTAAAGAACGTGTTGGTAGGAGAGACAGGGGGGTGAAACAAGCCGGATTTTTGGTGCTGCGAAAAGCGTCAATGCCAAGTGTGCTGGTTGAACTTGGTTTTTTGACCAATAGTTCAGAAGAAAAGTTTATGGCGTCAGAAAAAGGACAAACTTATATGGCTTCTGCTATATTTAGAGCGGTACGTGATTATAAGCTTGAATTTGATTCAAAAAGCAAGATGGGAGACATTGCCCGCAAGGCTGCCGAGTCAGAGATGCCAAAAATCAATTATCGTATTCAGATAGCATCTTCAAAAAGAAAGATTAAAGAAGGTACCCAGGTTTATAAAAAGTTCGATGACATTTGGTTTTATAAAGATGGCGAACGTTTTAAATATACAACCGGGTGTACATCCGATTATAATGTGATATTAGATTCATTGTCGAATGTGCGAAATGTTATTTCTGATGCTTTTGTCGTAGCTTTTAGGGGCGATAATAAAATAAGCATTAGTGAAGCAAGAAACCTACAGGGGCAAAAGAATTAATTATTTGGGTAATGGCCCGATTTTTTAATAAATTGCCCTGTTTATCCATACTTATTGAAATACTCAACCACCAAATAACTAACGATGAAGAAAGAAGTTAAGATAGGATTAACAGTATTTGTAGCTTTCCTGATTGTCGTATGGGGATTTAATTTCCTCAAAGGACGCAATATAATAGAGGTTGGAAAATCTTATTATGGTGTTTATAATCGGATTGATGGTCTTACAAAAGCTAGTCCTGTATTTTTTAGGGGGTTTAAAATTGGTTCGGTGCGCGATATTGAGTTTCATCCGCAAGAGCCTAATCGCTTTTTGGTAACTTTTACCTTATTCGATGAAATTTTAATTCCGGTTGATTCAAAAGCGCAGATCTATAGTTTGGATTTAATGGGGTCAAAAGGGGTGCAGTTTATTGTTGGTGAAAGTCAACAAATGCTGGCGGTCGGTGATACTATGAATACTTCAGTTATGGGTGATTTGGCTCATAAGATGAGTATGGAGGTTTTGCCATTAAAAGATAAGACAGAGCGTTTGATTGTAAAGCTGGATACTGTTCTGACGAATATTGGCGAAATGTTTAGCGAAGAAAAGGGCCGATTTAAATCGAGTATGCGTAATCTGGATATGTCACTACAGCATTTTGAGCGAGTGAGTCGAAGCTTGGCTAATAAGATGGCTGATGATGGTGAAGTAACAGTTATGCTTCAGCGTACCGATTCTATATTGGCAATGATGTCGGCCCAACGGCCATATATTGATTCTACATTTTCGAAACTGGCCAGTTTCTCACAGCAGTTAGAATCGTCAAATATTGATGGTACAGTAGAGCAGCTTAATAAAACCCTCTTAAGTGCCAATTCTTTATTGGATAGCCTTAACTCAGGTAATGGTTCGTTAGGGCAGTTAATGACCGATGAAGAACTGTATCATTCACTTACTGAAGTTAGTAATAACCTTAATCGTTTATTGATTGATTTTAGGCATAATCCAAAGCGATATGTTTCATTTTCAGCTGTTAATATGGGGCGTAAGGTTGTAGTAAGCGATCAGGCTTATGGAGTTGGAGGACTTGTATACGAAGTCGTCATTAGTGAGTCAAAACAACCTCAGGATTTTGGTAATGCAATACTGAATGGCTTATATAAAGTACACGAAGATTATCGAAATTCGAAATATATTTATACTTGTGGCCAAACTTCAAATTTTGACGAAGCACAAAAAATATTAGATGAAGTGATTGTTATTTATGACCAATCAAAAATAGTTGCCTTGGAAAATGGGGTGCCAATCAGCTTGAAAAAAGCCAAAAAGATTGAGGTCAAAAAATAAATATACTGTTAATAAATGTTACTTTAATTTTTTTTTGAAAAAAAATACTTTATCTAGCGCAATTCATTCAATAGGTTTAATTACAGGGCTTTTACTGTGTTAACTAAAAGTTAGTGGTGTGGTATAAAGTGCATAATATCAGGAAGTTGCTCGAATTATATTTAATTAGCTGATTTCTAGATATCAAATATTAGCTTTGTAAAAGTCAAGTCTTTTTAAGTTTTTTTTTCATTTTTTTTTTCACAAATTTTGTTTTCGCATTAAAAGTAGTTAGGAAACATAATTCTAAAACGGAAGCAGAAAGAATGGAAGTAGATTGCAAAAGAATTTGGGGTAATTGCCTGAATGTTATAAAGGATAATATACCACAGATTAGTTACCAGACCTGGTTTGAGCCTATTGTACCAATTAAAATTGATAAAGATGTTTTAACAATTCAGGTGCCAAGTCTTTTCTTTTATGAATACTTAGAAGAACAATACATTGATCTTTTAAGTAAGACACTGAGAAAGGAGCTTGGAGGTAATGCAAAGCTTGAGTATAATGTTGTAATGGATAATGCACACGTCGCTAACCAGCAACCATATACTTTAAACTTCCCAACAAGTAACAAAACTGATTTAAGAAATCGTCCTGTTAGTGTTTCCAATCAGGAAAAACCTGATATTCGAAATCCTTTTGTTATTCCAGGAATTAAACGCTTAAGCGTGGATCCTCAATTAAATGGGGATTACAACTTCGAAAATTTTGTAGAAGGAGAGTGTAATCGACTGGCACGTAGTGCTAGTTTAGCGGTAGCTAAGAATCCAGGTAAAACAGCTTTTAACCCATTGTTCCTTTATGGTAATTCTGGTTTAGGTAAAACACACTTGGCTCAATCTATAGGTATCGAAGTTAAACGTGAAATGCCAGAGAAAACTGTTTTGTATGTCAATGCTAACAAATTTCAAACGCAGTTTACCGACTCAGTACGCAATAATTCACAAAATGATTTCCTGAACTTCTATCAGATGATTGATGTGCTAATCATTGACGACGTTCATGAGTTTGCAGGAAAAACAAAGACGCAAAATACTTTCTTCCATATCTTTAATCATCTTCATCAATCAGGCAAACAGTTAATTCTAACGAGTGACAAAGCGCCGGTTGAATTACAAGGATTAGAAGATCGATTGTTATCACGTTTTAAGTGGGGATTAGCTGCTGATCTACAGATTCCTGACTTTGAAACACGTGTTTCTATTCTTAATAAGAAGATTTATAAAGATGGCTTAAGTGTACCAGAGGAAGTGGTGTATTATATTGCTAGTAATGTGGTTAATAATGTAAGAGAGTTGGAAGGTGCTCTTATATCATTACTTGCGCAGGCTACCTTAAACAAGAAGGAGATAACATTTGAATCGGCGAAACAGATAATTGATAAGTTAGTTAAAAAGACAACTAAAGAATTGTCAATTGATTCCATTTCACAAACGGTATGTGATTACTTCGGATTGGAGCTTGATATTTTGCAATCTAAAACTCGTAAGCGCGAAATCGTGCAAGCGCGCCAGATTGCCATGTTTTTTAGTAAGGGCTTAACCAACTCATCCCTGTCTACCATTGGTGCTAAAATCGGTAAAAAGGATCATGCTACTGTGTTGCATGCCTGTAAAGCCATTAATAATCTAATTGAAACAGATAAGGATTTTAAAGGTCAAATAAAAGAAATTGAAGCGCAATTGAAATCATAACTCGATATAGAAGTTGCAAAACATAAAGACATCTCATTTTGGGATGTCTTTTTTTTATACTTTTGATTTTTCGCTGAAAATTTCAGTCATCATTAAATCCAATCTAAATATTATGACGATGAATAAATTATTTAGTTTTTTGCTGGCCGTAATGGTGTTGGCAAGTGCATGTCAAACCCCCACAAAGACAACGGAAAATATGAACCCGTTCTTCTCTGAGTATGAAACACCTTTTCAAACACCTCCGTTTGACTTGATTAAAGTTGAACATTATATGCCTGCCTTTGAGCAAGGAATGCAAGAGCAGGTTGATGAAATTGCTACCATTGTTGCCAATACCAATGAGGCTAATTTTGAGAATACCATTTTGGCTTATGACCGTTCAGGAGCATTATTAGATAAGGTTAGTTCCGTTTATTTTAATATGCAAAGCACTGACAATTCAGATGAGATTCAGGAGATTGCACGCGTTATAACACCTTTGCTAACTAAGCATTCAGATAATATTTCAATGAACATGGCCTTGTTTACGAAGGTTAAGGCTGTTTATGAGCGACGCAATGATATGAATTTAACAGCAGCTCAGAAACGTGTAACAGAAAAGTATTACAATGATTTTGTCAGAAATGGTGCCGAATTAACCGGTGATGCACAAACGCAGCTAAAGAAATTAAACGAAGAATTATCAAAATTACAGCTTCAGTTTAGTGAAAATCAATTAGCTGAAACCAATAAGAACTTCAAGCTGGTAGTTGATAAGAAAGCAGACTTGGCTGGATTGCCAGCGGGTGTTATATCTGCTGCTGCCGAAGTTGCTACAGACAACGGAATGGAAGGGAAATGGGTGTTTACTCTACAGAAGCCAAGTTTGATTCCTTTTTTGCAGTATGCTGATAATCGTGATTTGCGTGAGCAGATTTACCGCGGGTATTTTATGCGAGGTAATAATGACAATGAATTTGACAACAAAGACATTGCGCGAAAAATGGCCATGTTTCGTAGTCAAAAAGTGAAGCTTTTAGGATACGATACGCATGCAGCTTATGCCATTGATGTGAATATGGCTAAAACTCCTGAAAATGTTGATGAGTTTCTAATGGGACTTTGGAAGCCTGCATTAATAGTTGCCAAACAGGAGTTGAAGGAAATGCAAAAGATAATTGACCGTGAAGGCGGTAATTTTGAATTGCAATCGTGGGACTGGTGGTATTATGCCGAAAAGTTAAGAAAAGAGAAATATGACCTTGATGAGTCTGAAATAACACCATATTTTCAGTTAGGTAATGTGCGTGATGGTATGTTTTGGGTAGCTCAAAAACTCTATGGTATTACATTTACGCCTGTCTCAAATATTCAGCTTTATAATCCAGAAGCTGAGGTGTTTGAGGTTAAGGAGGCTAATGGAGAACATATCGGATTGTTATATCTTGATTATCATCCGCGAGCCAGTAAGCGCCCAGGTGCTTGGCAAACCAGCTTCCGTGAATCGATTACTATGGATGGAGAAAAGGTGTCTCCATTGGTATCTGTTGTTTGTAATTTTACGAAGCCTACTGGTGATCTTCCATCCTTGTTAACATTTGATGAAGTGAGTACTCTTTTTCACGAATTCGGACACGCCTTACATGCCTTATTTACAGCTGGTGAATTTCATCGTACAGCTGGTGTGGTTCCACAGGATTATGTAGAACTACCATCGCAAATTATGGAAAATTGGGCGGCCGAACCACAAGTAATGCGTCATTACGCGCGTCATTACAAAACTGGTGAGGTTATTCCGAATAATTTAATTGAAAAGATTCAAAAGAGTGGTCATTTTAACCAGGGATTTGTTACCGTTGAATATCTTGCTGCATCGTTGCTTGATTTGAGCTGGCATAACCTTAAGGCAGATGAGAATATCGAAAATTCTTTGGAATTTGAACAGCAGGCAATGGATAATATTGGATTAATTGAAGAGATTATCCCAAGATATCGTTCAACGTATTTTAGTCATATTTTTAGTAGTGATTATTATGCCGCCGGATACTATGTGTATATTTGGGCTGCCGTGTTGGATTCAGATGCTTTTGATGCTTTTAAGCAAAGTGGTGATATTTTTAACACGGAATTGGCTCAGAAATTTAGAAAACACTGTTTGTCAGAATGTGGAGATGATGAAGGTATGGTGCAGTATCGCAAGTTTAGAGGACAGGACCCTTCGTTGCAACCTTTATTAATTAAACGAGGATTGAACTAGATATCAATTGAAAATCAATATGAAAGGTCGATGAGTGTTCATCGACCTTTTTTAATTCTTGGAAGAAAAACTACCGGAAATACAGAAAGATTGCATAAAAAGTAGTAGAGACTGAATGCCGGTAACTTCTCACATTATCCTCACTTTTAGCTATTAATCCAACTGATTACTTCTTCGTCATTCGGCTTTGTTTTTGGCGAAATAACTTTCTCTAACTCACCCTTTTCATTAATCAGATATTTTTGAAAATTCCACTTAACACTACTGTCACTGTGCTTATTGAGGGTTTTTGTTGTTAACCAATGATATAACGGATGCATATCATCTCCTTTGACGGAAATTTTGCTCATCATTTGAAAAGTAACACCATAGTTTTTCTGACAAAATGTAGCTATTTCATCATTTGTGCCTGGTTCCTGGCTCATGAAATTATTTGCCGGAAAGCCAATGATGGTGAAATTATCTCCGCCATACATTTCAAATATTTGCTGTAATTGCTCATATTGCGGAGTGAGTCCACATTTACTGGCAACATTAACGATCATCACCTTCTTGCCTTTTAATTGAGAGAGATCGTATGTTTTACCTTCAATAGTATTGACCTCAAAATCATAAAATGACTTTTGTGCAAATGAACTCATAATCGAGATGTTGAATAATAGTATTAATGAATAGATGATTTTCATGCTTTTAAATATTAAATAAGTATTTGATTACCTATTTGTAACGCTTATTTGTTTCCAATTGTTTAATCTTTATGGCGTGTGAATGGTACAAAGCGCACGGCTATCAATTGTTTCGTTTTTATTTTATTTTTGGTTTTGGTATACAGAGTTAAATATTGCTGTCCGTTTTTTTCGATTGGTGCAATGAGTTGTCCGCCTTCTTTTAATTGATTTAAAAGTTTTTCGGGAACCTGTAGTGGAGCTGCAGTAATAATAATGGCATCAAAGGGGTGATGTTCTTCCCACCCATGATAACCATCGCCAATGCGACAGCCAATGTTTGTGTAGTTATTGTTTTTGAAGGTCGTTTCTGCCTGTTTTCCAAGTTGGGGAACAATTTCAATGGTGTAAACCTCTTTTACAATTTTGCTTAACACGGCAGCCTGATAGCCTGAACCTGTGCCAATTTCCAGAACTTTGTCACTCGACTTGAGATTTAACATTTCGGTCATGTAAGCCACAATATAGGGTTGTGAAATCGTTTGATTGTGGCCAATTGGCAAAGGTCGATCGTGATAGGCATAAATCTGAAGATCAGAAGGAACAAAAAGGTGGCGAGGAACGGTTTTGAGCGCATCAATTGTGGCGCTATGTGTAATGCCACGTTTGATTATTTGCTCTTCTACCATTTCTGTTCGCATACTTATATAATCTTGACTGCTTAATAGTTGCAAAGTTAATATGAATGTAAAAAACACCATTTATTCATTAATATTAGGTAAAGTGTTATCGGGTATTGATATGTGGCTTTGTACAATTAGCCACTTGTTATTTCTTTTTTCAAGTACACCAGTATGTCTGAATCCTTCAAGTCTAAATGGTTCTCCTTTAGTTTCAAAACAGGTATCAAGTAGTTGAGAGTACCAGGCAACTTCTTTGGATTGGCTTAGTTGAACACGCGTATCTTTTGAGGCAATGGTGTAATCGGGTTTGTTTTTAATAGCGGTTTTCATCCAATCATAAAACGACGACCAAGTATACCATATTTCATCAAGGTCGGTACCTATATTTACTGTTTTATCATCCTGTGCAAAGCATTCTGAAAAGGCATTTAGGTTGCCGTTTTCTTGCGAGTGGATGAGTTTATCCAGAATTGCAAGAATGGGAGTTGTTTCTTGATTGATTTGTGGACTTTTGATTGTTTCCATGGTGCAGATTTTTGTGGTTAGTAGTTTTTAAGTTTTTAATTAGCAGGTTTATTAAAGTTAGTTATTTGACCAAACGATGTCAACCAGTACTGATGTCTTCTTATTCAGGAATAATTTTGTTTAACTTTGGCGGCTAAAAATCGTAGTTGAATTATGCACAGGTACTTTATTGAATTAGCATATAACGGAGCATCGTTTCATGGGTGGCAAATTCAGCCGAATGCAATAAGTGTTCAGGAGGTTTTAAATGAGGCTTTAAATAAGGCTTTGCGACAAGATGTGAAGGTAGTTGGATGCGGACGAACCGATACTGGCGTTCACGCTTCTTATTTTGTGGCGCATTTTGATAGTGCTGTTGAAATTGAAAACACGAATAAATTAGTACATAAGCTTAATCGTATCGTTGGAGATGGTGTTGTGGTTTATTCGGCTCAAAAGGTAAGTGAAGAGTCACATAGTCGATTTCATGCCATTGCTCGCACGTATCATTATTATTTGCGAAATGAAAAAAATCCGTTTGTGGTTGATTTTAGCTATCGTCCATTTTATCAGTTTGATGTTGATAAAATGAATGAAGCCGCCAGGATTCTGTTTGAATTCAATGATTTTACAAGCTTCAGTAGGCTTCATACTGATGTGAAGACGAATAATTGTAAGGTTGTTCAGGCTGAATGGAAGCAAGTGGGTGATGGTGTTGTGTTTGTGATTAAAGCAGACCGTTTTTTACGTAATATGGTTCGTGCCATTGTTGGTACATTGCTTGAGGTGGGACGTGGGAAGATTACAGTTGAGCAGTTTAAAGAGGTTATTAAGAAAAAGGATAGGGGAAGTGCAGGTACTTCAGTACCAGGTAAGGCTTTGTTTTTAGTTGATGTTGAGTATCCAGATAATGTTTTTAAACCGACAGCAAAACGATTTCCGCCATTTAAGTAGTCTTATTCATTCCAAATTTTCCAGGCTGCCTCAGCTTGAAGATGCAGCATTTCTAATCCATTCTTTATCGCAGCGCCCTGTTCTTTGCCATTTTTTAGAAATTGTGTTAGCTCAGGGTTGTAGGTTAAATCGTACAGCAGATGCTTTTCTGATAGCAAGGCATAAGGTATGTCAGGGCATTCAGTGATGTTTGGATACATGCCTAGTGGTGTACAATTGATAATCACAGTGTATTCATCAAGGATGGCTTTGTTTAGCTCTGAGTAAGTGAGGTTATCATTATTCTTCTTTCTTGAAACGTACTTGGATTCAATTCCCAGTATTTTCAACCCTTGAACAATGGCTTTAGCTGCACCTCCGGTTCCAAGAACTATTGCTCTTGTGTGATGTTCTTTTATAAGCGGTTTAATTGACTCTGTAAACCCAATAACATCGGTGTTGAAGCCGGCGAGCTTTGGGTTTTTATTGCTCCACGTTATTTTAACGATATTGCATGCGCCTATCTCTTTTGCTGCTTCATCAATATCATCAAGGTATTTAAATACATTTTCTTTGTGAGGAATAGTAATACTTAATCCTGCGATGTAGGCATGATGGTTTAATACTTCAGGTAATTCGGTAATGTCTTCCATCTCGAAGTTAAGGTATCGGGCATCGATGTTTTCATCCTTAAACTTTTTCGTAAAATACTTCTGTGAGAAAGATTGTGCTAATGGAAATCCTATTAAACCAAACGTTTTCATAATCCTAGTCTTTCTTTTTGGTTGCTAAAAGCTCGGTTATTGTAATGCTTGCAATACCTAAAATAATAAAAAGAACAGCAAAATAAAACTCCGAATTGAGTTCAGGTTGGAAATAATGGTAGTCTACCGTTTTAATTTTATCACCAAACTGCTGTGTTACTTCATGTTTCCAAGGCCATAAAATACCAAGTGAACCTGCAATAAATCCGGTAAGTAAAGCAATAGTTTGATTGTGGTATTTTTTTAATAACCACGATAAGAAGTGAGAGAAGGCAATGAGTCCAACCCCTGCACCAATGGCTATTGGAAATAAAATTTTGACAGATAAATTATTGATGGCATCAATCATAACTAATTGGTAATTGCCTAATAGTATCAAAACAAACGAACCTGAAAGTCCGGGTAATATCATGCTACAAATAGCTACCACCCCGCAGAGTATTAAATAAAAGAAGGAATCATTCTCATTTGCAGGAGTCAGTACGGTAAATGATATAGCGATACCTGTTCCTATCACTAAACTGATAATTGATGAGATGTTCCATTTCTTAACTGTTTTACCTACAAAATATACCGAAGCGAGTACCAGTCCAAAAAAGAATGCCCAAATATAGATCGGGTAATTATCAAAGAGAAATTCAAAAAGTTTAGCCAGTGTGACAACTGCAATTCCAACCCCGCTAAAAAGTGCAACAAGAAAATACAGGTCGATATGTTGAGCGAATGCTTTTAATTCTCCTTTTAAGAGGAGTTGTACTGCTTTTCCGTTGAAGGACTTAATGGCATTAATAAGTCGTTCGAAAATACCGGTAATCAGTGCGATAGTGCCACCCGAAACACCTGGGATAACATTAGCCGCACCCATGGCAGCTCCTTTAATGGCAATGTTTATAAATGAAGTAACTGAATTATTCATTGAGCTTATTCTTGTAATTTTCTTGATTGATGAGTTCTTTTACGTCACTGTCTTGCAAAAACGAAGGATAGTCTTGTTCAATATCACTAATGCCATCCGGATCAATTGAAAGGCCCTTTTTAAATGCTTGTAGAGCATTTTGTTTATCTTTTAAATAATGATAATGAGCGATGGCCGCAAGATAATGTATCGCAGATGTATCAGGGTATCTTTCACTAATTGTGTTGATGTAATCAATGATGACAAAATCTTTGTTCAAGATGATTTTTAGTTTTAATAACTCAAACCAACCTGTTAGTTCGTCAGGATCTAAATTTAATCCGTTCTCCAGGCTGTGGGCTGCATCTTCTGCTTTGTCAAGTTCAAATAGACCTCTTGCATGCGCAAACCAATAATCGGCATTGAGTGCATTAATTGAAATAGCCTGATCGATAGCTTGGATGCCGCCCTGGAAGTTAGCTGATTCCATTAAACTAGTGCCCATGCCATACCAGGCGTCGGACAGTTTCGGTGATAATTTAATGGCCAGCTTATAA
The DNA here is from genome assembly GCF_016612505.1 of Carboxylicivirga marina. Lineage (GTDB taxonomy): Bacteria > Bacteroidota > Bacteroidia > Bacteroidales > Marinilabiliaceae > Carboxylicivirga > Carboxylicivirga marina. The sequence goes on from NZ_JAENRR010000009.1 coordinate 37,755, forward strand.
AAACGAATAGCTAAATCATAATTGTTGAGTTGCTCCCAGCAGTCGGCAATGTATTGATAAGTTAGCGCTGTGTCTTTGCTAATGGTAATGTGCTCGGTATATGATTCAATCGCTTCTTTAAAGTGGCCAGACTGAACAAGGCTATTGCCTTTGTTGAAATAAGCTTCTTCGTGGTTTGGGTTTACAGCAAGTGTAAAATCATATGCCTGACAGGCGTCCAGGTGATTGCCAAGCTTGTTGTAGATGATGCCAATATTGTACCAGCCATTTTCGGAGAAAGGATTTATATCCAGAAGACGTTTGTAGGCATCAATGCTTTGCTGATACTCCAATACTTTGTCTAAGGAATAGGCATATTCAAATAGGGCATTTTCATTTTGAGGATATGTTTTTAGTAATTCCTCAAGAAACTTTATTGCCTCAACATACAATTCATATTGATTGAGGTTGTATGCGATTTCCAAAAGAGTATCTTCCTTATCTTCGAATGAAACTTTAGCAGCTTTCCAAAAGTAGTTAAGTGCTTTGTTTGTCTGATGTTTTTGAAGCATAATCCAGCCTAATGTCATTAATACATCGGTGTTGGTAGACTCAATTGGTTCGATTTTATAAAGATGTTCCAGGGCTTCATCAATATCCCCGTTTTCGGCAATTAACATGGCTTTTTTAACAATCAGACTTGCTGCATTAGGGTGCTGCGAAAGTCCTATGTCTAATATCTTAGCCGCCTGGTCAGTTAAGTTCTTTTCAAAGTAGAAGTCATAAATGCTCTCAATCTGGTGCACGTCAAAATATTCAATTTTATCAGTGCTTATCATCTTCTCAAATCTTTCAATCGCCTGCAAAGCCTCATCGTGACTTGCGCGCAAGAAATCCTGCATATACATTATATTTAATGTTACAAAAATATCAATTTTATTACCAACGACAACCAGTCGCCGAAATTGTTATCAACAGGTTTATTGACAATTAGAATTGTAAACATCTATTTAAAGGTAAAAAAAAGGCACAAAAAAAGAGGCTGAACTCTTTTGGGTTGGGTTGCAGCCTCCATGCCTGAAGAGAAATTACACCTTTATCGCCAAAACACTAGAAACCGTGTTGGTGAATGTCCTTCAGGCGATCGCCTGGATTTTTAATGAAGAAACTAATGAAGCAAGTGCCTCATTATTATAGTATAGTAAAGAAATCGCCATTTCCTTTGTGAGTGTTTGAATTCTTCATATTCCTGAGCAATACCTTCGTTTTGTTTTGTTATTATGCGCTATTAGCATTACAGTAATTGTCGTTACAATTGTCGGTGTTAAAACAATATATGTGCCACTGTTTGTAAGGATCAGTTATTGTGGAGTATAGCTGAATTTACGTTAGATTTCACCTTTGCGAAAATGTACGATTTTGTATGAAATGATGTACGATACCGTGCAATTGCCATTTGTTTATGAAGAAAAAAGCAAAATGGATATACCTGCTAAAATACCCAGAAGATAAAGTGATTTCTTCTTAATGTTCTGTTCTTTAAATACAATGGCGCCAAATGTAAAAGCAATGATTACGCCTCCTCTTCTAATGGCAGAAATAACGGATATCAATGCATCAGTTTGACTAAGAGCTTTGAAGTAGAGGTAATCAGCTAAAACGAGCATAATTCCTATGAGTGGAATGGTCCATCGAAATGAAAAAGGTGTAGATTTTTTTCTCGAAGGCCACCAAAGAAATGCAACTATTGGTATCATTAAAAACCACTGATAAATTGAGAACCATGCTTGTATAGCCATTCGATCTAATTGTTGCAGTAAGTATTTGTCGTATAAGCCACTGACGGCACCACTAAGTGTGGCTAAGATGATGAACCAAAACCATTTGTTGGAAATAAAACTAATTCCTTCTGTTTTGCCTGTTGTCGAAAATAAATAGAAGAATAATAGGGTGGTAGCTATTCCAATCCATTGTAATCCATTTAGTTGTTCTGAAAATATAACTAATGCTCCTAAAAGTGTCCAAAGCGGTCCGGTTGCTCTAATGGGTGTTACAATAGTGATGGGTAAATGCTTGAGTGCAAAAAAAGAGAATATCCAAGATGTTAATACGATGACTGATTTTAGTACGACCTGTAGATGTTGTGTTGCATTTAGTTTGGGGATATGAAGCCAATGCTCATGTCCGATAATATTGTAGTTTGATAATAATATAAATGGAATGAATATTAATGCCGATGTCGATATGCTTAGCATTAATACCGGTAGTACGGCATTGTTGTTAAGTGACATTTTCTTGAAAACATCATATATTCCAAGCAGCATGGCCGATGAAAAGGCAAGGTAAAACCACATAGACAAATTATTTGCCGCAAAAGTATCAAAGATAATTTAGCCGTCAAGTTTTAGACTGATAAAAGGTAAAGATGCTTAGTGATTGATTTGCAAATGCTTAGTTGAATTGATATATTTAAAGAAAAAACAACTGCCATGGATTATGTTCTAATTAAAAATGGGAAGATTGTTGTTGATGGAGAGTTGTATTATAAAGATGTTCTGATTGGGAATGACAAACTAATGGAGATTAGTGAAGGGATTGAACGACCGGAACCGGAAACGCCTGTTATTGATGCCAAAGGTAAGTTGCTTATACCAGGTACAATTGATACCAATATTTTTTTTAGTGAGCTAATATCGTCTGATGACGCAGCATTGAAACGCTTTAATCAAGCTCAAATTAGTGCAGGAACAACAACTGTGTTAGAGCCAATATTGCCTGAAGTTTCGTTTTCGTTTCGTGAGGAACTAATAAGAAAGAAGAAGATAAACTATGGGATAAATGCCGATTATGGTTATCATCTTTCTATGAGTGATTGGGATATTTTGAAAGGGGCAGATATCGACTATTGTTATGCCCATGAGGGTATCGCTTCCTTTTATTTAAAGTGGCCGGTTAAACAAGATGATAAAGATGCTTTAGAAAGATTATTGCATGTAACTGGCAAGGATTCTACCCCGGTATTAATTGACATGCAAAGACCTGTAGATGTTAATGTATGGTATGAATCATTGTCCGATGAGTACCTTGAATCAATAAATAGTCATTTAGCACAAATGAAAGAGATTCTCGAGTTGTCTGTGCAAGCCAAATGTACTATTTGTATTCTGAATGTCTGTTTTAAAGAAGAATTGGAGTTGATTGAACGTTTCTCTGCTAATGGAAATGTTTATGCTGAGTTAATGTTTCCTTTTCATATAGCTGATTCCGATAAGATGGTTATTGATAATCGTTCTGTTTATTCTGGTTTTCCATTGGTTGATAAACTTAATCTATTAGCAGAGGCAGACATTTGGCGTTGTTTGACAAAAGAAAACTTCCTGCTGGCCAAGCCTATGAATAAGTTGTCAGGGCAGGGTGTTGTAAAATCCAGTCAGGTTGATAATAGGCCCGATGAGTACATATTAATGAAAAACTTGTTGTCAGTGATGTATACATGGGGTGTTGCTCGCGGTAAAATTTCATGCGGCGAATGGGTAAACCTGATATCGTGTCGGCCAGCTCGATTTATGGGAGTTTTTCCTCAAAAAGGGACCTTAAGGGTAGGTAGTGATGCTGACATTGTTGTTTGGAATCCGGATTATAAGCGTAATCTGTACTGCCACTTACCAGGGGTAGAAGCATCAGACGGCAATCCTTTTCCGTTGGAAGGTCGGGTGGAGTTTGTTTTTATTAAAGGATGCATGGTTTATAATGGTGAAAATTTTAATTCGCATAAAGTTAATGGGCGCTATTTGTATCGTAGTCCTTATCTCTAGGGAGCAGGTAGTGTAATTAAAAGGCTGAAAATGTATATATTTGGCAAGCCAAATTAACATGAATGAATAATACTGAAAATACGTCGCAGGCGTTTCAAGCTAATAATAAAAAATCTGCTGGGGATAACCTTTTTGATATCAATAGATTAATTCGTCTGGTTTTAAAAAACTGGTACCTGTTTGTTATATCTGTTCCGTTGTGTTTAGGAGCTGTCTTTATGTATCATCGTTATACAGTGCCTGTTTACAAGGCTTCGGCTACGTTAATGCTAAAAGGTAGTGAGCAGAAGACATTATCTCAAGCTGATTTAATTGAGGGCTTTGGTTTATCGCCAGAGATGCGAAGTGTTGAAAATCAGAGCTTCATTATTCGTTCACGCAATATTATTAAGAAGGCTATTGATAGGCTTGATTTTGGTGTGTCATACTATCAAAAAGGTCGTTTTAAAGATTCAGAGTTATACAATAGTTCTCCTTTTACAATTGAATTTGATTCAGTTCACCCTCAGTTGGTAAATGTGCCTATTGAACTGGTTTTTAATGAGGTAAATGAGATTAGCGTAAAAATCAACAGCGAAGGTGGAGTGCTGCATAATTATTCGAGCGAAAAATTTGCCGGTCGAACAGGTGCACTCGAGTATTCTAAGCTTGTTAGTTTAAACGAATGGGTAAGTGAAGATGCATTCTCTTTTAAAGTCAGAAGAAAAAACAATGTCAATCTAACTCCTGGAGTTTCGTACTATTTTATTTTCAAAACACATCAGCAACTAACGAGTGAATACCGCTCTACACTTGGAGTTGCACCTTATCGCGAAGGTTCCAGTATTTTATTTATCTCGTCAATTGGAACAAGTAGGGGTAAAATAGTGAGGTTTTTAGATGAGTTGTGTGAGGTGATTCTTGAGCATAACCTGGATCGTAAAAACGATATGGCAACACGCTCAATTGCATTTATTGAAGCGCAGCTGAAAACAGTTTCTGATACGCTGGATAAAGTTCAAAACCGCTTATCATCTTATCGTAAAGCTAACCGCTTTATGGGGCCTTCGGAGTTTTCTCAAAAATTGGCCGATAAATATTATGATACCGAGAGTAAGCTTAAAATGCTTGATATGCGCATTGAATACTATGAGTATATTAAGAAAAACTTGGAGGTTTCTAATGATTTTGAAGAGTTTTTGTTGCCTGCTGTTGATAATAAAAACACAGGGCTTGTGAATGAGTTTGTGGCGCAATTAATTGAACTGCAAAAAGAAAAGGAGATGCTGAAAGGAGCAGCTCAGTTGAATAATCAATATTTAGTAACTGTTCAGAGCAAAATTGAAGTAACTGTTGATTTGCTCAATAAATCAATTAACCAGGTATTACGAAATTTCGGCCTTGAAAAAGCGAAAATTGAAAAAGAGCTGAGCGCTATCTTGCAGGATATGGAGAAGCTTCCGGAGTTAGAAAAAGATTATTTAATAATCGATCGCACGTATAAACTAAATGATGCTATCTATACCTTCTTACTCCAAAAGCATTCAGAGACTCAGATTTCGAAAGCGAGTAATGTGCCCGATAATGAAATCATTGACAATGCATCGATTAGTGCTATTGTGTCACCAAACAAAAATAGTGATTATAAAAAAGGCATCATGCTAGCCTTGCTTATTCCTGCAGTATTTATTGGTTTAAAAGAGTTTTTAAACACAAAAGTACGAGGTGCAGATGATCTAAAATATTTAATTCCGGAAGTACCTGTATTAGGGATGGTTTTCAATAATAAAAGTGGCGCCGAGAATGTAATTAATGAGCATCCACATTCTATTATTAGTGAATCATTTCGCTCAATTCGTACCAAGCTGAAGTTTATGGCTGGTGCCAATGATTTTAAGGTCATTACCCTTACAAGTTCCAATACCGGTGAAGGTAAAACTTTCTGTGCGCAGAATATCGCATCTGTATTTGCCATTTCAGGTAAAAAAACGGTTTTGGTAGGTTTTGATATGCGTAAGCCTAGGCTAACTGCTTTATTTAATCTGAATAGTAAACAGGGCTTGTCGAATTACTTTATTGGCCAGAGTGCGGTTGAAGATATTATTTACGATACGGAGTTGGATGGTGTAAGTGTCATTCCGGCTGGGCCAATACCGCCAAACCCAAGTGAATTGATAGTGGGCGATAAAACACATGAGTTGTATCAATATCTTAGAGATAACTTCGATATTGTGGTTATCGATTCACCACCAATTGGTTTAGTGGCCGATGCTCGTTTGTTGATGCACTATTCAGATTGTAACCTCTTTATCGTTCGTTCGAATTATACATCGAAAGACCATTTGGTGCATACCATTGATAATCTAACAAGTGAGCGAGTTGATGGTCTTGGCGTTATTCTCAATGATCTTTCAATGAATGAAAAGGGCTACGGATATTATTCGGCAGAATATTATGGTGGTAAAACTCAATCCTAGTCTTTTTTGAGGAATTGGATGAGTTTGCTGAAGTTTTTGATGAACAAGGCGTATATCCCTCCAACCTTATTGCTTGATAGGACAGCGTAATCTTCTTTTGACTTTTGAATAATGTTCTTGATGGAATTATTGCTTACTCCACCTAAGCGCATGTTTACGATGGTGTCATCTATATATAAGCTGTTTGTTTGGTGGTTACTAAATAGTCTTAATATATAATCGTAATCTGCCGAAATCTTAAAGTCGGTGTTGAAATAACCAAGTTCCTCGATTAATTCCTTTTTTATGTATAATGTTGGATGGGGTGGCATCCAGCCTCGTTTAAGTAGTTTGTGGTTAAATGCTTGGCTTTTCCAGTTGCGAATAATTTTATGTGGTGGTTGAGCCTGGATATAATTTAAATTGCCATAGGTTGCATTAAAATTTGTGCCATCAACTCTGTTTAGTAGATTTTCTATCACATGATTGTTGGCAAAAATATCATCGGCATGTAAAAAGCCCACCCAATTGCAAGAAGCAAGCTTTAGGCCTTTGTTCATAGCATCATAAATTCCTTTGTCGGGTTCGCTAATCCAGTGGTTTATATCCGATTCATTTTTTTTAATTATATCAATGGTTCTGTCTTTTGATTGCCCATCAATTATAATGTATTCAATTTGATCTCTAACAGTTTGACTATTGATGCTTTCGATGGTGTCGGCAAGTGTTTGCTCGCAATTGTAAGTGACTGTTATAATTGATATTTTCTTCATTAATGCTTCTAGTCAAAATAATATAACTGGATGTCTTTTTTGAGTACTTCTTTGGCTTTCTTTATATAGAAGTTGGTGTCATTAATGCCTTTCTCCAGAATGATTCTTGACAATTCAATCGAGGGGGCATTGGCTTGAGTTTCGGCAGCTGATGTATTAATGAGTTTAACAACTTCGTCACGTGCTTTTATAATAGCATCCCATGTTTTTGCCGGTAAATAAATCTGCATGGCAAAATTATGCTCAAATTCCTGTCGAATGATTTGCAGGAGTTGCTTCTGGAATTGTAAACTGCTTAATCCTTGTTTGTTTTCTCTGATGACTATCGTTTCAGGGCTAATGCGCTCCAATAAAATAGCTAACCTTTCATAGGCCTGTAGTCTTGTGGGGATTAATTCCTTATAAGTGCTGTTGGCCAGTTCAAGTTCTTTTAATTTAAGGTTGTGTTTAAAAAACCATCTAATGAGAATTAAAAGTGGCAGGGCAATTAATAAAACTACGGCCGCTATTTTTAGTAATTCGTTTATGGTAATCATTAACGTGTAATTTATGTGGTTTATGGTCCTAGTTGTTAAATTGTAAAATTATAATTCACAATATTAATGTGGTTAATTTATTTGATTCGAAATTTAATGTTTGTGCTATGTTTGTATGTGTAAGTAAAAAACATTGAATTATGATGATGTATCTTATTGGAAATGTTGGTTGCTTATGATTTTTAACTAATTTTGTTCCAATTCGCATGCAAGATATAAAATGTTTTGCACAGCCATATTGCTAAAGTTAATTATATCACTTTAAGAAAAAGGAGAGTTTTTGATGAGTACAGCTGTTATTTCAAACCGGATTAATGCATTGTCTGAGTCGCAAACCATTCAGATGAACCAAAAAAGCAGGGAATTACAAGATAGTGGAGTTGATGTCATTAACCTAACACTAGGAGAACCTGATTTTAATACCCCTGAACATATTAAGGAGGCAGCTATTAAGGCAATAAATGATAACCTTTCACATTACCCGCCTGTAGCAGGATTTCCAGCTTTAAAGCAAGCTGTTGTTGATAAGTTAGCAAAGGATAATGGTTTAGAATATTCGCCAAGTCAAATAGTCATTTCTGCTGGTGCAAAGCATAGTTTGGCTAATGTGTTACAATGCATTGTAGATGCTGGTGATGAAGTGATTATTCCGGCACCATATTGGGTAAGTTACATTGAATTAGTTAAGCTTGCCGAAGGCACCCCTGTTATTATCGAAGCTGGTGTTGAAACCAAATTTAAAATCACGCCAGAACAGCTGGAAGCCAGTATAACATCAAAAACAAAAGCGATTTTATTTAACTCTCCCTCAAATCCAACAGGAAGTATTTATGATGCTGATGAGCTAAAAGCCTTGGCTGCCGTCTTAGAAAAGCATCCACATATATATATTATTTCTGATGAGATTTATGAGAAAATTAATTTTGTAGGCAAGCATGTGGGACTAGCTGAATTTGCTCCGCTAAAAGAGCGTACGATAGTTATTAATGGGGCGTCTAAAGGGTATGCCATGACAGGATGGCGAATTGGTTATATTGCTGCTCCGGCAGAAATTGCTAAAGCTGTTACTAAATTACAAGGTCAGTATACTTCTGGGGTGTGTTCTATTGCTCAAGCGGCATCTATACAGGCTTTTATAGGCGATCAGCAATGTGTCGAAGATATGCGTGTCGCGTTTAATAAACGTCGCGACCTGGTATTGGACAATGTAAAAGATATCCCTGGCTTTATAGTAGCGATTCCTGATGGCGCATTCTACATTTTCCCAGATATCAGTTCGTATTTTGGCAAATCAAATGGGGAGCACGTTATTAATACATCCATGGATATGAGTATGTACTTATTAGAAAAGGCTCATGTCGCTTCTGTACCTGGTAGTGCTTTTGGAAGTAATAACTGTGTTAGGTTTTCATACGCTGCTGCTGATGAATTATTGGTGAAGGCTTTTCAAAGAGTTAAAGACGCATTGGCACAACTTCAGTAGTTGTGCCGCTGTTAATAACTAATGGTTTTATATCCCGCAAAAAAATTGTTTCTTTGATTGTTAATGTTCAAATACAATCATTGATTTGATATGAGTAAACAACCAGTAAAAAGCACCAATTCCGAAGGAAATATTATCGAATTTAAGAATGCATGTATTCGTCAGCAAGAGCATTTGATATTGCAAGATGTCAATTTTAGCATTCAACCTGGCGAATTTGTGTATTTAATAGGTAAGGTTGGTACTGGTAAGTCAAGCTTGCTCAAAACTATGTATAAAGAATTGCCTTTGGAAGAAGGTTATGGTTTTGTGGCAGGTTATCCGCTAAAAACAATAAAAAGTAGTCAGGTGCCATTGCTTCGTCGTAAGATGGGTATTGTGTTTCAGGACTTTCAATTACTGTCTGATCGAACAGTATATGACAACCTGATGTTTGTGTTAAAAGCCACTGGCTGGAAAGTTAAAAAGGATATGGATAAGCGTATTCGAGACGTTTTATCTCATGTTGATATGGTACATAAAGGCTATAAAATGCCACATCAGCTTTCAGGAGGTGAACAGCAACGTATTGGTATTGCCCGAGCTTTATTGAATTCTCCGGACTTGATTCTTGCTGATGAGCCAACCGGAAATCTAGATCCTGATACTTCAGATGAATTAATGCAGCTGTTAAAAAAGATTTGTGCTTCAGGAAATACCGTTATAATGGCAACCCATAATTACAATCTTCTTAAGAAATTTCCGGGGCGAACCATTCGTTGTGAGGATACGCGCTTATTTGAAGCAAAGCAAGAAGAGATTGACTTTGATTTACTTGATTAAACTATAGCGGTGCTATTACTTCTTTTGTAAAAATATCTTAATACTTTAACTTTTCTGCTGAAGCACTTTTGTTATCTTTAAGCACCATAAAAAATGGATAGACTAAAAGTTTATTTTAAACGTTTTAGTGTTAGAACTTAATTTAAAGGCCTTATCCTTATGATGAGAAAAATCGCACTATTGCTTTTTGTCAGCCTTGTGCACTGCACCTTTGCACAACAATCACTCAAATACGAATCACCCAAAGAACTTTATGAGCGTGGTATGGAAATGTATCGCCTCGGGAAATATGGCTTGGCTCGTATTAATTTTAATAAATACGTTCAAGATGCCAATGGAGATAACTCCTCCATGGTGGCCGAAGCAGCCTACCTAACTCGTGTTTGCGCTCAAAAGTTAGGGAACGATGATGTAAAGTATTTATGGGAAAGCTATCTGTTGGATTACCCTTATAGTAAACGCTTACATTATGCAAAAATGCATTTAGGCGATTTCTATAAAGACCAGAATAAATACAAGCAGGCGTCGCGCTGGTATGATAAAGTAAAAGCATCTGCTTTAGATGATGATACACAGACAGAATATTACTTTTCGGCAGGTTATACACTTTTTATGCTTGAAGAGTTTGATAAGGCACTCGTTAAGTTTAACAAGATTAAAGGTCGAGATAATAAATACCATTCATCTGTTCAATATTATTATGCCCATATTCAATACCAAAAGGGTAATTATCAGACGGCGCTTGATGAATTTAAGCAACTCGAAAATGATAAAGGTTTTAAAAAAGTAATACCATTTTACATCGCACAAATTCTTTACCTAAAAGAAGACTATAATGGTGCGATAAAGTATGCCGAACAATTATCCTCTGAAGGCACAAAAGCTCGACAGGCAGATATGAATCGAATTATTGCCGATTCATACTATGCTCAAAAGAAATATGAGAAATCAGCGGTTTACTATCAAAAAGTAATCAATTTGGTCGACGAACCTTTGCGATCGGATTACTATCATTTGGGTTTTGCCAATTATTTTATAAAAAACTATGAAGTAGCTGTTGAGGGCTTATCACAAGTAACTTCTGATGATGATGTGATGGCGCAAAATGCCTATTATCATTTAGGAGATTGTTATCTGAAGTTGAGCGATAAAAAGCGAGCACGTGTTGCTTTTGAAGCCGCTTCAAACAATGATTTTAACAAGGATATACAGGAAGATGCTTTGCTTAATTACATCAAACTAAACTATGAATTGTCGTTTTCTCCATTTAATGAAATCATCAATTCATTTATGCGATACATTGAATTGTTTCCTGAAAGCGATAAGATTGATGAGGCATACGAGTATTTAGGGAAGGCTTTTTTAACCACAAAAAACTACCGCGAGGCATTGGCTTCCATGGAGAAAATTAACCGCAAGACCGGAGATGTGTATCGAGCCTTGCAGCGTGTTGCTTATTATCGCGGATTAGAGCTATTTACAGATTTAAACTTTGGTGAGGCTATTGAGTTTTTCGACTATAGCTTAAAGTATGCCGAGTATGATAAAACCTTAAAAGTTGGTGCTTATTACTGGAGGGCCGAAGCACATTATCGAATGCGTAATTATCCAAAGGCTATTCTTGATTTTCGCGAGTACATATTCCAACCGGGCTCTTATGAGATGAAAGAGTTTCCTATTGCGCATTACAATATTGCATATTCGTATTTTAAACAAAAGGAATATACCGAAGCACAAAGTTGGTTCAGAAAGTATATAAACATGACCGATAAGCGCGATCGTGCTATGCTTGGAGATGCTTACAATAGAGCAGGTGATTGCTATTTTGTCAGTCGTCAGTTCAATCAGGCTATTAAATATTATGATTTAGCTTCACAAATTCCGGAAAGTTCAGCTGATTATGCTTTGTTTCAAAAAGGCTTCTGTTTAGGACTTATGAAACAGTATGACCAAAAAATACAAGTGCTGGATAATGTGGTGCAACGTTACCCAACATCTACTTATGTTGATGATGCCTTGTATGAAACAGGTCGTTCTTACGTGGCTCTGGGTAATAATGATAAAGCGATATATTATTACAAGTCAACTAAAGAAAAGTATCCGAAAGGAAGTTATGCCAAAAAAGCTTTGTTACAACTGGGTTTGGTATATTACAATAGTGATGATGCTAATAATTCAATGCGTTATTACAAAAGGGTTGTGAATGAATATCCAGGTACCGAAGAGGCTGAAGATGCTTTAAATGGCATTCGTAATATTTATATGGATGACAATGACCTGAATGGTTATATGAAGTATACGGCTTCATTGGGTTCTTTTGCGCAAGTTGATGAGCGTGAGCAGGATAGTTTGACATTTGTGTCGGCCGAACGCTTTTACATGCAGAGTGATTGCAACAGAGCTATTAGTCATTTTAAAAATTACCTGAATAAATTTCCTGAAGGTAAGTTTGTTTTGAATGCCCATTTTTACAAAGCCGATTGTCAATATAAAACCGGTGCATATACCGATGCCTTGAGTTCATTTAAATATGTGGCAGAACGCGAACGCAGCTTGTTTACCGAGGAGGCCTTAATACGAATGGGTGAATTATTATACCAGCAGAAAGACTACCGTAAAGCCTATGAGAGTTTTAACCGCCTTGAACTGGAAGCTGAGATCGCTGAAAACCGTTTAGAGGCAAAAATTGGTAAGATGCGCTGCCTGGTAAAGATTGAACAACCAGAAGAATGTATTAAAGCTGCAGAAAGCTTATTAACATCACATAAAATCGCCGATGAAATCAAACGTGAAGCGGTATTTAATTTAGCGAAAAGTTATCAACAACTTGGAAATAAAGAACAGGCCTTTGAGCATTATAAAAAGGTAGCGGAAAATACTAAAAGTGAAGAAGGCGCAGAAGCCAAGTTTCAGGTTGCACAAATGCTTTACAACAAAGGCGAAAAGAATACTTCGGAGAAAGAAATTTTTGATTACATCGATAAAGGAACCCCTCATCAGTATTGGTTAGCCAGAAGTTTTATCTTGTTAGCTGAAATATACCATGACAGGGGAGAAGCCTTTCAGGCGGTGCAATACCTGCAAAGTATCAAAGATAACTATGAAGGTGATGATGATATCGAACAGAGAGTGGATGCCTATTTAAAAAGCTGGCAAACAGAAGTCGAAGAGTCAACCAGTTCAGAAACTATTAACGTAGGATAATTGATGAGTAAGATGAGATACTGCTATATAATTTCTATCATTTTTCTTGTGGCTGTTGGTAATCTAAATACTGTTGGTGCACAGGAAAAAATCAACCAGGATGTTAAGGTGGTTAAAGCCTATACGCCTATTGTTTCAGATGCTTTCAAGGTTAGTTATATGCCCGAAGTAGATGATTCAACAACGTTTAATCCCAATTTTAATTATCGGATATTAAGTACCGCGGTGTCGACTAATTATCAACCGGCACCAATCGCTGCTGCAAAAATCAATACAGCAAGAAAAGAATACCTTCACAAATCCTATATAAAGGGTGGAGTTGGTAATTATAGCTCCGTACTGGCCGAATTGGGATATAATATATTGGAGAATGAAAAGTTTCTGTTAGGACTCAATATTTATCATTTAAGTTCCCTGGGAAATGTTACACTCGAGGATGATAAAACGGTTGATGCAACATTTCATGATACGTGGGTGGCGGCAGATTTTAAGCATTTTTTTGACGATAAAACACTGAGTGTTGATATTGGATTTAATCACAATAAATATCAGTACTATGGTTATCAGACATTATCTGATGGAACATTGTATGATATGCCTGATGGAAGTTTGCTTGCTGGAAGTTTTTTGGTACCTGATATTGATCAACGATTGTCAGGGCTTGAGGCGAAAATCAGTTTATCAAATAATGAAACTAATGAGCGTAAAACGCAATATAACACATGGGCAGGTTTTAATACCTTTGGCAATTTAACAGGTGTTGGGCAGGCAGGTTTTGAATTAGGCGGTCATTTGTATCGTCCTATAAATGATTTAACCTTCGAATTAGGAGGAGCCATTGAGAGTTATAGCACCAGTGTACCCGATACCATTGGAACGATGTATACTTTTGCTGATCGCTCACATACTTTACTAAAAGTAAATCCATCAGTTCGTTTCAAATCAGATAATGCAAGTTTAAAAGTAGGCCTTATTATGGCTGGTGTACTAGATACTGAGGGAGATGAGTTTTACCTTACGCCAGATATCATGGGTGAATTAACAGTAGTTGAGGGGATTGCCAGTATTTATGTAGGTGTTAATGGTAAAGTTAATATGAACGATTATCAAAGCATTATGACTGAGAATGCCTTTGCTTCTGCCGATATTAATGTCAAATCATCGGTTTACGGTCTGAATTTCATGGCAGGTATTAAAGGCAATTTTAGTGCTTCAACCTCATTTACGGCAGGCATGGAGTATGGATTCTTTAATAATGAGCACTTTTGGGTTAATAAAGCCTATTCTACCATGGTAACATCTCCAGAGCTAATGACAATTCAGCATTATTCCAATCAGTTTGATGTGGTTTACGACGATGGATCTGTATTAAAGGTGATGGGTGAATTATTGTATAAACCCAAGAAAACAATGGAGTTTGCTTTGAATGGAGCTTATTATGGCTGGAGTTTAGACACCCAGACAGAAGCATGGCACATGCCTGAGGTTGAAATAGGTGTTTCCGGAAGTTTCAATGTCCTTGAAAATTTATATGCAAATGCAGGTATTAAATACCTTGGCGAACGTTCGGCATATGATGTTACTGATGCTTCCTTTGTTAAAAAGCTAGACGGAGTTGTCGACGTTAATATCGGAGCTGAATACTTCTTTAGCAAACAATGGTCTTTCTGGGTATCAATGAATAATGTAGCAGCATCAAAATACTATAAATGGAATGGCTATCCAACCCAAAGATTCAATGCTAAAGCGGGCATAATTTTCTCATTTTAAAAGGATTTAATTCAGCAATAATATCTTAATGAAATACATGCAAAAATCATCATTTTAAACACTGTTTGAATGATGATTTTTGCTATATTTGTGTGTCTTTCGATATGGAGGATGTATATGACCGGTTTAGCCGGTTTTTTTACGCTTTTCAAAAGAATATAAGATGAGTGATCAGGTAAATGAAAATGTAAATAAACAAGGTGAATATAGCGCCAGTAGTATTACCGTATTAGAAGGGTTGGAGGCCGTACGTAAGCGTCCGGCTATGTATATTGGTGATGTGGGCGAAAAAGGATTGCACCACCTGGTATATGAGGTGGTTGATAACTCAATTGATGAAGCATTGGCTGGCTACTGCGATTCGATTGAAGTTTTTATTCATGAAGACGATTCAATTACCGTAACTGATAATGGTCGTGGTATTCCTACTGATTATCACGAAAAGGAAGGGAAATCGGCACTAGAGGTTGTAATGACTGTATTACATGCCGGTGGTAAATTCGATAAAGATTCATATAAAGTATCTGGAGGATTACACGGTGTTGGTGTTTCGTGTGTAAACGCTTTATCAACCATGTTGAAGGCAGAAGTACACCGAGGTGGTAAAATCAATACTCAGGAATACTCAATTGGTAAGCCGGTAACTGAAATTACCGAGGTTGGAACTACCGATATCACAGGAACGAAAGTTACTTTTAAGCCTGATGATTCAATTTTCAATATCACAACTTATAAGTTTTCAATTTTAGCTAATCGTTTAAGAGAATTGGCCTTTCTTAATAAAGGCATTAAAATTCGATTAACTGATGAACGTGAATTGGATGAAAATGAAGAATTTAAGAGTGAAGAATACTTCTCAGAAAGAGGATTGGAAGAGTTTGTAGAGTTTATTGATGAAGCTCGCGAGAAGTTGATTGACAAAGCCATTCATATTTCTACTGAGAAAAATGATATTCCTGTTGAGATTGCGATTCTTTATAACACATCTTTTGCAGAAAATATTTACTCATACGTTAATAATATTAATACCATTGAAGGAGGAACTCATTTAACAGGTTTCCGTCGTGGTTTAACGCGTACTTTAAAAACATTTGCCGAAAAATCGGGAATGCTAAGTAAGCTTAAGTTTGATATTAATGGTGATGACTTCCGTGAAGGATTAACAGCCGTTATTTCGGTTAAAGTAGCTGAACCACAATTTGAGGGGCAGACAAAAACAAAACTAGGTAATGGTGAGGTAAGTCTATCTGTTGATCAGGCGGTAAGCACCATGTTAGCCAATTATCTTGAAGAGAATCCAAAGGATGCCAAGGATATTGTAAATAAAGTGATTTTAGCCGCACAGGCGCGTCATGCAGCACGTAAAGCACGAGAGTTAGTGCAACGAAAGAGTGTACTAAGTGGAGGTGGTTTGCCAGGTAAGCTGGCAGACTGTTCAGATAAAGATCCTGCAGCATGTGAGGTATTTCTAGTCGAGGGAGATTCGGCGGGCGGTACGGCCAAACAAGGTCGTGATCGTAAGTTTCAGGCAATTTTGCCATTACGTGGTAAGATTTTGAACGTTGAAAAGGCTCTTCAGCACAAAGTGTTTGAAAATGATGAAATCAAAAATATTTTTACGGCACTTGGGGTAACAATTGGAACCGAAGAAGACAGTAAAGCATTAAACCTTGAAAAGCTTCGTTATCACAAGGTTGTAATCATGTGTGATGCCGACGTTGATGGTAGTCACATTGCGACACTCATCATGACTTTCTTCTTCCGATATATGAAAGGTCTTATTGAAAACGGTTACCTTTATATTGCAACACCTCCTTTATATTTAATTAAAAAAGGACAGAAGCAAACCTATTGCTGGAATGAAGATCAACGACTACGATTAGTAGAAGATTGGGGTGGAGGTAAAGAAAGTGCTTTACATATCCAACGCTACAAAGGTCTTGGTGAGATGAACGCCGAACAATTATGGGAAACAACCATGAACCCGGAGGAGAGAACATTACGTCAGGTTACAATTGAAAGTGCAACAGAGGCTGACCGTGTATTCTCTATGTTAATGGGTGATGATGTACCACCACGTAAAGAGTTTATTGAAGAGAATGCGACTTATGCAAATATTGATGTGTAAGTAGTTCCTTCTTCTTAAAATATTAGCGAGACAATCATTTTAGTTTGTCTCGTTTTTTTTAGTACATAAAAAATGCACGGCTATTTATTAACCGTGCATTTTGTTATTTCTATCCGTTATTGTTATTGCCATCCGCCTCCGAGGGCCTGGTATAATTTAACGTAAGCTTCTAATAAATCTTGCTTGTTACTCGTTTGCGACATCTGTGCATCAAATGCCTGGCGTTGACTCTCTAGAAATTCGATGTAACTGGCGATTCCTTTATCATAACGATCGCCTGATAGAATGGCTGCTTCAACGGCTGCTTCCACATGTTCCTGAATAGCGGCTTCTTCTTCTTTTAAAGTTTCTATAGTTATCAAGGCATCTTCAACTTCTCTGAATGCATTCAAAATAGTGTTTTCGTATTGATAAATAGCAGCAACAGCTCTTGCCTTTTCAGCCTTAACACGATTCGAATTTTTATTCCAGTTGAATATTGGACCTAGTAAACTACCGCTTATACTCCAGGCTGGATCTCCGGAAGTAATAGTGCTTAGGTCATCACTGGCAAGGCCAAACATACCGGTTAAACTCAAAGATGGTAATCGTGCAGCTTTTGCAACTCCTACCAAGGCATTTTGTGAAACCAATTGTTGTTCTGCCATCATTATATCAGGTCTTCTATTCAGCAGATCTGAAGGCAAACCTGGAGGAATAAGTGGTGCAGCAGTAAATGAATCCAACTTGTTTTCAATGATAAGTGGTTTCGGGTTTTCACCTAAAAGGACACTTAATAAATTCACTGATTGCGCTGCATTTCGCTTATAAACTGGTATGGCTGTGGCAGCAATGGCTTTTTGAATTCGCGAATGATTAACATCAATGGCTGGAATAATACCGGCTTCAAATCGATGCTTAAGAATTTTATAGGAGCTATCCCGTATTTCGTATGTCTGCTCAGCTATTATTGCTTTGGTGTTAAACTCCATCACCTGAAAGTAGGTGGTGGCTACTGTGGTGATTAGTGATAATCGCAAGGCATTTAAACCATATTCAGAAGCCAGATATTGCGCCTTCGCAGATTCGTTCATACGTCTGAGCTTACCCCAAAAGTCAATTTCCCAGCTTGCTTGCCCTACTAAACTGAAGTTATTTGTAGGTTCAGGTAGCTTTAGCATCTGAAAATTACCTCTACCAGCAGCGCCTGAATAATTAAACTGCGGCCAAAGATCTGCTTTTTGAATGGCCAACTGTAGCCTGGCAGCTTCAACATTTTGCGCTGTTGCCAATAAATCTTTGTTATTCTCCAGAGCTTTTTTTATTAAAGTATCTAACACCGGATCATTAAACAAATCCCACCACTTCATGGCTTCGTTGTAGGTAGTGTCACCATATGAAAATACGAAGCTATGGGGTGCTTCGATCTCGGGTCGAGAATAGTTTTCCCCCATTTTACAACTACTAATCAGTAATGTTGCTAATACGAGAAATAGAATATATTTAGTCATCTTCATCAGTCTTCTTTCTTTTGGTTAGATATGGCTCTTTTTTCTTCATACTTTGCTATTTTTCCAATAAATACAAATAGCATTGGGTACATGACAACTCCCAGAATTGTGGCAATGGTCATTCCTCCAAGTAGTGCCATACCCATTACTTTTCGGGCTTCAGCACCCGCTCCTGATGCAGTAACAAGTGGTAATACACCCAGTATAAAAGAGAATGCTGTCATAAGAATTGGCCTGAAACGGAGTCGTGCTGATTCAATAGCAGCATCGAATAAGCTTAAACCTTCATCGAATTTAATCTTTGCAAACTCAACAATCAAAATGGCATTTTTGGCCGCCATAGCAATGAGCATCACCAACGATATTTGCATAAACACATTGTTTTCGAAGCTAGGGCTCACTAAACGAGACAGTAACACAAATATCATAGCGCCCAGCACAGCAAAAGGAGTACCTAATAAGATACTAAAAGGTAATGACCAACTTTCGTATTGAGCTGCCAATATGAGAAATACAAAAATGAGGGCAAACACAAATACAATATTACCCGAACCACTTGCTTTTTTCTCTTGATAGGACATGTTTGCCCATTCGTATCCCATTCCCGGAGGAAGAACTTTGTTAGCTACTTCCTCAAGTGCATCTAAAGCCTGTGCAGATGAATAGCCTGAAGCCGGAGAACCTGTAATTTCGACTGAACGATAGAGGTTAAAACGATTTGTAAAGTCAGCACCATAGCTCTTCTCAACCGTCACGAGTGATGATAATGGGAGTGAGACGCCATCTTTATTTTTGACAAAGAACATATCGAGTTGTTCGCCACTTAATCGAAATTCAGGAGCAGCCTGAAGATAAGCTTTGTATAATCGACCAAAACGATTAAAATCATTGATGTAAGCCCCACCTAAAAATGCACTGATAGTGGTGTATAAATCATTGAGTTGAACACCTGCTTTGAGTGCTTTGTCACGATTAATGTTCAATCGTCTTTGCGGCACATTGGCTCGATAGGTTGTAAATATATTTGCAATTTCAGGACGCTTTTGAGCTGCTTCAATAAACTTGGTAGCCTCATCGGCCAGGTACTGTGGTGTATTGCCTTGTTTATCCTGTAGCATCAACGAAAACCCCGAACCACTACCTAATCCAGGAATAGCGGGCGGACCAAAAGAAAAGACTTGTGCTTCTTTAATGCCCTTATAGAACATGAAGTTAAGTTTCTTCGCTATCCAGTTAGCTTTTAGAGAACGGTCGCTCCAATTCTTAAGTGTTACAAAAATAATACTTGAGTTAGTTGACATGCTACCGGAAAGAAGGTTATAACCTGATACCGATGCTACACTCTCGATCTCTTCAACACTGTTTAGAATAGTTTCTACTTCGTTAACTACTGCTTGGGTACGTTGAAGTGATGCAGCATCAGGTAATTGCACATTTACAAACAAATATCCTTGATCTTCTTCAGGAATAAACCCTCCTGGAATAAAGCGGCCGACAACAACAATCAGAACAACAGTTGCGCCGATAAAAATCATACTTCGTGTAATCTTTCGGGCAACAATATTGGTCACTTTCATGTACTTCACCGAACTTTTGTCAAATGCTTTATTGAATGATTTGAAAAAGCGCCCAAGAATACCACCTGGTAATTCTGGCTTTCGCAAGAGTATTGAAGCAAGGGCAGGAGAGAGTGTGAGAGCGTTAATTGATGAGAAGCAAACGGATACAACTACCGTGATGGCAAACTGTTGGTACAGCTGGCCTGTTATACCACCCATGGATGCGACCGGAATAAACACTGCAATTAGTACGAGAGTTGTGGCTATAACGGGTGCCGTTACCTCCTTCATTGCAGCAATCGTTGCTTCGCGGTTATTCATGCCTTTTTCAATATTCACCTGAACTGCTTCAACAACCACAATGGCATCATCAACTACAATACCAATTGCAAGCACTAGTCCTAACAGTGATAAGGTGTTAATAGTGAAGCCTAACATTGGGAAAATCGCAAAAGCTCCGATAAGGGAAACAGGTATGGCAATGGTTGGAATAAGCGTTGCTCGCCAATCCTGAATGAATATGAAAACAACTAATATTACCAGTATCAGTGCAACAATTAAAGTGATAGCAACCTCCTTAAGTCCTGCTGTAATAGGAGCTGTGGCATCAAGCGCCACATCGTAAGTTACGCCTTCGGGGAATGAAAGGGCCAGTTCATCCATGGTTTTAAGGATTTCTTCTCCCATGGTTACCGCATTAGTCCCCGGTGACTGATAGATTGCAATTAAAGCACAAGGCTTACCTTTAAATTGTGCATTTGAGTTATAACTTTCGGTTCCCAGTTCAATGGTAGCAACATCTTTAAGAAGTATTTGGCTACCATCGATATTGGTTCTGATGGCGACCTTGCCAAACTCTTCAGCTGTTACTAAACGATCTGGTAAAGTTACAGTATAGGTGTGTTCGGTTCCTGCCGGGGCAGGTTCTGCACCAAATTTACCACCCGGAACAATCACATTTTGCTCGCGTATGGCAGCTGTTATTTCAGGCACCGTTAGGTTTAACTGCGAAAGCCTATCCGGTTTTATCCAAATTCGCATCGAATAGTCGCTGGCACCCATTACTTGTACTCTTCCAACGCCGTTGGTACGCGCCAAAATATCCTGAATATTAATGATAGAGTAGTTACCTAAGAACTCCTGATCAAAACGTCCATCACTGTAAACAGCAAGTGCCATTACAATACTACTCATACTTTTTTGAGTTGTTACCCCTAGACGTTTAACTTCTTCTGGTAACTTTGCTGTTGCAGCGGATGCTCTGTTCTGTGCAAATACAGTATTCATATCAGGATCTGTACCTACTTCAAATGATATATTAATCGCCATACTGCCATCATTGGCATTAGTCGATTTCATGTATATCATATTTTCAACACCATTTAACTGTTGCTCAAGTGGTGTTGCTACTGATTGCTCCACATTTAATGAATTGGCACCAGTATAATTAGCACGCACCTGAACCATTGGTGGAGTAATGTCTGGAAATTGCTCCATTGGTAGTTGCAGAGCTGAAATACTCCCAACCAATAATATTATAATGGCAATAACCATGGCCACAATTGGCCTTCTAACAAAGAAACTTCCCATAATAATTATTGATTATTGCGTATTGACTTAAATGCTTTCTCTTGTGGTATTATTGTCATTCCAGTACGTATCCTGTTAAGACCTTCCATAACAACTTGTTCATTGGTTTTAAGGCCGGAGGTAATAATGACCATGTCCATGAGTGTTTGACCAATTTCTACTGAGCGATATTCTACTTTGTTATCGGCATCAACTACAAACAAGCTGTATTGTCCCTGCACTTCTTGCAGGCACTTTAAAGGAATAACGACAACATCATTAGGGTTGTCAATGGTTAAACGAAGCTTTGCAAATTGTCCTGGACGAACCAATTCTCTTGGATTTGGAAATGAAGTTTGTACTAATAGCGTTCCAGTTGTGGGATCTACATTTCTTCCAACAAAATCTACTTTTCCTAAGTGTGGATGTCGGCTACCATCAGCGAAAAACAGTTCAACTTCTGCTTTTTCTTCTTTACGAGGGTTTGTAACTGCTTCTTGAGCTTTGGAAAAGTTGATAATATTAAGATATTGTAGTTCTGTGAGGTGAAACTGAACTAAAATAGTATCAAGACGAGATACTGTATTTAATACAACCGGATTTGGTTCTCGACCGACATAATCACCAACTTTAGCTTTCGATCGACCAATTAAGCCATTTATTGGCGAATAAATCTTCGTGTAACTCTGTTGAATTTTAGCATAATCCAAAGAAGCCTCAGCAGCTTCAAGAGAAGCTTGGGCAGCACCATAACTTGCTTTTGCAGCATCGTAATCACTTTGACTCACCGCATTGCTCTCAGCTAATGGTTTATAGCGTTTATAGTCACTCTCCGCTTTAACTAAATTTGTTTTGGCCTGAGCAACCATGCTTAAGGCTTCTGCAACTTTGGCATTTAATGGAGCTGGATCAATTGAATAAAGTAACTGTCCTTTTTTCACTTTACCACCTTCGTCAAAATGTATGCCTTCAAGGTATCCATCTACTCGTGCTCTGATGGAAATGTCAAACAGGCCATATGTTTGTCCTACAAAGTCTTTGTGTAAGGCGATGTTCTCAGTTTGTGAAGTGTAAACGGGTATTTGTGGAGGTCCCATATCTGGGCGTTTGTTCTTACACCCGATAAGTAAGGTTATTAACAATAGAATTGATAATGTGTTTCTCATAATGTGAAAGGTTGATTAGTCTATAGTTTATTAATCTAGGCTGTATAAAAGTATACATTTTAAGGGAATACCTATAACTGTTTAATTGTAATAGTTAAATATATTACAAAAACAGATGATCTTGCTGAATGTTTAGATATTTTAGATTGAAATTTTAATAATTTGCATATATGAGTGAGATTAGAAAAATACGTAACCCTTTTATCGAAGAAAAGGGAGATAATTATAATTGTTTTGGGTGTTCTCCACAGAATTCAATAGGTTTTAAATTGCACTTTTATGAAGAGAATAATGTGGTGTTCACCAAATGGAACCCTGTTAAAAACTTTGAAGGTTATACCAATGTTGTTCATGGTGGCATACAGGCCACTTTAATGGATGAGATTGCCAGTTGGTATATTTATTCGATGTTGGATACGGCAGGCGTCACAAATCGTTTAGATGTCAATTACCATAAGCCTCTATATATTAGTGGTGGTGAAGTCACAATTAGAGCATACCTAGAAGAGCAAACCAGACGATTGGCACGCATAAAGACCGAGATTGTTAATTCAGCTGGAGTCATCTGTAGTTCAGCTATCGTTGAATATTTTTTGTTTCCAACAAACGTAGCCAAAGCCAAATATATGTATCCAGGTAAAGAGGCGTTTTGGGAATAAAAATGCCCCGCTCGGTTTGGAAAGAGTGTCAGAACGGGGCAAGGGGAAAACAACCTGTCAGGAAAGATGTTACGAAGATAAGTAAAAACGTGATGGCTAATACTGGAAAGTTTCTGTATTGTGATAAACGTTTGATTTTTTTAGACTAAAATGGAAAAATATTCCATTAGTAGCATTGATTATTATTTTTAGTAAGAATAGTCATGTTCAAAACCTTATTATAGGTTAATCGCAGTCTTTTATAATTATTTCCTCTGGTATTATCAACTCTTTTCGATGTTGTTGTTAGGCTATGTTGGTAATGAAATTGTTGTCATATAAATGACAAGTTCACGTGATTCTTTAGGAAAGGCTACAATTCCTAAAAAAGATGATTGACCAAATGGCTGATTATATTCATAAGCAGGGATATGCCCCTGTGGCCTAGGATGATGCTGCCGATTTTGGTGTAAAAACTCATACCATTATTCAAAATTGGCAATGGCTCGATACGCCTATTGATGTTGAAGCTTTAAACAAAGGCCTCCAATTAATTCTATCTCCTTCAAACTTTATGTATCTTGACAACCCGGAACATCTGGATGAAGCAGGAGCGGATTGGAAAGGAGTTATTAATGATGTTAATTCAGTTAAGATGATCTATAACTAGAATCCGATTAAAGTGACTTATGAAGCATCAAAACTAGATAATATCTTAGGCATAAAGGCCGCAATATGGACGGAGTTTATTAGTAATCAGAAACGTCTGGAATATATGAAATATCTGCGTTTGATGGCGATTGCTGAAAAAGCATGGACCATAGACAGCTGTCTGGATTGGGATTTATTCCAAAAGAAAATGGTGATGGAATTTGAACGCTATAATAATTTAGGAATTAATTATCGCATTCCGGCAATGGGTATTCAACGACGGAAAGAAATACAACCAGAAGCTTTTGAAGGACCTATACCGAGTGTTAAAAGTAAGTTTTTAAAATAAACGTAATCATTAAGGTACACATGAGTTATTTTTTGAAATTATTTATAGCTATTGCATTATCTTTTTATCTCCTTTCTTGTAATGGTTCATCAGGAAATTTAATGGAGCTTAACTCTACAATTGAAATAAACGATGATGATTCGAAGGATAGCATAATTTTAAAGGCAGCCCATGTAATCCCAACCTCCAATCAGTTTGAAGCATTAAAGAACGAATACATTGCCTTTATTCATTTTGGCCCTAATACATTTACCCGAATGGAATGGGGTAGCGGCATGGAAGATCCAGCAAGTTTTGACCTGCAAAATCTGGATACCGACCAATGGTGTGAAGCCATGGTTGCCGGAGGAATGAAAATGGTTATTCTTACCGTTAAGCACCACGATGGCTTCTGTTTGTGGCAGTCGAGGTATACGACTCACGGCACTATGTCATCGCCTTACAAAAATGGTAAAGGTGATGTTCTTAAGGAGCTTTCCGAATCATGTGCCAAATATGGTTTAAAACTAGGTGTTTATTTATCTCCAGCTGATTTATACCAGATTGAAAATGAACGAGGGCTTTATGGGAACTTGAGTAAGTACACAGAACGTGTAATACCAAGGCGCGTCGATGAGCGTCCTTTTGAAAATCAGACAACATTTAAATTCATTGTTGATGATTACAACGAGTATTTCCTTAACCAGCTTTTTGAGTTATTAACCGAATATGGACCTATTCATGAGGTTTGGTTTGATGGCGCTCATCCAAAACGAAAAGGAGGACAACAATACAACTATCTGGCATGGAAAGAGCTTATTCAAACATTGGCTCCTGAAGCTGTGGTTTTCGGAAAGCAAGATATTCGCTGGTGTGGCAATGAAGCGGGAAAAACGCGTCATAGTGAATGGAATATCATTCCGTATCAGAAAAATCCAGCTTTGATGAATCGTTTTGGTGATTTAACGGCTAAGGAATTGGGCGAAAGAGCACAATTATACGAAGGTAAATTCTTGCATTATCAACAGGCTGAAACCAATACATCGATACGAGAAGGATGGTTTTACCGCGACGATACCGATCAAGGTGTACGCAGTGCCGATGATGTATTTGATATGTATGAGCGATCGGTCGGAGGGAATTCAACATTTTTGTTGAATATCCCACCTAATCGTGAAGGTCAATTTTCTCCACGTGATGTGGCAGCTTTAAGAGAATCCGGCGAACGAATCAATGCTACTTATGGTCATAACATTCTGTCAGGAGCAAAAGGACCGAAAAATGTATTGGATGGTAATATGGATACCTATGTATTATTAGAAAATACGAAGACCATAGAAATTAATACCAAAGAGCCAGTCACTATTAATCGTTTTGTTATTCAGGAATCTATTCAAACTCATAGTGAACGCGTTGAAAGGCATACTATGGAAGCCTGGATTAACGATGAATGGAAAGAAATTGCAACAGGCACCAATATTGGCTATAAACGCATTTTACGTTTTCCGGAAGTGAGTTCTGATAGATTTCGTTTCAGGGTGACTGCAGAAAGGTATACGCCAGCCATTTCAACAATTTCAGCTCATTACTATAAAATGCGTCCGCCACAATTGGAGGTGAAGAGCGATGTCAATGGAGCAATCACCATTCAGTTAAAGCAACACAAATTCGGATGGAAGCAACATGGCGAAGACTTCTTGTCAAACTTAAACAAAGGATTAGAAATCAGATATACTACTGATGGAAGTATCCCTACACATGCTTCAGAATTATATACCGGAACTTTTAATTTCTCTTCCGGGATTGTTCATGCATGCGCTTTTGATAATGACATTGCAGGTCCGCTTACAAAAGCATTCATAGGTCTGGTTAAGACAGATTGGAAATTACTAAGTGCCTCGAGTAATGTTGCGGATAATAATGGAAAGCAAGCTTTTGATGGAAGTGTGAATACCTTTTGGCAATCAAAGCCGAATGAGCACCATAGTAATCTGGCAATTGATTTAGGAGCCATTTATACGATTAATGGATTTATGTATACGCCACCACTTGATAATAAGGAGGGAATGATTGAAAAAGGCGTATTGAAAATCAGTTTCGATGGCAGAACGTGGCAAGCAGTTGAAACATTTGAATTTGGTAATTTAATAAACGATCCATCGCCACGCCGACATTTCTTTGATAAGCCGGTTAAAAC
The DNA here is from genome assembly GCF_016612505.1 of Carboxylicivirga marina. GTDB lineage: Bacteria > Bacteroidota > Bacteroidia > Bacteroidales > Marinilabiliaceae > Carboxylicivirga > Carboxylicivirga marina. The sequence goes on from NZ_JAENRR010000009.1 coordinate 64,298, forward strand.
CAAATATATTAGGATTGAAACCATTGAAACAGCACAAGGAAGTAGTTCATCTGCCATAGCAGAAATTGATTTGCTTTAGATGTAATACCGGAATTCAAATTGTAGAAAAAAATAGTAGATATGAAAGCTTTTATTCTAAGTTTAATTTGTATTACAATGCTTGCCTCTTGTAAGTCTGAAAAAACTTCAGAGGTAAAGAAAAAATCACGACCCAATATCATTTTCATCATGTCCGATGATCATGCTTATCAGGCAATTAGTGCCTATGATGATCGCTTGATTGAAACGCCTAATATTGACCGCTTAGCAACTGAAGGCATGTTGTTTACGAATGCATGTGTCACCAATTCTATTTGTGCACCATCTAGGGCTACAATATTAACCGGTAAACACTGCCATCTACATGGTAAAATTGATAACCATTTTGCCTTTGACACCACACAGGTAACTTTCCCTCAAATATTTCAGAACAACGGCTATAAAACTTCCATTTTCGGGAAGCTACATTTTGGTAATAACCCTAAAGGCGTTGATGAGTTTAGCATACTTCCGGGGCAAGGTAACTATTTCAATCCCGATTTTATTACCAGTAAAGGCGATACAAGCATACAAGGTTATGTAAGCGATATTATTACCGATATGGCAATTGATTGGTTGGACCGTGAAGCTCAGGATGATGAGCCATTTATGATGATGTATATGCATAAAGCACCGCATCGCCCATGGTGGCCGCGTCCCGATAAGTTTGAAGAGTTTACAAAACGAACATTTCCTGAGCCGGCAACACTATTCGATGATTATAGCAACAGAGGTACAGCAGCCAAAACAGCCGAGATGAATCTTCTAACGCATATGCACTATGGTCATGATAGCAAAATAAGGCCCGAAACTAAGTCTGAAATGGGTGACCAATTGGTACCGCTTGTAGAAGAATGGAAAAATGGCTTTGCCTATCCTTATGGACGCGCTTCAAAAGAGCAAAAGGCACAACTGGATCCTGTTTTGGATAGTATCAATAACTATTTCAAAGCCAACTGGCCAACAATGTCAGATAAGGAAAAAATGCAATGGAAATACCAGCGCTATATGCAGGATTATTTAGCATGTATTTCTTCGGTGGATGATAACATAGGTCGTTTATTGGAATATCTGGATGAAACAGGATTAGCAGAGAATACGATAGTGGTGTACACATCGGATCAAGGCTTTTACCTTGGTGAGCATGGTTGGTTTGATAAACGATTTGTATATAACGAGTCGTTTAAAACGCCTTTGTTAGTTCGATGGCCAGGTGTTGTTCAGGCAGGAACTGTTGAAAACGAAATGGTTCAAAATCTGGACTTCGCTCAAACACTGTTGGAAGCAGCTCAAATTGATAGACCAGCTGATATGCAAGGTGAGAGTATTATACCATTGCTAAGGGGCGACAAAGATAATTGGGAGAGAGAAGCGGTATACTATCATTATTACGAATACCCGAGTATTCACATGGTTAAGCGTCATTATGCCATTGTCACAAAGGAATATAAACTCATCCATTTTTATCACGATGTAGATGAATGGGAGTTGTACGATCGACTTAATGATCCCAATGAGGTAAACAGTATATATGATGATCCTTCGTATGCCGATGTGGTGAAACAGCTGAAAGCGGATTTAGTACAGATGCGTGAAAAATATAAAGATTCACCTGAACTGGATAAAAAGTTTATCGAAAAGTATAATCAGAAATTAATAAACAGATGACAATGAGAAAAATAAGTCTTGAAAAGCTATTAATATTTATTTTTATTGCATTTAACACTTTAGTCGCCTTTAGCGCCTGTGCCGAGAAAGAAAAGAAAGATGAACTGAAAACCATGTCCATCGCCTCATTTAATAGATTTAAAGAGGTATGGGATTTTAATGACTTTTGGAAACGAGGCAATACCTTTGATGCTTGTTTGGTGTTTGCCGATGCTGCGCTAATGAAGTGGCCTAATGACCCGGAGGTTCTTCAAATGCAGCAGGATATAAAAGGAATGCTGGAGGAAAACTTGGTGTTTTTTAATCGCTTCGATCCGGGTAGCTTATGGGCAGATGATTTTGGTTGGTGGGGATTACAGGCATTAAATGCTCGAAAGCACCTGCTTAAAATGGGAGAAAATGAACTAGCTGATAAATTTTGGAAACTTTCAACGGATTTATGCTGGGAGTACAAAAAGAAAACAGCCTATGATCATTCGCCCGATGCTTTACCGGTTGCTCACGGATGTCGTAACGGGGATGCTAATGGACAGAGTTTAGGTGTAAAAAATACAGTTACCAATGCTTTGTTATTTTTGTTATCATCCAGAATTTATAGAGTTGCCTTAGAAGAAAATGTAGCAGATCGGGATAAGTATCTGGATATGGCTTATCGACAATGGGTCTGGTTCGAAAAATGGTTCCAATTGGAGGAATATGAATACCTGAAAAAAATATCTGAAGATGCAGCTTTGGTGCAGGAGCGTCCAATGGCTGAGTTTGAAGGTTCAGGATATATCGAAAAGATTCATCCACCATGGGCCAAAGGATGGGTTTGGACAGGCGATCAGGGAATGATTGTTGGAGCATTAAGTGATATGTTATCAGTTCAGGATGAATTAGAGGTATTTGTGAAGGCCAACTATCCAAATGATGGATTTGATAAATCTATTTTTGACAATCAGGCAAGAACAGTGATAGCCATGATTGGTCAAGGTGTGAAAACAGCACTTGTGGCACAAGTCGATAATATTATTCGTGAGGCACCTTGTTACTCAAGCTTCGGCCCAAATCACGGAAATGATTACCTGGCAGGACGTGGTATTATGATGCGATACCTTGGTGCAATGGAAGAAAAAGCCTTGTTAGCTGTTGATTTGAGTGAGAATGTTACAGCCACCCTTCAGGCTATTTGGAATTCGCGTGATAAAAGTAGTAACCAGTTCCAGCCTGAATTCACTAATGAAGCCAATGATAAAATGTATATCGAACAATTCAGAATACAATGGGGGATTGCTGATGATATTCGTGTTTGGGATATCAAGAATATGAAAGAGATGAACAAGTTTGGAGTCTGTCAATCCATAGGATTGGATATCTTAGGAGCCGCTATCAAACAATAATCATTCATTTGACAATTAGTTGAATATGATCTAATAATACACGCAAATACTAATGTTTGTGTACGCCTTAGCCATATTGGTATTAAATTTTATGTACTCAGCAGAAGCAGCAAAACATCATTTGTATCATGAGTGTTGACCACTCTGCTGTCACCATTTGTGCCTATGGAGAGGCGGTTAACGTGCCATTGGTCGTTCACTATCGGAAGTAGGAAATAACAACAGAAACAGTATCAGATTATTTTTGTTTCGAAGCTTGACTTTGTTGCACGATATTGATTATTCACTATTAGGTTTTCTTAGATAACTTTTCAGCGTATAATGATTTTTTTAGTATAAACACTAAAATTTTTGGGATTGTGTTTTAAATAGGGATTTTCGTCAAATAAAACCTAACGTTCGTCAAACAAAAGTAGCTGTTGCACTGTGGAAAATAGTCTGGTGACATTTATCATATATTACAATACCTGTCTTCTATTATTTTCATATTAAGTATTGCAAAGTATTCCGCCGACTGGTCATCAACCTGGCATTGGAGTGCTCACTTTGGAAGAGGAAGTCGGCGGAACTTCTGCAATATATCACTAAATGAGTAAAAAGTATCATGGCTAGGCATTTTAGAGGTTCTGTTTCTATGAATGGCTATTTACAGACAATGAAAGCATGGTCTTAGCTCATTTAAAAATCCAAATACTATGGCTCTAGATTACAAAGTTGTAGAAAAAGGTCAGCCAGGCGTTGCCGGCGGAGGTATAAAAAAGTTTTATGCCCAAATAATCAATGGCAAAGAAGTGACCATTGATTAGTTAGTTAAGTCAATTGAAAAATTCAGTGCATTATCTGAAGCGGATATCCACGGTGTGATTATCGCTTTAGATAATGTGATTCAGGACATGTTAGCCCAGGGGCGAATTGTTCGATTGGATAAGTTGGGCAGCTTATATGCTACTTTAAGCAGTCAAGGCGAAGAAGAGGCCGATAAAGTAACCGCTAATTCCATTCGTAAAGTTGGCGTTAACTACCGACCGGGTAAGCGCATTATTGAGAGCATCAAACGTGCCGGGTTCACTAAGAAATAAGTACTTTTTAAAAACCTAGTGTGCTTTCACTCAAAACCACACTAGGTTTAACCTAAAACCACCTTAGGTTTTGCTTCAAACCACAGCAGGTTTTACAGAAAAGCACGTGTGATTTTAAAAAAAGCTTTAAATGTGATCATTTCTTTATTGAGTCTGTACAATATTGATGTATGAATAAGGGGGCGGTGAGCTCCCTTTTTTTATGAGTAAAAATGAACACGTATCACTTAATTGGATTGAACTTGAATTAAATAAAGAATCAATAATTCTTCAATAATTATAGATATCTAATCGTTTGCTAGAGACTTCATTTATTCATTACGGTCTAAAAAGAGTCATTTACAAGATAAATCTAAAGGTCATGGTAGTGGTGGAACTTATAGCGAATGGATTCAGATGGATTTTAACGTTCCAAAAGAGGAAATTAAATAGATTATTAATAAAAGGAATCCGAAAGAATTTGATGCTAAAGAAGTAGTAAAGTATATTCGCATTATCGAATTTTTATAAAAAGAATATCACTAGTGACCGATTAAACTTTTAAAAGAGGGTACTCCCTTAAGGTTTCCCCTCAAAGTTGTAAATTGATTTTGCACAAACATTTTACAACATGAGTAAAAATAACGAAATAAATTTTGTCGGTCAGCCGATATTCAAACAGATAATAGATTTGCTTAAAGTCGTAGACATATCATCGCTCATTAAGCTTCACAATAGTGACCATTACTACAAAGCTTTTAAGACTAGAACCCATATTATTACCATGTTGTTTGGGATTTTTAGCCGTTGTGATTCTGTGACTGAAATCTGTGAAGGACTGCGGGCCTTAGGCGGAAAGTTAAACCATTTGGGTCTTGATAAGGCACCTGCCAAGAGTACGGCAGGAGATGGATTACGTAATCGGGACAATCAATTTTTTGAATCATTATATTTCGAATTGGTTAAGAAATACCAAACATTTTTGTCGGACAGCCGAACTTATGGCTTGACCTTCAAAGAGGTGCTTTTGATTGATTCTACAACTATTCGTTTATTTAGTGATGTACTTAAAGGTGTTGGTCGCAATCCTAAAGGAGATGGCAAAAAGAAAGGCGGACTAAAAGTACATATGCTTATTGATGCCGTGCAATCAGTCGGTAGGTTTGTAAAAGTTACAGCAGCTAAGGTGCATGACAAAAACTTTCTCAAGAGCTTAGAACTAATATCGCACAGTATGATAGTTTTCGATAAAGCTTACAACTATTATCATCAGTTTGCTTTGTGGACTAACCAACAGGTGTACTTTGTCACTCGTTTAAAGAAAAATGCTGTTTTCACAGTGGTAGAAACACATAAAACAGGTTATCGAAAGAAAGGCATTGCCAAGGTTCTAAAGGATCAGACCATAGAGTTAGAATACTATCCGGAGAATGAGGATGGCGGCAAACAGTACAAAATTAAGAAGTTGTTAAGGCTAAGAAAAGTAGCTTATCAAGATGAGCAGAATCGCTACTTTGAATTCTTAACTAATAGTTTTGAAATCACAGCGGAAGAAGTGGCTTTTCTATACAAGAAACGCTGGGGTATAGAACTGCTCTTCAAAAAGATGAAGCAAAACTTTCAACTCCACTACTTCTATGGCGAAAATGAAAATGCTATACGCACGCAAGTATGGTGTACTCTAATAGCTCAGCTTTTAATGACTGTTATCCAAAAGAAGGCACAAACCAAGAAGGCTTTTTCTGTGGTCGCATCACTTGTGAGAATTCACTTGATAAGCATGCTTGAATTAACAGAGCTTTTACGCAACACCAGTAGGAGTTTCAAAAAGCAAGTTGGAGGCTCACCAGGTCAATTAAAGCTGAATTGGAATGGGGTCTAACTTGAAAGTAAAAAATGAACGCCCAATAAATGGGCGTTATAGAAGATATTTTTATGAATCCCGACTTTAGTCGGTTAATAGTGAAAGAATATATGACATCAACAGTTCAAAAAACAATGGGAAAGCAATATCTGGTATTGTTATTAGTAATTGTTTCAGCAATTTCCTGTTCCAAGCCAATTGAGCGACCCAATATTATATTTATCATGAGTGATGATCATGCTTACCAGGCTATCAGCGCCTACGATGGTAGTTTAAATCAAACACCTAATATTGATCGTTTAGCTGAAGAAGGAGCTATTTTTAACCATGGTTTTGTTACGAATTCAATATGTGCACCAAGTAGAGCTGTTATGCTTACCGGCAAGCACAGTTTTGTAAATGGTAAAATTGATAACCATTCTAAATTTAACTGGAATCAGGATAATGTAGCTAAGCAATTGAAGAATTCAGGATACCAGACGGCTTTGGTTGGTAAAATTCATATCCCGGGAAAACCTCAAGGATTTGACTACTACAATATATTACCTGGTCAGGGCCACTATTACAATCCTGATTTTATTGAGAATGGTGAGAAGAAAAGATACGAGGGCTATTGTACAACCATCACCACTGATATCGCTTTGGATTGGTTGCAGAATAAGCGTAAGCAGGATAAACCTTTCTTTTTGATTTATAACCAGAAAGCACCTCACAGAACCTGGATGCCAGAAGCCAAATACCTTGATTTGAATGGAGATAAAATATTTACGCCTCCAGCTAATTTCTTTGATAACTACGAAGGAAGAGAAGCGGCTGTAAATCATGAAATGGGGATCTTTGAGCACATGGATTTGGTATATGACTTAAAAATGGTTGATGCTGAGATTGACAGTAAGTATGCCAAGTGGGGAAAAAGTTTATATAACCGTTTAACAGAAGAGCAAAAATTAGCCTGGGATGCACATTACAATCCTATTATTGAAGATTTTAAGGCCAAAGGTTATGAAGGAAAAGAATTAGCCTTATGGAAATATAACCGTTATATGCATGATTATCTGGCTTCTATTCAGTCAGTTGATGATGGAGTAGGTACGATGCTTGATTATTTGGAAGAGAATGGATTAAGTGAAAATACCATTGTGGTCTATACGTCTGATCAGGGGTTTTACTTGGGAGAACATGGTTGGTTTGACAAGCGCTTTATGTATGAAGAGTCATTCAGAACACCATTATTGATGAAATATCCACGTGAGATAGAAGCTGGAACAGTGGTTGATGAATTGGTTCAAAACCTGGATTTTGCATCAACCTTCATGGATTATGCGAACATCGAAATACCTCAGGACGTTCAAGGTGAATCTTTCCGTAAAGTGGTGAGTGGTGAGTCAGACGATTGGCGTGATGCCATTTATTACACATACTACGAAAATCCGGGTGAGCACAATGTGCCGCGACATCATGGTATCAGAACGGACAAGTATAAATTGATTCATTTCTATCATCCATACGACGTATGGGAAATGTATGATATGGAAAAGGATATTGCCGAAATGAACAATATTTATGATGACCCTGCTTACGCTGATGTTCAAAAGCAAATGCACGCTAAATTAGAGGAGGTACGAGAGAAGTATGGAGATAGTGATGAGTTGGATCAGAAGTTCATATCACAAATAAAAAAGAAATAAGTAAAGCATTAGAGAATTTGTAAATGTTGCTGAGCTAATAATAGGAAATAATGAACGGGAAAGAGAATTTAGGTTTTAGCTTAAGTAAAATAGTGTTTGTCGTTACATTATAGTAATGGTGAATCAAAGGGATTTTTGCCTAATAAATTAATGGGTGTTTTTAATGAGTTATCATTGTTAGACTCACCATTGAAAATGGCAGTAATTAACCTTGTACTCAGCAGTAATTACGTGGTTGTTACAAGTGTAAATGAGTTATTAGAAATGTTCGATGTGATAAAGCTAAAGCGCAAGTATGCGAAGAGTTATCATGCATAACATACACCAATATTATTCGCACTTATCTGATAAAAACTTCATTTACTTCGAATCAATCTGTGTTTCAAAAAACTTCCAGATTTCATTACTTATATTTATATCCTTATTACCCCAGGCGCCAGGCCAGTCATGACCACCATTTATAATTTTATAATATTGAACATCGTTCTTGGAATTAGTACTCAGAAAATGGTTTTTAATGACAAAACTGCTATCTTGATGTAATTTGTCTGGTAATGTGTCAACAACTGCTTCATTACAAGAGTTTGTGAGAGCCCAGTAAGCAATACTGCTCTCTATTGACTGATAATCTCCCCATCCATCAGCATTGATAGAATCACCTTCATATCGTGTTACATCATCTGCTGTGCCAAATGTTGCAAATACAGGAACAGGACTATTTTGTGCATTCTCATAAAATGAATGGAGCATCATACCTGCAACAGGAGCTATGGCCTTGAATGCATCGGGTTGCTCACAGGCTACTTTGTAACACATTTCGCCACCATTTGACATGCCTGTAAGGAATGTATTGTGGGATGAAAGTTGATATTTCTTCTTTATATATTCAGTAAGTAGTATTATAAAATCAACATCATCAGTTCGTATGTTTTGATGGAAATCATAACCCACATTCCAAAATGTATTTGAATCATTATCCAAGGTGCCTTGGGGGTATAAGACAGCAAAGTCATTTAACCTGGCCAGTTCATTGAATTTAGTGTAATTCATAATTTTTTCAGCACTGCTGGTAAAGCCATGAAGTACAACCACCAAAGGACTGTTTTGAGTTAGTTCAGATGATTGATAATAGATGTACTCGCGCTGTATTCCATCATGATGGAATGTGCCAACTATTGGTTTGTCAGTTTGTTGGCAGGCCAAAAGCAGAAAAGTAATTAATATAAATGGATGATATTTCCTTAATTTAAGTCTCATTATTAGACTGTTGATTCTATTATATGCAAGCCTGATGTCTGTTTATCGTCAATCGTTTACTCTTTTATCAGCTCATAGGAAAGTTGCTGAAATTGTTCATGTATATTGTGCTTATTGTTAGGGTACATTTGCAACAATAGAACAGCAGATATTTCAGCTTTGGGGTCGGTCCAGCTATAGGTATCAAAAAAGCCTCCAAAGCCATATGTTCCCTCATTGGTAAGGCCAGTTTGTGAACCTTGCTTATTGGTCACCCAGGCTGCATATCCCTGGTAAGAATTTTCTTCGGCCAATGAAGATTGTTTGCTCAACATGGCATGCACCGATTCAGGCCCTAGCACCTGCTGCCCATTAATTGTACCGCTGTTACCCAGCATTTGTAAGAAAAGATGATAGTCTTTTGCGGTTGAACATAAATCGGCTCCTCCTGAAAAAAACTGTCTGTCAGTCAGGCATGGATACGTTGTATCGGCATATGATGCAATTTGTAAGCCTCCATCTTCATTAGGTTCATAAACAGTGGACAGTCGATGATGATGAGCTTCTGGGATAATAAAATAACTATCAGACATGCCACAAGGTGTTAAGATGTATTGAGTGATATAGTCATCGTAACGTAAGCCAGACACTTCTTCAATTAGCACACCAAGTACATCAAAACTTAATCCATAAGTATAAGCCTCACCTGGTTCATGCAATAGAGGCAATGCTGCTATTTTTTTAATATTATTTCTTGATGTTCTGTTATCAAAACCAAACCCTTCACTTACATTGTTTTTCAGAATGAGAGCATTGTATTTATCATCTTGAAAACCATAACCAATTCCCGAGGTATGTGTTAGTAGCTGATGAATGGTTATTTCGGATTTCGCCGCTTGTGCGACAAAGTTTGAATCAGGTAGCACTTCAATTAAAAGCTGTGGTTCTTTAAATTCTGGTAAGTATTGATGAACAAAATCATCAACGTGAAGCTTGCCTTGTTCCTGAAGTTGCAGTACGGCAACAGCTGTCAGAGCTTTTGTCATAGATGCTAATCGGAATATATCATTTACCTTTTGACGTTCATTGTCATGAATGGTATTATAACCAAAAGCCTTATGATAGATGATTTGATCATGATGGGATATAAGGGCTACAGCACCCGGAATTTCATTATTTAACACGGCAGCATTAAACATTGAATCTATGTGGCTAAAATGGTAATTTTCAGGTGAGTAATTGTTTTTGCATCCCAAAAGTATGGATACAACAATGCTTATAGAAATTAATAGATTAATTTTCATACGATTATAGTTTTCTGTCAAATACCACCTTGAAAGTACCAACATGAATTGTAGTCCTTCCAAAAACTACACGTGATGGCCCTATTGTAGATGAAGAAAAAAAAAGTCCACCCTAAATTGATGAAGGTGGACTTGCTTAAACAGGTTATTTTACTCTTGCCAAATTAAGGCACGTTTTAAATAATAATCGAACAGCACAGTGTATGTACCAGCCTGATTCTTAAATTTCAGGTCCTTACTTCCATCACCTTCTTTGATTTTAACCCAACTCACAGGAGCTGTTACTTCTTGTTCACCAACGTCAAAACCAGCATCGTAAGGCCCCCATCCATCAGTTTGTCCAATAAATTTGATGCTAACATCATCACTAAACTCAAGGCCTTCGATTAGGAAAATATGCTCACCATATCCATAAGGATTTGCAGTCATAGGTATGGCTTCTTCGGTATTCCAATTCAGAGCAGGGTATCCAGGGAATCCACTACCTACGATATACATTTCTGTTTTAGGCGTAACAACATCGGTAATATCTTCAACAGAATACTGCATGATGTAAGGATTGAACCTTACTTTTTTATAGGCAGGATTAGCGCCATTGGCACCTAATAATATAGCTGCACTGCTATCGTCATTAAGCATTCCTTTTGATGGGTCAGCTTGATCAACTAATCCCCAGTTATCTGGATTCCAACCTAGTTGACCTAAGAATTTTAATTCGTCAAACCCATCCCAACAATTTACGGGTACTTCAAACCATTTATCATCATTAGGATCCTTATCCATCGGGTATGCTAATTCCGGATTCCATGTCCACCATTGAAAACCACCAGCGATGTAAATATTTTCATAAACGATATCTTCGCCGGATAGGTTAACTTTCATTGGTAAGGTTGTTGCCCGGTTGGCTAAATTGGTCACCTCAACTGTTCCGTTGTGCATTTTCATTTCAGAAGCTACCGGAATAGTATAGGTATAACTTAAATCATAGCTTGTTGGATTGCCTGCCAACTCAATGATATGATCTAAACCAATTCCAGCGTTAATCAATTTAATTTCTGTTAAACCCTGGTCATCTGTAATGGTTCCTTCAAAAACAATATCCTCGCCTGGCAGTGCTACAAAGTCAACACTAATGTCAACAGATGGCGGAGTTGCCACATCAACTTTTGTTGAGTATGTTTCGGTTGCACCACCCAGTGCTTCAGCAGATATGGTGATGTCATAAACCTTTAAAGCAGCTTCTTCAGGTAATGTGAATTTATAATCTAAAAAATACTGGGTTACATGGTTGGCAAATACGATTTGCTTATCAAGCATGATTTCATCGTTTGATAAAGTGATCTTTGAAAAGCCGTCTTCAGCATTAAAGGTACCTTCAAAGACTATTTCATCTCCGGGTTCGGCAAGTATTTCGGTTGTAACATTATCAGCAGTAGGGGGTGTTCCAGCCTTTTCGTCATCGTCGCAGCCCATTAAAAATGTCGTACAAACAATAAAGGCAAATGGTATTTTTAATAAAGATTTCATACGAATAATTTTTTTCGATTGTCGTATAAAACGCACCAATAAGTATTATCCTTCCTTAAGAAAAGTGTTTATTTAGCTCACTGGTTGGTTTCATAAAACTGATTTTTAAAAAGATTATTGTTAATTGACTTCTAGGCAATAACAAATGTATGTCATTAATGCATTACAACCGGGTTGCTGAATGTCCAATTATAAGGGATAATTTGTTCGTCTGTTACGAATGTGTTGAAGTAGCTCAAATATAATTAATTAAGGAGCTTTGTGAGTGAATAATTGAGGCGCTTTGTTCTAATCAATTATTGTACAGAACAAAATACCCCTTACTTAAATTCAGATGGATTCTTACCCATTTGCTTTTTAAAGCTTTCACGAAAGTATTTTAGGTCATTGAAACCAATGTAAAAAGCTGCTTCCGAAACATTCATGCCTTGAGCAATTAGTTCGGCACTCTTTTTTATTTTAACGCTACGAACAAAGGCATTGATAGACATGCCTGTAAGGCTTTTTATTTTGCGATACAAGGTTGTCCGACTGAAACCAAGTTCAGCAGCCAGCTCAAATACAGATATTTCTTTGGTCAGATAATTCTCTAAAACAAAATCTTCGATACGCATCAAAAAATCGATTTCTTTACTGTGTTCTTTACCTGTAGGGCTTATACTAGGTTTATGGCCGTTATGAGTAGCGAAATAATGATAAATTTTTACACGGTTATCGAGTATTGTTTTAATTCGGGCCTGTAATACGCTTATCTTAAATGGCTTTGATATGTAATCATCAGCACCTGCATTAAGACCTTCTATTTCATCGCTGGTTGTTCCTTTAGCTGTTAGCAATATTATAGGAATATGACTCGTTTGTTCATTGTTTTTTAGGGTGTTGCACAGCTCTGTGCCATCAACAATTGGCATCATTATATCCGAAACAATCAGGTTGGGACTATAGGTTTTGGCCATTTCTATCCCTTTTTTGCCATCAACAGCTGTGATAATTTTATAATCATTTCCAAGTTTATCGGTTAGCAGCTCGAGTATTTCTTCGTTATCGTCAACCAGTAGGAGAACTTGTTCGTTATCCTTTATTTCTATTTTAGGTGCAGGTGAATCAACATTTATTTCATCGCTTTCTGATTGATGGCTACTGGATATCTGATCTACTGAAAACTGTTTGTTACCCTTTAGAAAGTGTATGGTAAAGGCAGAACCTTTGCCTATAGAACTATCTACACTAATTGTTGCATGGTGGAGGTTAACGAGCGATTTAGTTAAAGCTAGGCCAATGCCGGTATTAGTCGATTCGTTTTCGCGTTTATAATAGCGTTTAAAAATTTTATTCTGAATGTTTTTAGGAATGCCTTTACCCGAATCTTCAACTTTCAATACAATGTGTTCATCACTTTCATCAATGCTAATGATAATCTGACCACCGGACGGGGTGTGTTTAAAAGCGTTGGAAAGTAAGTTGTTGAGTATCATTGAGAACTTATCGATATCAACCCAGAGTGAAACATCGTTAATGGGAAGTTGCAGTTTAAGATTAACCGTGTTATGCCTGGCCATTTCTCGGAATCCTTGTAAGAATTCACTTAAAAAAGCATTGAGGTGAACTTCACTTACGGAAAGACTCGACACGCCCGTTTCAACTTGTCTGAATTCCAGTATTTTATTAACCAGCTCAATTAAGCGATTGGAATTGCTCAATGCTACATCAATTGGCTTTTTAAGTTTCGTGTAGGTATTCTTAAAGATGGATAACTCCTCAAGTGCCACGTTTATAATCGTTAATGGAGTGCGTAGTTCATGAGAGATATTGGTAAAGAACTCCAGACGCTCATCATGTAGCTTGCCTTCTTTCAAACGCAATTTCTGCTCATATTTCAGGCGGTTTCTTATTTTGTACTGTTGCACCCGATACCTGAAGATGGCAATAACGAATAAGGCCAATAGCATAAAGTAGCTCACATAGGCAAGCTTGGTTTTCCAATAAGGCGGTTTCATAACAATTTTCAAGGTGGCTTCATTGTTTTGAACATTGGCTTTGTCACTTGTACGTACTTTAAATGTGTATTCTCCAGGAGGCAGGTTTCTGTATGTCACTGATTTTTTGCTACCGCTTAAACTCCATGTATCGTCATAGCCCTCCAGTATGTATTGATACGAGTCATCTACCGAAGAAGGGTATCTTACAGATTGAAAATCGATGGTAAAAATGGTATGATGATAATTGAGTTGTATGTCGGGATTATATTCGATGCTTTTATTGATGATGCCTTTGTCTTCTACTAATACATCCTGATTCAGAACTTTCAACCTGGTAAAACGCACATTCGATTGCTTCTGTTTTGTATTAAAGTCCTTTGGATTAAAAAGATTAACACCTGTTATGCCGCCATAAACAAACAAACCAGAACGAGTTATAATACCCGAACCATTGTGAAATTCTTCAGAAAGAACGCCTTGATTCCAATCATAATTTACGAATTTCTCCAAAGCAATATCAAATTGAGAGATGCCACTATTACTGCTTAACCACAATGTGTTTTTATCGTCACTCAATATCTTGTGAATTTTATTGTTGCTTAAGCCATCCTTTGTTTCGTAGGTATTAAACGACTCATTCCGGATATTAAAACGGGCCAAACCAGTATTGGCTGTTCCCAGCCATAAGTGCTGCTCATCGTTAGCAAATAAAGTGAAAATGATTGGGGGACTAATACCATTTTCTTTCTCACGAGGCTCATCATATCTCGTAACTTTCTGATTGATTAAGTTCAAACCAATAAGACCATTGCCGTAAGTGCCTATCCAAAGAGTATTTTTTATTTTTCGAATGGCTCTCACATCTTCTCTAGTTATTTGTGGATGCTGAATAAAACGATCGTTATCTCTGTCGTAATAACAGATGCCACTCTGATTAAGTCCAACCCATAGAGTTTGCTTATCATCTTCGTACAAGCACCGGATATCATTAACTGGTATTCCTTCAGAAGCTTGGTATCTTTTAAAGGATTTACTCTCTGTAATGTAGCGGTTCAGGCCGCCCTCATAGGTTCCGAGCCAAACTGAACCAGTAAAATCTGTGCAGGCACTGATAATGGCATTGTCTGATATCGATGAAGGTTTGTTTTCTTGATGTGTGAGGTGTTTAAACCCCCCTTTTTCTATCGACCAAATGTTGATGCCATCACCATCGGTTCCTAGCCATAGGTTGCCCTCTTGGTCTTCGGTAATACCCCAAACTTTATTATTGGAAAGAGAGTTTTTGATACCTGGCTGGTGTTGAAGGTGTGTAAATCTGTTTTTACGGTTCTCTGCATAATTAAGTCCACCGCCGTGTGTGCCAATCCACATATCTTTATTGTTGTCTTCAAAAAGGCTTAAAACAGTTCGGTAAGACAAACTTCCTACCTGATAATTTGAGTTGTATTTTGAATATTCGGCTGTATTGCCATTATGTATAATATCTGAGTAATTCGTAATGGATAAACCACCATCGCGTGTGCCAATCCAAAGGTTGTCATTATGGTCGATATATAGCGAAATAACATCGTTATCAGGCAAGAAATTTTCTTCGTTTTTGTTGTAAAAGAAATGCCTTGTTGCCTTGGTTTCTAAATTCAAATACGATAAACCTTGTTTGGTGCCAATCCAAATGCCACTATTCGTATCAAGTGTTAGGGTATTAATGTTTTCAGGCGCGGTTTTGTCATTGGAGAATGCTGTGTAGTTTTTGTTCGTCCAGTTTGTTAAATCAAAAATATCTACTCCATTGTCCCAGTAACCAATTACCAATAGCGAGTCTTCATAAAGGGCCAAACTGCTGATATGGTCTGATGAAAGCGCAGCTTCATTTTCAGGTTCATTAAAAATATACTTGAACACATCATCATTCTTTTTCTTGTAACTGATACCCGAGTAATAAGAACTGATGTAGATATCTCCATTCTTACTTTCAACAATGTCTGTTGGCGATAAGTCAATTAGACCTCCAGTTGGATTAGCTTTAATTCGACTGATTTTTTGTTGTTGTAAATCAAAGTAATCCAGTCCGTGCGCTGTCATAATATATAAATTACCTCTACTGTCTAGAAACAGGTTTTGGATGGTGTTATCTGATATCGAATGAGGATTATTGGGAATGGATTTGAAAATTTTAAAATCCTGACCATCATAGCGACATAAGCCATCATTGGTGCCAATCCATATAAAATCAAGTGAATCTTGAATGATGGTATTGATGGAACTACCTGGCAATCCATCTATCATTCGTAGGTTGCGAAAATACAAACTGTCGGTAGTTGTATTACTGGCAATTGTTTGACTGATTAAAAGAAGTAAGTATAAAAGGATTTGCTTCACAAAGTTTTTTATTTCAAATGTAAATAAAAATGACTGGATAAGTAGAGGAAGTATAATCGAGGGGTAATGGCTTATTTGGCCATTACTGTGGTGAAACTGTTCATATTTGATCAAAAAATCATTGTTTGGACAATTGAGCGTTAGTAATGGACAATTTGCCTATTTTGTATCGAATGGCGATTCCATAGGTTTGTAATTGTTAATTGGCACAAAAGGCAAACAAGATTGAAAACATTTTAATAATCTAAAAATTCAAGTGGACTATGAAAAATATATCCAGACACTTTCAGGTGTTCCTGGTAGTTCTACTGCTTAATGTGTTACATTTTCCGTCGGTATTCGGACAGGAGACTATAACCATAACCGGTAAAGTACAATCAGGTGATGAAATGCTTCCCGGTGTTTCAATTGCGATTAAAGGTACTACCGTTGGAACTATTACCAATATCGATGGAGACTATTCAATACAAGCTAATACAACTGATATACTTGTTTATAGTTTTATTGGCTTTAAATCGGTTGAAGAACCAATTAACGGGCGAATGGTCATAAATATTAATCTAGAAGAAGAACTAACAGAACTAAGTGAAGTCATTGCCATTGGTTATGGCTCTGTGCAGAAAAAGGATTTGACGAGTGCCATCTCAACAGTTAAAGGCGACGAACTGGCTAAGCGTAATGTAGCCAATGTTTCGCAAGCTTTACAAGGACAATTAGCTGGTGTTCAGGTATCCTCAAACGGTGGTTCTCCTGGTAGTGAAGCATCCATTTTAATTCGTGGTATTTCAACCATTAATAATAACAACCCACTTTATGTAGTGGATGATGTGCCCATGGATGATATCAGCTGGCTAAATCCTAAAGACATTGAAAATGTGCAGGTATTAAAAGATGCATCAGCCAGTGCAATTTTTGGTTCGCGTGCATCCAATGGGGTTATTGTTATTGAAACTAAAAAGGCCAAAGATGGTCGTACCAATATTTCAGTCGATGCCACTTACAGCATTCAGGATGCTGCTAAAAAGCCAGATATGGCTGATGCCACCGAATATGCAAAAATAGTTAATAAGGCTGCTACTAACTCAGGATTAGATGCACCATTTGCCGATCCTGAAGCGTTTGGTAAAGGCACCAATTGGTGGGATGAAACCACTCAGCTTGCACCTATTCAAAACTATTCACTCAGCATAAATAAAGGAACCGAGGAGATGAAGATTGCATCTGGTTTCTCTTATTTTAACCAGGATGGCTTGGTTAAAGGTGGTGGTTACGAACGTATAACCATGAAGCTGAATACTGAATACAAATTAGCAAAGTGGTTAACAGTAGGTCAAAATTTAAGCCTTAGTAAGGATAAGACAGATAATGGGCCTGATTTGGTATGGGATGTACAACGTGTAGAACCAAATATACCAGTTTATTTACCAGATTATGAGCAGGAAGGTAAAAATGAATACAGTATTTACCACCCAACCTTGTATACTGATGTTCCCAACCCTATGGGTACATTGGCACGCTCATTTAAGGAAACAGATTATTTACGAACCATTGGTAATGTGTTTGCTAATTTTGATTTTGGTTATGGAATAACTGCTGAAAGTAAATTTGCTTTTTACCTCAGTGAATGGGAAGAGAATGACTTTGGTCCTACTTACTTTATTGAATCAACCGATTACAATAACGAAAACTGGGTAACACGCAGTCATAACAATCGCACACAGTTTACCTGGAACAACTTGATTCATTACAAAAAACACTTCGATGTACATAAGTTGAATGTAACAGCTGGTATGACGATGGAAAGTGATGAGAACCGTTATTTGTATGGCGAAGGGTATAATGCGCCAAACAATCATCCCGATTTACGATACATTGATTCAACTGAGGATACCAAAAGGTTTGCCACAGGAAGCGATAATAAAAATACGCGTCAATCCTTTTTAGCTCGTGCCAATTATTCACTCGGAGATAAATATCTGTTAACAGCTTCTTTCAGGGCCGATGCTTCCTCACGTTTCAACGAGGAAAACCGTTGGGGTTATTTTCCGTCGGTATCCGGAGCCTGGAATATGGCTGAAGAAGGGTTTATGGATGGTTTCGGATGGTTAAGTCAGGCTAAACTAAGAGCAGGATGGGGGCAAGTAGGTAACGATAATATCGATAATGATGCTTTGTTGACCACCTTGGGAAGAACCGTATATGTAATTGGTACTGAGCGAGACATTGATCTGGGTCAGGCACCTGCTTCGGTGGGTAATGCCGATTTACAATGGGAAATTGTAGAAGATATGAATATTGGTGCTGACTTGGGTTTTTGGAACCAGCGTTTAACAGCGTCTGTTGATTATTTCGAACGACGCTCCAAGGACATGCTTTTGGCCACATCAATTCCCTATTATCTGGGTTCGGCCTGGAGTACACCATACGCTAATATCGGAACCTTAACAACAAAAGGATTTGAAGTTATTCTTACCTATCGTAAAGAATATGCTTCTGGCTTTAAAATGACACATTCATTAAATGTATCTAAAGCCAGTAGTAAAATCACTAAGTTGGTCGAAGGTGAAGCAATCTGGAGTGGTAATCATCAGCGCCTTGAAAACCTGACACGTACAGTCCAAGATGGTGTAGCAGGTGAGTTTTATGGCATGGTGACGAATGGTATTTTCCAGAACGAGAGTGAAGTAATCAATTACACCGATGAGTTTGGCAATGTGCTACAGCCACATGCACAACCTGGAGACATGCGTTTTAAGGATGTTAATGGTGACGGTCAAATAAATGCTGATGACAGAGCTGTGATTGGTAATCCGGAAGCTGACTTTACTTTTGGCCTAAATATGAATTTGGCCTACAAAAACTTCGATTTAAGTATGTTGTTCACAGGTTCTTATGGTAATGACGTATTAAATGCCGTTAAACCATATGCAGGAACAGGTAGCGAACGATATAATTCATTTGCCGGATTATTGGACAAAGCATGGGATGGAGAGGGAACTAGCAACTCGCAACCGCGACTGGCGGCAATTGATAATAATAATAACTTTATCTATTCAGATTATTACATTGAAGATGGTTCACATCTTCGATTAAAATCCTTACAGCTTGGTTATAACCTGCCAAAAGACTGGATAGAACGCGTGGCGATAAGTAATGCTCGTCTGTTTATCGGTGGCGAAAACTTGTTTACACTAACCAGTTTTGATGGTTTAGATGTGGATTTGGGTGGTAGTGCATTGGAAAGAGGCATTGATTGGGGACAATACCCATTACCACGTATTTTTATGGTAGGTGCAAACATTTCTTTTTAACCCTTTGAATTGAAAGAATGATGAAACGAAATAATCAACTTATTATAGTAGTTAGTGTATTGGCGGTACTATGGTCGTCGTGTAGTGATTTTTTAGACCAGCCTATTCAAGGCAAGCAAGTGTTAGAAAACTATTTTGCCAATGAGGATGAATGTCTAAAGGCACTCTCAGGCTGTTATGCCTCTTTAAGTCCCGAAGACTGGTGGGAAAACGATTTGTTTTATCTGGTGGGGGATATCTGTTCTGATGATGCTTTTAAAGGCAACTCACTAGAGGGAGACCAACGTGATTTTGGCGAGTTAGCACGATTTAATATTACACCACAAAATGAGTGGATCCAATATAAGTGGCAGTATGCCTATGAGCAAATTTATCGTTGTAACTTGGTAATAAAGAATGTGCCGGAAGCACCAGTTAGTGATGACTTTAAAACACGCGTCGTTGCAGAAGCCAAGTTTCTTAGAGCCTTTGCTTACTTTGAACTAGTGAAAAACTTTGGTGATGTGCCACTTTTATTGGAGCCATTAACGGTTAATGACCCTAAGCAAGAGCGAGTAGCAGCGTCTTTAATCTGGGAGCAGATTGAAAAGGACTTGAATGATGCAGCACTGGAATTATCGGAACGCTCGTCTCAAGGAGCAGCTGACATTGGCAGAGCTACAAAAGGAGCTGCTTTAGCTTATTTAGTTAAAGCCTATGTGTATCAGGAGAAATGGAGCGAGGCTGAAACTTTAGCTAAACAAATTGTTGAAACGGGCGAATATAACCTGAACGATCCATTTCCAACAGTTTGGAGCATTCACAATCCAAATGGTAATGGTTCCATATTTGAAATTCAAACAGTATTCGATAATGTGTTAGATGCAGGAACCGTATTGCCTGTTTTTACACGAAGCAGAGCCGATGGCGGTTGGGGATTTGCAACACCTTCCAGTCACCTGGATAACTTTATGGCTGGAGATCCCCGTCGTGATGCAACCATTATTAAAGAGGGAGATTATGTAGACGCTGATTATCCGAGTTACGATACTCAATTATCAGAGAATGAAACAGGGCGTATCAATCGCAAATATTGGGTGGCCTGGAACGATCGTCCATCGCAATCGGAGCACACTCGCACACCTCTTAACCACATTTTGTTTCGTTATGCCGATTTACTTTTGCTACATGCTGAAGCAGCTTGGCACAATGGAAATGAAGGAGAAGCCATTTCTTCGGTGAATATGGTGCGTAATCGTGTTGGCCTTGGAGGTTTAAGTTCTTCGGGTGAACAACTGCTTACGGACATATATAACGAACGCCGAATGGAGCTTGCTTTAGAAGGTCATCGTTATTATGATTTAAAACGTCAGAAAGGGATTATAAGCCCAAATTCATCGCGTTTGAAAGAGGTGATGGATGAATTTGTTTCGTATAATCTGGGTGCTAACTCCGATTACGATGCTGGTAATGCTAAAGGCTCTTTGTTTGATGAAGATGTTCATTTGTTATTTCCTATTCCACAAGCAGAGATTGATTTGTCGGATGGTACTATAACACAAAACAGAGGTTATTAATAATCTGAGTGGGGCATTTATTTGCCCCCAATTTTATCGACTTATGAGACATATAATAATTATATTTCTTCTGAGCATTTTTGTTTCAGAAGGGATGAGTCAGGTGCCCGATAAATGGCAGGATCCGGCTATTTTCAGGGAAGGGAAGCTACAGCCTTTCGCCTGGTCTTTCCCTTATCGATCAATTGAAATTGCTAAGGCAGGAGACAAAGCAGAATCATATTATTATCAAAGCCTAAATGGACAATGGAACTTCAAATGGTCGGTTAATCCAGCACAACGACCTGTTGATTTTTATAAAATGGATATTGAGCTTACTGATTGGAATACGATAAACGTTCCATCCAGCTGGCAAATGGAAGGGTATGGTGCGGCTATATACACCAATGTGAAGTATCCTTTTAAAATGGATCCGCCTAATATTCCGGAAGAATACAATCCGGTAGGTTCCTATTTGCGTTCGTTTACCGTTCCGGAGAATTGGGATGGTAATAAAGTAATCTTGCATTTTGGAGCTGTTAGTTCGGCCATGTATGTGTGGGTAAACGGTCAGAAAGTGGGGTATTCGCAAGATTCAAAAACACCGGCTGAATTTGATATTACTCCTTTCATTATAAAAGGAGAAAACAAGCTGGCAGTTGAAGTGTATCGCTGGTGCGATGGTAGCTATCTGGAAGATCAGGATATGTGGCGATTAAGTGGTATCGAACGTGATGTGTATTTGTATGCCTTGCCTCAGTCGCACATCAAGGATTTCTATGTGAAAGCCGGATTGGACCAAAAATATAGCGATGGCTTATTTCAATTGGATGTAGAGCTTGAAAATTTTACTGATGCTTCAATTGTTGAGGTCCAACTTATAGATAATAGTGGAAACATTGTTTATCAAGAAGTGAAAACAGGAAATGCTGGCAGTTTGAGTTTTGACAAAAGCTTGCCTGAGGTAGAAAAGTGGAGTGCTGAAGTACCTTACTTATACACCTTATACGTGACCTTAAAGAATAAAGCAGGAGAAGCCATTGATATCAGAAATACGCATGTGGGTTTCCGAACTGTTGAAATTAAAAACAAACAGTTACTGGTTAATGGTATGCCGGTATTATTAAAAGGTGTTAATCGTCATGAGCATCACGAGTACAAGGGGCATGTAGTGACTAAAGAATCCATGTTACGCGACATCACCCTGATGAAACAGTTTAATATTAATGCGGTACGTTGCAGTCATTATCCGGCTGACCCATATTGGTATTATTTATGTGATAAATATGGCCTGTATGTTATCGATGAGGCCAATATTGAGAGTCATGCAATGGGCTCTTTATGGAATGATGGCTACAGTCTGGAAAAGACTTTAGGTAACAATCCGATATGGAAAGAAGCGCATCTGGATCGTACCATTAATATGGTGGAGCGTGATAAGAACTTCCCATCAATTATCATTTGGTCATTAGGAAATGAAGCTGGTTCGGGACAAAACTTCGAAGCAACAGCTCAATGGATTAAAGAGCGTGACAATAGTCGATTGGTGCAGTACGAGCAAGCGTGGTTAGAGTCCTATACGGATATTGTTTGCCCGATGTATTACAAAATTGAGCAAATGGAAGAATTCGTGACCATGAATGATCATCGACCAATGATACAATGTGAATACAGTCATGCCATGGGTAATAGCAATGGTAACCTGATGGATTATTGGCAACTGATTCGTCAAGAACCTCAATTGCAAGGAGGATTTATCTGGGATTGGATGGATCAGGGCATTGCTCAATATTTACCCAATGGAACTAAGTACTGGGCATATGGTGGTGATTTTGGCCCACAGGATGTGCCTTCGGATGGCGACTTTTGTTTAAATGGGCTTATTTTTGCCGATCAAACCCCAAAGCCGGCATTGCACGATGTTAAAAAAGTCTATCAGGATTTTTGGATTACAACAACAGATCTTGCAAAAGGTAAGTTTAGTATTTTTAATGAAAGCTTCTTCAGAAGTACTGATGGTCTTGAATTAAGTTATGAGATTAAAACCGAAGGTCAGGTTGTTCAGCAAGATGTTGTTAAATTTAAAAAAGCTCTTAAGCCACAAGAAACCAGAATATTTAAAATAAAGTACGATTATGTGCCTGAAAAAGGTGCTGAGTATTTTATCAATTTCCATATTAAAAACACTCAACAAAACGGATTACTTGAGAAAGGTCACGTATTGGCTTCTGAGCAGTTCTTGTTGACTGGTTTCAAATCGCCTGTCTTTAGTAATTCTTCAGAAGGAACATTAACACTTTCTGAAGATGAGGTGAAGCACTATGTTTTTGGGAACGACTTTACGATTGTTTTTGATAAACAAACAGGCAACATTACCGATTGGAAGTACCAAAGTCAGGATTTACTACGTCGAGGTTTGCAACCTAATTTTTGGCGCGTTCCTACCAACAATGATCGGGGTAATAATATGCATAACCGTTGTAAAACATGGTACGATGTACAATCGAAACGTAGCATCAAAGGCATTACTATTGAAAAGCTTGAAGGCCTCGTAAAAGTATCCACACAATCCGTCATCAATGTTGGGAAATCAATCTATAATGTTGATTACACGATTTACCCCAATGGAGCTGTACAGGTTGAGGTAGATTTTACAAAGAGTGAGGGGAAATTGCCTGAGCTTCCGCGTTTTGGGATGAACCTGGTTATGCCTGATGGTTTTGAGTTGGTTGAGTGGTTGGGCAATGGTCCGCATGAATCCTACAATGATCGGAGCAATGGGGTGATGATTGATGTATACAGTGGCAAGGTAGCCAAACAGCATACGCCTTATGTATGGCCTCAGGAAAGCGGTAACAAAACGCAGGTGCGCTGGATGAAGGTAACAAATAAGCAAGGCCGCGGATTTGTGGTGAAAGGTCACCAGCCATTGGAAATGAGTACGTATCATTTTACTATTGACGACCTAGATAACAACCTGACTCACTATTATCAGATACCACAAAGTAATATTACCGAGCTGAATATTGACCTATTACAGCAAGGTGTTGGTGGAGATAACAGTTGGGGGCACGACACACATGAGGCCTATAAATTGTTGGATAATGCGTATCATTACACCTTTACAATTTGTCCTCTATAGTAGCAGAAGAATGATTTATATGAAGCAAAAAAACATGATTCTTAAAATATATTTAGCAGTTTTTATTGCTCTTTCATCATGTCAAAAAAATGATGAGGGCAAGCCGGTTGATTCCTCGGTTTTGAAGCTGACCATACAGGCCGATGCTACCCGACAGACCATTCATGGTTTCGGAGCCTCTGATGCCTGGAGTTGTCAGTTTGTGGGGAAGAACTGGCCAGAGAATAAAAAGGTGCAAATGGCCGATTGGTTATTTAGTACCCAATTAGATGACAACGGTCAACCATTGGGGATAGGGCTTAACACCTGGCGCTTTAATATTGGAGGTGGTAGTTCAGAGCAAGGTTCTGCAAGTCAAATAAGTGATGAATGGCGTCGAGCCCAATCGTTTATGACCTGTAAAGGTGTTTATGATTGGAATAAACATATGGGTCAACGATGGTTTTTAAAAGCAGCAAAGGAGCGAGGAGTTGAGCAATTTGTTGGTTTTGTTAATAGTCCGCCCGTCAGCCTGACAAAGAATGGTAAAGCTTTTTCATCAGATAAAAACCATTTTAATCTGCCGGAAGAACATTATTCGCTCTTTGCAAATTATTTGGCTGATATCAGTTTAAAGCTTAAAGAATTGGACGCCATCGATTTTAAATACATCAGTCCGTTTAATGAGCCTCAATGGGATTGGACCAATAAAAGTCAGGAAGGAACACCTGCTCAAAACACTGAAATAGCAACAGTGATAAAATTGGTCAACAACGCATTTGAAGAAAAAAATGTGGAGTCTCAGATTGAGATCCCTGAATCTGCACAATTGAACTTTATGTATGAGAATGGTGGTAAATCAGGACGTGGCTATCAGATATATAGTTTCTTCGATCCAGCATCACCAGAGTACCTGGGTAACTTGTCACATGTAGCACCTAAAGTAGCAGCGCACAGTTATTATACCACCTGGCCGGTTAATGATATGGCCACTACTCGTCGTAAGGTGAGTGACGCCATAAAAGGTAATCCGGAGCCAGTTGAGTTTTGGATGAGTGAATACTGCGTATTGGAAAACAATTCTGAGATAGAAGGAAGTGGTCGTGATTTGGGCATGAAAACAGCACTCTATACATCGCGTGTTATTTTTGCCGATTTGGCCATTGGTAATGCTTCTTCGTGGCAATGGTGGTTAGCCATCAGTCCATACGATTATAAAGATGGATTGGTATACATTGATTACAATAAAACCGATGGTAATATATACGATTCCAAAACCTTATGGGCCTTAGGAAACTATTCTCGCTTTATTAAAAAAGGAATGAAGCGTGTTTTAATAAATAGGAGTGATGCAAAAACGGATGAACAATCTCTTAACAGCATTATGACCTGTGCTTTTGTATCAGAAGATAAGAAGAATGCTTCTGTAATCATTACAAATTATTTAAGTGCAGATGTTCCTGTTCAGCTTGATCTAAACGGAATGTCTTTAAGTGGTAAATTAAAAGTTTATTTAACAGACGGAAAAAGTGACAATAATTTAGCATTCATACAGGAAGCTGAACCTGGAGAATCGATTACTGTTCCTGCACGAAGCGTTGTAACACTTACAAATGTAAAATAACATCCAACAAGGACATATTTATAAACGGGAGTTCAATTATTTGAGCTTCCGATTGTAATGTGTCAGCATCGTTAAGGTTGCAATTGTGAGTTTGTAAAAAAAAGAATAATGGAATATCGATTCTAAATTCAATGGGAGAGAGCGAAGCGTTTTATCATGAAGTAGAGAAGCTGATGAGATAGCAGATTTCTATTTGACTTATTAAATCAATAAAGCCAGTAAAACTAATTTTTACGGGCTTTATTGTTTTTCAGTATTCGTGGTTTCAGAATTGGATTATTGTAGCAGACAATGATTGTAGACTTAAACTTCTACAGGGCAACACAATAATTACTAAATCTTCGGGGAAGGGAACAGGATTATTTTCGACTTATGGTTTAATAACCTTTAGCTTTTATATATATCGTTTTGCAATACATTTGAATCGAGTAGAAATGCCACCTCGCCATTGCCTAATACACTAGCTGCCGAAAATTCCCTTTGTTCTTTAACTAGTTCACCCATCGGTTTTAGTACTGCTTGGTGTTGCCCAATTATAGTATCAGTAACGATGGCTATTTTAGTGTTGTTTTTATTGATTATAACAACTTTGGCATGCATTGGAATGTCATTTTCCAGCTCGAAAAGATGTCGTAATGATACAAAAGGAATCAACTTCTTTTCATACGATAGTGTACCATGTCGCAAACGCATTTTAACTTCATCGTATGGCACCTGCACGCACTCCTCAACATCAGTAAGAGGTAATAAACACTTCAATTTTTCTGCGCTGATCAGGAGAGTGTCAATAATCGCAATCGACTGTTGTAATTTGATAATGAATGTGGAACCTTTCTCTTTTTGACTGCGAATTTCTAACTCACCTCGCATTTTTGATATTTTTTGCTTAACCACATCCATGCCAACTCCTCTTCCCGAAATGGATGTCACTTCTTTTGCAGTAGAGAAACCTGGATGGCAAATTAAATTGTATAATTCTTTATCATTTAATTTCTCTCCTTGTGCGATTATGCCAATGTCAACGGCTTTGTTATAGAGTTTATCCTTATCAAGGCCTCTGCCATCATCTGATACCTCAATATAAATATTATTGCCCGAATTGTAGGCTTTGAGTCTTATTTGACCTTTAGAATTTTTACCACTTTCAAGGCGTTCTTCAGGTGATTCTATCCCATGATCAATAGCATTACGGAGCATATGTACCAATGGTTCGGCAATCAAATCAATTGAGCTTTTATCGAGTTCCGTATCCATACCGTCAGTCACAAATTCAACTTCCTTCGATAAATCATTTGAAATATCCCTTACCAGGCGACTAAATTTTGGCACCATATCGCGTATGGGAATAAGGCGGATCTCAAGTGCGTTATTTCGAAAACTCTTCGATAATTTATCAATCTTCTCAGTTTGTGAACGGATGGTATCAAACATTGAATGGTTCGTCATCAAATTTAGTTGTGAGCTTGTAGTAATGAGTTCACTTACTAAATACATGAGGTGGTCAAGTTTCTCTGAATCAACTGATATTCGATTATTATTCTGTCGAATGGAATCAATTATTGATTGAGATTTATTGGCATTATCAATGTTTGATTTGGTTTCATCGGTGCTAAACGGCGAAGCATCCATTGCTTGTGATTCCATTTCTTGTTGGCTGACTGGTGATTCTTCATCTTTAATCAGTGCTTGGTGTTTATCAATTAATTCTGTGTTAAAGATATCATATTCAGCAACTTTTTTGATGATGCAATATTCATATACAAACATTAATGCATCTTCAATCGACTCATCATCTAATTCTCCAACAACGAAAATGCTCCAACGTTCCTCATCTGAAGTTGAAGATGGTAAGCGGTTAATTGAGCGGATTTCGCCAATCTCACTCAAATCTTTAATGGTATAAAAAATATTGATTCGCCTGTCAATAATACTTTGCGGAGTGTGTAAAACTATATTATACGTAACTATTGGTGAAGATTCTTTCTTGTAACTAACTTTAGCTTTAGAATTTGATTTGTTTATCTTTTCAATAATGGATTCAGCCTTGGCAATAAGAACTGATTGCGTTTTTATATTCTTTGCGCTTCCTAAATCTTTGTCGTCAATTAGAATAAAAAGCTGGTCAACAGAACCTAAGGTAAGATCAAGAATTTCTTTATTGACAGGAATAATCCCATTGCGAACCAGATCATAAACATTTTCAATATGATGCGTTAATTCGCTCATGTGGTCAAAACCGTACATGCCACTAACACCTTTGATGGTGTGCATTACTCTGAACACTTCCTGAATAAGGTCAATGTTATTAGGGTTATTCTCTAATTCAAGAATGATACCTTCCATTGAATTAAGCAGAGTAGTTGCTTCGTTAATGAAAAGCTGTTTAAATTTTGAGATGTCGTTGGTGTTCATATTGGGTATTGTTATTGTTCTAATTGTCAATTAATAGGTCACTCGAAAAATGGTATTTCCCTTCAAAAACTCTTGAAATTGCAAGAGGAAGCTCTTCAAATGCACAGTTTTTACAAATGCATCCACTAAAACCCGATGAAAGTAACTGCCGTTTGGTTATATATTCCCGGCTATTGGTGACAGCTATAATTTTTAATTGAGGATTTGTTTCGGTTAAAATTGTGCTTGTGCTAAAACCATCAAGGTATTTCATTACAATATCCATGATGATTACATCAGCATCAAAAATACGATTGTCAGAGATGGCTAATTTACCATCGGACGATGACCCGATAATTGTTCCTTTGAGCTCATATTCGATGTATAATTTAATTGCTTCTATAAATTCACTGCTGTCATCAACAAGATAATATTTAAGCCTTTGCTGTTTTTTCATACATTATGGCAGATAAGGAATAGGTTTGATGATCATTATTTTTTGGATGAAGAATTATGTGTTTAACTGACTTCAAAAATACTTCATTATTATGGTGTCAGAATGGTTATAAGTATTGAAATGATTTGGAATAAAGTATTGATTTTTAATTATAAAGTATTGGTTGGTTTGGCCCTTTAGTATGATTCGGAGGAGAACTTCAAGTTAAGTTGAATAGGCTAATTCTCCTCCAATAATTTAGTGTGTACGATTTCCGGCTCCATAATAGGATTGTGGACAATCTATCGCACCCATTTTATTATTAGAACCACATGATGTTGCTATTACACTAAGAATAATAAGTATTGTAAAAACTAACTTCTTCATAATTGTTTCTCGCTATTTTTAATTAATGACTTATTACAAAAATCACACTTATTTTTCTGATGAAAACAACCCTAAAGGGTTGAAGTTTAATAGAACTTTGGTAGGGTTTTGATTTGGTGGTTTTATCAAAAATGATTTGTTTAAAAAATAATCATCATAATTGAGCAAATTCTTTGAATTGAATTACTATTTTTATGGACAACTCTGATCGGTATTCTTAAATTGGATATCCCTTAATTTATAGAAGAAATTATTCTGCCTGATTATAAATAACATCAGGTATGGATAAATTGAAATAGCATGGAAAGTTTATTAATAGTTGATAATGATAGAGATACCTATAGGTTATATGAGCTTGTTTTTAGAGGTTTGTATAAGCTTGAATATACAAACAGGTTTGATGAAGCAGTTGATATTATAAAAGAAAAACGGATTAAAATTGTAATAGTCGAACCCCTAATTCAAACAAGCTCAATCACAGAATTATTACAAGAATTAAGGCTTGAGTTTCCGCTTGTGAAGGTGATACTAGTGAGTAATATTCACGATCACCTCATCATACAAGAGGCAATCAATAAATATGGGATCTATAGCTATTTTGTTAAACCGATTGAGCCTCATCGAATTCAAGTAGCTACTGAACGAGCAATCGAACAATATAACCTGGAGATTCAGCAAAAAAAATTAATCAATAGCCTTAAAAAAAAGACTACCTGTTTAAAAAAAGTAGTTAAACAATTAAAGTATGAAGAGGAAAAGTTCAGGATGATGTATGAAACACGTCCGGAACCAACATTTATTATTAGTAGTAAAGGCGAGGTGCGTAGCTATAACCCAAGTGCGTTAGAAATGTTTCCACATCTAAATAACTCTTCTGAGACTGATTTATTCATTAATTACTTTAAAGGGGAAAGAGCCGAAATAATTAAAAACTATCTCTCGTCATTGATAAAAGGGGAGAATAATTCTTGTGAAATAGAGTGGTTTATAAATAATGAAAAGGTACACTTTGATATATCGGGATTTAAATTGGTTTATCAGGATGAAGAAAGCTTCTTACTAACTTTTAGAGATGTTTCTTTGAAAAAAGAGATGGAAAACCGTGTACTTACTTCAATAATTAATACAGAAGAGAAGGAAAGGCGACGCTTTGCCCAAGAGTTACATGATGGAATTGGACCATTGCTATCGACAACGAAACTTTATTTGCAGTGGTTTAATAAGCCTGATTCAAAGGCTAATAAAAGTGAGATAATAAACAAGGCAGAGGAAACGCTTGAAGAAACAATTTCATCATTACGTGAGATTTCTAATAATATAAGTCCTAATACGCTGATTAATTTTGGACTTGATACAGCACTCAAAACCTTTCTCGATAGAATACGTAATGCCACAAGTCTCAAAGTCAATTACCACAGTGTCGTTAGAAAACGATTAAAAAATGAACTTGAAACAACATTGTACCGATTACTTTGTGAATGTGTAAACAATACCATTAAACATGCGAATGCAGATAAAATTGATATTGAAATTTTGGATGATAAGGATGGTTTAACAGCTAAATATAGAGATAATGGGAAAGGCTTTGATGTTGTTAATATGATGAGAAATGGTAAAGGCAATGGGCTTTTAAATATGAAGTCGAGAGTTAAATCATTGGGTGGTTTTTTTGAATTGAAATCAGCTGATGGTAAAGGAGTAGAAATGAATATAAAATTTAATATAACCTGATTCAAAAAATGAAAAACGTTAATATTTTCTTAGTTGATGATCATCGAATATTTAGAGAAGGCGTTAAAAGCCTTATAGAAATGGAAGGTGTAGGAAAAGTATGTGGCGAAGCTTCAAATGGTCAAGAGTTTTTAAATGCAATTGAAGATACGGTACCGGATTTAGTTTTAATGGATATTTCGATGCCCGTTATGAATGGTATTGAAACAACAAAAGCTGCTATAGAAAAGTATCCAGATATAAAAATAGTTGCTTTGTCAATGCATGGAGATGAAGAGTACTACTATAAAATGATAGAATCAGGTGTAAAAGGGTTTTTACTAAAAGATAGTGGAATAAAAGAAATAGAAAAGGCAATATATTCTGTAATAGATGGAGATAGCTATTTCTCTAATGAATTATTAAGGCGAATAATCACCAATATTAATAATCCGGATAAGAAAGAATCAAGCAATACATCTGATTTATCTAAAAGGGAACTTGAAGTATTACGAGAAATATGTAATGGTTTAACCAATGATGAAATAGCAGAGAAGCTTTTTATTAGTGCCCAGACGGTTAAAGGTCACCGTAGTAACTTGCTATCGAAAACAAATTGCCGTAATAGCGCAAGCCTGGTGATGTTTGCCATCAAAAATAAGATTGTTGAGCTTTAATAGTAGGGTTAATTAATAGTTTGTGCTGATGTTAAATATTGAAATTCTTAAAAGGTGGAATGTACAACTCAATACAATTAACAAGGTGGTTGGTTGTGACTTTTCATGTATTGTGAATCAACATTCTGAAAGAATTCAAATAGTAAGTGAAGCAAAATGTGGAGAGAAGAATCAAGATTATCATCAGGAGATATTAACGATACTAAATACCCAAGTAAAAGGATTTGAACTTACTGATGAACTTCAAAGTGTTTTAAAAAAGCATCTGGAGATTGGGAAACTAATTGCTATAAAGCCTATTAGGAAGGATTGCTCTAATCAATGGGGCTATTTAATACTTATTAGCTCTGCTTATAACGAACTAACACATGAAGAGTTGGAAATGCTTGAAGCTATGATTACTAATTTTAGTAATGATTTAGAACTCTTTTATCAGGTTGTTACTAATCAAAGACCTTTTGATCAGCGATTAATAAATTTCTTAGTGGAATCGACCAGCGGTGTGCCATGGCGGATGGATTTTAAAACCAATGAATTCAAATATGTGGGTTCTGAAGGCAAGCGAATTCTTGGCTATGAACACGAAGACTGGCCAACTTTTGAGAAGTGGGCAGCCTGCATCCATCCTGATGATCGAGAATGGGCAACCAACTATTGCTATAACTGCAGCATACAAGATCTTAATCATGTTTTTGAATATCGTCTAATTCAAAAAGATGGTAAGATCATTTGGGTACGTGATATCGTTATTGTTAAGCGCGATAAGCAAAATGAGATAGCCGAGTTAGTGGGCTTTATGATTAATATTACTCACATTAAAGCCAATGAAGAAGATTTAAAAGAGGCAAATAATCGTCTGGAGAAAGAAAAAAATCTTTTGAATAATTTTATAGATACAATCAGTGCTTTTGTATTTATTAAAGATTTGGATGGCAAATGGCTGACAGTTAATAGATTCTATGAGGAATTTTATGATTTGCCACGAAGTTCTTTTATTGGTAAACCATTAGATGGCTTTATTCCTGATGATGTTGCATCATACCTTAAAGAGAAAGAACAGCTCGTCGTTTCTCAAAAAGATGTTGTCAATTTTGAATATTCAATCTGTGATTATAGAGGAGATAAAAAATGGTTTTATGCATCTTACTTCCCAGTGTTGAATGAGAAGAACGAAGTCGAGAATGTTTGTGGCACATCAGTTGACATAACAAAAATAAAAGAGCTGGAGAATGAATCAGAAAAGCTAAATCAACAATTAGAATTTGTATTGAATGTTACAAATACTCAGTTGTTTATAGTTGATGAACAGCATGAGATAATATACAATAGCAAAAAAGGAGAGGCAATAAGAGAGAAATGCTATAAACATTTGAGAGGGCAAGAGAAAAAGTGTAGTAAATGTCCAAGAGATCACTCCTCTCTTGATACCCTAACAACCTATTATCAAACCTCACATGAAAACAATAGTGTTAACTACCAGGTTACAACTTTCCCGTTTAAAAACAATCAGGGGAGAGTAAACATCGCGGTTGTTAGGGTTGATATAACCGATAGAATTGAAATTGAAAAAAAAATAGGCCAGTTAAATGAGCAGTTGGAAATGTCTATGCTGGCAGGGCATATTGCTTTTTTTGAGTATGATTTCAATAAGAACACTTTTACTTCAAATAAGCACGTCAGTGATATTGTAGGGTTTGATATCTCAGACAATATTGATAACAACTGGTTATTGTCACGTGTACATCCAGCTGATCAGTCAAAAATAAATGAAAGAATTAAAGGCTTCGTTGGGGGGGCTTCAGATAATAGTGAGTTAGAGTTTCGTTTTCTAAACGCCAAGCAGCAGTATTTATGGTTAAGTGTTTATATCAATCTCGGAAACAAAGAAAGCCAATCAATTACGGGAATCATTCAAAATATTACGCGTCATAAAGAATTATTGATTGAGCTTGAAATGGAGCGAAAGAAATCTAAAGCTGCCAATGAAGCTAAAACTAATTTTATAGCAAGCATGTCGCATGAGATCAGAACACCAATGAATGCCATTTTAGGTTTTTCTGATATCATGAGTAAGAATTTGAAGGATTCAGTTTACAAAAACTATATACACTCAATAAAAACAAGTGGCAAGCTTCTACTTTCCCTAATCAATGATATACTCGATGTGTCTAAGATAGAGGCTGGTAAGGTTAGTTTAAAATATGAGCCAACAAATATCAAACAGTTGTTGGTTGATATCTCAGAGACATTAAGGTATAGTGTTAATGTCAAAGGGTTGGAAATGCAAGTAGTTCATCCAGAGAATATTCCAAATCGTTTATTTGTTGATGAACTGAGGATGAAGCAGATTTTTCTTAATCTGATGAATAATGCGGTTAAATATACCAATGAAGGAAGCGTCACAATATCATATTACTTTAATAAGAATCGAGAGCAAGGCAAAGGCGAATTATTTTTTACAGTCACCGATACGGGAGTAGGTATTAAGGCAGACAGACAAAAGGCTATATTTGAACCTTTTGAACAGGAAGGAAAAACCATTAATAAACATGTTCAGGGTACTGGCCTGGGATTATCTATTATCAATAAGCTGGTAAAACTAATGAATGGAAGCATTAGTCTAAAAAGTATTGAAGGAAGTGGAAGTCAGTTTTCTATACAAATTCCGGGTGTAATGTACGATGAAAATGATGATGAAATGACATCTGTTCCTGAGAATAGTTTGGTTAAGTTTAATGATGAATCAATATTAATTATCGATGATATTGAATCAAATCTTGATATTCTGGAACTCTTACTAGTTAATCTAGGATTAAAAGTAGAAGCAATCGATAATGGAAGAGAAGCTTTAAAAATAATAGAGAAAAGGACATTTGATATTGTTATGTGTGATATCAATATGCCTGATATGAATGGTTTTGAGGTTTTAGAGAGGATGCAAATGGGTGGATTAAATAAAAACCTTAAGGTTATTGCAGTAACAGCATCAACACTTGATCAGGAAGTAGAGGAAATTATGAATGCTGGTTTTGATGACATTTTAACGAAACCCATTTCAGAACAAAGTATTATAGATGTAGTTAGTAAATACTGCATAAACTCAGCTGAAAGTGTGAATGAGGATTGTGGTGAAGATTTAAATGAGGTGTTTAGCAAAGAAGATGGATTGAAGTTATTTAATTTATTAGATGATAAAGCAACAAGTATCTATCTGCGTTTAAAGCAGCGTACTTCAACCAACGACCTGAACGCGTTTAATCAAGCTTTGGAAGATTGCTTAAATACTGTTACGATCCCGCTTGTGTTAAATTATCAGAAAGATATTGACATCGCTATTAAATCATTCGATTTTGAGTCAATTCAAAACTTAATAAATAATTACGAGTCTATTTTGAATAAGCTAAGTAAATAATGACAAATAATTCCAGACATATGACCAAATCTAAAGTTCTCATAGTTGATGATAATCCTAAAAATTTACAGGTTCTAGCAAGTCTCCTGACAGATAATAATTACAGTATTGAGGTGGCATTGAATGGTAATGATGCCATCGACTGGGTGAAGGATCAAGTATTTGATGCAATTTTATTAGATATCATGATGCCTGGAATGGATGGTTTTGAAACTTGTAAACAAATCAGACAAGTAAAAATTTGTAAAGATATTCCCATTATTTTTCTTACGGCACGAGAAGATATTGAGAGTATTACAACAGGGTTTAACGTTGGCGGAAACGATTACTTAACCAAACCGTTTAACCATGAGGAGTTATTGGTTCGCCTGGCCAACCATATAGAACTAAAAGAATCACGTAGGAAGTTGGCTGATTTAAATGAATGGCTTAATGAAGAGGTGGATAAAAAAACCATTGAATTAAAAGAAGCTAACGACAAACTTAGGCGCCTGGATGATTCGAAAAATGACTTCCTGAAATCCATTAGTCACGAAATCAGAACGCCTTTAAACGGTATTGTAGGTTCTTTAAATTTATTAAAGGGTTATTCAGAAGAATCCTATTTCACTGAGGTGATTGAATTATTAGATCGATCGGTTACGAATCTGGAGAAATACTCATACGCAGCACTGCAAATTGCGAATCTGCAGTTGCGAGGTAAAACACAATTGAATCTCCAACAAGTAGACTGGGGTGTGATTATTTGCGATTGTGTCAAGCAATTATCAGTAATAGCTGAAGAAAAAGATATTAAGATCGAAATTCAAAACGACGAACCTGTAAAAGTAAATGCAGATTTTCAATATCTACAATCAGCTATGGATGCTTTAATCAATACTTGTATAATATTCACAGAATCTGGACATATTAATATAAAATTATTAAAGGATGAAGGAACGATTGTAATGGAGATGGAGGACAGTGGTAGCTTATTCAATGGTAATAATGTTGAGCATTTTTTCGATTCAATCAATAATCAAAACTATAACTTCGAGCGCAACAATGCCATGGAATTGTATTTGGCAAAAATTATAATTGAATCGCATGGCGGTACTTTATTATTTGATAATAAGGAAGACAAAAGCGGAGTGATAACAAAAGTGGTGTTGGAAGAAGTTTAGTATCCCATTATGACGATTGATTGGATGTTTTTGATAACTGAAATATCGGTTTGTGATAAATAATATGATGAGCCAATAGCTCTTGAAAATGTTTACCCGAATGAATGAACAACAGAATCGAATTAAGCAGCTTGAGGATTCAAATAAAACGTTAGAGTATACGCTGCAAAGATATCAGCAATTTTTCAAGCTGAGTGCTGAAGGGATTCATTTATGGCAATTTAAAGAAGCAATAAATTTAGATAAGAGTTATAATGAACAGGTAGACTTGTGTCTGAAAAACATGATTCTATCGGATTGTAATCAAGAATTTGCTAGTGCCTATGGATATAAGGGAATCGACCAAATCATTGGCATTACACTCGTTGAACTTTTGCAAGATGAAGATTTAGCCAAAAGCCTGATTAAAAGTTTGGTTAATAAAGAATATCGTTGGGTCAACTTTCAGACTAAAGAGTCTGATATAGAAGGGAACACACTGTACTTTCGGAATAATATTGTAGGTGAGGTAAAAGATAATCATTTGCATTATTTGTGGGGCACACAAATAGATATTACCGAACAAAAAACAACATCTTTAGAATTAGATCGGCAGGAAGAACTTTTTCGCTTAGCAGTAAAAGCTGGAAATGATGGCGTTTGGGATTGGCGTTTAGAAACAAATGAAGTTTACTTTTCAAAGCGCTATATGGAAATGCTAGGGTATGGAGAGCACGAATTAGGCGGAAGTTTAAGTACTTTTGAGTCACTCATTTATCACGAAGATGCCAAAAGAGTATTTAGCCATATAAGTGAATTCATAAAAGGTGAAGGTGAAACTTACCAGACTGAGTTTAGAATGGTGCATAAAGATGGTCATTTGGTCAATATCATGGCAAGAGGCTTCTTAATGCGTAACGAATATGGTAAAGTTTATCGTGTGGTTGGAACGCATGTTGACCTTACAGAGCGTTATCAAATAGAAAGTCGCCTGAGGCAACAGGTTGACGAAAACCTCTCACTTTATGAAGAATATCGAACAATTAATGAAGAACTGCATGAAAAGAATAATGATTTATTAGCCATTGAAGAAGAGTTACGAGCTAATAATGAAGAATTATATTCGACAAACAACCTACTTTCTGAAAGTGAAGAAAAGTATCGTGCTTTATTTGAAAACATGAGCGAGGCATTTGCCTTGTATGAAATTGTACTTGATGAGCAGAAGAATGTGATTGATTATGTGACGCGCGATGCCAATGCCACTTACCTTGCTTACATGCAAATGACTAAGGAACAGGTGATTGGTTTGAAGCATAGTCAAATGGTGCCTGAAGGTGCACATTCTGATGAATCGTGGTTGAACTTACTAAAACAAGTTGCTTTTGATGGAATCTCTGCAAGAATAGTTCGCCAAGCTCAATATAATGAGCAGTATTATGAAGGTAATTTATATTGCCCAAGAAAAGGCTATGTGGCAGTCGTTTTTCATGATATTACACAAGATGTATTAAGTCATCGTGAAATAAATTCTATCCGAAAGCGTAATCAATTTGTCATTGAAGGTACCAATGCCGGCACCTGGGATTGGGATGTACAGACTGGCAAACAGGTTCTAAATAACCGATGGGCTGAAATAATAGGTTATTCATTAAATGAATTAAAACCAACCTCCTTAAAAACCTGGGAGGAGTCTTTGCATCCCGAAGACATAAGGATAGCAGAGGTAGAAATTGGAAAGCTGCTTAACAAGGAAATTGAAAACTATGATGTTGAGTTTCGACAGAAACACAAAGAGGGACATTGGGTTTGGATTCAATCGAAAGGTAAAGTTGTTGAATGGTCACTAAGCGGTGAGCCTATAAGAGTAAGTGGTATTCATATTGATATAAGCAAACAAAAAGAAGCAGCGTTAGAGTTAAAGGAACAGGAGGAGTTATTTCGACTGGCCTTAGAAGCTTCAAATGATGGAGTATGGGATTGGAATCTCGAAAATGATAAAGTCTTTTGGTCGAAACGATACAAGGAAATAATCGGATTTAAAGACACTGAGATAGAGGCAAGCTTGGATGCACTTAAGGATCTGGTTCATGTTGAAGATTTCAACAATGTGATGTCACCAGTAAGGGAGTTTATCAAAGGAAAGTTGCCACGTTACAAGGTCGAGTTTAGGATGCGACATAAAAAAGGCCATTATGTGCCAATTGTAGCTAACGGCTATTTATTACGAGATGATAATGATAAACCTTATCGAATCATAGGTACACATCACGATTTAACAGAGCGTTACAATTCAGAAAAACGATTGCGAGAGCAAGTCGATGAAAACTTGTCATTATATGAAGAATACAGAACCATCAATGAAGAGTTGCATCGCAAAAATAATGATTTACTGGCCACCGAAGAGGAGTTAAAGGCCAATAATGAAGAATTATACCTCACTAATGAACAGTTAGGAAAAAGTGAGGAGCGCTATCGTAGTTTATTTGATAATATGAATAATGCTTTTGCTTTGTATCATGTGATTTGTGATGATAAAGGGAAAGTGATTGATTACCAGCCTGAGGATATCAATGGTGTTTATGTTCAATATGTTCAAAAAACAAAACAAGAAGCATTAAACCTAAAGGAGAGTGAGTTAATTCCGATGAATGCTCGTTTGGAAGATGAATGGCTTGAGTTGATTGAACAAGTTGCATTACAGGGAATTAGTGCTAAGGTGGTTAGGCATGATCCATACGATGAGCATTATTATGAAGCTAATTTATTTAGCCCTCATAAAGGTTATTTTGCAGCCATATTTAAAGATGTCACATCAGAGGTGGAGTCATATCGCCAGTTAGAAGAATCAAAACTTCGAAATGATTTTATTTTAGCAGGAACAAATGCCGGTACCTGGGATTGGAATATAGAAAATCAAAAGTTCATTGTGAACAAACAGTTTTTGAATGTGCTTGGTTTACCTGAAGATAAACTAGTCATTAGTGAAGCTGAAATACGCAGTTCAATACACGATGACGATTTAGTTAAGGTAGATAGTGAATTGAGTAAACACTTGCGTGGTGAAGCGGAGAACTATAATATTGAGTTTCGTGTCAGACACCCCAAAGGGTATTGGGTTTGGGTTAATTCGCGAGGTAAAGTCGTTCAATGGTCGCATGATGGGAAACCTGTTCGCATGAGTGGGACTCAGATAGATATGACAGAAAAAAAACATGCAGAAATGAAACTGCATGAAAAAGTGATCGAATACGAATGCTTAAATGAGGAATACAAAAAGCTAAATGAAGAATTAGAACATAGCAAAGAGAACCTTGAAGAACTCGTTTTAACAAGAACTTCAGAGCTAGTGGTTGCTAAAGAAAAAGCAGAAATGGCCAGCAAGGCAAAAGGTGACTTTATTGCTAATATGAGCCATGAATTAAGAACACCGTTAAATGCTATCCTAGGTTATGCACATATTCTGCAAAAGGATACAAATATCAATAATAAACAGCGTAAAAGCCTTTTAACAATTCATCAAAGTGGTCAACACCTGCTTGACATGATCAATGAAATATTAGATTATGGAAAGATGGATGCCAAAAAGCTTTCAATAGAGGCAGAGGTAGTGAACTTGTCAGATGTTCTGCAAAGCGTATTGGAAATAATTAAAATTAAGGCTGAAGAGAAGCAACTTTATCTTAATTATGAGCCTGCCTTTAATGTGAATTCTTTGGTGAAAATTGATGCTCGGAGATTAAAACAAATACTGTTAAACCTTCTGAGTAATGGCGTTAAGTATACAAATGCGGGTGGTGTCACTCTTAAAATTAATGTGATACAGCAAAAAACCTCCATGTTGGAGCTTACTGTTATTGATACGGGAATTGGAATAAAAGAAGAACATGCCGAGAAGGTATTTGAACCATTTACTCAAAACCTTAAAGATAAAAAGTTTGTGGAAGGTACTGGCCTGGGCCTGCCTATTACACGCGAATTAGTTCTACTAATGGGCGGAACCATTCAATTACAGCAGAATAAAACAGAGGGAAGTACATTTGTAGTAGAATTACCAATTAAGTTTATCAGCGACTATGGAATTGAGAAGCAATCGGTTGCAAAAGCTAATGTAATTGGTTATACAGGAGAAAAACAATCGATTTTAATAGTGGATGATAACCAGGCGAATAGTAGCTTATTAAAGGACTATTTAACACCTTTAGGTTTTAATGTTCAATTATCATCCAATACAAACGATGCAATTGGTTTGAATACCAAGCGGTCATTTGACTTAATCATTCTGGATTTTATGATGCCTGATAAAGATGGTTTGGATTTGTTACACGAACTTCCTGCAAAAAGACCGAAAGTACTTGGGGTATCTGCCACCTTAACGAATGCCGACAAGAGAAATGTGTTTGAAAATAAATGTGATGCATTTCTTTGTAAACCTATCGATCTTTCTGTTTTACTTGGTAAAATTGAGTATCTGCTACCAATCGAATTGCAATATGAACACCACGAAATCATAGAATCAATTGACTTTGTTCTGCCTGATAGCAATGTATTGGAAGCTGTAAAAGAATATGCTTTATTAGGTGATTTTAATTCTATTGAAAACATATTGTCAGAGATGGATGAAAATAAGTGGTCCTTATTTATCAGTAAGGTGAATGAGGCAATTGCTAAGTATGATGATGATACCATTATTGACTTATGTACCATGTCAATATCATAAATAGTTTTTGAAATGAATTCGACAGCATACAATAAAATATTAATTGTTGATGACACGCCTTCTGTCATTGATATCATTAGAGAAATCCTTATACGAGCAGGTTACGAAGTGGCCATTGCCACCTCAGGAGAGAAGGCTCTTAAAAAGCTGGATGTAATTCATCCCGATTTAATATTAATGGATATCATGATGCCCGGAATGGATGGTTATGAAACATGTCAGGCTATTAAGAAAAATAAAGCATTTTCAGATGTTCCAATAATATTTGTTTCTGCCTTAAGTAATTCATTTGATAAAGTAAAAGCATTTAAAAGTGGTGGTGTCGATTATGTGCCGAAGCCAATCAATGATGAAGAGCTTTTAATGCGTATTGATGTGCACTTAAAGAATGCAGCATATCGAGCAGATATTGAAAGCCTGAATAGAAAACTTGATAAAAAGGTTAAGAAGCGAACCCTTGAACTTCAGCTTTCAAATAAAGAATTAATAGGCAAAAATATAGAACTTAACCAATTATCGAAAGAATTAAAAGAAGGTAAAAAGAGTCTTCAATTGGTAATTGAAGGAGCTGAATTAGGGACTTTTGAGCTTGACTTAACCAAGAGAACAATCAAGTATAATAAAATTGCAGCATTAACTTTAGGATACCAGGAAGGTTTGAAAGAACCTGATTTAGAGTTTTGGCTCGCGCTTGTGCACCCCGATGATCTATATATAATAAAAGATGTTCTTAATATAGAACACTGTCGTAGCAATGAGCATTTTGATATGTGTTATCGGATTAAACACCTTAATGGACAATGGATATGGCATCATGTCAAAGGGAAGATCAAGTACTCAATAGATGGAGAACCGATAAGTGCCAGTGCGATAATTATTGATGTAACAGAGCAAAAGACATCGGAAGTAGCCTTATTAGATAGTGAAAAGAAATTTAGAATATTATCGAATTTTACCAGTGAAGGTATTTTTATTCATAATAATGGGACGGTTGTAGAATGTAATCAGGCTTTCGTTAAGTTAATGGAGATGGAATCAAAGACCAATATCATAGGTAAGCCTATTCCATTTAATAAAGTTGTTCCCGGAGATCGTGAAAAGGTAATGGTCAACATGAAGAATAAGTATGTTGGAACAACTGAAATCATTATAGAAAGAAACAATGGTGATTTAAATACTTTGGAGCTGGAAACAAGTGATATTAACTACCAGGGTGAAGAAATGCGTTTAGTAGCATTGCGAAATATTACCACGCAAAAGCAGGAACAGCACCTGACTCAAAAGCGACTGAACCTTCTGGAGATGTATCCAAAAGTAAATTTGGAGCAACTATTAATTATTATTCTGAATGATTTAGTGGAGCTGATAGCATGTGATGGGGCCATCCTTTTACCTTTTAAAGAAGCATTGTATTATGACACTATTCAGACCTGGTCAAGTTCGTTAAGTGATAAGCTGGTCAACAAGAAACCAATAAGTATTTCACTCGATTTAAAGCCTGAGATTAACAATTGTATTAAGACTAAAAAGCCAATATTGGTAGAGAACTTATCGAATGACGGTTTGGATATTTACAATAGTTTATTGTATCCCGTTGTTCGATCCGGGCAGGTTGTTTCTATTATGCATTTCATCAATAAAGCAAAAGGATTTACTGCCTCGGATATACTACTGGTAGATCAAATAATTGATTGGTACAGAGAAACAGCAGAACGTAAACGGACAGAGTATGAATTGCAATTAAGTGAACAGCGTTTTGAAAATATTTTTAAGAATAGTTTAACTCCCATGTTGCTTATAGAACCTTCAACAGGTGAGATAACAAATGGAAATACTGCAGCAGCAAACTTATATAAATGTACGTCTGAACAACTAAATAAAAGGTACTTTTATAGCTTGAATAATTGCCCAAGGCGCTCTACGATAAAAAAGCTGCAAGAGGTCGTTAGCGGAAAAAGCAACAGCTTTAAGTTTGTACAAAAAATAAATGAAGAAAAAACCATTCATGTTGAAGTGTTTTTTAGCTTAATAAAAGGGGTACAAGGTGATATTTTATTTTCGATTGTTATCGACCAAACAAAGGAATTTGTATCAAAGAATGAATTACTTAAAGTTAACAGACGTTTAAAAGGCTTGGATAATATAGTGCATTACAATGCAACATCTATTCATGGTTTATTAGATTATGCGGTTGACGAAGTGAAACAATACACATTAGCCAATCGGGCTTATCTTTTTATGTATCAAAAGACTAGTAATGTGTTTGTTTTGAGTAATTTTGACAAAGAAATTCGATTAACACATACTTTCAAAGGAGAAGACAATGCTCAACAAGTAAGTATATTAAACAGGGCTGTGTTTCAAAAGAAAATTATTATTGACAGTGGTAAATTTAACGATGAAGAATTAGCTGTTAACAAAGAAGATAATTCATACTACTTCACTGCTGCAATACCTATTATTTTTGAAGACCAAGTCGAAGCTGTTATATGGTTGGGGCGACAAAGTCGCGCCTTTGAGTATTTTGAATTGGAACAGGTTAGCTTGTTGTTGGAAACAACCTGGTTATTAGTAGAGAAACAGCAACTACAGGAACGTATGGAGGCATTAAGTTCTTAATCCTTCAATTTGGTTTACATTAATTGATACCGAAAATTGCTTATTTAGAATGAGTGCTAAAGGAGCTTGCAAGTCTTTGTACATAAAGGTTATTGAATCTAAATTATAAAAGTGTTTAAACTAACTCTCACAAAATATACCGCGTTTATTTGAGCATTAGTATATTTGCGGCCAACAACCTATCTCACCATCAATAAAAAGTGGGGAATGAAAATGGATGGTCGATTACAATTGCTACAGGAAGAAATAGGATTGCAACATGCTAATTTGGTAGCTATTGCCGAGAATATAAAACTGTCAATCAGTGAGGATATTAAGCACAGTTATGTCTATGCATTGGCAATGCGTTTACTTAATTTAGCCGAGTTACACTTCGCTACGGAAGAGGAGCTGATGAAAATAATTCAATATAAGGGATTGAATGAGCATTGTTTGGCGCATAAGACAATTGTTCTTGCTCTTAGAGAGAAAATAACAGTTTTAACTCCTGATATGGAAACCTATTATGATTTGGTTTCTAGTGTGAATGACTGGCTAATTGAACATATGCAGCAGGAAGATAAAGTCTTAACTGAGCATTTAGATAGTTGTGGTTATAAGAGATAGAATTATAGGGTTTTATGATTGATTGTGTTCTATTTCTTAAAACATTGTAACAACCCATTCAAGCGCTTTAATGCAAAGGTAATAGTTCGAAAGTTTGGTAGTATTTGAAAACCTAAGTTTAAAAGTTTAAGTGTTTGAATATAATTCTCTCCAATAACCTAAAAGAACGATAATACATTGGGTAGTTAAATGCATTTAATTACTATCTACTAGATAGGTAATACCATACTTTAAATCTCATTCAGTAGTACTAAAGGGTTGTGAAAAACAGCAATAATAGGGGGTGTTATCGCTGAAACATTCCATTACTTTCGCAGTAGAATTAATTGAGTAATTAATCTTCCATATAGCATATAAGTATTTGGAAATGTATTAGATGTGATTTTTTGCTAATAACTATTTTGATATGAACAACTTACTATTTGTAGCTTTATTGTTAATCGCTAATTTGCCTGTTTGTTATCTGATTTTAAAGGCAATGTTTAAAAAGTCATTTTTAACCAATGTATTTTTTGCAGTCACTGTGTATGTCTTATTGGTTCTTTGGTTGGGGTTTTACACTGGTCAAGCAGGAATAAAATCATTGTTCTGGGTATTACCAATTGCATATGTAGTAGGATTAAGCATGTATCAGGTAATTAAAACGAGTGTGCAAAAACCATTGGAGAATGCTATTTCCAATCTTCAGAATGTTGCAGGAGGTGATTTGACCATAAAAACAGAACAATCAGATAAACAAGATGAATTAGGGAATTTGACAAATTCATTAGCCTCTTTAGTGGCTAATTTAAGAATGACCATTGCTGATATTTCAACTGGAGCCAATCAATTAGCCAATGCAAGTAATGAAGTCCGAATCACAGCAAATCAACTTTCTGATGGGGCCAGTGAGCAAGCTGCATCAGTGGAAGAAGTTTCATCAACAATGGAAGAAATGGCCACGAACATTCAGCAGAATAGCTCCAATGCCAATCAAACCGGTTCCTATTCAAAAGAAGCTAG
Organism: Carboxylicivirga marina; assembly: GCF_016612505.1. Lineage (GTDB taxonomy): Bacteria > Bacteroidota > Bacteroidia > Bacteroidales > Marinilabiliaceae > Carboxylicivirga > Carboxylicivirga marina. The sequence goes on from NZ_JAENRR010000009.1 coordinate 109,154, forward strand.
TTTAGGTATTAAAGATGTTTCTGTAAAATCGGATCGAGCGGTGAAGGCGAATGCTACCATAAAAGAGCGTATTGAAATCATTAATTCAATTGCTGATAAAACAGACCTATTGGCTATTAATGCTGCTGTTGAAGCAGCCAGAGCCGGGGAACATGGTAAGGGTTTTGCTATTGTAGCTGGAGAGGTCCGCAAATTGGCAGAAACCAGTAAAAAAGCAGCCGATGAAATTATTGAACACAGTGAGCTAGGGTATCAGACTATATCAGAGGCAGTAAGTGTATTAAGTAAAACGACACCAATAGTTGAAAAAACATCACATTTAGTTGAAGAAATTGCGATTGCCAGCAGTGAACAAGCGCATGGTACTAACCAGGTTAACGTAGCAGTTCAACAGTTGAATACCATTACACAACAAAATGCTGGTTATTCACAAGAGCTTGCAAAATATGCCGTTGCTTTGGAAGAACAGGCCGATCAGCTAAGAAACCGAATAGCTGTATTTAAGATATAGAAAGAATGCACGATTAAGAGACCTAGTATAATTATATGGTATAATTATTATTAAAAGCCATGGAAGCCATTTTCCATAGCTTTTTCATAATGCAGGTATTCAATGATTTGAATTTGATTGTTTACTAATTCCTGTTAAGGTATGTTAAAGTGAAATAATAAGAACGTCATCTGGAAACCAAATTTATATGAATTCGTTACTGATGTTGTTAATCCAATACATAAGACCACTATAGAATTTTGATAAAGTATTTAACCTGAATATAGTTATTAATGCAAATACTTATAATCGACAACAATCGAATAGAGCGAGCACAGGTTGTCAGAAAAATAAAAGAGGTAACATCTTGTGTTATTCATGAGTCAGAAACATTATTAGATAGTAGAAATGCCATAAGTAAACATGCAATCAAATTGGTAATTGCAGCTTCAAACTTTAATGCTGTTAATATCATTAATAATATTAAAAAGAAATTTGATTTACCTGTTATTATTATATCTAAAAATTGCAATACCCATGAAGCTGTGGATGCTATTAGAGCTGGAGCTCACGATTATGTACTAGCGAATAATTCAGGTATTTCGAGGTTAATAAAACAAGTATGGGAATTAGAGAAAGTCGAATTAACAGATAACAAGAACTTAGAAGGGCATTTATCAATTGTACATGAAGATGTGCTTACGTGTCAAAGTCAAAGTGACCTTACGGGTTTTATGGAGCGCTATCGCTTGTTTTTCAAAAATATGGTGAATGGCGCAGCATTATACAAAGCCATCGTTAATGCCAAGGGAGAAATAATAGATTTTATTCTGGAAGAAGTGAATCCATCATTCATCAAGTTTACTGGCTTGGATGACATCAATTTGACTCAATATCGACTTAGTCATATTATGAGTTCATTGGATGATATTAATTTTAAAAGTAAACTAGAAGCATATGCTCTGGTTACAAAAACGGGTGTTAGTAAGGAGTTTATTCATTATTCTAAGGGTTTAAACAAATGGTTTAAAATATTTGCATTCAGACCATGTTCTGGTTATTTAGCTTCCATCGCTGAAGATATAACGGAACAGTACTTTATGAATGAAAAGCTGAAGCTGGAACGAAAGAAAGCCCTCAATGTCATCGAAGGTAATTTGGCAGGAACATGGGAGTGGAGTCTCAAGGATGATTCAGTGCAAATAAATGCATATTGGAAGCATCGACTGGGATATAATTTGGATGAACTTGGGGAGTTGACCAGAAGGACTTGGGAGGCCTTAATACACCCTGATGGAAGGCAAAGTGTCGTTAATGTAGTCGATAGGTTCATCAATCAGGAAATTGAACATTTTAATGTAGAATTTCAGCAACAGAAAAAAGATGGAAGCTGGATCTGGGTGAATGCACGTGGTAAAATCGTTGATAGAGATGTCAATATGCACCCAAAGCAGGTTGCCGGAACTTTAATTGATATTACTGTTAAAAAAGAATTAGAATTACGTTTGCTGGAAAATGAAAATCGCTTGCAAGTCATATTTGATCATGCTCCGGCGACCATGTTTGTTGTTGATGACGCAGGCAAAGTTCTTAAGGTGAACCAAACAGGTATGCGGACCAATAAATTAGCCAATAGTAATATTTCAAACCTAAAAAAAGGTGATGTAGTACAGTGTGCAAATGCGAATACGACCAAGGAAGGATGCGGGACAACATCTTTTTGTGATGATTGCAAGTTGCGATTATTTGTGATGGATGTTGTTAAAACTGAAAAACAAAAGCTGGCTCAGGAAATAACTTTGCAGGTTTATAGTAATGGTCAATTGGAAAATAAATATTTCTTAGCATCGGCTTCTCAATTAACTGATAATTTTAAGGTGAATTACCTGATAACACTGGTTGATATTAGTGATCAGAAAAAGCAGGAACAAGAATTGAAGGAGAGCAACATCCGTTTTAAACAATTGGCTGAGAACTCTTCAGAAGGTATTCTCGTACATAAAAATGGGGTAGTAGTCAATACCAATGCAGCGATATCTAAATTATCAGGTTACAATAGTGAAGAATTGAATTTAAAGGTCATTAAGGAGGCTATTCCGGTTAAATATCATCACCTTTTAGACTTTAATTCATTGTTAGATGTATCTGATAATTACGAAATAGAACTGTTGCATAAAGATGGGTATCTGGTACCAGTTGAAATTAAATCGAGAAAAATCTCAGACAATGAAAAAGGCTTAAGGGTGGTATCAGTGAAAGATATGCGCGAAAGTAAGCGAATTAGGGAACGAATTGCGAAAGCGGCTATTGAAGCGGAGGAGTTAGAAAGACAGCGTATATCACAGGAACTTCATGATGGACTCGGACCATTATTGTCTATGATAAAGATGCTCAACCAAGCCTACTTAAACACCATTAACCCTATTCAACGTCGAAAGCTGAGCAAACAATTGAATGATAATATAGAGGCTGCTTTGAAGCATAATTCAGAATTATCACGAAATCTGTTTCCACAATTGTTAAATGACTTTGGTTTACAGTCGGCAGTTGAACAAATGCTAAAAAATATCAGATCGGCTTCGGGTATTGGATGCCATTCTGAGTTTAAATTGCAGGCACGCCTACCAAGGGTTATTGAGTTAACATTTTACCGAATAATAGCAGAGTTAATCAATAATACCATAAAGCACACAACCGCCACTTGTATCGATATTGAAATAAGCGAACAAAACGACTGCGCTGTCTTGAATTTTTACAATGATGGTGACGTTTTTGATTTTGATAAGATTAAAACAGGGCATAAGGGCATGGGCTTGTTCAATGTTTATAACCGGGTGAAAGCTTTGAATGGTAACCTAATATTTCAAGCCCATGAAGTACGTGGTATTAATTATTCAATTGACTTACCGTTAAGCTTGGAGAGTTTAAAAAATTAATCCTTACTTTTTTGAAGAATATTTACGTTCTTTAGGTATAAACAAGCAGAGAATGAATAGAAAGATTCGAGTAGCAATTGTAGAAGATCAGGAATTATTCCGTTCAGGAATAATCACTCTTTTAAATGGTCATAATAAAATGGAGGTGGCCTTTGATTCGAGTAACGGTCTTGAATTCTTGCAAAAGCTAAAAAAAGATCAGCCTGATGTTGTATTGATGGATCTCTCCATGCCTCAGATGGATGGGAGTGAGGCAGCGCAAAAAGCACTTGCTTTGTTTCCCGATTTAAAAATCATTGTATTATCCATGTTGGATCAAAAAGATTACTATGCCAGAATGATAAAGTACGGAGTAAAGGGCTATGTTAATAAAGATGTTAATTTGTCGGACCTTTATGACGCCATAGAAGAGGTAGCACAAGGAGGTTTGTATTTCTCTCAAGACATATTACGTCAGTTGGTGTTAGATAAAGAAAGAGGCAGTGATGAAAATAGCTATGAGTTGACCGATAATGAATTATCAACTTTGGAAATGATTTGTAAGGGGTATACGAATAAAGAGATAGCCGATCAGATGTGCTTAAGCATTAAAACCATTGAGAAATATAGAAATACCTTGATAAAAAAGACCAATTCTCGCAATACAGCACAACTGGTGATGAAGGCGATAAAAGAAGAGTTGGTATTGATTGAAGGGTAGTGCGAATATTAACCAATAAGATTCCATAAGAACTGCTTCGCATTAATAATTATAAGTATACAAAAGCTCGGTTCTGTATGGATTAGAGTGGGTAAGCCCAAGAGTTACCCTATGGCCTTGGCTGGTGAGCCATAAAACAAGGTTGTATATGACGTTTAAGAATCGTTTTCTGTTCGAGCGAAGTGAGTTTAAACGATTCCAGTCATTCAACCGCAGTTTTATGAGCCTAAGCAGGCGTAGCCAATGATTTTTTTGCTTGCGTTTTTTCATCTTTGAAAAAATGAAGTCGGGGTTTGGGGTTGAAAACCCCAGAATGATAGTAAGAGAATTACCCACTAAATATCTTATTGAGCCAAAAGCTCTGAACTTTCGGCAAGGCCTATGCATTTAAAAAAAAATGCCCAATAGCATGATACTATTGAGCATTTAAACTATGAAATCGGAAGTGCTATCCTTAAATATTCTCGTAATCCTCTAGTGATTCATTAACATTTCCCAAATCAATTAAAGAACCATTTGAATGTCCATTGCCATTTGAATGCTTAAAACTTGCTGGTTTTTGAATGGCTGTCGGTTTTCTTAAAGTATTTCTTCTTATCTGACCGTGCTTTTCAATCTTAAAGAAGCTGGTTACATCCTTTAAATCATTAGCTAGTGAGGCTAATTCTTCAGAGCTGCTCGACATTTCTTCAGACGAGGAGGCATTTTGTTGTGTCACATTGTTTAGCTCCTGTATGGCAGAGTTTACCTGGTTGGCACCTGTTTCCTGCTCCATGCTGGCCGAAGCAATTTCATTTACCAGCTGTGATGTTTGCTGAATATCAGGTACAATAGCCTTAAGCTTACTGGTCGACTCTTCTGTTAATTTTAAACCATTCTCTGCTAAGGCAACAATTTCGCTTGCTGCATTCTGGCTTCGTTCCGCTAGCTTACGAACTTCGGCTGCTACCACTGCAAATCCACGGCCTTCATCACCGGCACGGGCGGCTTCTACCGCTGCGTTAATAGCTAAGAGGTCTGTTTTCTCGGCAATCTCTACTACAATGTTAATTTTCGAATAAATGTCTCTCACAGCTGCCATGCTGTCCTCTGAGGCCACTGCCACTTCCTCAATTGACGTAGAGGCCTTGTTCGACATCTGGCTGGTCTTATTGGCATTCTCTGTATTTTGCTGAATGTTTGCCGCCATTTCTTCCATCGATGACGAAACTTCTTCTGCTGATGCTGCCTGCTCACTTACCCCACTTGAAATAGCTACCGAATTTTCTCTCAATGTATTGGACGACGCGGCCATTTGTTCCGATGCTTCTACTACACTGCCAATAATGTCTTTTAATTTAGTTGACATATTAATGATGGCTTTATAGATACCCGAACTACCGGCATCCAGATTGTAATCAAATGACAGGTCGCCATTGGACACCTGCTCAGTGATACGCGCTACTTCATCCGGTTCACCACCGATGTCTTTCAGCACTTTGCCCGATACATATAATACGATTAGTATAGAGATGATGATAGCCGCAATAGTGATAAAAATCAATAGGTTCTTAGTTGTTGAGGCGGTGCTTTCAGATGCTTCACGACGTACAACAAGCAATGACTCTTCCTCCGAAGAGAAGGTCTTTATCAGGCTACGAATTTCATCCATGTACTTTTTGCCTTCTTTCTTGGCAAACTCTGCATACAGTTGCGACATTTCGGCTGTTTTCATGGCCTCACGGTTAATGGCGATGGCTCTCTCGGCATAATCATTTATCCAGTTTCTGGCTGCACTTTTGACCGAAGCTGGTGCGCTGAAGGCAATAAAGTCGTTCTCAATCATGGCTTTACCTTCGTTATAGGGCTCCAGGAATTCTTCTTTACTGTTTAACATGAATCCGCGTAAGCCCGTCTCCATGTTCACCATGTCCAGAATAATCTTATCCTTAGCCTGAGCAATCATCGACGAACGCGCCACTAAAGCACGTAAGTTATCCATGTTACGCTTACCAACACCTGATTCAATCAGTTCAAACATGCGCTGACGCTCATCTTCACCATCTTTAATGTTTCGGCGCAAATCAATGTACTTTTCAGCCACATCACTACGCCAGCTGGCAGCCAGCTGCTCGATTTGTCGCAAGCGTTGCACCTGTGTGGGATTATCATTAACCGTTTCCTGTAATTCTTTAATGGCTGTTGAGAAATTTGTACCGCCTGATTTGTAGGGGTCAAGAAACTCTTCATCGCCCGAGACTGCAAAACCACGCATACCGGTTTCCTGATCCACCATATACGCCATAACCTCATCGGCATTAGCAATCACTTTATAGGTATGCTCAACCCAACCTGAATTACTTAATAAGGTATTTAGGTTGCTAAAAACAACTGTTGAAATAATGACCATTAGTACCAGTCCGATGGCACTGGGCAATATTAACTGATTCCTTAATTTTAATTTCATTTTAAATGTAGTTATAGTGTTTAAAATTCTAATGCTAAGTTGAGATACAAATAAGCTTTACTGGTGTCGCCAATAAGCTCTTGCATCCTGTAGTTTAATGAAGTGGTAATCTGATTTGTTATTTGATACTGCCCGCCTATAATGGCTAAGGAGCCATCACTATCGGGTAGTTCCCCTTCTGAATAGTTGTAGCTTATCACATCGTATCGTCCAAAAAGCTGGTAACGCTCGTTGATATTATAAGAGGCATAAGCCGATAAGCCACCTAAGTCAATACCCGATTGCATGGCACTGTTTAGCTGCTGATTATATTCCACACCGGCCGTAAAGGCCTCAGACTGGTAACCCAATATACCAATGAAATTGGTTTGTGTGGCGTCTCCCTGATTCAGAAAGTCTGCGTATGCTCTTACTACCAGACCTGCAGTGGTGTTTAGTGTGGCACCCACAGCGTATCGGAATACACTATCGACCTGGGCGTTTTTATGCCCCTCACCATTGGTGATAGCCATATCAAAACTAATAACTTCTGTAGGTTTGTATTTAATTACCACACCATAGTCGTTGGTAGGGGCAAAGCCATACTTATCAGCAAAGACCTTATCAATGTAGCGGTGTTTCCACAGGGCTTCCTGTTGCTGGTTGAGCTGTGTGCCGATTAATCCGGCTTTACCTTCAAATTTCTCGTAATGAAAGCCAAAGCAGAACTCAAAAAGATTGGTGATATTATTGTAGTCGCCTGTGGGTTCATAGTTTTCGCGAGCCGACTCAACCATACCATTAAAATACAAATGCTGATTGTATTGGTACTTGTAGGCAAAATGCAATCGGTTTAAACGAAACGAACTATAGGCGGCATCAAAATTATGGTTGGCATTAAAAAAGACATCGCCATAGAATTGACCTTTGGCTTGATTAGCCGTTTCCTGAGCAAAGGTCCGATTAGATAGTCCGCCGATGATAATAATGGCCAATAGGATTTTCATTAAGCTCCTGATACTTTCTCTGTTTTTGCTTGTCATGACTAAAGGTTTTCAGCTGTTTCTGTTTCCTCCACTTCAATGGTATCATCCTCAGTTTTCAGCTGAATAATTTCATCGCTGCTAATAGCCTTTTCAAAGTCAAGCAGGGTGATAAATTGATTGTTACGGTGCAACACACCAGTAATGAAATCAGAATTAAGCCCTTTCCCAACCTCAGGTACTGGCTGAATCTCCTTTTCATCAATTTCGATCACATCCACCACCTTATCAGCCATGGCACCAACAATCTGCTCTGTATTGTTAAGCATCAGTTTCAATACCATAATGACAAACTTATCATCGCACCCATAAGTTGCCATATCGAATTTTAATCGCGAATTGACGATGGGAATAACATTACCACGGAAGTTAACAACGCCTTCGATGGTATCGGGCGCCTTTGGTAAGTTGGTAACCGAATGATCGGCCCCTGTTTCTATTATCTCAAGCACTTTATGTACCCCAATGGCAAATAGTTCGCCATCGAGCATAAAGGTTAAGAATGATGTGCTTTTTGTTTCCATTTTTTATGGGTGTTTTGTAATTAATAGTAAATCAATGTTTTATAATTTAGTAAAACGAGTACTTTAAATGATTAGTTATGGGTATTTGCGTTTGATTTGCAAGTTTTAAAGGGTTGTTTGCAATAACCTTAAAGGGTTGTTATAATAAAGGGTGTTTATGCTTATGTCTATTAGTTATAAGAACAAATGAATGGGCGATGCCTGTGCTCATGCAGAGCTAAATGGTCATTGCAGTCTGACGATGTGGTGAATGCGGCATTACAAAAAGGTATTTCTAAATATTTTGTTAAGCGATGTATCAACGAGCATTGCTAAGCCTGTGATAAGTGAATGAATATATAATCGGGCGTTACCCATAGGGCATTTAATTTTTAGTTTTATTAATCTACCATACCAAATAACTACAACAGTCCTTTATAAATGAAGCTTAATCAACCTATAGTTATTTATCAAAAAAAGGTTCTGTATGGATGAGACTGGGTAAGCCCAAGAATTACCCTATGGCCTTGGCTGGCGAGCCATAAAACATCGAACAACTAAGAATTGATTATTCTTAGTTGTTTCAGTAGGGAGTTGTTGTTAGGTTGGGCAAAATATTGTCTAATAAATGATTCCAGTCATTCAACCGTAGTTTTATGAGCTTAAGCAAGCGTAGCTAAAGATTTTTTTGCTTGCGTTTTTTCATCTTTGAAATTACTTAGTTATTCATGAGGACATATAAAAGACAAGCACTTCCTAGCAAAAAATGAAGTTGGGGTTTGAAAACCCTAGAATGATAGTAAAAGCATTACCCAATAAAAATCATATTGAGCCTTTTTTTAATGCGATTGATTGGCGGAAGTAATAATCGCATTAATTATTTGATTATTGAGATGTTAGCAACTAGCATCGACCCTTTATGTCGGGGTGATAGATAACCCTATTGGGTTATTGAATTGGTTATTTATATATATAACATCTTGCTCTAATCAGGCGTATTAGTCTTAATAAATATATTCTGAAAATTTATGGAAACTAAAAGTTCATCTTTCTTAACCTTTATGCTAAACGGCGAATTATTTGCTGTTGGTGTACAAAAGGTTCTTGAGATAATTGAAACAGGAGCAGAGCACTCCGTAACCAATTTACCCAAAGCACCGGAAACCGTTGAAGGTGTGGTTAACTTCAGGGGTAATGTGATACCAATTGTCAATTCCCGTCAGAAATTTGATATGCCCATATATGGTGCCGCCGATAAGTTTGTTATTATGGTGCTGAAACTGATGCTTAACAATACAGAGCAAATAGTGGGTGCCATGGCTGATAAAGTAGTTGATGTAATTGAAATTGACGAAAAGGAGGTTCAGGCAGTACCGGAGGTTGGGAAAGGTCTGAATTCAGAATTTATTACCGGTGTATTGCACCGCAACAACCAGTTTATAACATTATTGGACTTTGAGAAGGCCATTAGCAGTGATGAAATCATCCAGCTAAAAACCGATGAAGAAGCTGAAGAAGAAATTGAAGCCGCTGAATTAGAAGGCTAAATGCTTGTTGATGAAACTACATGGCCTAAGAACTCAGACTTTATACGAATTATACTAACAACACATAATAACTAAAGGAATGAATTTTAACGATTTAAAAATAGGAACTCGCCTGATGGGGAGTTATATCCTGATTATTGCTTTTACCATATTGGTAGCCCTTATTAGCTTTAACGGCTTATCTGACGTTAATGTACAGGCCGACTTAGCCTCGTCGTTAAGTGATACACAAACAAACATGCTTGAGGCGCAGTTAGATGCCTATAAATACATGGTGTATGGTGATGATGACTTTGTGAAAGCCAATGATAAAGGTTTGGCCGAGAGTCAGGATTTCTTGAAAGATGCTGAAGAGTTAATGAGTTCAAGAGATAACATCAATAATGCCAAAGAAACATCGCAAAACATCAATGATTATAAGCAGGCCTTTGATAATTATGTGGCTTTAGAGCAGCAGCAGGTACGATTGGCTGAAGATATTGACAGTTACGCTGATGAAAGTACGGCAGATATTGATCGTGTATTAACAACCATTCGTAATCAGTTTAAAGAAAGTTCTTCTGTAGAAAGTATGGACGAAAGCTTCACCGACTATGAAGAGTTACAGCAAGCTAACGATGCCTTTAACGAAGTAAGGGTAATGGCTTGGCAGTTTATTGCCGATCCAACCGATGAGGCAACAGGCGATTTCGATAATCAGAAAGCAGCAGTTGTTCAGCAGTGGGTTGAGGAGTGCAGAAAGCAGCTTGAAGAGTCGCGTAAAATAATGGATACTCAGGAAGATATTGCGACGGTTGACGAAGCCATTGAAGGACTGGCCAACTACGACAAGGCTTTTGATGATTTTGCATCTACGATTCAGAGTCAGATTGAGCTTCGCACTTTATTAGCCGAGGAAGGCCTGAATGTGATGGATATGACCGAGAAGGTGGCAGATGCAGCTGCTGAAACGATGGACGACGAAGCGGCATCGGCTTATGCCATGATTACTTTATTCTCAGTTATTGCAGTTATATTAAGCTTTACCGTTGGTATCTTTATTACCAATAGCTTAAGAAGACCTTTGGTGAAGGGTGTAGAATTTGCCAACTCAATTGCCAATGGTGATTTGAGCGGACAGATCAATATTGAGCAGGCCGATGAGATTGGTTCATTGGCCAGTGCTTTAAACAACATGGTTGGTCGCTTACGCGATATCATTGGTTCAGTGGTAAATGGTGCAAGCAGCGTGTCGGTGGCAAGTGCAGACCTGAGTCAGGCTTCTCAAAACATTGCCAACGGTGTAAATGAACAAGCTGCCTCGGCTGAAGAGGTGTCTTCATCCATGGAAGAGATGGCTGCCAACATTGAACAGAACTCGGAAAATGCTTTAAAAACGAATAATCTGTCCCTAAAATCATCAACAGCCATGCAGGAAGTGGCTGCGGCATCAGAAAATAGCCTGAAAGCTGTGCAAGACATTTCATCGAAAATAAATGTGGTGGTTGAAATTGCCGAGAAAACTGACTTGTTAGCTATTAATGCGGCTGTTGAAGCTGCGCGAGCAGGCGATCAAGGACGTGGGTTTGCAGTGGTAGCTGCCGAAGTACGTAAACTGGCCGAGCGTAGTCAGCAGTCGGCCACTGACATTGTACAGCTGGCTGAAAATGGCATGAAAATGACTGCCGAATCAAATAATAAATTAAAAGCCATATTGCCTGATATCAATGAAACTTCCAGCCTGGTGCAGGAGATTACCTCGGCCAGTGCTGAGCAGCGTACAGGTGCTGAGCAAGTTAATAGTGCCATTCAGGAGCTTAATGCAGTAACACAGAAGAATTCGGCTGCCGCTGATCAAATGTCAACATCGGCTAAGCAAATGGCTCTTGAAGCTGAAAATATGAACGATGCGACATCATTTTTTAACCTTGGTAGTACAATGAATAAGGCAAATCGCTTTATAGGTAACAGCAGGGGTAAGAAGGTTTCGGCAACACCTGTTTCAGGAAATGGATCGAATGGTAATGGTGCTGCAGGTCATGATTTTATGAAGCAAACTAATTTATCAGAGGCTGGTTTTAACGGTTTTGAAGAGATGTAAATCTTTTCAATCAGATAATTGAATCAGGAGCTTATCGTTTAAATACGGTAAGCTCTTTTTTGTGTGTCGGGCATGGTAACGTGCTATCAAGATGAAAGTTCTTGAGTTCGCCAAGTTGACAGGAAGAACTAGCAATTGGCAAGGGTGTTGGGGGTGACCCCAAATCTGAAGGAAGCCATCAGCAAAGTCATTGTTCTAACGTACAGAAACTTGATATAAGGCTTACAAGTGGAGGGCAACCGAGCATTGGATTGGGAAAGCCCCAAAAGTCAACCGTAACCACTCAGAGTAAATCAAGTAGGACGTGACGAAAGTATGTTATCTTACCCCGAGAGATCTCAAAATCTGTCGTAACATGCGACAAACTGAGCGGAGACAATCAGCCAAAGGTTTTGAGAAGTCAGCAGAAGTCATAGTACTTGAAGGAACGAGCTGAAAATAAAATAAAAAAAATCAGAGGCCTCACAATCAAGGAAGGACTGAATCGGATAGAAAAGGAGCAGGTTTATGATTTTTGTGATGTGTGCCAGAAAATTTCCAATTGAAAAACTGTGAAAACGTATATGGAGCGGTGTTTGCATTGGGGGCTTAGCATTACAGGCATGAATTTATACCGAGCCTTTGTACCAAGTGTGCTTATAATCTATTCTGAAATCGCCGTGTACGAGAGTATGCATGGTGATGTGAGAGGGCGAGGGAGTAATCCCTCTACCTACTCGATTTATGACAGTGGGCTTGCCACATGAATACAGCATGCTACAGCGCGAGTACGATTTCTATCGTACCCCTCATGTGGGCGAGGTAATAATAGTATAAGCACAGAGTTGACAGAGAGTAAAGAGGAAAAATAATGGTAGGGATACGAGATAGTTTCGGGTGCGATTGTTCAACTGAGCGGTTGATAGGTGTGAAACCGCCCGATTGACCGGCAGTCAACCGGGCGGTTTAATGGTTATCACTCGTGTTGGGTATGATTACTCCACTAAAAGGAGGTGTTCAAATCTAGTGTCACGTGTTTCTTTTAGTAGCTTACCACCTGAGGTGTGTTGGGTAACAATTTCCAGTTCATACTCACCTGCCGTAAGTTTAGGCACCATAGCTATTACCTGCTTTGGTTCATTCTCAATTAATTGTTCCACCTTTGTTTTTGTTCCATCTGCTGCATTAATAAGGAAGAGCCCTACTTCGGGTAAGTCGCCATCAATTTTAATCTTGTTGCCACTGATTTTTATCACATTATTCGGCGTAATAGTCGAATTGTTTTTCCCACTTAAGCTGTCGTGCACTTGGCCAATGACCGGACCTGTTGGTGCTACGCCCAATACATCTATTGTCACGTTTTCAAGATTTTTACGCAACTCTGAGCCTTGTGTGAAAGAGGCCGATATTTTGTGCTTGCCATTTTCGTATTTAGCCGAACTACCTTCAAAAACACCCGAAACACCAATATGACCATAACACAAGGGTGTGTTGAGTGTATAGCCTTCCGCCAGGAACCTGGCTTTCATTTTATCGCCCAGGGTCAACAGGTTGTAAATGGTTTCTTCGCCAAATTCAGAACCTTCCTCACGAATTTGCTGAGCAATGCCTCTGTTAGTAATGGTTCCATTTGGCTTTACTTTGCCAAAATAATCGTTTGGGTCTTCAGTCAGGTGGTTGTCGTACAACCATAAGTTTAATTTTCTCATTCTTTTTAGTTTTAAATTAGATGGTACTAAGGTATTTTTCAGTTGGATAGTGTAATCTGACAAAAGTCAGTTTTATAGCTTATTACACGAAAGAGTAAAATAAGTACGTGAAATACTGATATGGAATGATAAAATCAAAATAACACACAAACGTTATTGTTCTGATTTACTCCTTTTTCAAGTCACCTCAACAAAATGGGCATTCAGGAAGCTCATTCCCTAAAATATATAATACTAAATATCTGTCTTATGGTAGTACTATAGTAGACGTTAATAGTATAAAAAGGGGGGGGGTGATTGTAGTGTTTTATCTATGTTAATTAGGTGTTAAGTTGCTGAAAAACAGTAATAAGTACTCTGTTGTAGTTGATTGTGATACCCTATGTTTGTATTGTGATTTTTTAACACAATTTACGAGTGGAACATAACACATAAATTATGAAGCAATTAGCCAAATGCCTGACAAAACACCTGCTTGTTGTCCTCTTTTTATCCAGTATCGTATATAAAGTGCATGGCCAGCAGGAAAGCCCTTTAACACTTGAAGCCTCATATGTGTTCGATGCTGTTAACAGTCCCAATGCCACTTTGACATCTGGTAATGCCTATATGGGCCTGATTGATTTAATAGCATCGTTTAGCACCGATGACGCCGGTTGGTGGCAAGGAGGTGAATTGTATTTTCAAATGGAAAATACTCATGGAGCAACGCCATCTGCCAATATGGTGGGTGACCTGCAGGTCTTTTCCAGCCTTGATAATGGTAATTACACCTATTTATATCAATTGTGGTATAAGCAAGCGTTTAATCGTTTTTCTCTTACGATTGGTAAACACGATTTAAACTCTGAGTTTTTGGCCAGCGATAATGCAGCCGAATACATCAATAGTTCATTTGGTATTATGCCCTCTGTCTCCATGAATGTGATGGTGTCAATTTTTCCAAAGTCTTGCTTTGGGGCCGTAGCAGCTTTTGATGTGAGTGAACAAACGAATATTAAAACAGCTATTTACGAAGGCGATCCACTTAGTTTGGATGAAGAAGAATATAATATACGCTTTGCTTTACATACCAACAGCGGCTATTTTTTCATTAGTGAATTGAGTCAGTCAATAAACCTTTTTAATGGTTTGGAAGGTACCTACCGTATGGGTGCTTATTACCACAGTAGCTCTTTTGCCGATGTGCTTGATGAAACCATAATGCACAAAGGAAATTATGGTGCGTACCTGATAGCCGATCAGTTATTGTATGCCGGGGAGCAAACGAGTGCCAGTAGTCTGGGGTCTTTTTTACAAGTGGGCTATGCCCCCGATGATCGAAATGCTTTTCCTTTCTTTTGGGCTACAGGTCTTAATTATTATGCCCCATTTAGTAAACGGCAGGATGATGTGGCCGGTATTGCCATTGCATCCATGACTATTAATAATAAACTGGTGGGCATCGATAAAGCCTTCCAATACAATAACGAGCATGTTATTGAATGTTTTTACCGAAGGCAAATCAATGAGAAAGTGGCTTTACAGCCCGAATTACAATACATTATTCACCCGGGTGCGATAGGTGGAAGTAACAATACTTTACTTGGGCTTATCAGGACCTCTATCACATTTTAACATCCAAACAAGAAAATTATGAACATTAAAAATTTAAAATTGGGCCAGCAACTACTTGTTAGTTTTGGGCTTGTGTTAACCGTATTTGTTGTTTCGAGCCTTATTCAAATCAATCGTCTAAATGCACTTGGTGCCGTGCAGGATGAAGGTGCCCAAAGGGCTGATGATGCCATCATCATAACAGAAGCTTCGGCTTTGCCTTATCAGTTTTATCAAATAATTGGTGACGCTATTATCAACCGTGATTTGCTTGCCGCACAAAATGACTGGAGTAATATTGTTTCTGAAGCGAGTGTAGATTACCAAACGATTCAAGATATTCTGGATACAGACCTTGAAAAGCGTATGTTTTCCGAATCAAAAGAGGCTAAAAAACAATTGATAACGCTGGTGGAGAGTGGCTTATTACCTTTGTTAAATACCGACTTAACTGGCAAAGGTGAAGAGGAGATACAGCAGTTGGACTTAGAGGTAAAAAAGTTAGACGCTCAGTTTGATCGTTTGATAATTCAAATGCGGGAGCCTTTGCTACAAATACGACAGGAGCTAATTGATGAAAGCGCAGAAGCCGATGAAGTGTACGATGCCAGTCAGGATTTTTTAATCACCTTATCACTTATATTCCTTGGAGTAGCCATTATATTGGCCATTATAATTAGTATTGCCATTACACGTTCGATTACTAGTTCACTTGGTGGTGAACCATCAGAACTGGAAGAGATTGCCAACCGAATGGGAAATGGCGATTTAACCATTAACACAAACGATGTGAACAACCGACAGGGTGTTATTCGAAAAATGCTTGAGATGGTTGATCGCTTAAAAAGTGTGATGGTGAGTGTGACGACAGGGGCTGATAATATTAACAGTGCCAGTCAGCAATTAAGTGGTGGGGCTCAGCAAATATCATCAGGAGTAAGCGAGCAGGCAGCATCGGCCGAAGAGGTGAGTTCATCTATGGAAGAGATGGCGGCGAATATTCAGCAAAATACAGTCAATGCACTTAAAACAAGAGAGCTATCAGGTAAAGCATCTAAAGATGTTGAAGAAGTGGCTGCTGCATCAGAAGAAAGCATGCAAGCAGTAAATGATATTAACGACAAAATTAATGTGGTGGTGCAAATTGCCGAAAAAACTGACTTGTTGGCCATTAATGCAGCTGTAGAAGCGGCGCGTGCCGGTGATGAAGGACGTGGTTTTGCAGTGGTGGCTGCCGAAGTACGCAAGTTGGCGGAACGAAGCCAGGAGGCTGCTAACTCCATTGTTAGCCTGGCCGAAAGAGGTGCTCAGTTAAGTGAGAAAAGTACGGCCATGTTAAAGGCAATAGTACCTAATATTATTGAAACATCGCAGTTAGTCGATGAAATTGCTACCGGAAGCCAGGAGCAGGAAACGGGCGTAAATCAGGTGAATAGTGCCATTCAGCAGTTGAGCCATGTCACTCAGCAAAATGCCTCTAATTCAGAAGAAATGGCCAGTAGTTCAGAAGAGTTATCGTCGCAGGCTAATGAACTGGAAGAAATAACCAGCTTCTTTAAGTTAGGACATACTACCCGTAGGCGAAGTAATGGTGTTAAGAAAGCTGACTTTATTGCACAGCCTAATTTAGGGAACATCGCCCAGCAGGGTGTTGAGTTTGACATGAGCCAAATGGACAGCTCATTAAAAGATTACCAGAATATATAATTTTCCCCTTTAATAAATTCAGAGAAACAGTTCATAGCCTTGGTAGTTATGAACTGTTTTTGAATCACGTCAGCTTGTAAGAAAATGTTTAATAGCATGAATTAAGGCCAGTATTCAATAGTACTTTGTCAGGGTGGATGAGATAGGGTTTTACTTATATTAAAACGGTTCTTAATATGTTGTTTCAGTATGATATGGTCTTTATTGTCAGGATGATGTCCTATAACTTTAACCAGATTTTATAATTCAAATAAAATGAAAAACTACACCATCCGAACAAAGCTGATTTTATTATCGGCAACCATATTAGTGATAACCTTATTTATTGGAATAAAGGGAATCAATGATTTAAGAAAAATAGAAGCTGGTGTTGAAACCATGTATGCCGATCGCGTGGTGCCTTTGCAGCAGTTAAAGCGGGTATCAGATGCCTACGCTGTTAACGTTGTTGATATTTCGCATAAAACTTATCACAATCTTATTTCGTGGCGAGAGGCCAACGCACAACTGGATGAGGCAGCAAAAATAGTTAGTGAAAACTGGAGTGCTTATGAGCAGACCTTTATCGAAGGGCAGGAAGAGGTATTAATGAATGAAGCCATTCGATTGAGAAGCACTTCAAAAGCCACTTACCAGAAACTACTAAGTATTATTGAAGGTGGAAAGAGTGAAGAAAACCAATTGGCTTTAGAGGTCTTAATTCGTGAAGAATTATACCAAAGCATTGACCCATATACCGAAAAGATAGGTGAATTGATTGACATCCAGCTGGAGATTTCATCTGAAATAATGGATGATTCTGAGCGACTTTACGAGAGTACGTTGCTCCAAACCATTATTATATTAATCATTGCAGTTATTTTGGCAATGGTGATTGCTTATACCATTATTAAAAGCATCACAAGTCAGTTGGGTGGTGAGCCAGTGGAGGTAGAACACATCGCTGGTGAGATAGCAAAAGGTAACTTATCAATAAAGGTAGAGCGAAATCGTATTGGAGCGATGAAGTCATTAATGACGATGATTGAGAATTTACAATCCATTGTTAGTCGTATTAGAGATAATGCATCGGTAATTAATGCTGCCAGTCAGCAACAAAGCAATAGCTCTCAGCAAATATCTTCAGGTGCTAATGAGCAGGCGGCCTCTACTGAAGAGGTAAGCTCATCGATGGAAGAGATGGCAGCCAATATACAACAGAATACTGAAAATGCGATTAAAACACGTGAGATGTCGCAAAAGGCAGCCCTGGAAATGGCTAAAGTATCTCAAGCATCGGAAGAAAGCATGAAGGCGGTTCAAAATATTTATTCGAAAATAAATGTAGTGGTGGAAATTGCCGAGAAGACTGATTTATTAGCAATTAATGCGGCTGTAGAAGCAGCTCGTGCTGGTGATGAAGGTCGTGGTTTTGCAGTAGTAGCAGCCGAAGTTCGCAAATTAGCTGAACGCAGTCAGAAAGCAGCCAATGATATTGTCGAATTGGCCGAAAACGGAATGAAGCTGACCGAACAATCAACAAGTATGCTAAAGCAAATAGTGCCTGATGTTCAAAATACTTCTGATTTGGTCAATGAAATAGCAACGGCCAGTCAGGAGCAAGATACAGGCGCCAGCCAGGTGAATAATGCCGTTCAGCAATTAGGCTCGGTGACTCAGCAAAATGCGGCTGCTGCTGAAGAAATGGCCAACAGCTCAGAAGAAATGTCCATGCAGGCCAATGAGCTGGAGGAAATTACAAGTTATTTTCAACTGAGCAATGAGATGAAAGCAACCAAAAGTTCAAAACAGTTTAGTAATTATTCAGATTTACAGAAGCTTAAAAACAAAGCAAGTGTAGTGCAAAGTCCGTCCAAGGGAATGCAGATAGACATTGATGAAGACTACAGTGGATTTGAAAGTTTCAATTAATAACAGACAAAAAATAGAATATATGAAGGATAAGCAGCTTAAATCGTATTTGACATTTCGCCTAAAAGGTGAATTATTTGCCATAGGCGTAGATAAAGTATTGGAAATAATCGAAACTTCAGAGGACCATTCTGTTACGAATTTACCCAAAGCACCAGATGCTGTTGAAGGGGTGGTTAACTTTCGTGGCAATGTTATTCCCGTTATTAACATGCGACAAAAATTTGATCTGGCCAATTATGAGGAACAGGAACGATTTGTAATAATGGTGTTAAATTTAACACTTTCTGACGAGGATCAAATCATCGGTGCCATGTCTGATAAAGTGGTTGACGTTATCGAAATTGCTGAAACGGAAATTCAACCAGTTCCAGAGGTAGGGAAGGGTTACAACTCTGATTATGTGTCAGGTGTTGTTTATCGCCATGAGGAGTTTGTGATGGTGCTGGATGTTGAAGCTGCTATTGATACGGATGAAATAATACAACTTAAGCAGGAAGAAGAAGTAGTGGAAACAGAAGAAGATAAAGCTTCGGAAGCTGAGTAGGAAACAATAAAAATACTTTATAGTTATTAAAAGAAGCGCTTGCTATTTATTTAGTAAGCGCTTCTTTGTTGCTGTTTGACTAAGGAGATAAGAATGAGGGTATTCTTTTTAAATATGATTGTTTACACTCCTTTTTGTAACCCCAAAGGGTTGGTTTGTTCGCCTATTTCGTATGGTAAAAGACAACCTTTTTATAGTGTTTGTTAAAGGTTTTTATCATTTAGTTTTGCAAAAAAAATGAGAACCTAGTATCCGCACGTAAATATTTGGAAAAATCGGCAAGCCCCATAAATAAACTTTCATAGGGCTTGCGCGATTAA